>CAYYCX010000055.1:0-26432 GCA_964470455.1 uncultured Wenzhouxiangellaceae bacterium
TTTTTGTTTTGCGTGCTCTGATAATTCAGGGACGAATTAATCAGAGCTTCCCTGACACTAACCCTGATACATCGTTTCGATCAGGTCAATATATTTCTGGTTGACGACTTTCCGCTTCAGCTTCATGGTCGGCGTCAATTCTTCATCCTCGGGATCGAGCAGCTGGTCGATCAGGCGGAACTTGCGGATCGACTCCACGCGGGCAAAGTGGCTGTTCACTTTTTCAATCTCTTCGCCAATCAGGTCCTGCACCTCGCGTGCATGGCACAGGCTGACGTAGTTGGTGAAGGGCACATCGTTTTCCTGCGCGAAACGGGTGACGTTTTCGTGGTCGATCATCACCAGGCAGGTGAGGTAGGGCCGCTTGTCGCCGATCACCACGGCGTCGGACACGAAGGGCGAAAACTTCAGCTGGTTCTCGATTTCACTGGGGGTAATGTTCTTGCCGCCGGCGGTGATGATGAGGTCGCCCAGGCGGTCGAGGATGTAAACGAAACCGTCTTCGTCGATGCGGCCGACATCGCCGGTATGCAGCCAGCCATCGCGCAGGGTGGCGGCGGATTTTTCCGGCAGGTTCCAGTAACCGCGAATCACGCCCGGGCCGCGGATCAGTATTTCCCCTTCGGCTGACAGGCTCACCTCAACGCCTTCGATGGCCCGGCCCACGCTGCCGATACGCGTGGCGCCTGGCATGTTCGAGGTGGCCAGCCCGCTGCATTCGGTTTGCCCGTAGACCTCGTACATGGGCCGCCCCAGCGCCCAGAACCAGTCGATCAGTTCCGGTGCAATGGGCGCGGCGCCCGTGGCCAGGCAGCGGGCGCGGTCGATGCCGAGCAGCCGGCGGATGTTGCGCAGCACCAGCCAGTCGGACAGGAACCGAGGCAGCCACAGCCAGGGTGGCAGGCGTTCACCCCGCTGGCGATACCCGGCTGCCCGGCGGCCGATCTCAATAGCAGCTGAGTAGGCGGCGCGCCCCAGCGCGGTGCCTTCCTTCAGCTGGATGGTCACCAGCGAATACTGCTTCTCCCACACCCTGGGCACCGCGAAGTGCAGGGTAGGCCCAACCTGCTGCTGGTTTTCCAGCGTGGTCTCGAGGTTCTCGACGACGTTTACCGTGCTGCCGGCGCGGATGCCGCAGAAGGTATAGAACATGCGGCCCGCCACGTGCGCCAGTGGCAGGAAACCGAGTTGCTCGTCCCGGTCCGTCATACCGAGCGCATGCTGGATGACGCCGGCCTGGAACAGGATGTTGCGGTGGCTGATGATGGCGCCCTTGGACTTGCCGGTGGTTCCCGAGGTGTAGGTGAAAATGGCAATGTCTTCCGCCTGGGCCGCCATGACCTCCTGCTGCCAGGCCTCGGGATGTTCCGCTTCATACTGGCGGCCGCGCTCCTGCAACTGCTTCAGGCTCAGGCATTGCGGGTCGTCCAGCGCGCGCAAGCCCTTCATGTCGAAGATGATGACTTTGGAAAGCGTGGGCGTGTTCTTGCGCACTTCCAGCACCTTGTCCAGTTGCTCTTCATCCTCGGCGAAGTAGAAGCGCGTGCCGCTGTCGTTGACCAGGTACTCGACTTGCTCTGGAGCATCCGTCGGGTAGACGCCATTGACGATGCCGCCGGCGCACAGCACGCCGAGGTCGGCGAACATCCACTCCTGGCAGATTTCGGCCGCGATGGAACAGACATCGCCGCGCTGCATTCCCAGGGCTTTGAGGCCCAGCCCAATCAGCCGCGCCTGTTCTTCCCAGTCACGCCAGGTGTGCTCATTCCAGATACCAAAATCCATCTGGCGCAGCGCCACCTTGTCGGGGTGCTGGCGCACGCGCTGCAGGAACAGCTGCGGCACGGTGTCGCAACCGTCCACTTGCACCACCGGAGTCTCCGTCAGCGCCACGTCTTCCTCTGCTTCCAGCGCCGCCGCCCGCGCACGCCCTGGTCTTTCATGCCGAGGTAGAACTCCTTGATGTCGGTGGCCTCGCGCAGGCGAGCGGTGGTGTCTTCCATCACCACCCGGCCGAGTTCCATCACATAACCATAGTGCGCAATGGCCAGCGCCATCCTGGCGTTCTGTTCCACCAGCAGCACGGTAACGCCCTGTTCGGAATTCAGGCGGCCGACGATCTGGCCGATTTCGGCGGCCAGCCGTGGCGACAGCCCCAGCGAGGGCTCATCCAGCAGCATGATGCGCGGCCGCAGCATCAGGCCCCGCCCTATGGCCAGCATCTGCTGCTGCCCGCCGGACAGGTAACCGCCCTGTTTGTTGCGGGTTTCGCGCAGCACCGGGAACAGGCCGTAAACCTTCTCCAGGTCGGTGGCGATGCCGCGGTCGCGGCGGCTGAAGGCGCCGACACGCAGGTTTTCCTCCACCGTCAGGAAGGGAAAAATCTCGCGTCCTTCAGGCACGTGGGCAATGCCCAGCCGCGCCACGGCATCGGGGTCGCGGCCCACGATGGACTTGCCATCCAGCAATACCTGGCCTTTCTGCGGGTCCAGCGCGCCACTGATGGTTTTGAGCACCGTGGTCTTGCCCGCGCCGTTGGCGCCGAGCAGGCTGACTACCTGGCCTTCGCGCACTTCCATGCTGACGCCGCGTATCGCCATCACCTGGCCGTAGCTGGCTTCGAGGTTGCGCAGTTCCAGGATGGCCGCCACGTCAGTTCCCCAGGTAGGCGTGCAGCACGTCGGGGTGGGCCTGCACTTCGGCCGGCGCGCCGATGGTGAGCACGCCGCCATCCGCCATGGCCATCACCCGGCTGGAAACCGTAGCCACCAGGTTCATGTCGTGTTCCACCATGATGATGGTGGCGCCAAAGTCCTTGTTGATGTCCTCGATCCAGAACGAAACCGACTCGGTTTCTTCCGGGTTGAGGCCGGAGGAAGGTTCATCCAGCAACAGCAGCCGTGGTTCGATGCACAGGGCCCGCGCCACTTCCACCATTTTGCGCACGCCGTAGGGCAGGCTGCCGATCTCCTGGTGGCGGTAATGCTGCAGGTCGAGCAGGTCGATGACGTCTTCGACCCGGCGCCGGAAGGCGATTTCCTGGCGCCGGACTGCCGGGGTGAACAGCAGTTCGGCCAGCAAATTCGTTCGGCGGTGCACATGGCGGCCGATCAGCAGGTTCTTGAGCACCGTTTCATGCTCGAACAGCTCGGTGTTCTGGAAGGTCCGCGCGATCCCGCGGCGCGCGACTTCGTGCGGTGCGATGCGGGTGATGTCCATGCCGTCGAACCACATGCGGCCACCGCCCTGCACATCGTAGAGGCGGCTGATCAGGTTGAGGATGGTGGTCTTGCCGGCGCCATTGGGGCCGATGATGCTGAACACCTCGCCCGGTTGCACTTCGAACGACACGTCCTGCACGGCCAGCACGCCGCCGAATCCCAGGCTCAGTTTTTCCGCTCGAAAGGAGGCGCTCATCGCATGCGCTCGGTACGCAAATAGCGCTTCTGCCGCTTGAAGGTGGCTTTGCGGTACAGCGGGAACTGCGTGAAATAATGCCGCACCTTGCACCAGCGGCCATAGATGCCGAGCGGTTCATAGATCAGCACCAGCGCCAGGATCAGGCCGAAAATCCCTGGCTCGAGGCCGGGTGTTTCGGCGATGGCTCGGGGCAGGGAGTCGCGCAGCAGCGCGATGCCCTGCGGCAGCAGGCCGATGAAGATCGCGCCATAGATCACACCGTGCAGCGAGCCCAGCCCGCCCACCACCACCATCAGCAACAGCTGGATGGAGATCAGCAGGGTGAAGGCATCCGGCGCCAGGTAGCCCAGGTGGTGCGCCAACAGGCCGCCGGCCAGGCCGGTGAAGCCGGCCGACAGCGCAAACACGGTGGTTTTGGTGCGCGCCAGGTTGACGCCCATGCCCTGCGCGGAAATCTCCGAATCGCGCACCGCCGTCATGCTGCGACCGGTGGGGCTGCGCAGCAGGTTGAGAACCGCCAGCAGGCTGAGCACCAGCAGCACCAGGCAGACGAAGTAGAACGCCACGCCGCTGCTGAAATCGATGCCGAACAGTCTGGCGGCTGGAACCACCATGCCACGAAAGCCGCCGGTCACCGAGGTCCAGTGCACGATGATCTGCTCGATGATGGCGGCAAACGCCAGGGTGGCGATGGCCAGGTAGATGCCGGTCATGCGCAGGCTCGGCAATCCGATTATCACTCCCATCGAGGCTGAAACCAGGCTGGCCGTGAACAACGCCAGCGGGAATGGCCAGCCACGCGCCAGCAGCCAGGCATAAGCATAGGCGCCGATGGCCAGGAAGGCGGCATGGCCGAGGCTGACCTGGCCGGTGTAGCCCACCAGCAGCATCAGCCCGATGCCGGCGATGGCCCAGATGAAGATCAGGGTGATCTCGCCCAGGTAGAAAGTATCCAGCAGCCAGGGAATGGCCAGCAGCGCTATCGCCAGCAAGGCATACCAGAAGCGCTCGCCGGAATGGCTGAACAGCCGGATATCATCGTTGTAGGAAGTCTTGAACAGGAAGCGCATCAGACTTTCTTGCGCTGCATGGTTTGAAAGATACCGCCGGGTCGCAGCACCAGCATCAGCAACAGGATGACGTAGGCGCTGGTGTCGGCAAAGCCGGTGGGCAGGTACAGGCCGGCGAACTGCTCGACGATGCCGATCAGAAGGCCACCCACCATGGCGCCCTGCAGGCTGCCAAAACCCCCCACGATGGCGGCGGCAAAGGCCTTGATGCCGATGAAGCCCATCTGCGGGTCGATGAGAGAGACCGGCGCAACCAGCAGCCCGGCAAACGCCGCGATGGCGGCGGACATGGCCCACACCAGGGAAAAAATGCGCTTCACCGGAACACCGCAGTAGAAGGCCGCCAGCTGGTTCTGTGAGGTGGCCTGCATGGCGATGCCAAGGCGGCTGAAGCGGAAAAAGGCGAACAGGGCAATGCAAAGCCCGGCGGTTATCACGATGATGGCCAGGTTCTCAAAGCCAAGCGACAGATCACCCAGCCGCAATACACCCCCGGCCAGCGGCGTCTCCAGCACCCGCGTCTCGTTGCCCCAGACCGCGCCGGCGATGGCGCGGATGATGAAGCCCAGGCCGATGGTGATCATCAACGCCGCGAACGGCGGCTCGCCGATCATGGGGCGCATCACCACCCGCTCCAGCAGGGCGCCGATCACCGCCATGACGATGACCGTGAGCACCGCGCCCCAGAGGAATGGAAAGCCGAGGATGTTGACGAAGGTGTAGGCGAAGTAGGCGCCCAGCATCAGCATGTCGCCCTGCGCGAAGTTGACCATCTCCGTGGCCTTGTAGATCAGCACGAATCCCAGCGCGATCAGGCCGTAGACACAACCTTGTGAAATGCCACTGATCAGGAGCTGCAGGATTTCCATGAAGGGTTGTTGTTATCCGTTTGCCGGGCGGTTCCATTGCATTGCCGCATACGTTAGCATAGCGCCGTTCCCTGGGGGTGGCCCATGATGGGCCTGAGATCTGCGCGAGCAGGAACCCTTCGAACCTGATCCGGTTAGTACCGGCGTAGGAAGAGGACGAACGCCCGCAAGAGCTCCCCTGATCCCTTCGCCATCAACCGGTCCCCGAACACAACGAGGATCCGATGATGACCTTCAAACTGAAGTACCAGCTGGCAGTCATGCTGCCGTTCCTTTTGGCACTCCTGTCTTCGAGCCTTGCTGCCCAGGAAGAATCGGACAAGCTGCTGGAAGAAATCGTAGTGTCCGGTTACCGCCTGGCCACGCCGCTGGAAACCGACGGCAGCATTACCGTGCTGGACCAGGCAACCATCGAACGTGCGACCCTGGCCAACTTCGAGGAACTGGTGCCGCTGGTCCCCAACATGAACTACTCGGGCGAGGCATCGCGTGCGCGATACTTCCAGCTGCGCGGTATTGGCGAGCGCGAGCAGTACGAAGGCGCGCCGAATCCTTCGGTGGGTTTTTACATCGATGACATTGACCTGTCGGGCATCGGCGGCGTGGCCAGCCTGTTTGATATCGCCCAGGTGGAAGTGCTGCGCGGGCCGCAAAGCGCCCGCTATGGCGCCAGTGCCCTGGCGGGTGTTGTGTACATGCGCAGCACCGATCCCGGCGAAGAACCACGCGTCGATGCCGAATTCACCGCCGGGGGTGATGGGCTGTTCAAGATCGCTGCCGCTGCGGGTGGGGCCCTGGCTGAAACGGTCCAGGGGCATGTTTCGCTGGGAAAACTGCAACAGGACGGATTTCGCGATAACCCCTACCTGGGGCGCGATGATACCAACGGACGCGATGAACTGGCGGCACGCGCCAAGCTCAACTGGGATATCAGCGAGGAGTGGTCAGCCCTGCTGACCGGCCTGTACATGGATTCGGACAACGGTTACGACGGCTGGACAGTGCTCAATGGTGATGTGCTGCAATCGGATCACCCCGGCAAGGATGAGCAGCAGACCAGCGCCGCGTCGCTGCGTGTTACCGGCAGGCTGAATCGCGCCGTGGAGTTTGCATCCATCAGCAGCTATGCCGACAGCGATATCTTCTTCAGCTACGACGGCGATTGGGGCAATCCGGATTTCTGGCAGAGTTATGGTGGTTATATTTATGACTACCAGTACCGCAACCCGCGCCAGCGCAGCTCCCTGAACCAGGAATTCCGCCTGCTTTCCAGTGAGGATGGACGCTGGTTCAGCGACAGCACCGACTGGGTGCTGGGTGTGTTCTGGCAGCGCCTGGAGGAAGACAACCAGATTTCCTCCACCGGCATCTATGACGACAGCAGCGCGGAAAATTTCTGTGCGCCATGCCTCACCAACCGCCAGCTTGGCAGCGCCTACCGGGCAGACACCTGGGCGCTGTTCGGCAGCCTGGATGCTCAGCTCAGCGAAGCCTGGAGCCTGGAGTTCGGAATGCGCCTTGAACACTGGTCAGCCGAGTATCGCGACCAGTGGGCGGACATCAATTATCCCGGCCAACCGCCCGGAGGTACCAGTTGCAGCCAGTTCGACTGCAGCCCGGACGATGACTTGTGGGGCGGGCATGTGGCGCTGGCTTACGAGTTCAACAACGGTACACGGGCTTACGCAAAAATCGCCCGGGGCTTCAAGGCCGGTGGCTTCAACCCCTCGCTGGCGGCGCTGCAGGGCGTTGCGGTTCTCGGGCCGGAGTTCATTCCCTACCAGGCCGAAACCCTGTGGAACTATGAGATCGGCCTGAAAGGACTGTGGCTGGAGGGCAGGGTGGAGAGCGAGCTGGCGTTGTTTTACATGGATCGGGATGATGCGCAACTCAGCCAGTCCAGCCAGCAGGTGGAGTTCGACCCCAACAGTTTTGTGTTTGTCACCTACAACGGCGCCGCGACGGTACAGGGCCTGGAGGCCAGCCTGGCCTGGCAGGTGAACGAAGCCTGGCAGATGCACGCGGCAGTGGGATTGCTGGATTCCACGATCCGCAATACGCCAACCACGGCAGCCATCAGTCCCGCCGCGATCAACCGCGACCTGGCTCATGCGCCCTCGTGGAACCTGAACCTGGGTGCCAGCTGGCATTCGGCGCAGGGCTGGTTCGCCCGGCTGGATTTCAATGCCAGCGACGCATTCTATTTCGACATCAGCCACAACCAGCGCTCAAACAGTTACCGTCTGGTGAATATGCGCATCGGTAAACAGTGGCGGAATTGGGAATTGTCCGCCTGGGGGCGTAATATTTTTGATGAAGACTACGCCCAGCGCGGGTTTTACTTTGGCAATGAACCGCCAGCTTTTGAAAACACCCTGTACACCAAGTTTGCGGACCCGGCGCTGTTTGGCGTCTCACTGGAAATACACTACTGAGCAGAAGCAAAGGCAGAACCATGGAAATTACCGCCGAGTTGAGCATGTATCCGCTGGATGCCAACTACAAGCCACCCATCATCGACTTCATCATGGATTTGCGCGCGCAACCCGGAATCGAAATCGTCACCAACCAGTTGGCCACGCAGGTGCGGGGAGACTTTGACGCGGTGACCCGAGCCATCGATGTTTGCATGCGCCATGCGATGGCCGCGGAGCGGCGCGTGGTGTTTACCGTCAAGTACCTGAACACCGGTCTGGACATAGGCGCATCGCCCAAACTCGATATCGCTCCGGGCGAACGGGAAGGCTGAATGCTGGCCTGGGAAGCCATCGCCGTGATACTGGCCATCACCTACCTGGTGCTGGCCATTCGCCAGAACATCTGGTGCTGGGCGGCGGCCGCCATCAGCACGCTGATCTACCTGTTCATCATGTTTGAAGCCAGGCTGTACATGGAATCGGTTTTGCAGCTGTTCTACCTGGCGATGGCCGCCTATGGCTGGTACCAGTGGCGGCGGCATGGAGAGCAACAGCAGGAGTTGCAGGTCACCACCTGGCCGTTGCTTTACCACGTGTTTGCCATAGGTTCCGTGCTGTTGCTGGTATTTGTGAGCGGTCATCTGCTCACCGAATACAGTGATGCCGCCATGCCGCATGTGGATTCGTTCACCACCTTTGGCGCCGTGATCGCCACGTTCATGGTGGCGCGTAAGGTACTGGAAAACTGGGTTTACTGGTTTGTCATCGATGCCGTTTCTGTTGGCCTGTACCTCAGCCGTGGCCTCTTGTTGACAGCCCTGTTGTTCGTTTTCTACCTGGTGCTGATTGTGCTGGGGTACCGTTCCTGGCGCGCCAGCATGAACCGGCCGGACACGGAAAGACCGGGTAACAAAATCGAGGTAGCCGGTACATGAGTCTCAAACGGGCACTGGTGCTGATGCCGGGCCTTGCTGCTGACTCGGTCGTCAGCAAGCTTTCAGACGGGCCAACCAATACTTCCTACCTGGTCCACCGTGGCCAGGAAATGTGTGTGCTTCGCCTGGACAAGCCTTTGGCCCGCGAGTTGGGGCTGGACAGGGATGCCGAACACGATGTTTCCGAATCCGTGTTCCTTGCCGGCCTGGGTGCCGAACCTTTGCACTACGACGCGGACAATGGCATCACCCTGCGTCGCTACCTGCCCGGCCGGGCCTGGAATGAAGTCGATTTGCAGGATGCGCGAAAGCTGGAACAGCTGGCCAGCCGCATGCGCGACCTGCATGCCTTGCCGGCGGTGGGCAACCTCTATGAGCCGGGCATGGCGGCCAGGAGGTATGCGCTGCAGCTGGGCACGAACGAAGCGCGGGAAATCGCGGATGCAGCGAACCTGCTGTTGGCGGAATTGCGCTACACACCCCACCGCGAATGCCTCTGCCACAACGACCTGGTGGCCGCAAACATCCTGGAAGGCAGTGACGGGTTGAAGTTCATCGACTGGGAATACGCTGGCCTGGGCGATCCCTGGTTCGACTTGGCGCTGGTCATTGAACACCACAGCCTGGACGATGCCCTGGCTGATGGTTTTGTGGAGGCCTATTTGCGCCGCGCTGCGCGCCAGCAGGAACGCGAGCGCCTGGGGGGTTGGCGCAGGTTCTACCTGGCTTTGCTGTCACTGTGGCAGCTCAGGATCGCCTGAGGATTCGGGAGAGGTTGCGTGCAACGGCGTGAACTGCTGGAAATGATGATCAATACTGCCCTGGCTTTGGGCTTGTTGGGCCGTGGCGTGAGCGTGCAGGCCCATCCGCATGCCTGCGCTGCCGAAGACGAAGGTGATGCTGCAAGCCTGCGGCAACAGCTGCAGTACTGGGCCAGTTATGATGGATCCGAGTTGGGCGTGCCCATGGTGCTGGGGCTGGAAAACCTTAACCCGCCAGCCGCGCAGCAGATACGCTGAATGAAACACTGTCGGCGCGGTTCGAGTGCTATGTAGACCTGCTGCTGCAATTCAAGCCCGAATCGGATGAATGCGATGTGGCGGCTTTGCTGGTGCTGGAAGCCGGTTACCAGTTCCAGGTGTCCAATTTCCGTATCCAGAAGTTGCCGGGGTGAGTTGCCCGATCGTCATCCCGGGCTTGATGCGGAATCCAGCACTCACTCAAAACCGTCTTCGAATATCAGTTCGGCCGGGCAGGCACCAGCCGGGCATTCATCACAGTCATCTCCGAAGCCGTCTTCATCTGCATCCGCCTGGCCTGGATTCGCAACCAGCATGCAATTGTCGAGCAGGTTCGTAACGCTGTCTCCATCGTAATCCCAGCTCATTTCCAGGGCCTCGTCCAGGCTCATGTCCGGGTCTTCATCTTCCAGCGTTGCATGCACACCATCGGCAAAGTCGGAGGACGAGCGAAAGTCGTACTGGATGTTGGCCCAGTCGTCATGGCTGACCAGCAGGGTGCCAAGGCCCTTACAACCCTCGGTAGTGAGCTTGTTGATATCGGCGGAAATTCCCACGTCAACGGAGTCGGCATCCCGGTTCCAATTGATGGGCTGGTTGGCTGGAACGATGATCAGAGGTTCGGGGCCAAACGAAGTCTGGTAGCCCGGCGGACCACCGATTCCGGCAGGTTCGCTGAGCCCGGCATTTTCGTCCAAAGCCGGCAGGGCTTGGCGCGACAGGTCAAGCTGTCGCCCGAGCAGGGGAGCTCCCGTCATCTGGCGACTGTAGCTCATCACGCTGAGATAGTTGGGTTTGCAGTTGAAGTCATCGCTGCCGCCGTGACGGAGGTTGAGCATGTGGCCGAACTCATGCAGGAAAGTGCCTGCCTGCTGGTCGACATTACCCTGCTTGTGCCCGTCGATCATGGCCCATTCGCCCAGGGTCATTATCATATCGTTGCCCGGCACTTCCGCCATCCCGCTGCTGCCGGGAAGAGCAGAGTGGTTGTGCGCATAGAGCACGTAGCGGAAAGCCAGCCGCTTGGCGGCGAGGCGCTGTTCGGCAAACAGCGAGCTGCGTTCGGCAGCGGTGCCGAAGCGTTCGTCCTTGATTTCATTGAAATGCGGCAGGGTGGGGCCGGGAGGAATGTCAAAGTCGATCAGGTCGCTGTGTAGCGCAGCTTGTTCATCCACCACAAGGTGCAGCCGTATACCGGTGGTACCGTCGGGATTCGGCACCGGCGCCGCGGCAAAGACATTCACCACCTGTTGCAGCGGTTGCAGCAAAGGCGGGTGCAGCGCCATCCAGTCGATTTCAACGTACATATCCTTGTGGTTGGGATCGGCGTCCTCACCCGGCTCGATGACTCCATTCTTGTTCACGTCATAAAGCTGCAGATCGATGATGCCGTCGCCGTTGACGTCAATCCCGTCGGTTTCCCAGTTGTCGCACAGCGCGTCGCCGTCATTGTCCGCGTTGCCATTGCCGTCCGTGTCGCGGCACAATTTGCGGGCGACAAATACCCGCCGCGAGCCGTTCTCGACCAGGCCAGTGATATCCCCGCGGCTATTGATTCCGGTTGCGCGGACGAACTCCCATGGCGGATCGCCCGGATTGTCGATCAGGTTGTTGAGGTCTTTCATCACGCCGTTTTCATACAGGAACGCATGGAAGCGCCCTTCGGCAGTCTGTGAGTAGCCTACGATCTGGCCGAGGTCGTTGATGCCCTCGGCAACGCTCTCGAAGCCGCCCAGGGTGCCCAGGTCCTCCATGACGCCGTTTTGCCACAGGAAGGCATGCGGTTCGCCGGCCTCGGTCAGAGCAACGCCAACGATCTGGCCAAGGTTATTGATCGCCAGCGCTGTGCTGGTTTCACCGCCCAGGGTGCCGAGATCCAGCAGGGTGCCGTTGGACCACAGGAAGGCGTGCGAAGGCCCGAGCAGTGGGCCTTCAACCGCAGGTGCCGTGTCCGAGGAACCAACGATCTGTCGCAAATCATTGATTCCATAGGCAAAACTGTTGGCGGTTTCGATCGACGTCGGGTCATTGCCAACCGGCAGCGTGCCCAGCGTGTACATCGTGCCGCTTTCCCACAGGAATGCCCGGTTGGGACTGCTTAGATTGATCTGTTCGCAGGAGCCACCGACGATGGAGCCTTGGTCGTTGATGCCCTGGGCCTGGCTGGAGCCGCAGTCTGGCGTCAGCGTACCGAGGTCCAACAGGCTGCCGTTTTGCCACCGGAATGCACGCGTCAGGAAAGCGTTGTTATTGATGGTGCCGGTGCCGGCGATCTGGTTGTGGTCATTGATGCTGTGGGCTGCGCTGTAGGTTCCGTTGGTGAGCAGGCCGAGGTTGGTGGCCGAGCCAGCTTCCCAGCGAAATCCCTCGGGTACGCCGCGGGCGGCAACGTGGCCGGGGTTGCTGACGCTGGCCCGGGACGCCAGCGTGAACCGCGGGCCACCCCAGGGTCCGAGGTCGATTGCGGTATATAGCAGGTCCTCGGCCTGCGCATGGCCGGAAGGTGAGCGGAGGGCAAACAATAGGCAAAACGCAAGAGCGCCGACCGCATCAAGGCGGCGGTCAATTATCGATTTGACCCATCTTCTCGTGGTGGCGCTCTCCCGCAGGGAAAGTCTCACCCAAGTTTAGGCTATTCTGGAAATTTTGCCGATGTATCATGGGCGAATGCGAAAGAGATGTCTGGTCACTTTGCCCGCCCTGCTCACTGGTGTGATGGATGGCACTATCAAGTCCGGCATCCACCGAAGATGACTCAAACCCCACAAACTGTGACTCCAGCCCGATAGCCAGGCTCCGCCTGCTGGCACAATGCGAGCAGGAGAAAACCACTATGCCGCTACACACAGAATCAGGTGTTTACTACGAAATCCACGGCGAGGACATCCCCCTGCTGCTGGGTTTTCCGATCATGGCCACGCACGGCGAAATTTTTGGGCCCGAAGCCGGCCTGGTGCGCAAAGAGTTCCTGTCCAGGCTGACCGATCGCTATCGAGTTCTGTTATTGGATTACCCCAGCATTGGCCGCAGTGCGGTTATTCCGCCCGAACAACTCACCATCGAGCGTGTCTGCAACGACGTGCTGTCGGTGGCCACGGCCGCCGGTTTCGACCGGTTCATCTACTGGGGTTATTCCTGGGGTGCCGCCGTGGGCCTGCAGCTCAGCCTGCGCACCGACCGCCTGGCCGGCCTGGTGATGGGCGCCTGGCCGCCGCTGGGCGCGCAGTACGGTGATGTGCTGGCAGCGGTTGAGGAACAAATGGACAATCCGCCACCGGAAGTGCAGGTCGTGCTGCGTTCACCGGCGCAGTACGCGCAATGGTGGCATTTCTACCGCAGCCTGGGAAACTGGTCGGAAGAGGAGGCGGCCCGCGCGGTCAAAGTCCCGCGCCTCGCATTCGCAGGAGCGGAGGGTGATGTCATGGCGGGCAGCCGGTTGGTCCGCAATGCATCCACCCTGCAGTCCCGCCAGGCCGAGCTTGAAGACATGGGCTGGGAAGTGCGGCTGATTCCCGGCAAGGGACATTCTGTGGGCCTCGAACCTTCATCCGTCGTACCATGCGTGCGGGAATTCCTGGATCGGAAATTTGCTGATGAATGATGACAGTGTGTTGCAGGATGCCAAGAGCCTGCTCGCGGAAACCCTGGTCTGGGACAACCACGCCTGCATGCCCTTGCGGCCCGATGACCATTCCTTCCTCGACCAGTTGCAGAAGGTGCACCAGGCCGGCGTGCACGTGGTCTCGCTGAATGTGGGCTTTGGCCCGCAGGACCTGGAGGCGCACATCCGCATGCTGGCCTCATTTCGCCAATGGTTGGCGGCGCGCGCGGACCAGTATGTGTTGGCCCACAGCATTGCCGACATCGACCGGGCCAAGGCCGACGGCAAGCTGGCGGTATTTTTTGACATCGAAGGCATGGTGCCGCTGGATGGTGGCGACCACGGACTGGTGCAGCTGTTCCGGGAACTGGGCGTGGGCTGGATGCTGATTGCCTACAACCGCAACAATGCGGCCGGCGGCGGTTGCCTGGATGAAGATTGCGGGCTTACCGCCCACGGTCGCCGCGTGCTGGCCGAAATGAAGCGCGTGGGCATGATCGTCTGCTGTTCACACACCGGCCACGATACTGCCCGCGAGGTGATGGAAGTGGCTGATAACCCGGTGATTTTCTCGCACAGCAATGCCAGTGCCGTGTACCCGCATCAGCGCAATATTCCGGATGACCTGATTCGTCGCTGCGCCGCCACCGGCGGCGTGGTGGGCATCAACGGCCTGGGTGACTTTCTCGGCCCCTTCGAAGAAGGCGGGGAGTGGGATCCGGTTGAAGACATGGTCCGGCACATCGACCACGTCGTGCAGATGGTGGGCCCTGAGCACGTGGGCCTGGGCCTCGATTACGTATTTGACCAGCTGGAACTGGCTGATTACCTGAAGAACATGAAAAGCACATTTGGCGGCGACAACCCCATGAGCTTCAGCAACCGGTTCGCCTCCGCGGAAACGTTCCTGGCCCTGGCGGCCCGCCTGATGGCCATGGGTTACTCGCGCCCCGACCTTGCAGCCATCCTGGGCGGTAACTGGTACCGCGTGGCGCGGCAGGTGTGGAGGGGATAAGCCGGCGACAGCTGCTGGAATGAGCACTGTGGCAAGCAAGGCCTGGCTTGACCTTGCAACCCTCCGGCTGGAAGATGACTCTGCCTGCAATGGGCAGGAACATACCGGAGCCGGCCAAACGCCCGTGGAACGCATCAAGCTCACCATGCAGGACCTGCAGGCGCAGGCCGCTGCGGCGGCGCGAGGCCATACGACGGTCTACCTGCCGGGCAAAGGCTTGCAGGAAGTGGCGGCGGACAGTCCGGAAGCGCAACAGTTGCTGGGCGGCGGCACCCAGGAAGTGGTCAGCCTGACCGAAGACCTGATGCTCACCCGCTGCGATTTTCACGACATTCCCGATCAGGCCCTGGACCAGCAGTGGGAGCTCGATTACCGCGGCTGGCTGTTCCTGCATTTCCGGCTTGATGGTTTGAGCCGCGAAGAATCACCCGACGGGCGCATCACCACCCTGGGTGGCCAAAGTTTCCTGCTCACCACCTCGATGTCTTCCGGCGCGGGCACCCGCGAGCTGGTGGGCACCAACTGGAAAACCGTGGGCATCGCCTGCAAGCCTTCGTTCCTGTCGCGGGAAATCCATGTGGCATCGGAAGACCTGCCCGTAGAAGTGCGGCGCTTCCAGGCGGGCGATGAAGACGCCACCTTGTGGTTTGCCGGTGAAATGACCCAGGACATGACCAGCGTGGCCTCGGCCATCATGCAGCCCACGGTGCACCCCAGCGTGCGGCCGGTTTACCTGCGGGCCAAAACCGTCGAGCTGGTGTGCCTGGCCATCGACCGCCTGCGCCAGCCGCAACCGCTGGTGGCATCCACGGTGCGGCTGAGCCGCCGTGACGTGGCCTGCCTGCACCTGGCCCGGCAGCTCCTGGATGAAGCGCGCAAACCGCCGTCGCTGGAACTGCTGGCCCGCAAAGTGGGCTTGAACCGCAACAAGCTGGCCATGGGCTACAAGCACGTATTCGGCATGACCGTGGGCGAATACCACCGCGAGCTGCGCCTGCAACGGGCCTACGCCAAGCTGCAGGAAGCGGACCTGCAGGTCACCCGCATAGCAGATGAAGCCGGCTATCGCGACGCTGGCAGCTTCAGCAAGGTTTTCAAACAGCGCTTCGGTATCCTGCCTTCGGAGGTAAAGCCCAGTCCGTGCCTCCCTTCCACCGGTACTTAGGACAAATGGGGTAAACCTGGGATTCTTTGGCACAGGGAGAAGGTGAGGCCGGGAACCGGCCGAGAAGCCGGCCTGGGCCGTGTGCCAACATTTTCAATGATTCCAAGTCATTGAAAATGAAGCCAAACAAAAATCACATTTTTTGTTTGGCGTGTTCTGAGAATGCCAGGATGGCATTATTCAGAGCTTCAACAACGAATGACGCGCGCCCGAATCACAGTGACGCCATCCCGATAAACCTGAATCCCAAATTGCCAGAATAAGTTGGGGATTAACCACATCGGGGTTACAAAAAATGAATCTGTTCAGCATTGCCCGTTTTCGCTCGGCCACCTGGCACAGCCTGTTCACGCTGGCTCTGGCCTTTCCTCTGGGTACCTTGGCACAGACTTCGGAGCAATCCGGCGAAGAAAGCGGCGCGCTGGAGGAAGTGATCGTGACCGCCCAGAAACGCGACCAGCGCCTGCTGGATGTGCCCATTTCCATGACCGCTTTCACCAGCGGCATGCTGGAGGACACCGGCGCCGCGCAATTGTCCGATTTCCTGCAGACTGCGCCAGGCGTCGGCATCATCGACAGTGAGTCAGGTACCCAGAACATCCAGATTCGCGGCATCAATTCCATTTACGGCAACGCAGTAGTCGGTTACTACCTCGACGAACTGCCTTTTACCCTGGTCGGCAATGTTCAGCTGCCTGATGTGCGCACGTATGACCTGCAGCGCATCGAGGTACTGCGCGGGCCCCAGGGTACTTTATATGGCGATGGCTCCCTCGGTGGAACCATCCGCATCCTGACAAACGACCCCGACCTCACTGGCTTTGCCGCCAGCGGCGACCTGATCGGCAGCAGCACCTCCGGCGGCGACAGCAATTACGCGGCCAAAGGCATGCTGAACATGGTGTTCAAGGAAAATGAAGCAGGCCTGCGGCTGGTGGCTTCGGATGAAAGCTATGGTGGCTGGATCGACAATGTGGCCAATGGCCAGAAAGACCAGAACGAACGCGACATCAGCAACTTCCGCGGCAAGTTCCGCTGGGCGCCCAACGACCGGTTGGATATCGTGTTGTCCGCCTGGCACACCGAAGAGGATGCATTCGGTGATTCGCTGGCGCTGGACGACATGACCACCGTGGATCCCGCGCCCGAATACAACGTGGATTACGACCTGTACGGCGCCACCATCCGCTACCGCTTTGATGCTTTTGACCTGGTGAGCGCGTCATCCTGGATGGACTATTCGGGCGACTCCCTCACTTACATTGCCGGCCTGTTTGAATTCAGCGACCTGACTGACCAGGACATTTTCAGCCAGGAGCTGCGCCTGGCCTCCACAGGCGATGGCATGTTCAAGTGGACCACTGGAGCGTTCTATCGCACCATGGACCGGCATACGGTTGCGCTGTTGCCGGCGTTCGCCATCACCCAGGACCTGAACCTGGAAAGTGATTCCTACGCCTTGTTCGGCGAGGGCACCTGGACCCTGCTGGATGACAAGCTCGATTTCACCCTGGGTTTGCGCTATTTCGAGGATGACCGCCTGTACGTCGAGGAAATCGATCCTGCCACGCTGGAACTGATCCAGAGCATCGACCCTTCGTTTACCGGTGTTGTGGACGAGACCTTTGACAATGTTTCACCACGCTTCAATGCCGTGTACCGCTTCAGCGATGACTGGAATGTCTATGCCAATATCGCGGAAGGCTTCCGTACCGGCCAGCCGCAGCCCGCGCTTTCGCTGGGCCTTGCAGCCCTTTTTGGTGTCGACATTCCCTCCGGTATCGAGCCCGAGACCCTGTGGAGCTATGAATTCGGCACCAAGGGTTTGTTCATGGATGGCCGGGCCCAGTTCGAGGCGGCCGTGTTCTATAACGACTGGGAGGACCTGCAGGTGCCGGTGGTGGTCACTCCGCAGGTGCGCGCGCTGGTCAACGGCGGTACCGGCGTGACCAAGGGCTTCGAGGCCGGCTTTACGGTGAGCCCGGTTGACGGCTGGACCCTGAACTTCACCGGCGCCTACACCGATGCCGAGTTCACCGAGGATGTCGCCGGCATCAACATTTCTGACGGTGATACCATTCCCAACGTGCCTGAAGTCACCCTGTCCGCTGCTTCAACTTACCGCTGGCCTTTGACCGAATCGCTGGGTGGTTTCGTTTACGGCGGCGTGCAATATGCGTCCGAGCTCAGCGATACGCTCAACTTTGCCACCGATTCGGACACGATCACCCAGGTGGATTTGCGCGCGGGCGTGGAAGCCGGCCACTGGAGCGCTTTCCTGTTCGCCGACAACCTGTTTGATGAAGACGGAGCGGTTGCTCCCTATGCCCTGGGCCCAACCGGACCGGCCACGCGCCTGCGGCCACTCACCATCGGCCTGCAACTCAGTGCAAGGTACTGAGGGGCACGGAACTGATGACTTGAACGGCGCCAGTTGATGGCAGCTGCCGGCGCCGCAAGGCCGTTGTCGCGCACCGTAGCAGCGGCATCGGCACCCGGATTGTCCATCGTCGTGTTGGCGGCCTATGCGGCGCCAGCCTTCTCCCAGGCCCTGATCCATGGGCCGGTGAACACGGTGCTGCAGGGTGTTTACGGCAAGCACTTCGGCTTGCCGTTGACCTCCATTGCCATGGTGCTGGTGATTTCGCGGATTTTTGATGGCATCACCGATCCGCTGATCGGCTACCTTTCGGACCGCTACCGCACCCGCTGGGGACAGCGCAAACCCTGGCTGGTGGCGGGCTCGCTGCTGGCAGTGGTGGCCTGTTGGTTCCTGTACGTACCCCCGGAAGAAGTCACCACGGGCTCGTTCCTGTTCTGGTTCCTGCTGGCTTACCTCGGCTGGACGATATCGGAAATTCCCTACCGGGCCTGGATGGCGGAAATCAGCGAGGACTACAACGAGCGGACCCGCATCGCCACCTGGCGCACCTTTGCCCGCTACCTGGGCTTTATTGCCTTTTACGGTATTCCATTCCTGCCCCTATTTGAAACATCGGACTTTACGCCTGAAACGCTGAAAGTCACGGCCATCCTCGCCAGCATCGCGTTGCCCACCACCGCCCTGCTGGCGGTATGGCTGGTGCCGCGCGGGACTGCCAATGCAACCCGGGCCGCCCGCGAAACCATCAGCCTGCGTGCCGCCTGGCCGGCGGTGATCCGCAACAAGCCCTTGCTGCTGTTCCTGCTGACCTTTGCGGTGGGCGGCCTGGCCACCGGCTGTGCGTTTGGCCTGCTGTTTTTCTTTGTCGACAGCCACTTGCAACTGGGCGCAACGCTGGCGCTGCTGTTCGTGCTGGGGTCGCCCATCGGAGCCGTGGCCATGCCAGCCTGGAACTGGCTGGCGCAGCGTATCGGCAAGGCGCGCACCTGGGCTTATGCGTATACCGCCTCCGCCTTTTTCCTGCTGCTGCACCTGCTCATTCCGGTGGGCGAAGCCGGCAAGCCCTGGCTGATCACCCTGTTCCTGCTGGTGTTCGCGGTTTCATCGGTGGGCGTGGTAATGCCCGCCGCCATCCTGGCCGACATCGTCGATTACGGCCGCTGGAAGTTCAAAGGCGACTATGCCGGGTCGTACTACTCATTACAGACCATGGTGGAAAAGGGCGTAGAAGGCCTCGGTGTTGCCATGGGCTTGAGCGTGGTGGCCTGGTTCGGCTTTGACCCGCAACTGGCGGAACAGACCAGCCGCGGGTCACTGGGTTTGCTGCTGGGCTTTCCGGTGCTTCCGGCCCTGCTCACGCTGCTGACGGTGCCGTTCATCCTGAAGCTGCCGATCAACCAGCGGCGGCAGAACATCCTGCAGCGGCGGCTGCGGCGAACCGCTTCGGCAACGCAGTTATGGCACCCGCATGCACCATGAAACCATCAATCCAATGAATTGGGGAAGTCTGTAGTGAATGAGTCCGCACTCATCGACCCACTGGCGCAACTGGCAGAAAGATACTGGCAGTTCAGCTGCCGGGAACAGCCGTTGTCAGCCATACTGGCCGGTGAAAAAACCGATGACGCCATCCTGTTCCTTGAGTCGCCCGCGGATCATGACCGCCGCTGCGTGGGTGCACGGGAACTGCTGGATGACTTGCTGCAGCTTCCCACGGCCGGGCTGGGCGCCCGGGATTTTGCCACGTATCGATTGCTGCAGCGTGAACTGCAAACCATCATCGACTTGCATGCCTTGAAGGCGCATCTGCGGCCGTCTCTGTACCCGGCCGGGCCGGACTTCAACCTGCTGTACTTCGCCAATTCGGCCCATGCCAACACGGTCCACGCGGCCGAACTCTATGCGCAGCGGCTGGGCAGTTTCAGGACATTCATCGCTGAGCTGCAGGAAACCCTGCTGGCGGGAGTCGAGCATGGTTTTCGTTACCCGCACCAGGTTCTGGTACGCGCAGCTGAAGCGGTGCGCAGCAACCTCGTGGATTCGGCGGAGGACTCGCCTTTTTATGGCCCATTCCGGCGTTCCACGTGCATGCACCAGGCCTCGGTTTCGAAACTCAGCCGGCAGGCGCTGGACCTGATCGGCAACGACATCCAGCCGGCGCTGGCGGACTATGCAGACTTTCTCAGTACCACCCTGATGCATTCCGCGCGCGAATCGATTGCCTGCAGCGATGACTTTCAGGGCGCTGAGTACTACGCACACCTGGTGCGGCACTACACCTCGCTGGACCTCAGCGCGGAACAGGTGCACGAACTTGGCTTGGGTGAAGTGGCCAGGCTGCAAAGCGAGATCGAGCGCGTTGCGGAGCAGGCGGGATTCGCGGGCAGGGTAAGCGAGTACAGGGATTACCTGACCACCGACCCCTCATTCCGGGCCGCCAGTGCGGAGCACATGCTGGAGCAAATGCAGGCGCTGTGCAAAAACATCGATCGCCAGATTCCGGCCTTTTTCGGCCGCATGCCGCGCATCACCTACGGGGTGCAGAGCATCCCGCCCGCGCTGTCCGGGAGCATGCCGCCTGCGTATGCCCAGCCCAGCCCGGCGGATAATTCCGCGCCGGGAATTTTCTGGCTGACCAGCCTGCCGGAAAAGTGCCCGGTGTACATGTATCCCTGCCTGGCCCTGCACGAAGCCTGGCCCGGGCATTTGATGCAGATCGCGCTCATGCAGGAGCTGGAGCACCTGCCCCGGTTCCGCCGCAACGGGTCGCTGAAATACACTGCCTGCATCGAAGGGTGGGCCATGTACTGTGAACAACTGGGCATACCCATGGGCCTCTATCCCGGGCCGCATGAGAATTTCGGACGGCTCAACATGGAAATGTGGCGCGCGGTGCGACTGGTGCTGGACACCGGCATCCACCACCACCACTGGTCGAGACAGCAGGCGATCGACTACATGGCCGAGAGGGTATCCGTGCCTATGGCCATGATCACGGCGGAAGTGGACCGCTATATCGCCTTGCCGGGACAGGCGCTGGCCTACCAGCCGGGCAACCTGAAAATACGCGAACTGCGTGAGCGCTGTGAGCGAAGGCTGGGTGACGCATTCGACATCCGGCAATTTCACGATGCGCTGATATCCGCAGGCCCGGTAACACTCGGCGTGCTGGATGACCTGATGCAGGATTGGCTGGAAGGCCAGAGGAAACACCATGATCAATATGCTGCTTGATAGCCTGCCGGATGCGCTGCTTGGGTTCCTCAGCCGCGACTACAGCGGCCTGGTGCTGGCGCTGCTCATGCTGCTGGCCAGCTTGGTGCTGCTGCGCCGCAGGCCGTCCGCGCCGTGGCGTTGGTTGCTCCGCGCTCTGGTGCTGGCTTCGCTGGTGCTGGCCATCGGTGCCGTCAGCCACCTGTGGCGGGTGTCACAGGTTGATGCCGACTATCCCGCTCCAGGCAAAATCGTCGACGTGGGTGGTTTCAACATGCACGTATTGGCTGAAGGGCCGGGTCCGGATGGTGAAGGAGGTCCGGCCATCGTCTGGTTTGCCGGCGCGCATTTCGGTGGTCTTGGCATGTGGGAACATCACAAAAACGTGCGCAATGACGTCCGCTCCATCCTGCTGGATCGCCCTGGCACCGGCTGGAGCGAAACCGGGCCGTTCCCGGTGACCACCGCCCGCGAAGCGGATGACGTGGTGCGGGCGCTGGAAGCGGCCGGCGAGAAGGGCCCCTTCATCTGGACCGGGCATTCCTTCGGCGGTTTGCTGGCCGCCAATATCGCCAGGCGCTATCCGGAGAAGACAGCCGCGCTGGTGCTGCTGGACCCAACGCCGCCGGACGTGCTGTTTTACGGCGCCGACAAGAAAGGCCTGTCTTCCTGGTACCTGCAGTCCTATCGCGAAGGCATCAGGCGCATATTCGGCTTTTATCGCGCCCCGCAAGCTCCCGCCGCAATTGCTGCCGCGGAAGCCGCAAGTGCCGCCAACCCCGATTCCGGTAACTGGCCCGACTACTATTTTGATGGCCAGGCCTTTGCGGTTGAAATGGCCCGGGAAACCCACGCCGGCAGCAGCTTTGCCAACGGATCGGCGCTGAAAGAGTTGTCCGCGCATGGCCTGGTGGAGCGCGCCTGGGACACGATGGTATTTGACGGTGAACTCGGGGATATGCCGCTGTACCTGGTGGCGCCGGGAGGGGAAGACCCGACCACCATGCCCTACGCCGAAAGCGTCCTGGGCAAAGGGCCAGAGGCAGAGCGCTTTGCGCGATTCCTGGCGGCTGCCCGTGAGCGCTTCATGCGCGCATCCAACAATTCAAAGCGCGTCTATGCGCCCGAGGGAACCGGCCACAATTTTCCCAATGAAAAGCCGGAATTCATCACCGAAACCATGTTGCGCGTGGTGCGGGATGTTTCCGGAAATGTCGAAATCGACGACGACACTTACGCGCTGCTGACGACGCAATGGCCAGGCCAGCATGGCGGCCAGTACGGCGGACTGCCGCCGTTCGGCAAGGCGACCCCCGCCAATGTTGAAGCTGCCTACCGGCGGGCCATTCGCGAAAAGCGCGCCGAAATCACGGCGATTGCTGAAAACCCGGAAGCGCCCACCTTTGAAAACACCGTCCTGGCGCTGGAATCCAGCGGCCTGGCCCTGCGGCGCATCGAGGCGATTCTGCGGGTATTCACCAGTACGCTGAGCGATGAGGAATACCGCGCGGTCGCAGCCCGGCTGGCGCCGCTGGGCCCGGAATTGCAGGATGAAATCGCCCACAACAGCCGGCTGTTCCAGCGGGTGAAGGCGGTACATGCCGGACTGCCCGGTTCGGCACCTGACAACGAGGCCCGCCGCCTGGTGGAAGTGGTGCACGATCATCTGCGGGCCCAGGGCGCGGACCTGCCGGATGCGGACAAAACCCGGCTTTCCGCCATCAACGGGAGGCTGGCCGAACTCAGCACGAAATTCGGGCAAAATGCCAATGCCGATGAAGGCTCACTGGTGGTGCTCATCGCCAGCGAAGCCGGGCTGTCGGGCCTGAATGAGGCTGAGATCGCGGCCGCCAAAGCGGCTGCCGAAGCCCGTGGCAGGCCCGAAGCCTGGGCCATACCGATCGCCCGTCCCAGCGTCTGGCCGTTCCTCACCAAAGCCAACGACCGGAGCCTGCGCGAGCAGGTATGGCGATTGTGGTCCACGCGCGGCGGCAATCCCGGCGAAAATGACAACCGCCCGGTGATGACCGAAATCCTCCAACTGCGGGGCGAGAAGGCGAAACTGCTGGGTTTTGACAATTTTGCCGCGTACCAGACTTCGAACCGTGCGATAGGAACGCCCGAGCGGGCCATGGAGCTTCTCAAAACCACCTGGGAGGTTCTGCTGCCCATCACCCGGCGGGACATCGCAGAGTTGCAGACTATTGCCGATGCGGAAGGGGCCAATGCCAAGGGTGGCGATTTCGAACTCCAACCCTGGGACCGGCTGTATTACGCCGAGAAACTGCGCCAGCAGAAGTTCAAGCTGGACGTGGATGCGGTCAAGCCCTACCTGACGCTGGATAACGTGGTGAACGCCATGTTCTGGGCGGCGGGCGAAAGCTTTGGCTTCAGCTTCACCGAGCTGGATGATGTGCCGGTGATTGCGCCGGAAATCCGCGTGTTCGAGGTATCCCGCAACGGCCAACTGCTGGGGCTGCTGTGGCTGGACCTGTTCCAGCGCGCCGGCAAGGGGCCGGCTTCGTGGGCTTCGCAGTATCGTTCGGCTGAGAACTATCGGGGGCGGGTGCTGCCACTGGTGGCCCTGCACTCGGCGGTTCCACCACCGGCGAGCGACGACGAACCTGCTCTGGTTCCGTGGGAGCGGGCCAATGTGATCTTCCATGAGTTCGGCCACACGCTGCATACGCTGTCCAATGGCGCGGCCTATCCCAGCCTTGGGACGCTGACGCTTCCTTGGGACTTCATCGAAGTGCCTTCCCTGCTGAACGAGCGCTGGCTGCTGAACCGCACCACCCTGAAGAAATTTGCCCGGCATTACCAGACCGGCGAACCGATGCCGGATGAATTGATCGATCGCATCGAGGCGGTGGCGAATTACGACCGCGTGTTCAGCGCCAATCTCAGTTACCTGGGCAGCGCCATCGTGGACATGCGGCTGCACCTGCTGGCGGATGGGCGCGACATCGATGCCGTGGCGGAGGAGCAGCGCATCCTGGAAGAACTGCAGTTGCCGCAGGCGGTTGACCTGGTGCTGTATGCACCACATGCCTTCCATACCTTTGGCACATCGGAGTACGCTGCGGGTGTGTACACCTACCTCTGGTCGGACGTGATTGCGGCGGATATTGCTGAAGTGTTCCTGGCGTCACCGGACGGGTTGTTTGATGCAGAGGTTTCGGCCAGCTACTTTTCTACCATCCTGCAGCGCGCCAATACCGTCCCGGCGGACCAGGCGTTCCGGGAGTTCCGCGGCCGGGACCCGGACCCGATGGCGCTGTTGCGCAGGTTTGGATTGAAGTGACAGCCCTGGCTCGGGGACCGGGGTGGCGGCTGTGTTGTTAACTCCGTCATTCCGGAATCTCGCGCAGCGAGATAGCCGGAATCCACAGGGCATGGATGCCGGGTCCCCGGATCAGGTCCGGGGAAGGTCCGCGCGTTGCATGGCCAGGCATGACGTCTTCGATCAATAACCGTCGTTCCAGACTGGCAAAATAGCGGTCAGCCACCCATTCACAGGAGAATTCGATTGAAAGAATGGCCCTTTGAACCCCTGCAATTCAGCGAATTGCCGCCCGACGAAATGCAGCGCCGCGCACTGGAGTTCTATGAACACATCAAGCGCCGCCGCACCGTGCGCGAGTATTCCGACAAGCCGGTACCGCGCGACATCATCGAGAACGCCATTCGCGCTGCCGGCACCGCGCCCAGCGGCGCCAACATGCAGCCCTGGCATTTTGTTGCCGTATCCAATCCCGAAGTAAAAAGCCGCATACGCGTTGCTGCCGAGATCGAGGAGAAGGAGCTCTACAGCCACCGCGCCGGGGACGAATGGCTCAAGGCGCTGGAGCCGCTTGGCACCAACGAACACAAGCCCTTCCTCGAAACCGCGCCCTGGCTGATTGCGGTGTTCCTGAAAAAATTCACACTCACGCCGGAAGGCAAGCAGCTGAAAAACTACTACACCGCCGAATCGGTGGGCATAGCCTGCGGCCTCCTGCTGGCCGCGCTGCATGACGCAGGCCTGGTTACCTTGACCCACACGCCTTCACCCATGGGTTTTCTCGGCGAAGTGCTTGAGCGTCCGAAACACGAGCGCGCCTACATCCTGATCGTTACCGGATATCCGGCAGACGATGCCATGGTTCCGTCCATAACCAAGCGCCCGCTGGAGGAAATTGCTACCTTCATGGATTGACGTGCAGCAGCACTTGGTCGGACTCCGGGCACTTCATTCCATTGGCAAAATCTGATGCGGCAGCGGGTAAAAGCCGATCAGTGTCCCGGCATCGGCTAAGATGTTGCCTGACTTCGGCAACATCCTGGAGGCCCGCCCATGATCACCCTGCATCACCTTGAGAACTCCCGTTCGCAACGCATTTTGTGGCTGCTGGAAGAGCTGGGCGTGGAGTATGAAATCAGGCACTACAAGCGCGACCCCAAAACCCAGCTGGCTCCGCCGGAGCTTTTGAAAGTCCATCCGCTGGGCAAATCACCGGTGATTACCGATGGCGATGTTACCGTGGCTGAGTCGGGCGCCATCATTGAATATCTGGTGGGCAAGTACGACAACGGCCGCCTGCTGCCGGCCGAGGGCTCGCCGGAGCGGCTGGCCTATACCTACTGGCTGCACTATGCCGAAGGCACCTTCATGCCGCTGATGATCATCTCGCTGATCCTGTCGCGCATCGAATCCGCGCCGGTGCCGTTTTTTCTCAAACCCGTCACCAGGGGCATCGCCGGCAAAGTCCGCGACAGCTACCTCGATGCCAATGTGAAGCGCAACCTCGAGTTCATGGAAGCCACGCTGAGGAAATCAAAATGGTTCTGCGGCGATGCCATGACGGCTGCCGACATCCAGATGAGCTTTCCGCTGGAAGCTGCTTCGGTTCGAGCCGATCTCGCGGCCAGTTACCCGAAACTGGCTGCCTGCCTGAAGCGCATGCATGCCACCAGCACATACAAGGCGGCGCTGGAAAAGGGCGGTCCATATGCCCTGATGGGTGGGTGAGGTGAACTGGCGTCCCTGTCGGCGGCAGGTGCGCGAACCGTATGGCAGCATGTGCAGGTAAGGGAAGTCCCGAAACGATCAGGGTTCCCTGAGGAAAAAGAGCCATGACAGCATTCCTGGTTACTGCTTTTTATGTGGCGGGCATCATTGCGGCCATCGATGCCGTGATGACGGTGCGCACTCCCCAGGGTGCCATCGCCTGGTCGGTTTCGCTGATCGGTTTTCCATTCATTGCCGTGCCGGCCTACCTGGTGCTGGGCCGCTCTCGCTTCGAGGGCCAGATGCAGGCTTTTGCGCTGCGCCAGGGTGAGATC
>CAYYCX010000056.1:0-25909 GCA_964470455.1 uncultured Wenzhouxiangellaceae bacterium
GCAGGAAGAATTCCTCGAACAGGCCAGGGTTTGATTCCGGGTCTGATTCCGGGCCTGAATCCGGACCTGAATCCGCAGGGCACTGAATCAAAGCCATGAGCCAGTCGCGCCAGGTCGCCGTACATAACTGGCAAGCAGGCCAGCACAAGGCTGCTGACGATCATATTGTGACCGAATTACCTCTGGCGCTGACCTACAACCGGGTCTCGCATGTGGTCATGATGGTGACGCCGAACGACCTGGAGGACTTTGCGCTGGGTTTCAGCCTCACCGAAGGCATCATCGGCTCACCGGCGGACTTGCTGTCGGTGCGCCTGGTTCCGCGCGAGGGCGGTATCGAAGCCGCGCTGACCATCAGCGAAGACTGGTTTGACCGCCTCGCCACGCAGCGGCGCAACCTCACCGGCCGCACCGGTTGCGGCTTGTGTGGCGCCGAGCGCATCGAACAGGCGTTGCGCTACCCCGACCCGGTGAATGACAGCCTCAGGGTCGGCCATGCGGCCGTCCAGCGCGCTTTGGAGCGTATGCAGCAGCACCAGCCGCTGCAGGCCCTCACCGGCGCCAGCCATGGCGCGGCCTGGTGTTCATCCGAAGGGGACATCCTGCTGCTGCGTGAGGATGTCGGGCGCCACAATGCGCTTGACAAGCTGCTGGGCGCGCTGGCGAAGCAGGCTTTTGATCCCGCGTCCGGTTTCCTGCTGGTCTCCAGCCGCGCCAGCTATGAGATGGTGTACAAGGCCGCGGTGATGGGCGTGCAGATGCTGGTAGCCGTTTCGGCGCCAACCACGCTGGCCATCGAATTTGCCGAGCGCTGCGGTCTCACCCTGGTGGGATTTGCCCGCCCGGGGAGGCACAATACCTACACTTTTCCGCAACGCCTGAGTAACACCTGAGCAATGCCTGAGCAACTCCTGAGCAACGACTGAACCCTATGTCCCAGAACAACGAACTGCAAACCCTGGTCAAAATGGCCAACCAGATTGCCGCCAACTTCAGCTTTCATGCCGATGCGGTGGAAAAAACCACCGCACACCTGCAACGTTTCTGGGCGCCCTCGATGAAGCAGATGATTCTGGCCCATGTGGCCGAAGGCGGCGCCGGGCTGGACGACATCGCCCTGCAGGCGACGCGCCGGCTGGCGGCCTGAAAGGCAGTCATTACCGGCAGCGAGCCGAACGCCTGTTGTCATGTTGAATATCACCGGCCTGGATATCACTGGCGCCATACTCGCAGGAGGCCAGTCGCGGCGGATGGGCGGTGGGCACAAAGCCCTGCAGCTGTTGGCCGGCCGTCCATTGCTGGGCCATGTGATGGCGCGTTTGAAACCGCAATGCCATCGCCTGCTTCTGTCGGTTGAACGAGTCGAAGACTGCTGGAATGAATTCGGTTTGTCACAGGTGGCCGACCAGCAGGCCGGCAGCCAGGGTCCGCTGGGCGGCGTGCTGGCCGCGCTGGAGGCGACAGCCGATGAGCAGCCCGGCTGGCTGTTACTGGCACCCTGCGATGCGCCGTTCCTGCCGCTGGACCTGGCCACGCGCCTGGTGGAGGCTGCGGAACACAGCGGGGCTTCCGGCGCCATGGTGAGTTACCGGCAGCAATGGCAACCAACGTTTTCCCTGTGGCATACCCGGCTGCTGCCGGAGCTGCGCACCGCCGTGCTGGAACAGGAACAACGTGGCCTGAAGGAGTTCCTGCGCGCCCGCCCCGTGGCTGTGGTGGAATGGGCCAGCAGCGGGCCGGAATTGCACCCTGACCCGTTCTTCAACATCAATACCCCGGAAGGCCTCGCCACCGCGGCTGCCTTGCTTGACCAGCCAGCCGTGCCCATATCATGATCATCGAGTATTGATATTCTTGCAGTGTCTGCTTCACTGTTCCCAAACAAAACCGGAATCCTGCCATGCCAGCCGCTACCGAATTCATCCCGCTCAATATTGCCGTTCTCACGCTTTCCGATACCCGCAGCCGCGAAAATGACACCTCGGGTGACACGCTGGTGCAGCTGCTCACGGAAGCAGGGCACCACCTGCAGGCACGCGAACTGATTCCGGACGATGTCTATCGCATGCGCGCGGTGGTATCCAACTGGATTGCCGACCCTGATGTTCATTGCATTATTACCACTGGCGGCACCGGCCTGACGCTACGTGATTCCACGCCCGAGGCGCTGTTGCCCCTGTTTGACCAGAAAATCGATGGTTTCGGCGAATTGTTCCGGCATCTGTCGTACGCTGAAATTGGTTCTTCAACCGTGCAGTCCCGCTGCCTGGCCGGTATCGCCAACCGCACGCTGGTGTTCTGCCTGCCGGGGTCAACCGGAGCCTGCCGCACCGGCTGGAACGCCATCCTCCGTGAGCAGCTGGACGCACGCCACAAGCCCTGTAATTTTGTCGGCCTGACCCTGGCGGCGCGCCCGGGCGAAGCGCGACACGGCAGCTGAATGCTCCAGGCAAGGAACAAGCGTTGAATCCCATGCTGGAACCCGATGTCGCCATCGAACGGCTGAAGGCCGCTGCCAGGCCACCACCGCTGCTGGAGGAAATTCCGCTCTGTGATGCCCTGGGGCGGGTCATCGCCCGTGATGTGCACGCGGTGCTGGACGTGCCGCCCGCCGCCAACAGCGCCATGGACGGTTATGCCTTCAGGCGTGCCGATGTAAAGCAGGCCGGGCAGACACTGGCCATCAGCCAGCGGATCGCCGCCGGCCACAGCCCGAAGCGATTGAAGAAAGGGACGGCTGCGCGGATTTTTACCGGCGCCGAAATCCCAGCCGGTGCCGATACGGTGGCCATGCAGGAAGACTGCAGCGCAACCGACGGTGCCGTGACCTTTCGCGAACTTCCCGGCCGTGGTGACAACGTGCGCCCCAGGGCCCAGGACATTGCCGCCGGCCAGTTGCTGTTGCCTGCAGGGCGCCGGTTGCTGCCTCAGGACCTCGGCCTGCTGGCTTCCCAGGGCATGCCCGGTGTTACGGTCTACGCGCAGTTGCGGGTGGCGATCCTGTCCACCGGCGATGAACTGGTAGAACCTGGCCAGGACCTCGCTAAAGGGCAGATTTTCAATTCCAACCGCTACACCCTTGGCGCCGTCCTGCGCAGCTGGGGTATGAAAGTCGTGGACCTCGGCATCGCCCCCGACCAGCCTGCCGCCATTCGCCAGCGCCTGCGGGAATCGGCGGAACAAGCCGATGTCGTGATCACCTCCGGCGGTGTATCCGTGGGCGAGGAAGACCACGTCAAGGCGGTGGTGGAGGATCTGGGCCGGCTCGACCTGTGGCGCATCGCCATCAAGCCCGGCAAGCCATTTGCCTTTGGTGAATTGTTGGGCAAACCGTTTCTGGGGCTGCCGGGCAATCCGGTATCGGTGTTTGTCACCTTGCTGGTGCTGGCGCGACCCTTTCTGCTGGCCTGCCAGGGCATGCAGCAGACCGATCCCGTATTCAGCACGGTAACAGCCGCTTTCGACCGGGAAGGCAGCAGCCGCGAGGAGTACCTGCGCGTGCGGCTGGGCGCCGAAGGCGCGGAACTCTATTCCAACCAGAGCAGCGGTGTGTTGCTGTCCACCAGCCGCAGCGATGGCCTGGCGCGACAGCCGCTGGGCCAAGACATCCGGGCCGGAGACTCAGTCAGCTTCGTTCCCTATGCCATGTTGATGTGATGAAACATGGCCATCGAGGGCGGAATCCCATGACCGGATTTCGCGGAGCTGGTGCCGGGCCTTTAGTGCATGGCCAAAACCAACGACAACAGGAAGCCAAACCATGACCGCATTCCGCAATCCGATCCTTGCCATGCTGTCGTTCAGCCTGCTGCTGGCAGCCTGTGGCAAAGCCCCGCCGCAAACCATGGCCAATGGTGAAACCCTCCAGGGCGCCTGGGACGAAAAAAATTCCACCATAGCGGTATTCCGCGGTGTGCCGTTTGCGGCGCCACCGGTGGGCGCATTGCGCTGGCGCGCGCCGGAGCCCCACACGCCTCGCAGCGACACGGCGAAGGCCGACCGGTTCGCGGCAGCCTGTCCGCAGGGTGATTACATCGTCGACTGGTACGTGCGGCTGGCGGAAACTTTTGGCCACCCGGCCGATGTGGTGCAGCGGCCGGTAGCCGAGAGCGAGGACTGCCTGTACCTGAATATCTGGACGCCCGACCTGCAACCCGACAAGCCGCTGCCGGTCATGGTGTACGTTCATGGCGGCGCCAATCGCGGCGGCTGGTCCTATGAACCGAATTACCTGGGCGGGGAGTTGGCGGCCAGGGGCGTGGTGGTGGTTTCCATCGCCTACCGCCTTGGGCCACTGGGCTTTTTCTCGCACCCGGCCCTGGGTGATGGCAGCGACACCGCGGTTGCCAACTTCGGATTGCTGGACATCGCCCAGGCCTTTCACTGGGTGCGGGCGAATATCAGCAGTTTCGGTGGCGCTGCCGACAACGTGACCGCCTTTGGTGAATCCGCCGGCGCCGGCAACCTCATCGATCTCGCCCTCGCTGCTGACCCGGCTGGCGAACCGTTGTTTGAACGCCTGATAGCGCAAAGCATCGGTGGCTCCATCAACCAGCGCCGCACACTGGCGCAGGAGCAGCAACTGGGCAACCGGCTGGTTGCGGCTTTGGGCCTGGATGAAAACGTCACCGCGCAAGAACTGCGTCAACAGGACTGGCAGGCCCTGCTGCAGGCCGACAGGGAAGCGCTGCCGGAACATTACTATGATGCCGTGATCAATGGCCGCTCGATGGTGCAGCAACCCATTGCAGGGCTGGCAGGCCCGCAGGCTGCCCGGCTGGAAATCGTCATCGGCACCAACCGGGATGAAGACCTGATGTACCTGGATGAAGGCGTTGGCGAAGCCGAACTGATGGACTGGATACTCGAAACCGTGCCTGAATACTCAGGGACACTGCGCGATGCCGTGTCCGATGCGCCCGACGCCCGGCATGCGCTGGATCGCCTCAGGACGGCGCAGCAGATGCTGTGCCCGAGTCGCCTGATTGCCGAGAAAGCCAGCGCCGCGGGCGGGCAGGGCTTTGTCTACTGGTTCACCCGCCTGCGGCCTGGCGAAGGCAGTAAATCCTTGGGCGTATACCATGGCGCCGAGCTGCCGTACGTATTCAACCAGCATGATGACTGGTTGCCCGCTGATGCGGCGGACCAGGCCGTGACGGAAACGCTCATGTCCTATTGGGTGTCCTTTGCCCAGAATGGCGCGGTGCGCACCGCCGGACAGCCCGAGTGGCCGATGTATACCGCGGCCACGCCCTGGGTGATGGAGCTTAACGACCCGCCGGCCGCCATCCAGGCGCCGGATGCCTGGCTATGCCGTTACCTCACGCCCAGCATGCCCTGACGCGCCACGCTTCAATCCGGTGAATCTTCCGCGTAACCCCAGGCGGGCGGCGGCAACGGCACGGGCTGGCTCAGGTCAACCTGGACTTCAAACAGCCGGCCTGGCCGGCTCAGCTGGTAGCTCAGGGTATGGGCATCCGGGAACGACAGGCTCCAGGTGTTGTTCATGGAAACGTCCAGGCCGTTGGCCTCGAACAGGGCCTTGCTGGCGTCATCGGCCGGAAAACTCTGGTGGCCTGCGCTGCCCGCATCGGTCGTCCGGCCACCATAGGGTGAGACCGCATCGGGGCTGCCGTCCTCATGCAGGTGGATATGTTGGAAATCGATGAACCCATCATGGAGGGTCAGCACCCAGGTCCTGGAACGGTCAGCGCCCACGTGCAGGGGCATGCGGATGACCCGGTCCCCGCAATCCCGGATGTGCACCACCAGGGGTTGCTGCCAGTCGGGCGAGGGCTGGTTGTCCTGCACCACGCGGGCGGCATAGGCCTTGCCGCAATAAGCTGTGAAAGCCTGCATGAAAGCTGACTGAGCCGTTGCCGCTGGTGTTGTGTCGCTCCAGCTGTCGTTTGGTACTGCGCCTGCCAGAACGAGCGAGAGTGTGTATAGAGCCAGCATTCCGGCGGATTTGACGCCAGTGGTATTGGGTCCAGAGTAATTGGCCATGAAGTGCTCCTGGTCAGGCAAGAATCCAGCATGATAATCCATGCCGGCAAGGATTTTGTGAACCTGTGCGGCCGATGGAATTCGGCTGAAAATGGCCATGGTTTCTGTCTGCGCAATGTTCTGGGTTATAGTTCATCAACTTTGCTTTTGTCGTTAATAACTGCAGTGGAAACAGTGCCTGATGCCTGAACGAATTCTCATCCTGGGCGCCGGCCAGGCCGGCGTGCAAGTGGCCATGAGCCTGCGCCAGGGTGGCTTTGCCGGTGAAATTGTTATGGCCGGTAAAGAAACCCATGTCCCATACCAGCGACCGCCGTTGTCCAAGCAGGTGCTGAAAAAGGAGTGGGCGGCCGAGCGTTGCCAGCTACGTCACCTGGAGTTTTACCAACAGCACGAAATCCAGCTGCTTCAGGGTATCGCCGCGCAGTCGCTGGACGCAGCCGGTGGCCAGGTTGAATTCAGCGATGGCAGCGTGCAGTCCTATGATGGCCTGGCCATCTGCACGGGCGGCACGCTCAACCGCCTGCCGGTGCCAGGTACGAACCTGCCCGGGGTCTACTACCTGCGTGACCTCGATGAAGCCCTGGCCCTCAGCGGGCAGTTGCGGGAAGGGGCAAGAATTGCCGTGATCGGCGCGGGTTATATCGGCATGGAAGTTGCGGCTTCGGCCCGCAGCCTGGGCTGCGAAGTGACAGTAATCGAAGCCCAGGACGAGATCATGAAACGATCCGCGCTACCGGGTATCGCCGCCTATCTGCGCGAATTCCACCTGAACCAGGGCGTGCGATTCCTGCTCGGCACCGGCGTCAAACAGCTCCACGGCCAGGCCCGTGCGGAAAGCGTGGAATTGAGCGACGGCAGCCGGGTGGATGTCGACCTGGTGATGATCGGCGTCGGCGTGCGCCCCGAAATTTCCTGGCTGGCGAACTCCGGAGTGGCAACCGCGCGTGGTGTGAAAGTCGATGCCTTATGCCGCAGCAATATCGGCAATATCTACGCGGCGGGCGATGTGGCGGAACTGGAGCATCCTTTGCTGCAAGGCTGGCAGGTGCTCGAATCCGTGCAGAATGCCGTCAGCCAGGGCAAGCTGGTGGCGGCGAACCTGCTGGGTGGCAACCAGTGCTACGAGGAAACACCCTGGTTCTGGTCGGAGCAGTATGACCGGCGCCTGCAAATGGCCGGCATCCCGCGGGCCACCGATACGCTGGTTCGTCGCGAGCATCCCGAAACTGGCGGATTCAGTTATTTCGCGCTGCAGGAAAATACCTTGCACGCGGTACAATCCATTAACGCGCCACGCGACTACATGGTAGGACGGCAATTGATCGGCAAGCGAACGCCGGTTGATGCCGCCGTGTTGGCAGATCACAGCAATAACCTGAAGGATTTACTTTGATAACGATAAATGTAACGGACCGGGATGGGCAGCTGCACCAGGTGCAGGCTCATGCCAATGACAAACTGATGGAAGTGTTACGGGAGTTTGACTGGGGCGTGGCGGCGATTTGTGGCGGCATGTGCTCCTGTGCCACCTGCCATGTCTGGCTGGATGATGCATGGGCCGACAAGTTTCCTGCCCGTGAGATGGACGAGGTCGAATTGCTGGAATTCCTGGACGGTTTCCGGTCAACCTCGCGGCTCAGCTGCCAGCTGGAATTGCGTGAGGAACACGACGGCCTGGTGGTGGAGCTGGCTCCGGACGAGTAAGCCGGCAGCCGAAACCGGGCTCGTGCGGGCACTGCAACAATTTTGAACAAATCCATTAAACTGGATTCAAACCAATAGAACGCCGGGCTTGTTTCACAGCGAAGCTGTGATTACCGAAGGAGAGCGCTGTGAATAGGTTCCTGTTGCTGGTCATCCTGTTACTGGTTCAGTCTTTCGCCAGCGCTGCGCCTCGCGAGGTCGACGCCTACCACTGGACCGGTGTCGAGCGCATCGTGGCCATCGGTGACATCCACGGTGATTATGAGAATTACCTGGTCGCCCTGCAGGCTGCCGGCCTGGTGGACAAAAGAGGCAAATGGACCGGCGGCGCCACCCACCTGGTGCAGACCGGCGACATCCCCGATCGGGGCCCGGATACGCTGAAGATCATCGAGCACCTGGACAAGCTGGCCAAACAGGCCGAACGCAAGGGCGGTCGCGTGCACAGCCTGGTCGGCAACCACGAGGCCATGAATGTGTATGGCGACCTGCGCTATGTGCACCCGGGTGAATTCGAGGCGTTCGCCAACCGCAACTCCGCCGCGCTGCTGGACCGTTATTTTGACCTGGTGATGCAGAACCTTCGGGAAACCAATCCGGAAGGCTTCCAGGCCCTGCCGGAAAACTACCGCGATGTATGGAACAAAACCCATCCGCCGGGCTGGGTGGAGCATCGCCAGTCCTGGGACCCGAAGTGGGATCCCGAAGGTGAGATGGCCAGGCGCACCATCAACAACAAGGTGGCCGTACAGATCAACGACATGATCTTCCTGCACGGTGGCATCAGCGGCAAGTACTGCCAGAACAGCCTGGCATCACTCACCGAACAGGCCCGGGCCAAACTGGAAAATTATGATCCGCGCGACCCGGGCATCCTTGAGGATCCCTACGGGCCGCTGTGGTACCGCGGCCTGTCTGGCCACGTACCCGAGGCCACACCGGAAACCGTGGCGGCCATACTCGACAATCACCAGGCAAAACATATCGTGGTGGGGCATACACCCACCGGTGGCGCGATTTTCACCCGCTACGATGGAGCCGTGATCCAGATCGATACGGGCCTGGCCAAGGCTTACGGCGGCTACCCGGCTTATCTGGAGGTTACCCCTGAAGGAAAGTTTGCCGGTTATCCGGAGGGCAAGGTGGCCCTGCCTGCGACCGATGCCGAACGCCCTGCCTACCTGCAGCAGGTGATGGCGCTGTACCCGAAAAACGGTGACCTGCAGATCCTGCTGGACAAGATCACGGCACCGCCGCCAGAAACTGGAGAAGCAGCAGGCGAAGCCGCTGCGGAATCTGATACTGCGACCGAAACTGCGAGCGAGGCTGGAGCCGCGGAGGCTCCAGCCATGCCGGTAACACAATTACCTACTTGCGGCATTTCTCAATGATTTTTTTCTGGTAGTCCTTGTCGGACTTCAGGGTTTCGAAAAACTCGCCGATGAATCTGGTGGCGGTTTTTGCATTGCGGTCGGTGAGCCGGGCTTCGCCGCTGATCAGGCCCATGATGGCGGATTCCTTGGCGATGAACTCCTGCCGCGCGGTTTCCATCGTATCGTTGTGCGCGCAATAGCCCCGGTACAGCCTTTGAGTAACCGCCCTGATGCCGAGGAAATCATTGGGAACCGCGTAGTGCGCATCAATGAAACCCGAGGAATCAAAGTCGTAGGGTATGGGATAGACGACTGAACCGTCTTCATTGCTGATCAGCCGCGCATTGTGGCAGCACTTGTCATCCTTCGGTCCGCTCAGCACTTCGAAATCCACGTTTGACAGCAGGTATTCAAACAGGGCTACGCGGCTCGCATGCAAGCTGTCCAGGTCCTTGCGTTTGATTTCCGGCCGTTCTTCCTTCTTCAGGTCGTTGCGTTTGGCCACATCGGAAATATCCTCGATCAGGAAGCCAAAGCGGGGCTCTTCTGCGGAATTGTTATCGCTGTCGACATAGGTGATCGCCAGGGGGCGTGCGCGAAAACTCAGTTCCGTCATCTCGTTGAAAAAGCGGTAGGCCAGGTATTCCTTGATGTAGTACTGTTCCCACCGGTCGCCCTTGTCGCAATGGGTCACGAGCTTCAGCTCATCCTGCCCGCGAAAGGTGGTGCCCTTCATGTCTTCCTTGTTCATGCGGAACTTGATGGGCGGGTACTTGCAGACTTCCTGGCGGGTAATGCCGCGCCGCTCCACCGTGAGCGGCAGGGTGTGGGTTTGCCCCAGGCTGTCGGTGAACTGCATGGTGGCGGGGTAGGGGTCCTGCACCTTGGGCTTGCGCACGATGTCGCGCCAGGGCGCCGTGACGGTGATGCTGAAGGTTTCATTGCTGTCAAACAGTTTTTCCGGCTTGGGGCCGGAGCCATCGCTTTCAGACTGGGAAAAAACCGGTGTGGCCCAGCAGCAGGCCAGCAGCAGAAATACGCTCAAACAACTCAGGCGGACGCTCCGGAATGGAGCTTGTTTTCGGGTTTGCATGGATGGTCTCCCTCATTATCAGGCCCACCACAGTATAGGGCAGCTTTCCGCAGGCTGCCTATTCCATTGCTATACAAAAAATCAATGCAGTATCCTGGCCCGGATTGTGCCCGGCACTTTGCGCAACTGCCGCAACAACTCCGCCGGGTTGCCGGTTTCAAGGTCCATCACCACGTAACCGACCTGGCCGCGGGTGTCGAGGTACTGCGAGGCGATGTTGACCTTTCTCTCCGCGAACACCTGGTTGATGTGCTGCAGCACGCCGGGTTCATTGCGGTGGATGTGCAGGATGCGGCTGGCGTTCTCGTGGTCGGGCAGGCTGACCTGCGGAAAATTTACCGCGGAAACGGTGGAACCGTTGTCGCTGTAGCGCAGCAGCTTGCCGGCCACTTCGATGGCGATGTTTTCCTGGGCCTCCATGGTGCTGCCGCCGATGTGCGGCGTCAGGATCACCTGGTCCATGCCGCGCAGCGGTGATTCGAAAATGTCTTTGGTGGAGACCGGCTCGGTGGGAAACACATCGATCGCGGCGCCGGCCAGCTTGCCGGACTTGAGCGCCGCGGCCAGGGCTTTGATGTCCACCACGGTGCCGCGGCTGGCGTTGATGAGGTAAGCGCCGTCCCGCATGCCGCGCAAGAACTTGGCATTGGCCATGCCGCGCGTCTGCTCCGTTTCCGGCACGTGCAGGCTGACGACGTGTGACTGCTTGAGCAACTCGCTGAGGCGCGGGCTGTTGATGGCGTTGCCCAGTGGCAGCTTGTGCTCGATGTCGTAATACAGCACACGCATGCCCAGGCCTTCAGCCAGGATGCCGAGCTGGGTGCCGATGTGGCCGTAGCCGATGATGCCCAGCGTCTTGCCGCGGATTTCATGCGAGTGGGTGGCGGACTTGAGCCATTCACCACGATGCGCCGCCGCACTGCGCTGCGGAATGCCGCGCATCAGCATGATGATTTCGGCCAGCGCCAGTTCAGCCACGCTGCGGGTGTTGGAGAATGGCGCGTTGAATACCGGAATGCCACGGAGTTGCGCGCTGCCCAGGTTGACCTGGTTGGTGCCGATGCAGAAACAGCCGACCGCCGCCAGGCGGTCGACGGATTCCAGCACTCCGGCATCCAGCTGGGTGCGGGAACGGATGCCGAGGAAGTGGACGCCCTTGAGGGCTTTTTTGAGCTCGTCCCCGGACAGGGCCTGCGGCAACAGTTCAACCTGGCTGTAACCGCGGGACAGGATCATCTCTTTGGCGGCCGGGTGCACCCCTTCCAGCAACAGGAAACGGATTTTGTCTTTTTCCAGGGAGTAGTTTCTCGCTTTTTTGGCCATAGCCTTTTACTCTTCGCCTTTCGTCATTCCGCACGCCGCCCAACCAGGCGGTGATTTGACCAAGTGGCGAATTGTGCGGACTTGGTGCAATCAACGCAACCGCGCCCACATACCGATTCGATATCAGGAAATAACCGGGATCCAACATGCCAGTCCAGCCAGCCGAATCCGCCCTGAAAAATCTGCAACAGGCTTTTCCTTCGATTGAACTCTCCACCGACGCGGCCGTCCTCCAATCCCATGGCCAGGACTGGACGCGCTTTTACACGCCAGCCCCGACGGCCGTTGCCTTTCCGCGCACGGCGCTGGAGGTGCAGTCGCTGGTGCGTTTTGCCAATTCGGAAGCTATTGCCATCGTGCCATCGGGTGGCCGAACCGGCCTGAGCGCCGGCGCCGTGGCCACCCGGGGTGAGTTGGTCATCTCCATGGACCGCATGCGCAAGATCATCGACTTCAATCCGGTGGACCGTTCATTGACGGTGGAAGCCGGCGTGGTCACCGCCGCCATCCAGGCGTTTGCCCGCGAGCAAGGGCTGTTTTACCCGGTGTCGTTTGCTTCCGAGGGCTCCAGCCAGATTGGTGGCAACGTGGCTACCAATGCCGGCGGCATCCGCGTGTTGCGTTACGGCCTGACGCGCGACTGGGTATCCGGCCTGCAAGTGGTTACCGGCACGGGCGAGTTGCTTGACCTGAACCGCGGCCTGGTGAAGAACGCCAGCGGATATGATTTGCGCCATCTCTTCATCGGCAGTGAAGGCACGCTGGGGCTGGTGACCGAAGTCACGCTACAGCTGGCTGATGCGCCGCTGCCCGGCAAGGTGCTGCTGCTGGGCCTGAGCGACATGGATGCGCTGATGCGGGTGTTCAGGTTGCTGAATGAGCGGCTGAACCTGTCCGCGTTTGAGTTCCTCACCGACAAGGCGATGAAGCATGTTCGCGCCGGACACCAGCTTCCCGCGCCGATGGAATCCGATTGCCCGCTGTACGTGGTGAGTGAGTTCGATTGCCCCACCGAAGCCGAGGAAAACGCCGCGCTGGAGTGCTTTGAACACGGCCTGGAACAGGGCTGGCTGGTGGATGGCGTGATCAGCCAGAACGACAAGCAGAACGCCGACCTGTGGCGTTACCGGGAAGGCATTTCCGAAGCCATCACCCGCTACCGGCCCTACAAGAATGACTTGTCCGTGCGCGTGTCAAAAGTGCCTGAATTCCTCAGCCGCATGGACCAACTGGTGGCGCGGATCTGCCCGGACTTCGAGGTGGTGTGGTACGGCCACATCGGCGATGGCAACCTGCACATGAACCTGATTGCACCGGAGGGTTTGCCGCGTGACCAGTTCGAGCAGCGTACCCATGAAATCAGTGAGCAGACCTACGCCCTCACCGAAGCCCTGGGAGGCAGCATTTCCGCTGAACATGGTTTGGGCCTGCTGAAGCAACCCTGGTTGCACCGCGTGCGCTCGGCTGAAGAAATCGCCGTGATGAAGGGACTGAAGTCTGTACTGGACCCGAAGGGCATCATGAACCCCGGCAAATTACTGCCGCTGTAGGAGGCAGCCATGCTGCCGATATTACCGTAGTCGCGAGCGTGGCTCGCTCCTACCAATCCTGCAATTGCGTGGTGCCGATACCGCGTTCAGACAACAGGATGGGAGTGTCGTCGATCACCGGGTAAATCACCTTGCCGTCCTCGGTCACCAGCGCCTCGCGCAGGGTTTCGGTCACGGCCGTGCCATCGACCTGCTGGACTTCGCCTGCGGCAATCGCGCGGTTGAGTTTGTCCAGCCGGCTGCGTTCCAGCCGCGACAGGGGGCTCTTGCTGATGGGGCAGCAGAGAATTTCCAGCAGTTTTCCGTCGATACTCATGTGCGCGTAGCCCTCGCGGCTCATCAGCCTGGTTGCCAGGCGGTATTCTACGTCAGCTGCGGAGCTTGTGCCGACACCCATGGCGCTCAAATCCGGTCATATGCCCCAAGTATCCAAATATCCAGCAGGCTGCTGTTACAATACGCCGCTTTCCCGGCTGCGCACCCAAGGAGAGCGCCGCAATGGACAAGCAAGCAAAATCAGGCTCTTCCGCAGGGGGCCAGGTACAGGTGGGCATCATCATGGGCTCGCGTTCCGACTGGGACACCATGCGAGCCGCTGCCGAAACCCTGCAGGCCCTGGGCGTTACCCATGAAACCTGCGTGGTTTCCGCCCACCGCACTCCCGATCGCATGTTTGAGTATGCCGAACAGGCTGCCGCGCGCGGACTGCAGGTGATCATCGCCGGCGCGGGCGGCGCCGCCCATCTGCCCGGCATGGTGGCCTCCAAGACCGTGGTACCCGTGCTGGGTGTGCCGGTGCAGTCCAAAGCGCTCAACGGCATGGATTCATTGCTTTCAATCGTGCAGATGCCGGCCGGCATTCCGGTGGGCACGCTGGCCATCGGCACGGCTGGCGCAACCAACGCGGCTCTGCTGGCGGCTGCCATCATCGGCAATCACGATGAACGCGTGCGCGCGGCCTTGCAGGCCTTTCGCGACGAGCGCCGCGACGCAGTGTTGGCCGATACCGATCCCTCCAGCAGCGACTGAGTGTGCCCGTGACGAAAGACCAGCCAGCCGTCAAAACGGTGGGAATTCTCGGCGGCGGACAACTGGCGCGCATGATGGCCCTGGCCGGTATCCCGCTGGGCCTGGAATTCCGTTTCCTGGATCCCGCTGCTGATGCCTGCGCCGCCGCGCTGGGCGAATTGCTGCAAGCGGATTTCGATGATGCGGATGCCGCTGCACACCTGGGGCGGTCGGTGGATGTGGCCACCTATGATTTTGAAAACGTACCGGCGGCAAGTGCCGCTGCCCTGTTGCAGCATTGCCCCCTGTATCCCGGCGTCAAGGCGCTGGATCAATGCCAGGACCGCCTGGTGGAGAAATCCCTGATCCGTGACCTGGGCATCACCGTGCCCGATTTTGTTGCCGTGAATTCACGACCGGAGTTGCTGGCAGCCGTGGAACGGATCGGTATGCCCTGCGTGCTGAAAACACGGCGATTGGGCTATGACGGCAAAGGCCAGGCCATACTGCGGCAACCGGAAGACCTCGAACGCGCGTGGCAACGTCTGGCTGGGAATCAGGGCGACCAGGAATTGATCCTGGAAGCCTTCGTGCCGTTTGACGCCGAGTGCTCCCTGGTGGCGGTGCGCGGCCGGGATGGGGAAGTCCGTTCGTGGCCTCTGACGCAGAATGTCCATGCCGATGGCGTGCTGGTGCTCAGCCATCCCGGCAGCCTGGGCACGGATCTGCAACTGCAGGCCGAGGAAATATCCGGCAAGCTGCTGCAGCATTTTGATTACGTTGGTGTGATGACCGTGGAGTTTTTCCTGGTGGATGGCCGGCTGATGGTCAACGAGATCGCGCCGCGTGTGCATAACTCGGGGCACTGGACCATCAATGGCGCCAGCACCTCCCAGTTCGAGAACCACATCCGGGCAGTTTGCGGCTTGCCGCTGGGGTCCACCCGGCAGCTGCGGCCCAGCCTGATGTTCAACTGGCTGGGGCAAATGCCGGATTCGGCACGTTACCTGGCCTGGCTGGATCTGCACTGGCACGACTACGGCAAGGCGGCGCGGGCAGGGCGCAAAGTAGGCCATGCCACGCTCACCGCTGACACCGAGCCGGATTTGCAACAGGCCAGCACGCGCCTGGCGGAACAACTCGGTTCGCGCTGGCCCGGGCTGTTGCAGAACCTCTGGAGTTGAGCCCGGCCCGGTCCTGCTCAGGATTTCAGCAGGATGATCTCAGCAATCGTATTGACGATGGTGTCCGCCTGCTCATCCGACAGGATCAGCGGAGGCAGCATGCGGATGGTGGTTTCCTTGGTGACATTGACGAATACACCTTCCTGCAGAGCCGCATCACGGATCGGCGTGGCGTCCTGCTTCAGTTCGACGCCCAGCATCAGGCCCTTGCCGCGGATGTCCGCCACGGCGTGGCAACCGTCCAGCTTGTCCTTGAATCCGGCCAGCATGCGCGCGCCCAGTGCGGCGGCGCGCTCGGGAAGGCCTTCACGCTCCATGATGTCGAGCACGGTGCAGGCCGTGTGGCAGGATAGCGGGTTGCCGCCAAAGGTGGTGCCGTGGCGGCCGGGCGTGAGCAGCGTGGCGGCGGTTCCGCGCGCGATGCAGGCGCCGATCGGCACGCCGTTGGCCAGCGCTTTGGCGCTGGTCAGGATGTCCGGCAATATGCCCTCGTGCTGATAGGCATACCATCGCCCGGTGCGGCACACACCACTCTGGATTTCATCCAGGATCAGCAGCCAGCCATGGCGGTCACAGATCTCACGCAGGCTCCTGAGGTAACCCACATCTGGAACCCGGATTCCCGCTTCGCCCTGAACCGGCTCAACCAGAACGGCCGTGATGGACTTGTCCAGCGACGCCACTTTCTCGATCGCGGCAATGTCATTGAAAGGCACGCGCACGAAGCCGCTGACCAGCGGCTCAAAACCTGCCTGGGCCTTGCGGCTGCCGGTGGCTGACAATGCCGCCAGGGTGCGGCCGTGGAAGCTGTTTTCCATCACGATCACACCTGGTTTGTCGATACCGCGCTCATGGCCTGCCAGGCGGGTTATCTTGAGCGCGCACTCGATTGCTTCGGTTCCGGAACTGCAGATAAATGCCTTGTCCAGGCCGGAGACACGGCAGAGCTTTTCCGCCAGTTTCTCCTGCCACCGTATGTGCACCATGTTGCTGCTGTGCAGCAACTTGCCCGCCTGATCCACAATGGCGCTGGTGACTTCGGGATGGGCGTGGCCAAGGCCGGTCACCCCCAGCCCGCAAATGCCATCCAGGTATCGTTTGCCTGCTTCGTCGTACAACCAGGGACCTTCGCCATGGGTGAAGGCAATGGGCAGGCGGGCATAGGTATTCATCAGGAAATCGGACATGGTCTTTTACTCTTCAAATAGGGTTCCAGGATGTTGCGGCGAACACTCGTCCTTCAGAAGCCGGTGAGAATTTTCCAGCGGTTGACGATGGTGCAAAACAGCGCCGCGGTGCGTTCGGTATCGTAATGGGCCGAATGCGCCTCGGATTCGTTCCAGTCCAGCCCCGCGGACTGTACGGCGCGCGACAGCACGGTCTGGCCGAAGGCCAGCCCGGCCAGCGTCACCGTGTCGAAAGAGCTGAAGGGATGAAACGGGCTGCGCTTGAAATCGGTGCGCTCGATGGCGGCATTCAGGAACGACAGGTCAAAAAAGGAGTTATGCCCCACCAGGATGGCGCGCTGGCAGTCGGTGGCTTTCATTTCCTTGCGGATCGGCTGGAAAATGCGCCGCAACGCTTCCTTCTCCGGCAAAGCTCCACGCAACGGGCTGTCCAGCCGGATACCGGTGATCTCCAGTGACTTGGGGTCGATGTTGGCACCCGGAAAAGGCTCGACGTGTTCGCACAGGGTTTCGGCGATGAACAGGCGTCCGAAGTCATCCATGCGAATGATGCTGGCGGCAATTTCCAGCAGCGCATCGGTCTTGGAGTTGAAGCCGCCCGTTTCAACATCCACCACCACGGGTAAAAAGCCTCTGAATCGATCTGCAATGCGCGGCATAATTAGGGAGTCTTGAGGAAATCTCGGCAGAAGCCATATGTAAAACCAAGGCGCGAGGATACGTGATTGAAAAAGGAATTGCCATGAAGCACGCCAGCGAACTTCCCGGAACTGTGATGGATGGCCGCCGCAACCGTTTGAACACCCCGCGGCTGGCAAAAGTGCTGGCCTGGATTGCCTGCTGCCTGCTGCTGCCTCAGCTTCCCACCGCAGCGGCAAAGGAAGAGCAGGGGGAAGAGCAGGGAATCTATTGGCGGATCAGCCAGGAAGGCCGGCCGGTCGGCTACCTGCTCGGAACCATCCACAGCGAAGATCCGCGGGTGCTGGATTTCAGCGAGGAATTCATCGAGGAACTCAAAAGCTGCGATGTATTCGCCATGGAAATGGTTCCCGACCTGCCCACGCTGAAAAAGCTCACTGAATACATGCATTACGAGAACACTGGGCGCCTGCTCGAACTTCTTGGGCAAGAACGTTTCGACCGCGCCATGAGCGCGCTCAGCGGCTACCAGGTGCCGCAGGACTGGAAAGCCCGCATGAAAGTCTGGGCGGTGATGATGACGCTCAGTGTACCGGCGCCTAAGACCGGTTTTTTCATGGACCTGTCGTTGTCACTCCGCGCAGCCGGCAGCGGGATGGAAGTGGTCGGCCTGGAAACCCTGGAGCAGCAGCTGCAGTTCCTGGAGCAAATGCCGCTGGACTTCCAGCTGAAGCTGTTGGACCACGCCCTGGATGATTACCAGCGGGTGGATGAAATCCACGAGGAGATGGTGCAGGTATACCTGCGCAACGAGTTGCAGGCGCTGGATGATTTGTCCAACGAACAGTTTGCCGTGCTGGACGGAGAAATCCGGGACTACTTCACGGACCTGGGCATTGATGCGCGCAACCGGCAAATGGCGGAATCGGCATTGCTGCAACTGGCGGAGCACCAGGTGTTCATTGCAGTCGGTGCTTTGCACCTGGGCGGGCCACAGGGGTTGATCGCGCTGCTCCGAGAAGCGGGCTATGAACTGAGCCCGCTGCCGTTACCGTTCAATGCCGCGCCGAAACCGCAGCTAGCAACGCCCTGAACCGGGGCGCTTCAGCGTAACAGTCTGGGAATGACGGCGCATACCACGCCCAGCCCCAGAAGCGTGAATCCCCAGGTGGGTTCCAGGAACACGGTGGCAACGCCGAGCACCAGCAGGCCCAGGGCCAGGGCCAGCGCATCGCCGATGCGGTCATTGGCGCCCGCGTCCCGCCCGCTGATTTTCAGCAGCAGGCAGTCCAGGCTGAGTTTGCCGCCGCCATGAAACACCAGTGGCAGCAACATGATGATGAACAGCAGAGCCAGCTTGAAATTGCCATGGCCGTCTTTTGAATTAATGGCATAGCCCTGCCACAGATCGGCAAGGCTGGACCATTGCGCCGGCCAATGAACGGCTGCTGCTGCCACGGCCGTGATCACCACCAGCGAAATCGCCGCGAATCGGGTGAACAGTCCGAACAGCAACAGCAGAGCAAACACCAGCTCACCCCAGGTGGCCGCCAGCCAGTTGAGCTCAACCGGCAACGTGTTGAAGGGCCAGGGAAACCCCTTTTGCCAGTCGGCCCAGGGGATATCGGCGAACCAGTTGCTGCCGCGCAGCTTGGTGACGCCCGACTCCCAGAATTCCCACGCCAGGGCCAGGCGCAAGGCCAATGGCCAGAAGTAGTCTCCGGTGGCTTTCAGGCGCGCGGCCAGCGCATCGTATGAATCCAGCATGGTTGCTCTCCGTCGTAATGCGCGTATGTGTTTTCTTGGGGCTTCAGGTCCTGGTGCCTGGTATCACATCACGTTGCAGCAGGTCGTGCAGGATGCGTTGTCCGTGCTCCAGAACGGCGCTGTCTTCGGCGCGCCCTATGGACTCAGCCACTGAACGCAGTATTTCCTGCCCGGTGTGTTCGCCGTTCTGCAGTTTTTCCAGCAGCAGCCAGGTGACCGGATTGATCTCCATGAACTTCACCTGGTAGACACGGTTGCGATACACCAGCAGCCGGGTGGGCTGTTCGGGCGCGGCCTGCGGCTGGAAGTCCGGGCTGATGCGGTGCACCGGGAAGCTGTAAGCCAGCGGCCAGGCCAGTGGTGACAGCAGCGGAATACCACGCATGAGGTCGCCCTGCGGGTCGCATTGCAGGGCGTCGAATTCGTGTGTGTCCAGCGACAGTGCCAGTTCCACCCATTCGTAATGCGCCAGTTCCAGCAGGAATGGCGGGTCTCCGGCGCGACCCACGCGTTGCTCCTGCACATAACGGAGGAACTCCTTGGGAATTTCCGGGAACAGCGGCGTATGCGCGCGGTGTTCGTCATAGAATTCACGCGCCAGCCGTTGCCAGGCCTCGTCGCTGTAGATCTTCCGCAGCACCGGGAAATTACCGGCCAGGTATTTGCTGATGTTGTTGAAGAACAGATCGCGATAAATTCGCATGCGACGGTCTTCAATCCCGGCGGGCGCCGGTGATTTCCCGGGATTGCGGATATGCGCCGCAAACGCCATTTGCTGCTCGCGCAGGCCGACGGCCGCTTCAGGCCTGTCTGCGCTGTTCATTCACTATTTCCTGCTGCCGGCATTGTTGCTGCAGGCCGGTGATGCGGCTGACTTCCTGCAGCAACTCTTCCACCGGCGGGAATTTGAAATCACGTTCCAGCAAGGTGGGGAACACACCGAAATGCCGGTAAGCCAGTTGCAGCAATTCCCAAACCGGCGGAATGACCGCTGCTGAATGGGTATCCACAATCAGGTCTTCGGCTTCATTGAAGTGGCCGGCGACATGCCCGTAGGCGATACGTTCGCCGGGCAGGCCCAGCAGGAAGTCCTGGGCGCTGTAGCGGTGATTGACGCTGTTGACATAGATGTTGTTGACATCCAGCAGCAGGTCGCAGTCGGCCTCGCGCAGCACCGCGTTGATGAATTCAAGTTCGCTCAGCTCCGTGCCGGGGACGGCATAGTAGCTGACGTTTTCAATGGCAATACGCCGTTCCAGCACATCCTGTACCCGCCGTATGCGCGCAGCCACATAGTGCACGGCTTCGGCGGTGAAGGGGATGGGCATCAGGTCATACAGATGGCCATCATCGCTGCAGTAGCTCAGGTGTTCGCTGTAGCAGGCGATGTTGTGCTCATCCAGGAACAGTTTCAGTTTGCGCAGGAATGTTTCATCCAGCGGGCCAGGCCCTCCCAGGGACAGCGAAAGCCCGTGGCAGGTAAAAGGTTTGCACTCGGTAAAGCTGCGGAACTGGCGGCCGAATTTGCCGCCAACCCCGATCCAGTTTTCCGGTGCGACTTCCATGAAATCGACCGGGGCAAGATCAGCAGACAGCAGCGGACCCAACAGGGCCCGCCGCAGTCCCAGGCCGGCGCCTTCAATGGCAAAACGTGAAACTGCGTTTACCGTTTGCATGCTTGAAGGAAAACCATTTACGCCGGCTTGCAGTGCTTGCCCGAAGCATGGGAGTCAGATACGGCTCGGGCCGGCCAAGGATCAGTGATCCTCGCCGCAGCTGCCTTCCTCGCCCTTGTCTTCACCGCACTTGCCTTCACCACACTTGCCTTCTTCACCTTTGTCTTCACCACACTTGCCTTCACCACACTTGCCTTCACCGCATTTGCCTTCTTCGCCTTTGTCCTCACCGCACTTGCCTTCACCTCATTTGCCTTCCTCACCCTTTTCATCGCCAGCCAGCATGTAGCCACTGTCGAGGTCAGCCATTGCAAACGGGTTTTCGTCAGCCATCACAGTGCCGGAGAACGCCACGGTGGAAACAAACGCTACACCGATGGCAGCGGCAAGGGGTTTGAGAGTTGAGTTCTTGTCAGACATTTGAATCCTCCACAAGTGGTTGGGTCAGGGCTTGTTGCCCGGAGCATGGGCGTCCCGCAGTCGCGAATGACTGCCGCGGACACCCAACAAAGTCACAGGTCACATAGCCAACGTCAGGCGGATATGACCCGAAACCTGTACATGAAGCCTAGCAGCGGATGCGTGAATTTCCAATGAAAGCCAGGTTTCGGGGCATGAGACCGGTGACCGGCACAAATTATTTCACGCTGTAGCAATTTGTTGCCGTGCCACGTTCGGCTGAGCGTTTGCCGGGCCAGGACGAGGAATGTTTAAGCTTTTGTCTTGTGTTTGTACGCGCAAAGATCGCGCACGATGCACTCCGGACAGGCGGGTTTCCGTGCCTTGCAGGTTTAGCGCCCGTTCAGGATCAGCCAGAGATAGGCGTGTTTCAGGAATTCCACGGGCACCACATACAACAGTTTCAGTTCCAACTGCAAGGGCGTTTTCCCAGGGGCCAGGCCGGTGCGGTTGGCCACGCGGAAGATGTGGGTGTCGACTGCAATGGTGGGTTTGCCAAAGGCCGTATTGAGCACCACATTGGCGGTTTTGCGGCCCACGCCGGGAAGCTGTTCCAAAGCCTCGCGATCCGCCGGCACTTCACCACCGCAGCGTTCCTGCAGAATGGTGCAGGTCTTGATCACATTGGCCGCCTTGGTGTTGAACAGCCCGATCGTACGGATGTGCTGCTTCACGCCTTCAACCCCCATCTGCAGCATTTTTGCCGGCGTGGGAGCGGACTTGAACAGACCTTTGGTGGCCTTGTTGACGCTGACGTCGGTAGCCTGCGCCGACAACATCACCGCAATCAACAATTCAAACGGGTTGCGGTAGACCAGTTCCGTTTGTGGCTCTGGGTCGATGGCTTGCAGGCGCCTGAAAAACTCCTGCCGGTCGCGCGGTTTCATGCCTGTGTTCCCGCGGCAGCGCTGGCCGGGACGCTGCCGACCGCCACCGGCTCGGGTTGCCGGCGGCTGTCCAGCCAGTTCTTGCCGGCCACCAGCAGCCCCAGGCCGATAAAGGCACCGGCCGGCAACAGCGCCAGCAGGAAACCGGAGTAATCCGGAATCAGTTCCAGTTGCAATTGATTGGCCCAGGGCCCAAACATCAATCCGGCCTGGCGCAGCAGCGTTCCAAAGCCCAGCAATTCCCGCAGCACGCCCAGCGCCAGCAGCGCCAGGCAAAAGCCCAGTCCGGTGGCCAGCCCGTCGGCCGCCGCCGCCAGCGGCCTGTTGCGCGCCGCAAAGGCCTCGGCGCGACCGATGATGGCGCAGTTGGTAACGATCAGCGGAATGAAAATGCCGAGGATGCGATAGAGCTCATGGAACCAGGCCTGCATCAGCAACTGGATCACCGTGACCACGGAGGCGATGATCACCACATAAGCGGGGATGCGGATCTCCGGCCGCAACACGGGCCGGGCCAGCGAGACACAGACATTGGACAGCACCAGGGTCAACAGGGTGGCCAACCCCAGGCCCAGCGCATTGATGACGGTATTGCTCACGGCCAGCAGAGGGCACAGCCCCAGCAGGGCAACCAGGCCGGTATTCTGGTGCCACAGGCCATCGGCAAAAATCCGCCGGTAGTTCGCAGTTTGAGCAGTGGCATTCATGGCTTCGTTTCCTTCGTGCCGGCCTCCTGGCCGGACGGAGTCGAAAACAATTCCTTGCGGTGAGCCTCGAAATATTCAAGTGCGCGACGCACAGCTTTCACTACAGCGCGGGGCGTGATGGTAGCTCCGGTCATCTGGTCGAATACGCCACCATCGCGACGCACGGCCCACTGTGGCAAGGCGGGTTGTTGCAATGATTTGCCGTCAAACGAACGAATCCAGTTGCCGCGCTCGATTTCAATACCATCGCCCAGGCCGGGTGTTTCCTTGTGCGAAGTCACACGCACACCGGTTACTTGCCCCTGGGTATCGATACCGGCGAGCAGGTTGATGCGTCCGTTGTAACCGTCCATGGCGGCAAAGCGCAGGATCACGGCAACCGGCTCGCCTTTGAGCCGGGCGCGATAGGCGGTAACAATTTGGCCCTGCGGGAAATGGGCTTCGTCGCGGAACTGGTAAACGTCCAGGTGCAAATCATTGTCGTAGTCGCCGGCCGGCACGATCTGCTGCAACTGCTGCAATACCGCGCGCTGTTCCTGGTCAGCAATGCGCTCCCGGGTCAGGTCGTGCACCAACGCCAGCAGCGCGGTGCCAAGCACAACCACCAGGCCCAGCGCCAGGGCACTGCGCCATGGAGCGTCGCTTGCCGTGCTGGCAGGCTTATTTGCCATAGTATCGAGGCACGGTGTAACGATCGATCAGTGGTGCGGCCATGTTCATCAGCAGCACGGCAAAAGCGACCCCATCCGGATAGCCTCCCCAGCGGCGGATCACCAGGGTGAGGATGCCCACGCCGGCGCCGAAGATCAGCCGGCCACGATTGCTGGCGCAGCCGCTGACCGGATCGGTGGCGATAAAAAACGCACCCAGCACCAGTGCTCCGGAAAACACGTGCTGCAGCGGGACGGGATTGCTGCCGGAATCCGCCAGGTAGGCCAGCGTCCCGGCCACCAGCACGCTGCCGATCATGCTAACCGGCACCTGCCAGGAAATGATGCGGCGCCACATCAGCCACAGTCCGCCGAGCGCGTACCAGTTGGCGATCCATTCCCAGCCCTGGCCGCCAAAATCACCGAACAGGGGCGAGTCGCGGATTTCGTCCACCGTAAGGCCGGAATTGACGCCCGTGCGCAGGGTGTCCAACGGTGTCGCCTGGCTGATGGCGTCCCATTGCAGCGCCGCGGGCAAATGTCCCGTGGCGACGGTGATAACGCTTTCCCACAGGCCCACGGACCAGCTGCCGGGGCTTGCCGTCGCCAGCCACTGCGTCATGGCCTGGGGAAAACAGACCAGGGCGACCACGTAACCCACCATGGCCGGGTTGAACACGTTGTGCCCCAGGCCACCAAACAGGTGCTTGGCCATGATGATGGCGAAGAACATGCCCACCGCAGCTATCCACCAGGGCACCAGCGGCGGCAGGCACAGCGCAAACAGCACGGCGGTAACAACGGCACTGCAGTCGTGCACAGCCACCATGACAGGGCGCCGGCGAAGTTTGAGAACGGCGGCTTCAAAGCCGAGCGCGAAGCTCACGGCCAGCAGGATCTGCAACAGGATTCCGGGCCCGAAATACCAGCAATGAGCGGCGATGCCCGGCAACAGTGCCAGCAGCACCTGCCGCATGACACCGGCTACCGACGTGGTGGGGGGAATGTGCGGCGCCGCTGCGGTGGGGAAACTGCGGCTCATCAGGATGAACCCTCTTCGCCACCGGACGGTTTGGCGGCCTGTTTTTGCCGCGCCCTTTGCATGGCTGCCGCGATTTTCTCCTGCCGGGTCTCGTCATCCTGCAAGGAATGCTTTTTGGCCTCCAGGCGCTGTTGCCGTTCCTGCTTGACCACGGCCAGTCGCTGCTCCCGCGCCTCAAAACGCTGCCGTGCATGCAGCGCGGCCTGCCGGTCCTCGAGTTGTGAGCGCCATTGAGCCTTGCCGTAGCGGAACCATTCCGTGAGGGGAATATGGCTTGGGCAGACGAAGTCGCAGCAGCCGCATTCGATGCAGGCGGCCAGGCCGTGTTGCGCCGCATCGTCAAGCAGTTTGTTCCGTATGTCCCACTGCAGTTGCTGTGGCAGCAGGCTGGCCGGGCAGACACGCGCGCATTCACCGCAGCGGATGCAGGGCAGTTCCGGGTGTTCGTTGGCGATATCACCACTGCTGAGCACCAGGATGCAGTTGGCCGCCTTGATTACCGGGTTGGCGTCCGAAGACAGCGCGTAACCCATCATGGGCCCGCCCAGCAGCAGCCGCGCGGCATCCTGCTGGTAGCCGCCGCACTGTTCAACAAGCTCGCTGATGGGTGTCCCCAGCAGTGCCAGCAGGTTGCCGGGATTCCTGACGCCATTGCCGGTAACGGTGACGATCCTCTCGATCAGCGGCCTGCCTTCAATCACCGCATCCGCCGCTGCCGCGGCAGTGGCGACGTTCTGCACCAGCAGCCCGAGGTCGGTGGGCCGTTGTCCCTCCGGTACCTCCAGGCCAGTCAGCACCTGGATGAGTTGCCGTTCGCCGCCTTCCGGGTAGATGGTGGTGACTTTCACCAGGCGAATTTGCCGGTTGCCTGCCTTTTCGATGGCAGCCTGCAGCCGGTTCCAGACTTCACCCATCTGGTCTTCGATGGCGATGATGACCTGTTTGGCTCCGGTGGCCCGCTGCAGTACTTCCGCGCCAGCAACCACCCGACCGGCCTGTTCGCGCATCAGCATTTCATCGCAGCTGATGTAGGGTTCGCATTCGGCGCCGTTGAGAATCAGGGTGTGTATCTGTTTGACATGCGCGTCATTCACCTTGACCGGAGTTGGAAATACGGCTCCGCCCAGCCCCACGATTCCGCTTTCGGCCAGTCGCTCGCGCAATACCCCGGGCGCGGCATTCCGCCAGTCGGCAATCGGGTGGAGATCACACCACTGGTCGCGACCATCGGGTTTGATAATGATGGCTTTGCCTTCCATTCCCGACGGATGGGAGATCGGTTGCCGAGCGACGGCCATCACCGTGCCCGAAGTCGGTGAGTGCAGAAAACCGCGTTGCGGCAACTCATGCTCAGCGATCACTTCGCCCTTGAGTACGTTCTGGCCTTCCTTGACCAGCGGATTGGCCGGTTCGCCCACCTGCTGCAGCAGCGGGACAGACAGGCGTGGTGGCATGCGGCCGGGGCGCACGGGCTGCTGGCAGGAAATCTTCTTGTTATGCCGCAGCCTCAGTCCACCATGGAAACTGTACAACCTCTGCCCGGCTGCCTCAGCTTGTTCGCGTAAGGATGAACGCATCAGGCGGCCCGGCTGGAACTGTGAATGGGAATGGCGGGCCGCGTCGGCTTCCAGTCTGAAATTGTCGTGGGTGG
>CAYYCX010000057.1:0-25782 GCA_964470455.1 uncultured Wenzhouxiangellaceae bacterium
CGTGACCTGGCTGCTGCCGGGGTTGGTGGTGCCGCCGTTGTTGGTCCAGTCGCCGGACAGGTTGATGGCGCCGGATTCGCCGTTGAGAGTGCCGCCACTGTTGATGATGACATTGGCAACATTGTTGTACGTTCCGGTGTTGAGGTTCAGCGTGCCGTTGATGACCAGGTCACCGCAGCCCAGGTCGACAGCGCCCGCGCCCAGGTTGATGGTGCTGCCCGCGCCGACCGTCAGTCCGGCCGCGAATACCGGGGACGGCGCCAGGGACATCAATCCCACAAGCAAAGCGCTGAGGTTCCAGAATCTCGTGGACCGGATCGCTGGTGTTATGGACATGCTTGACCCCTAATTCGTTTTCTGCGGAACTGTTTGTTGTAGTCAGGATAAGCGAAAACGCTTGCACCGCTTGGGAATGTAAAGCACTCTGCCGCTGAGTTCAAGGAAAAATGGCCCGGCCCGGCATCATGGGTTTGCCCGGCAGCACGACCAACTACCCACATCGAACTCCATGAACCGTATGGCTAATCCGCCAATGTAAGGCTGCTGGACGCTGCCAGGCCCGGCTCAAGTTCCAGCTCCGCCTGCATCAATCCCTTACTGGTATCGGCCGACAACTGCCACAGTCCGCCGGTTGCGGTTTCCATCAGCCTCCACGAACGGGATCCGCCCGGAAGTATCACGCTGGACAGGTTTTGCATGTCGATGCGCTGCCCATTCGGCCCCGCCAGGCTGGCTGAGTTCAACTGGACATGGGCCCGGCCGCTGTTGCTGGCTTTAAGCATCACCGTTCCGTCCGCATGCCGGATAACCTCCCAGCTGATCCGCGGATTGACGGTGCCCGGAGGCAGGAGAAATACCGGCACACTGGAGCGGCGGCGCATGCGGTGCTGGGTGGATTGCGCTTCACTCGAGCCGAGGTCCGGAATCCTTGGCACTTCCGTCAAAAGGACCTGGAAAGCCTGTTCTTCCCAGCGCGGGCCAGAGAGTTTCAACGCCACTTTTACGCGGGCGGAATCACCCGGCTTCAGGCGGACGTTATCAGGATGGACCAGCAATCGGCCGCTTTGCAGCAACTGGTCACTGCCTCCGACCTGTTGCCACTCCTTGATTTCCAGCTGAACAGTTCGCTCCTCGTCTCCGTCATTGCGCAGGAGCAGGGTTGAAACGGGATTGACCTGGGAAATGTTCAGTTGCTCCGGCTGGACGGACAGGGTATCCGCCTGCGCCGTTCCGGCGAGGGCGAAGCAACCGAGTCCGATTGCGGCAATGATTCCCGGTAAGGACAGACCAGAAAAAGACACACCTGACAAAGACCGACCTGAAAGGATATGGCGGGTGGCGAGACTGCGCATGGTTCCTCCTTGAGCCTTCAAACGGGCTGCAGTTACTGCGTCCGCGAATTCCTCATTCCTCGAGGGTTCGTTGTCCGGACGCCAAAACGATTACGAGGGAATAAATGCAATCAACATGCCAACCGCAAAGCGGCAGAAAACACGCATGAATAACAGACAGATACGGCCGGCGCCGGATCAGCAGGCGGACGATTTTCGACACTCAGTGTCAATCAGCGACAATTCCTGAAAAACCTCCTCACTCCTGCTGCACGGGAAGCTCCGTTCGTCAGGCATTCCGGGGGGACAGCCACAGCGCCGACAGCGCCGGAACAGGGATGGTTGTTCCATGGGCGGTGGGGAAGATTGTTCCATGGCCGGTGCGGGTTCGGCAGAGAGTTTTGCATTGGGTGATGCGATCCGGTTCAATATTCTTTCTCCCGGCCAGGAGTTGATGTTCCATGCACGAGCAAAGCAGCATGACCACAGATTCCCATGAAGCCCGGAAAGCCCAACTGGCGGCGCAGGTGAAATCACTCGCAGCCGGCGACCTGGGCATCCGCAAGGACACATCCAACCTGTTCCGCAAGCGCCGGGATACCGGCAAGACGAAGCTGGATGTTGGCGCGTTCAACCAGGTGCTGAAGGTGGATGCATCGCAGCGTTGGGTTGAAGTCGAAGGCATGACGCCGTACGCGACGCTGGTGGATGCCACGCTGCAGCACGGCACCATGCCGTGCGTGGTTCCGCAACTCAAATCCATCACCATCGGCGGGGCGGTATCCGGGCTCGGCATCGAATCTTCCTCGTTCCGTTTCGGGCTGGTGCACGAGACGGTGCTGGCCATGGATGTGCTGCTGGCTACCGGTGAGGTCGTGACCTGCACACCGGACAATGAACACCAGGACCTGTTTCACGGCCTGCCCAACTCGTATGGCACGCTGGGTTATATCCTCAAGCTGAAAGCCCGAACCGCCCCGGTGACAGGCTACGTGCGACTGCGGCACTTCCGGCAGGACAACCCGGCCGGCTTCTTCGCCATGCTGGAAGAAAAGTGCCGTTCCGACGCGGATTTCGTTGACGGTACCATCTTCAGCCCAAGCGAGTTTTACGTGACCGTGGCGCACCATGTGGACCAGGCACCGGCAACCAGTGACTATACGTATCAGAACATCTACTACCGCTCGATACAGCAGAAAAAGGAGGATTTCCTCACCACCCGGGATTACATCTGGCGCTGGGATACCGACTGGTTCTGGTGCTCAAAAAATTTTGGCCTGCAGCATCCATGGTTGCGGCGCCTGGCCGGGCGCCGCTATCTCAATTCCGTTACCTATACCCGGATCATGCGCTGGAACAGCCGGCACGACTGGTCGGGAAAACTGGACCGGCTGCGCGGCCTGCAGAGCGAGTCGGTGATCCAGGACATCTGCATCCCGATCGCTCGTGCCGGGGAGTTCCTGCAGTTCCTGGCGGAATCCATCGGCATTTTCCCGGTCTGGGCCTGCCCGGTGCGCCATGTGAACGCATCGGCACCAACCCCGCTGTTCCCGATGAATGGTCCCGGGCTTTACGTCGATTTCGGTTTTTGGGATGTGATCAAGGAGCGGCCAGGAAATGGCTCTGGGCATGGCCCTGGACATGAACCCGGCCACTACAACCGAATGATCGAGCAGAAAACCGCTGAGCTGGGAGGGGCCAAATCGCTGTACTCGGAGTCGTACTACGACCGCGACGAATTCTGGTCGATCTACAACGAACCCCATTACCGTGCCCTGAAGGCCAGATACGACCCGAATGGCCGGCTCAGTGACCTGTACGAAAAGTGCGTGCTGCGCGGTTAGGCCTGGAGGGGCCGAAGACGCTTTGGGTTTTCGGATTGCACTTTCGTACGTGGGGCATCAGCCCGGCCTTACCGCACGGATGCATAACCACCCGGCACGCCACTCTTGGACAGCACCAGTTGCCACAGCTGGATTGAGCGCGCAGCAAACGCACCCTCGCAGCTGAGCAGGTAGTAACGCCACATGCGCCGGAAGCGTTCATCGTAGCGATCCTCGGGCAATCGGCTCCAGGCCGCTTCGCAATTGTCGTCCCAGGCATGCAGCGTCCTGGCGTAGTCGGCGCCGAAATTGTGCCAGTCTTCCAGCACGAACACGCCTTCGGCAGCCCCTGCCAGTTCCACCGCCGATGGCAGGATGGAATTCGGAAAGATGTACTTCGAAATCCAGCGGTCGGTCAGCTTGCCGGTCACTTCGCTGCCAATGGTGTGCAACAACATCAGGCCGTCCGCTTTGAGGCAGGCCGACATCTGTTCCAGGTAGGGCCGGTAATTCCGCGTGCCGACATGCTCCATGATGCCGATCGAAGCCACCCGGTCGAAATCCGTTTGCGTGACATCCCGGTAATCCTTCACCTCGATGGTCACCGGCAGGCCGGCGCACAACTTTTTGCCAAATGCGGCCTGCTCTTTGGACAGCGTGACGCCCAGCACCTCGACACCATGCTTCTCCGCGGCATAACGGGCAAAGCCGCCAAAGCCGCAACCGGTATCCAGCACCCGCATGCCCGGCTGCAGTTGCAGCTTGCGGCAAATGAGCTCGAGTTTGTTCAGCTGCGCATCGGCCAGATTGTCCGCGCCTTGCCAGTACGCGCAGGTGTACTGCATGTAAGGGTCGAGCATGGCCTGATACAGGTCATTGCCCAGGTCGTAGTGCTGGCGCGCCACTTTCCAGGAGCGTCGCCGCGACTGCATGTTCCAGAACTGCGCCTGCAGGTAGGGGAAGATGAGCAACAGGGAGGGCCTGACTTTTTTCTGCAGCCCGGCTCGGGTGATGCGTTCAAACAGGCCGGCAAGGTCTGCGCAGTCCCACCACCTGTCCATGTAGGATTCGCCGAAACCCAGCGAACCTTTGGCCAGCACCCGGGAGTAGACATCCGGGTTGTGTATCCGGATATCCCAGGGATTCTCTCCGTCCGGATGGATGTCGGCCAGGGCCAGCAGCTCACGGACAGCGCGTTCGGCGGATTCCATGGCATATAGGTTTAGACTTCCGGCATGAAAATTTCAAGCCATGGATGAGCCATGGATGATTTTGAACCCACTGGTGCGGCGGAAACCGGGCTTGCGCTCACCCGGCCACTGTGCAGGCATGGTGGGGCCGGAAGCAGCGGCCGGGGGCCGGCGAGGGGTCAGGCCAGGTTGGCTATGCTGCCTTGACCCATTCACCCAGCAGCTGGCGAAGCCGGTCATTCTTGACCGGTTTGCTCAGGTATTCATCCATGCCGGCTTCCAGGCATCGCTCCCGGTCGCCCTGCATGGCATTGGCTGTCAGGGCGATGATGGGAATGCGGCCGATCGCCGGATCGTTTGCCTCGCGCCGGCGGATTTCGGCCGTGGCTTCAAAGCCGTTCATTTCGGGCATCTGGCAATCCATGAGAATCGCATCGTAGCGTTGTTCCATGAATGCAGTGAGGGCGGCTTCGCCGTTGGCGGCGATATCGCAATCGTAGCCGATCAGCCTGAGCAGTTCCTTCATGTACAGCTGGTTGATCTCATTGTCTTCGGCGACCAGGATTCGTGGTTTCCTGCCGGCATTGGCCCGAACCGGAGTGGGTGGCGCTATGGTTGGATTCGCGGGGGGTGAGGCAGTGGCGTGCACATTGGAAAATCCGCCGACCATCTGCACCGGGATGGTGAACCAGAACACCGAACCTACCCCGACCTGGCTCTCGAGGCCAATCTCGCCCCCCATCAATTCAACCAGGCGGCGGCAGATGGACAGGCCCAGCCCGGTACCGCCGAATTGCCGGCTGGCCGAACTGTCCGCCTGGGAGAATGCCTTGAACAGCCGATGACGCCGCTCTTCGGGTATGCCTATGCCGGAATCCCTGACAGAGAACCTGAGTTGTGCTGCCCGGTTCCGGCGCGACACTGTCTGGACGGAAATGCTGATTCCCCCTTCCAGGGTGAACTTGATGGCATTGCCCACCAGGTTGGTGAGGACCTGGCGCACGCGGTCCGCGTCGCACAGCACGGGCTGGGTCAGCTCCTTGGCCAGGTCGATTTCCAGGGTGAGATGCTTTTTCTCCACCAGGGGCATCATGCCGAGTGACAGGTCATTGACCAGCTCGTGCAGATTGCATTCGCTTTCCACCAGTTCCAGTTTGCCGGACTCGATTTTTGAAAGGTCCAGCACATCGTTGATCAGGCGGGACAGCTGCTCGCCGCTGGACTGGCTTGCTTGCAGAAACTCCCTTTGCTGCTCCGACAGCTCGGTCTGGAGCAGGAATTCCGTGGTTCCGAGTATGCCGCTCAGCGGAGTCCGCAACTCATGGCTCATGGTGGCCAGGAATTCACTCTTGGCGAGATTGGCCCGCTCAGCTTCTTCCATGGCTTCGCGCATGCGCTGCTCCTGTTGCTTCTCGCTGGAGATGTTTTCGTGCGCGATCAGTGCGTGCGGCGTGTTGTGGATCCGGAACTGCCTGATGCGCATGCGGAACCACCGGTACTGTTGTGGCGCATGGCAGGTATATTCACCGGTCCACTCTTCGAGTTCACCGCTGAGCACACGGCGCAATGCCACAATCAGATCACCGATTCCCGGTTCGCCCTGGGCCTGCGCGGCTTCGCAGACTTCAAAATAGTTCCAGTGCCGGGCAACCGTAATGGGCGGCATGCCGTTTTCACGGGCGAAGCGGCGCCATGCTTCATTCACAGTCAGGATGTCGCCATTGTCGTTGATGACGCAGATGTGGGCGCTCAGGGCGTCCAGCGTAACCCGGTTCAGTGATTCGCTTTCCAGCAGCCTTCGGTAACGTTGTTCTGAGTGCAACAACCTGAATTCGGCCGTCCTTTGGGTGCTGATGTCGCGCCATATGCTCAGGGCTCCGGTTACTTCTCCGTTGCAATCCTCCAGCCGGATCATCTGGCCATCCACCCAGAGACGCGAACCGCTCTGGTGCCAGTCCTCGTGCTGGTCGATCCACCGCCCGCTGGCGAGGGCTTTTTCTAGGTTGGAGCGGATGATGGATTGCTGGCTTTCCGGATACCGGGCCCAGAGAAATTCACCCATGACTTCATCGGCCTGCCAGCCGAACATGCGTGCCGCCGCGAGGTTCCAGAAAATGATCCGGCCGTCGCGGTCTGTCACGATGGCCGCGTCCTGCATGTTGGCCAGGATGCGCGAGTTCCGCGCCAGTTCCTGCCTGGAGCGGTTGCGTTCCAGCTGGTTCTGGATGACCTCGGCGATGCTGTGCAGCAAGTCCTGCTTTTCGCGCAGAATGGCTTTTTCCTCGCCGTCCGCAGGCATTCCCCGGAAAGTGACTTCGAGACATCCCTGTTCACCACCCGGCGTGGTGACCGTGGAATGTATACGCAACGGCCCATCCACAAAAGCGCCGGAAACAAACACCTGCCCACCAATGGTCAGCCGGGCAGCCACCTGGTCGGGAACCTGGAAAGCCGCGGGTATGATTTCCATGACTTTTTCAAGAAACTGTTCATCGGAGAGATATTCCCGCTGGGTGAGCGCCAGCACCTGGTGCAGGACGTTGAGTTCCTTGATGCGTTCCCTAAGTTCGCGCAGTGCCCGTTCGCGTTCCCGTGTGGCCTGCTGGTGCCTGAGCCGTTGCCGCTTGTTGTCCAGAGCCTGCCGCACCGAATTCCCCAGGCGCCCCAGCCGGTCTTTCAACAGGTAGTCATCAGCGCCTTTCTTCAGGGCCTCAACCGCGATTTCCTCGCCGATCGCTCCCGACACCAGAATGAAAGGAAGATCGATGGATTTTTCCGCCACGATCTCCAACGCAGCCAAGGCGCTGAACCTGGGCATCGAATAGTCGGAAATGACCAGGTCCGGGAGCGTTTCCAGGGCCTGTACAAAGGCCTCTGCGGTTTCAACACGCCGTGAGGACACCACAAACCCGGCTTCCCGCAGGGCACGGAGCAACAACTCCGCATCATGCGGGTTGTCTTCCAGCAGCAATACATCGAGTTCCGGCTGACCGGAATCGGCCCGTTCCATGGGCACAGGAGAGCAGTTCATCAGCGATCAGGGTTCCTGGTTCATCAGCAGCCAGTAGTGTCCGGTTTCGGCAACTGCAGCGGAAAAACTGTCGAATTCGACGGGTTTGACGATGTAACTGTTGACGCCGAGTTCATAACTGCGGATCAGGTCACTTTCCTCCCGCGAAGAGGTCATGGCCACTACCGGAACCAGCCGCGTGCGCGGATCCGCCCGCATGGCGCGCAGCACTTCCAGGCCGTCGACCTTGGGCAGCTTCAGGTCGAGCAGGACCACCTTGGGATTGTGCGGCGGGGACTCGTCCGTGTTTCCCGGAACGCCGAACAGCCAGTCCAGCGCTTCCTGGCCATCATGCAGGTGCACCAGCTGATTGGCCAGGTTGTGTTTCCTGAGCGCGCGGATGGCCAACTCCGCATCCCGCGGGTTGTCTTCAATCAGCAGTATCTCAACTTGCTTTGCCGGCTTCATTTTCAGTACGTTTCCTTGTGCGGGAGACAAAAATGAAATGCGGCCCCGGCATTGGGTGCCCCTTCGGCTGTGACCTTGCCGTGGTGGCGGTCGACGATGCGCTGGACGATCGCCAACCCGACGCCGGTACCTTCGAATTCATCATCACCATGCAGGCGCTGGAACACTTCAAAGAGTTTGTGGGCGTAGCGTGGATCAAACCCCACGCCATTGTCCCTGACGCAATAAACCGCATGTTCCGGCGTGGTGTGGCCGGACAGCTCGATGCGCGCCTGTGGCGTATTCCGGGTGAACTTCACCGCATTGCCAAGCAGGTTCTCCAGCAACTGGCGCAACATGGCGTAATCGCCCCAGCCGATGGGCAGCGGGCCGATGACGAATTCCTTCACGTGTGAACGGTCCTGCTCGGGTATGCGGTCAAAAATGGCCTGGGCCAGCTGTTCGAAGTCCACCGGTGCGGGCTGCAGGGTTTCCCGGCTGAGGCGGGAGAAACGCAACAGGTCGTCGATGAGGTGCCCCATGCGTTGGGCCTCGCCGCGTACGATCCGCAGGTAGCGTTGCCCTTCCGCATCCAGCACGTGTCCGTAATCCTCGAGAATGATGCGGCTGAAACTGTCAACGCTGCGTAAGGGGGCGCGAAGATCATGCGAAACGGAGTAGGTGAAGGCCTCAAGTTCGCGATTGGAGGCGAGCAGCCGCTCGGTCTGGTGCTTGAGTTCCGCATCAGCGTTCATGCGCTGCTGGTCATTGCGCCAGGCAGCCAGCAGGTTGGCGCACGCCGAAATCATCGGGCCCAGGTGCTCCACCAATGCCTTGCTGATGGTTCCTTTCCGCTTCGCCAGGCCGATCAGGCCCACCGCTTCGTTACTCGAGTACAAGGGGAAACCCGCGGTGGACTCGAATTGCAAGGTGGCTTCTGCAACGCCGTCCGCGAGTGCGGAAACCGGGCCTGCTTGATTCCAGACCACCGGAACAAGGCTGTTTGTGCAATTCGCGAACGAGGGGTGCAAGGAAGCAAAGCCCGAGCCTGAATCAGCGATCCGGGCGCGCAGCATCTGGCCCGCCTGTTCATCGGAGCGGTCGGCCACCGCCAGTCCGCTGCTTTCCGGCGTGCCGGAACCGGACACGCGAAGCTCATCGATGAAGGCAAAGTCACAATCAGTCAGCACAAAAAACGCCGACAGGATGGCATCAAACAGGTCAAAGCTGGTATCGGACGCGATGAACGTCGATTCCAGCTGGTGAATGGTGGTGATCAGCAAGCGCTCCGCCTGCAATTCCTCGATGGCGGTCTGCAGTTCAGAGGCCTGCCGCGCCTGCAGGTCGGCAGCCACGCTGCCTTCCACCGGCGCGGAAGGATTATGTGCAGGTTCGTGCATTCGGACTGGAGAAATACTTTTGCGCACAAACATCCCTCGCTACGCAGGGCTCAATTGACGCCGCCCGCCCCTTGGCAATTCGAACGCGGCGGAATTGCCTGATTCAGCGCGGGGGTGGAGAAAGTTCCAGCCCGCTCTGCAGGGTGGTGCGAGTGAGTGGTACAGGGCTGGCTTGAATTGTTGCAAATTCTTGCACATTTCTTCAACTGTCGATGCTGTCAGAACTGACAGTTTTTCAAGCCGTTATTGCCGCGTGGATTGGTCGAACGCGCTGAACATCCGCGGGCTGGCCGGTCAGTTCGGGCGGCTGGGGGATCCCTGACGCACGGTGAAGGCCAGGCGTGCGCCGTCCGGGTTCTGCTCGTATTCGACGCGCTCAGCGAGGTTGCGGATGAGGGTGATACCCAGGGCGTGTTCCTCATCCGCGGATTCGAGTGGATCGGCAGTTCCGGGCGGCATGGTCAGGAACGCGTCCAGGATGCCGCTCTCTTCGGAGTATTGCACCGCGAATTCGAATTTTTGGCCTCGGCGCAGTTGCGGCATCAGCAGCTGCAGAAGTTCTTCGCCCAGCAACTGCAGGTTGTAAATGGATTGGCGTGACAGCAATTGCTTTTCGCCAAAATTCTGCAGTTCACCGTGCATGGCAAAAACATCCACGCCGGGCGAGTCGAAACGGCATCGCCAAGCGCGGGCGTGGTGAACGAAAGCCAGGGTACGTTCGCTGTGGGGGTGGTCGAAAACCTGTTCGGGCGGGCCTTCCTCCTGGATTCTGCCGTCTTCCATGAACAACACGCGATTCGAAACGTCGCGGGCGAAATCCATTTCATGCGTGACAATCAGCATGGTCAGGCCTTCCTTTGCCAGCTTGCGGATGACAGCCAGCACCTCGGCCACCATGGTGGGGTCCAGCGCCGAGGTGGGTTCGTCGAACAGGATGATTTCCGGGTCCATCGCCAGGCAACGCGCGATGGCCACGCGCTGTTTCTGGCCGCCCGACAGCTCCTGCGGAAAATAATGCGCGCGCTCGGCCAACCCCACCATGCGCAACAGTTCCATGCCATGGGCTTCAGCTTCCTTGCGCGGTACGCCCTTGAGCTTGACCGGCGCCAGGGTGAGGTTTTCCAGCGCCGTCATGTGGTCGTACAGGTTGAACGACTGGAATACCATGTTCATCTTCTGGCGCACCAGGGGCACGTCGGTGGCCGGGTCCAGCAGGTTGATTCCGTCGACGATGATCTCGCCGCTGGTCGGCTGCTCCAGCAGGTTGAGGCAGCGCAGGAAGGTGCTCTTGCCGCCACCGGAAGCGCCGATGATGGAAATCACCTCACCCTTGCTGATCTCGGTATTGACGTTCTTCAACACCTCGACATCGCCGAACTTCTTGCACAGGTTGCGCACGGTGATCATGATTTCACCCTGGCGCTGCGGCGCCGCACCGGGTCGGTCTTGCGTTCCAGGTACTCCAGCGCCTGGATCAGTACCCAGGCCAGCAGGAAGTACAGCACCGCCACCATCACCAGCGGGAAAAACGCATCAAAAGTGCGGCTGCGTATGATGTCCGACACCTTGGTGAGGTCCTGCACGGCCACATAGCCCACGATGGAGGTCATCTTCACCATGGAAATGAACTCGCCCTTGTACACCGGCAGGATGCGCTGGATGGTCTGCGGCAGGATGATGTGGCGGAAGGTGGCTACTTTACTGAAGCCCATGGAGATGCCGGCTTCGGTCTGGCCGCGATCGATACTCTGGATACCGACGCGGAATATCTCGGCCACGTAGGCGGCGAAATTCAGGCCGAATGCGATCACGGCGACCAGCACCGGGCTGATTTTCACCGAGGCGAAAATCACGTAGAAAATCAGCATCAGCAACACCAGCACCGGAATGCCGCGCATGATGGCGATGTAGATTTTCGCCGGTATCCGCAGCAGAGCGCGCTTTGACATGCGCATGAAGCAGATCAGCGCACCCAGTACCGTGCCGAACAGGCTGGACAGGATGGACAGGATCATGGTGACCTTGAGCCCGTCCAGCAGCATCAGGTATCGGTCTTCGCGAATGATGTTGCTGTGGAAGCTGCGCGCCACGCCGGCCCAGAACGATTCGGGCGCCGGGGCCGGTGGCGTGGCATCTGTGCCTTGCCCCGCCAGGTTCTGGCGCAGCGTGAAGGCGTAATTGGCGGTGCGGTAGTAGGGTTCGGAGAAATCGATGCGTTCCCGGCGCTCGGGCGTAACGAACATCGAGGAAATGATCACGTCGGTTTTGCCGCTCACCAGCGACGGGATCAGGGCCGACCAGTCGACGGTGGACCATTCGGGCCGCCTTCCCAGGTATTGGGCGAAGCGCGTGGCGATTTCCACGTCCAGTCCGACCAGCTGGTTGTCCTGCACCGCCACCTGCGGCAGGCCCAGGATGGCGTTGCCGATGCGCAGCGGCTGTTCGGTGCCGGTGAAGCGGATGTCCGGCATGGCGGTGGAAGACTCCTCCGTCCAGCGCCGCATGATGTCCTGCTGCGTACCGTCGGCCTGGATTTGCGCCAGGAAAGCATTGAAAGCGGCGCGCAGGTCGCCACTGTCCTTGCGAAAACCGGCCGCCACGTCGGAATGGAACACCGGTTCGCCGATGGCAACGAATTCCGGCCGGAGTTTTTGCGCCTCTTTCAGCGCGTCGATGTCGGTGAAGGCGGCATCCACGGCGCCGGTTTCAACCGCCAGCAGCACGTCGGCAAAGCCGATGAACTGGCGAATGTCCGCAGCGGGAAAATTCTGCTGGGCAAAGGTATCAAACGCGGAGCCCTGCAGCACGCCGAGGCGCCGGGTTTTCAGGTCTTCCACCGACGTGATTCGAAGCCGGCCCGGGTCAACAGGCGCCGCCGCTGGTGGCTTGCGCACCAGCAACACCAGCTTGTTCATGTAATACGGCGTGGAGAAATCCACGAACTGCCGGCGCTCCTCGTTGGCCGTCATGCCGGTGACCACCATGTCGATCTTGCCCGACTGCAGGGCCGGGATCAGCGCATCCCAGCGCACGTTGACGAATTCCAGCGGGCGCTGAAGGCGGTCGGCGATCACCCGCGCCAGTTCGCCGTCGTGGCCTGTGATGCGGCCGTTCTGGTCCATGAAGGAGAAGGGCTCGCGGGTTGCGTTGACGCCCACATACAACACTTCGCCTTCGGTGTGCGCCGGGATGTCCTTCTCCTCGTAAGGTCCCGGATCGCGCTTCAGCCAGCGCCGGTCGATATCGTCCAGCGTGCCATCCGCCTTGATGGCGGCGATGATCGCGTTGACCTGGTCCAGTAGCTCCGTATTGCCCTTGCGAATCGCCACCGCCGTGGTTTCATCGCGCAGCGAGTCTTCGATGACTTCGAGGTCGGGGTTGTTGCGCGCCGCGAGAATGGCATTGTTGATGGCGGTGATGGTGACATCGATGTGGCCGGCCTTGATGGCGCCGAGCGTGTCGGCGAAGTCGCCGTATTCCTGGATATCGGCGTCGGGAAACCGTTCGTAGGCCAGTTGCGCCGGGGTACTGCCGGTGATGACTCCGATACGGGCATGCGCCGCGTCGGCCGCTGAACGGACATAGCGGTCATCCGTTTTTTCGCAACCTGGCAGCTGCAAGGCAGTCACGAAAGTGACTATCAGGACTGCAGCACGTTTTCTTGAAATCAGGCCTGGCCCCGGCACGCGGAATTGATTCATGTGCGGATCATCTCATGGTTTGAATTTTCCGCAAGCGCCTGTTGATGGAGTGGTTGAAAATTTTCCTGGCTGCTGGCTGTGGCGACGTCTTGCGATAAACTTTCTGCCAGCACAAGCAGCGGGGCCATGAATCAAACGAGCGGGCGAAAGATCGGACGCATGAGCAGAGAACACCCACACCCGTTCGTGGCTGCCGCGCTGGCAGCCCTGCTGTCCGGCCTTTTGCCGATTGTCGCAGCTCACGGCGCTTACCTGCTGAACATTGTCCAAGGCAGCGAATTGGCTGCAGGCTATGTCTGCATGCCTTACCTGGAAGGCTGTGTGTCGATCAGCCGTGCGGCCCGCTCCGGCCCCGGCCTGTTGTTGTTCCGCTGGTTGATGCTGGTCTCGGTGCCCTTGCTGCTGCTGACCTGGCTGTTTGTGCAGCGTTGGCTTGCGGCCCCGGATGCGCGCTACGGCAGGCGCGCCAGGGCAATGGCGGCCCTGGGTATCGTTGGTGCCTTGTTCCTGGTGTTCTACGTCACCGCCCTGGGCAATGACGGCGAGTGGTACCAATTGCAGCGCCGCTACGGGGTGACGATCTATTTTGGTGGAACGGCGCTGGCGCAGCTTCTGCTCGCGGGTATCCTGTGGCCCATCCGCCGATCAATGCTCCGGGGCTGTTACCGCACGGTGGCACTGTTTACGGGCCTGGTGTGCCTGCAGTGGGCGCTGGGAGTGGCCTCGGTGCTCAAGCGGCTGGTGCTGGATGACCCGGTACGGGTCGACCAGGTCGAGAATGTCATCGAATGGTGGTTTGCATTGGCCATGTCGCTGGCGTTCGTGGCGATGGCCCGGCTGATCGGGTACCAGGACCGGAGCAGACGGACAGGGTAAACTGGGTCCGGCCCGTCGGCCTGATCTCACGCTTTACAGAGGAGTGCACCCGTTTGAACACACTTTTAACCCGGCATGGCTTGGCCATTTTTTTGGCATGCGTCGCACCATGCACCGTCATGGGCCAATCACAGGAGCCCTCCGGACAGGAATCCGGTCTGGCTTCCGGAACCACGGTGCCGGAGACTGTCGCCACAGGGGCGGGACCTGCGGATGCATTGCCCGGCCTGGAAGCGTTTGTGGATGGCGTGGTGAAAGGCGCCATGGCCGAGCACAGGGCGTTGCCCGGTGTCACCGTGTCGGTGGTGAAAGACGGCGAGGTGGTGCTGCTCAAGGGTTACGGCCTGGCGGATGTCGAATCACAAACGCCGGTGGATCCCGCCACCAGCATGTTCCGCATCGGCTCGATCTCCAAGACTTTTACCGGGCTGGCGGTGATGCAGCTGGTGGAGCAGGGCAAGCTGGACCTGGATGCGGATGTGAACACCTATCTCACCGCATTCAAAATCCCGGACACCTTCCCTGAACCCATAACGCTGGGCGCGCTACTCAGCCATCGCGCCGGATTTGAAGACGCCGCCCTGGGCGTGCTGTTCCAGCAGGACCCGGCCAAACTCGAGTCACTGGAAGACTTTCTCAAAAACCACATGCCGGCGCGGGTGCGGCCGGTGGGTTCGACCAGCACCTACACCAACTACGGTATCGCGCTGGCCGGGTACATCGTGCAGGTGGTGTCCGGGCAGGATTACGCCGACTACATCGAGGAACACATTTTCCGGCCGTTGGGCATGAACCATTCCACGGTGCGCGAACCCCTCGGTGCCGGTAACCCGGCCTCGATCGCACCGGAACTCGAACCTTTGCTGGCCACCGGTTACATCAAGGGCACGGATGGCCAGCCCAAAGCGCAACCATTCGACCTGGTGGGCGCTGTAGGGCCATCGGGGTCCATCTCTTCCACCGCGCTCGACATGGCGTATTACATGATGGCCCGGCTGGATGATGACCGGTACGAAGGCGGCCGGCTGGTGAGCGCGGAAACTTCCGCGCGGATGCGCCAGCGGCTGTACAACGACCGTCCCGGCGTGGTGGACATGGCCCACGCCATGGGTGACGACGTGGTGGATGGGTACCAGTGGCGCTGGCACAACGGCGGCACCACCACCTTCTTTTCCGATATGACGCTGTACCCTGAATTGCAGCTGGGTATTTTTCTATCCACGAATTCCTCCGACGGTGGCGGCGAGTTGTCAGGCCAGCTGCCGAAGCTGATCTTCAAGCGATATTTCCCCCCGAGGGTGGAGCACTCACCGCCCAGTCCTCCGGCTGATTTTGTGCAGCGCGGCCAGAAGTACACCGGCCAGTTCATGATGACGCGGCGCGCGTACACCACGCTGGAGAAGCTTACAGCGCTGCAGAGCGCCAGCACATTCTCGGTGGATGAGGAGGGATATCTCATCCAGCGCATCATCGGCCGGACCATCAAGTGGGTGGAGGTTGAACCCGGTAAGTTTGAGAACACCAGCCAGGAGCTCAGTGGTTATGGCGATACGCGCTACCTGTATTTCTACGATAACGCGCAGGGTGAGGCGGTTCGGGCCACGCTGCCGCTGAGCGATCTCGAACGGGTCACGTTCTGGCAGTCGCCATCAACATTCTTCTTCGCCGTCGGCCTGGCGCTGCTGCTGTCGATCACTATCATGCTCGGCGCCTGGCGGCGTTCGGGCGCGAAACAGCCGCGAAGTGCAAATGACGTGGTCTGGCCAGGCCGCCTGGCAACGCTGGCGGCAATTGATATTTTCGTGGTCGTTGTGTGCATCGCGGTCATGACGGCCGCCGTTGCCTCCCATCCGGCCGGACTGCTGTTCAACTGGCCGCCAGGTTCCTTGCGCCTGGCCTTGTGGCTGATCCTGTTGCTGGTGCTGCTGACTCTGGGCATGGTGTTGTTGTTGCCGCGAGCCTGGACGCGTTCGAAGTGGGGCTGGTTCCGCCGCCTGCACTACACCCTGTTTGCCTTTGCCTGCGTATTCCTGCTGTTCATCTTCCATGAGTGGAACATGATCGGCTTCAGGTACTGACGGGGAGCCAGCGTTCGCCGGGTGCCTGATGGCTGGCACGGTAGTGGTTGCCGCAATTCCTGGGTGGCAGGATAATGGCACCTGTGTCGAGCCCGGATTCCGGGCCGGAATGACAACCTGGAGCCTCAGTGGTTCGCGTTTCTAGCCCGTTTTCAGCAGTGATCCGCTCGCCGGCCAAACGAAGCCGGCGCCTGGCGGTTGCATGGCTGCTGACCCTGGGCTTCATGTTCCAGCCATTCCTGGCCTACCTGGTCACACCCATGGTCGGTCACGATGCCCATGGCCAGCTGGTGGTTGAACAGTGCACTTTGATGGGCTCGAAAAAGCTGGCGGCCCTGGCAGCACTTGAGACGGACCATGACCATGCCACGCATGGTGCTCAATCCGGCCTGCCAAAAACCGCCGGGCAAACATCCCATGACCATCACGCCGGCGCCGGGCATGAGCATCATGCTTCGAGTGGCCCGGCGCTGGACCTCGCGGCTACCGCTCCTGAAACTCCGGATGACACGGAGCATTGCCCGGCCCTGACGCTGTTCAAGATGGCGGGTTCGGTACAGATATTGATGCCGCCGTCAATTGTGACGCAGGCACCCGATTCCTTTGTGCGATTCGTTCCGGTCAAAGACCGGCTTTACCCCACGGTGGAGTTTTCTGATTACCTCACCCGCGCTCCGCCGTCCTTTTCCTGAAGCTCCTTTTCAATAGCGCGCTCCAAGCCGCGTAAGCAGGCCAATGGCTGTGGACAGATGTCCGCAAGCCGGCTGGCGCTGTCGCCGCGTGTTTGAGCCTGCAAAGCAAGTTGACTCTCAGGAAATTGATAATCATGTCGATCACAGAATTCATGCGCGGCTCCCGGCGATTGCGTCACGCCTGGTTGCTGCTTCCCCTGCTGGCTGGTCCGGCAGTGACGCGGGCGGAAGATGTCACCGAGCTGGAGCCTATCCAGGTTGAAGGTGAAGCGATAGCGGAGTCGTTTCCGGGCTATTCCGAGGTGGACCTTGCGTCGGTTCGCCGGCAATCAGGCGCCACCAGTGACACGGCCAGCCTGCTGCTGGGTATTCCCGGCGTAAGCATGAATGGCGCCGGTGGTGTTTCCAGCCTGCCGTCCATTCACGGCCTTGCGGACGATCGCCTGCGCATCAAGCTGGATGGCATGGACCTGGTGGCGGCATGCCCCAACCATATGAACCCACCACTCTCATACCTGGATCCGGCCAATGTCGGCAGCCTGCGCGTTTACGCCGGTATTTCCCCGGTGAGCGAGGGTGGCGACAGCATTGGTGGCACGATCATCGCCGAGACCGAAGATCCGGTTTTCGCCACCGGGGAGCAGGGCCAACTGCTCAGCGGGGAGGTTGCTTCGTACTACCGCAGCAACAACCAGGCCTTTGGCGTGAACGCCGGTGCTTCGCTGGCTTCCGAAACCATGAGCTTGCGCTACAGCGGAGCCTGGAGCCAGGCGGACAATTACACGGCTGGTGCAGAATTCAAGAATTACGATGCCACCGGCCGTCCGGGCCACACCTTGCCGCGGGACGAAGTGGGGTCCACAGCCTGGGAAACAGAAAATCACACGCTGGCATTTGCGTGGAATAATAGCGGGGGCGTGCTGGAATTGCGGCTCGGCTACCAGGACATGCCGCAGCAGCTTTATCCGAACCAGCGCATGGACCTGCTCGACAACCAACAGGTGCGCGTCGGGGCGGACTGGAAATCGGTGGCAGACTGGGGCCGATGGGAAGCCGGCGCATATTATGAAACGGTTGACCACTACATGGATTTCGGCCCTGACAAGCGCTTCTGGTATGGCTCGCTTTCCGCACCACCGTTTGCGGCTGAAGTTGGTACGCCCTGCGCGCCACCGGGATTCCTGACCTGTGCCGCCGGCATGCCGATGTACAGTGAAGGTGACACCGCCGGCGCCGACCTGAAGACTGAGATTGACCTGGCCAACGAAGGCCTGTTGCGGCTGGGTGCGGAGTACCGCCGTTACCGCCTGGATGATTACTGGCCACCCTCCGGCAGTGGAATGTGGCCTGGAACATTCCATAACATCAATGATGGCCGCCGTGACCGTCATGCTGCGTATGCCGAATGGGAGTCGGTTCTCAACCCGCGCTGGCTAGCCCAGTTGGGCGCCCGCTATGAACGGGTGATTTCTGACGCTGGTGATGTAGCCGGCTACGCGACAGTGATGCCGGCGCCTGGCAACCAGATTCCGGAAGCCCTGGCCTTCAATGCCCGGGAAAGACGCCAGACTGACGACAACCTGGACCTCACTGCGCTTGCACGTTACACGTTCAGCGACACGGCCGGGCTGGAATTCGGGGTGGCCCGAAAGGTGAGGTCGCCCAACCTGTATGAACGCTATACCTGGTCCACCTGGGCCATGCCGGCCGCCATGAATAACCTGGTGGGCGATGGCAACGGTTATGTGGGTGATATCGACCTGCGGCCGGAAGTGGCTTACACGGCTTCGCTCACGTTTGACAGGCACGCTGCGGACCGAGCCTGGGAACTGCGCGTCACGCCCTATTACACTCGAGTGCATGACTACATCGACGCCGTCGCCCTGCCTGGATGGGCTCTAAACCAGTACAACGTACTGCGCTACGCCAACCAGGCGGCCCGAATTTTCGGCATCGACTTTTCCGCTGAAATCCAGCTGATGGAAAATCGGTCCGGTAAATGGAAGTTGAGCTCGGTGGTTGCCTGGACGGACGGCGAGAATCGCGATACCGGTGACGTGCTGTACAACATCATGCCCCTCAACGGCCGGTTCACGCTTGGCCACAAGCTCGGCGGCTGGGACAGCTCGCTGGAATGGGTGGTTGTCGACGCCAAGGATGAACTGTCGCAGGTACGGAATGAAATCGCGACTTCCGGATACGGCTTGTTCAACCTGCGGATGGGCCACGAGTGGAAGCGCTTCCGCGTGGATGCCGGAATCGAGAACATGTTTGACCGGTTCTACACACTGCCTTCCGGCGGTGCCTACCTGGGCCAGGGCACCACCATGATGCTGAATGCCGTGCCCTGGGGTACCGGAGTTCCCGGTATGGGGCGATCCTTCTACGCCGGCTTCACCGTGAAGTTCGAGTAAAGACAGCGCTGGTTCCATGGACACGCCCCCGGGTCATACCGGGGGTGGATTGCGTTCGCATCCAGATACCCTTACTGCACGGGGTACTTCCGGTATCCTGAGCAGATGGCAAAACTCAAACATCACTACAGACTGTGAGCACCGGCCAAATCCTCATACTGGGTCTGCTGGCCATTACCATCGCGCTGTTCGTCTTTGGACGATGGCGCCATGACATCATCGCGCTGTCTGCTTTATTGGGCGGCGTCCTGCTCGGCCTGGTGCCAGCTGAAGCTGCCTTCGCCGGTTTCGGGCATCCGGCGGTGATCACCGTGGCTTGCGTGCTGGTGCTCAGTTCGGGGCTGCAGTCCACCGGCGCGGTGGATGCGCTGGCCACCCGGCTGGTACCCAAGAACAGTGGGCCAACCCTCACGGTCGCCGCGCTGACGGGCCTGGGCGCCCTGCTGTCTGCTTTCATGAACAACGTGGGTGCCATGGCCTTGCTGTTGCCCCTCGCCGTGCAGCTGGCGGGGCGGCTGGGACTGCCGCCGGGAAAAGTCCTGATGCCCTTGTCCTTTGGCACCATCCTCGGCGGCATGACCACGCTGATCGGCACGCCGCCCAACCTGATTGTTTCAGGATTCCGCGAACAGGCCGGGCTGCAAAGTTTTGGCATGTTTGATTTCAGTCCCGTGGGTCTGATCGTTACATTCACCGGGCTTGTTTTCGTGGCGCTGCTGGGTTGGCGCATCGTGCCGGCCCGCAAGCAGGGCGGAGTGGGCAGTTTTGATACCGGCACTTACCTGACCGAAGCGCGTGTGCGGGACAACGGCAAAGCGGTGGGCAAAACCTTCCGGGAAGTTGAGGAAGTCCTGCAGGAATCCGACGCACAGATTGTTGGCATGGTACGAAACCGGTTCCACGTGGCGGTGCCGCACATGCATGGCGTGGTGCGCGCTGGCGATATCCTGGTGATAGAGGCCGAGCCCGAATCGTTGTCAACGCTTTACTCCAGCCTGGGGCTGGAGCCAGGCCGGCCCGAGGGCGAGGAAGAAGGTTCAAAGGCTGATAAAGCCAGGCAGGACACACTCAGTTCGAGCGATGGAGGCAATGGCGCTCGGGACGGTGAACCGTACAAGGGAGAATCCAGCAAGCACAGCCATGGTGATGCTGGCGCGAAGGACGGCGAAGGCAAAAAGTCGTCGGAGGGTGGCGATATCGTGCTGCAGGAACTGGTGGTGCAACCACGTTCACCACTGATCGGGCGGTCGTCGCGCTCGGTGCAGTTGCGGGAACGCTTCGGGCTGACCATGCTGGCCATCTCCCGACATGGCCGGCGAAGCATCAAACGTCTGCGTTCCACCGAGATACGCCCGGGTGATGTCATTCTGCTGCAGGGCAGCCCTGAGGCGCTCGCAGGGTTTGCCTCCGAGTCGGGTTGCGTGCCGCTGGCGGCCCGTTCCATCAGTATTCCGGATCGCCGCAAAGCTACAATTGCCACCCTGTTGATGGCCACGGCCATCGGTGGTGCAGCATTCGGCCTGGTGCCGGCTGCCATCGCCTTTGCTGCCGGCGTGGTTGCTTTCATGCTGCTGAAAATCATTCCACTGAGAAAGATGTATGAGGCCATAGACTGGCCCGTCATCGTATTGCTGGCCTGCCTGATCCCGCTGGCCGTTGCCATGGACCAAACCGGGGCCGCCGACCTGCTGGCTCGAGGCATGCTGGAATCCGTGGCGCAGGACCGCCCGGTAATCGCGCTTGCGCTGATCCTGGTGGTTACGATGACCCTGTCGGACTTCATGAACAATGCCGCTACTGCCGCCGTAATGTGTCCGATTGCCATCAGCACTGCCGCGGCGCTGGATGCCAATCCTGATGCTTTCCTGATGGCGGTCGCAATCGGCGCTTCCTGCGCCTTCCTGACGCCCATCGGCCACCAGAACAACACCCTGATCCTCGGGCCCGGAGGTTTCCGGTTCGGTGACTACTGGCCGCTGGGCCTGCCCATGGAGCTGATTGTTGTGGTCGCCGGCGTACCGGCCTTGCTGTATTTCTGGCCGCTGTAAAGTCCGCTGCACACCTGTATTTGGCATCCCGCCTTGGGTATGCGCACAACCTCGCAGCATCGACTGAACATGGTGTCGCTGGTCGTGTAGCCTTGTTGATGTATGATTCGACCCAGAATGTTTATCGATTAAACAGGGGGCTACCATGTCACGTTTGATTACTGCGATTCTGCCTGTTGCGATCTTCTTCCAGTTCCTGGCAGCCGATGCCCTGGCACAGGAAGCAGGCGAGTTGTCGCCCATTGTGTTTATTTACGACTCCAGCGGCTCGATGTGGGGGCAGATTAACGGCCAGGCAAAAGTTGAGATCGCCCGTGAGGTAATGACGGAAACGGTTGCCGGCCTTGCGGAGTCGCAGCGCGTGGGCTTGGTGGCTTATGGTCACCGCAATGAGGGAGATTGCGAGGACGTGCAAACCCTGCTGGTGAATGCCGAAAAGGACCAGGTGTCCCCAGCTTTGACCTCGATCAGGCCATTGGGAAAAACGCCGCTTGCCTGGTCCGCCACGCAGGTGATCGAGCAACTCAGGAAGGATCAACAGAAGGCCACCATCATCCTGCTGACCGATGGTGTTGAGTCCTGCGGTGGCAACTTGTGTGAAGTCGTGAAAGCCGCGCGGGCAAGCGGTGTGGAATTTGTCATGCATATCGTGGGATTCGGGCTCAAGGCCAATGAAACAGAACCATTGGAATGCGCGGCCCAAGCAGGTGGTGGAGACTATTTCGATGCCTCTTCCGCTGAGGAGCTGGCTGAAGGTTTGTATGAAGCCACTGCGCAGACTGTGGATGCGGCTGTGAATATCAGCGTGAGCGCCACCAAGAACGGCAAGCCTCTGGATGTTTATATCGAGGCGTTTGCGCCCGGCGGAAAAAAAGCGGTTAAATTGGCCCGCAGCTACCACAAGGGTGCGTTGTTTTACCTGCCGCCGGGTAGCTATGACCTGAAAATCAGCGCGCTTGAGGGCACCGATCTCGAGTCGCAATGGTTGAAAGGCGTTGAAGTCAGCGATGAGGCGCTGAGCGAACACGTTCTCAATTTTGATGCCGGGACCGTCAGGTTCAATGTGCTCAATAACGGCGAGGGCTGGGATTCCATGGTCAAGCTGCTGGCAGATGGTGAAGTGGTTTCGCAGGCTCGAACCTACAGACGTGCCACCGATATGCAGGTGCCACCGGGCGGCTATTCAGCCCGGGTGCAGGTGCTGGCAGTGGAGGGGGCGTCAACGACTTTTGAAGTTCCGGGTATTGAGGTCAAGGCCGGAGAAGTGACGGAAGTGGTTCACCCCTTTGAGAGTGGGGTTGCAATGATCGGAGTACGCTCGGGTGAAGACCTGGTTGATGCCACCGTAAACTTCCACGACATGGAAACCGGAAAAAATGTCGCTGGTTCACGCACTTACGCGCGACCCGGAACCAACCCACGTAAATTCGTACTCATTCCTGGAACCTATACCGTCAAATATGCCACGCTTGGCGCGCACAAGGGACGAAAGGGTGAGTTTGAAATCACGATCAGTCCCGGCGCACTGGCGGAAAAGGACATAAACCTGCAAGCCGAGCATTGAGCTTTTGAGTAAAGCTGAGCAAATTGATGCTTGCCTGGTTCTGTATGGAGCCTGCCTGCCATGAGACGATCATTGTGGTTGAATAACTGTGTCGAGAGGTGCATGAGACCAACAGCAATGAATTCCGTCGGCAGAGTTGACCGGGATCAACAAAGTTACGGAAATCGCCCCGTGCGATAGTCCCGGAAGCCTTCTGGGGCCTGCTGTGGTCTATACTTTTTCCCGTGTGGCCGTGTTCACTCCGATGACAGGTGCGGCATGGAAAAAGTTGGAAAGCGAACGTTTCACTACGACCGCGAGGCCTTCGTCGATTGGTTGAAACGGCGGGGAATCAGTGATGCCAGGGTGCTGAAGGCCATGCGCGAGGTGCCCCGCGAGACTTTTGTCGGCCTGGACCTCGCCGAGTTTGCCTACGACGATACGCCGCTGCCCATCGAAGAAGGCCAGACGATATCGCAACCCTATATCGTTGCCCTGATGACCGAGGCGCTACACCTCAAGGCCACTGATACGGTGCTGGAAATCGGCACCGGGTCGGGTTACGCCGCGGCGGTGCTGTCCCGGGGCGCAAAAAGCGTCTACACCATCGAGCGCCACCGCAGCCTGGCCCACCAGGCCTCGGATCGCCTGGAAAAGCTGGGCTACGACAACGTCCACGTGATGGTGGGTGACGGAACCCTAGGCTGGCCGGAGCACGCACCCTATGATGCCATCGTCGTCACCGCCGGCGGGCCGGAAGCCCCGCGTTCGCTGGTTGAGCAACTCGCCATCGGTGGGCGCATGGTGGTTCCTGCCGGTCCTTCGCTGAGTGAACAGAAGCTGCTGAGGGTCACGTGCGTCAGCGAACAGGAAGTCGAGATCGAGGAACTCGGTGCCGTACGTTTCGTACCCCTGATCGGCGCCGAGGGCTGGCGCCAGGCCGAGGATGCAATTTCACCGGAACGCAGGCGTGAGCGGCTCCATCGTCCTGAGCCTCTGGCCGAACAGGTCGAACGGGCCGCCACGCATTTTCCCGACATCGAGAGCGCCAACCTGGCGGGATTGATGGATAGAATCGGCAATGCCCGCGTGGTGTTGCTGGGCGAGGCCACGCACGGCACGGCGGAATTCTATGACATGCGCGCCCGCATCACGCGCGAGCTGATCCAGCAAAAGGGATTCCGCTTCATTGCCGTGGAGGCGGACTGGCCCGATGCGGCGCAGATCGATCACTTTGTGCGGGGTACGCGGCTGGAACCCACCGAGGAAACCACGTTCAGCCGTTTTCCCACCTGGATGTGGGCCAACCGGCAGGTACTGGAGCTGGCCAAGTGGCTGCGTGATTACAACCTGCGCTTTCCATCGCCCGACGATGCGGTTGGTTTCTACGGCCTCGATCTGTACAGCCTGTATGCCTCGATCAATTCGGTGATCCGCTTCCTCGATGACGTCGATGCGGAAGCTGCGGCCATCGCCCGGAACCGATACGGTTGCCTGTCGCCGTGGCAGAAGGATCCGGCGTCCTACGGCGCAATGACGATCCATGGCCAGCTTGAAAACTGCGAGAAGGAAGTGGTTGCCATGCTAGATGCCATGCTCAACAAGCGCCTGGAATACGCAACTTCGGATGACCGGCGCTACCTGGATGCCGTATCCAATGCCCGCCTGGTGCGCAATGCGGAGCAGTATTACCGGGTGATGTACCAGGGCTCCGTCAAGTCCTGGAATTTGCGTGACACGCACATGTTCGAAACCCTCAAAGCCCTGCTGGATTTTCATGGCAACGAGAGCCGTTGTGTCGTGTGGGCGCACAATTCCCACCTGGGCGACGCATCGGCCACGGAAATGGGCGCGCGTGGTGAATTCAATGTCGGCCAGCTGTGCCGGCAGGCCTTTGGCAATGAGGCTTATCTCATCGGATTTGGAACGCATGAAGGCACGGTGGCCGCGGCCTCCGACTGGGGTGCACCGATGGAGATCAAGCAGGTCCGGCCTTCGCATGCCGACAGTTACGAGCGGGTTTGCCACGACTCCGGCCTGGATCATTTTCTGCTGCCTCTGCGTGACCGCGCGCAAAGGCATGTAAAAGGCCTGATACCGCCACGTCTGGAGCGCGCCATCGGCGTGATTTACCGGCCGGAAACCGAACTGGCCAGCCATTACTTCCAGGCCTGTTTGCCACACCAGTTTGACGAGTACATCTGGTTCGACCGCACTTCGGCGGTGGATGCGCTGGGCCCTGAGGCCGGTACCGGCATGCCCGAGACGTTTCCTTTCGGCCTCTAGCCAGTCAACCGGTTGGCCTGAACCAATTGAGCGCCATCAGCCAAATCATCTGGGAGGAGAAATATCGGCACACGCCCGCAGGCCAGCCTGGCGAAGATTGCATCGACGACACCTGGCACCGTGTCGCGCTTGCCGTGGCCGCGGTGGAGCCGGACCTGGCGCAGTGGCAGTCGAAATTCTTCGAAGCGATGGCGGGCCTGCACTTCCTGCCCGGCGGACGCATCCTGGCGGGAGCAGGAACGGGGCGCCAGGTAACGCTGTATAACTGCTTTGTTGCCGGTGAGTTGCACGATTCCATCGAAGGCATCCTGGCGGCATTGCGGGAAACGGCGGTAACCCTGCAGCATGGAGGCGGCGTAGGCTGCGATTTCTCGCCGCTTCGCCCCGCCGGCAGCAGGGCCGGGCGGGCCGGGACCAGTGCTTCCGGGCCAGTTTCCTTCCTGAACGTCTGGAATACACTGAGCGAAACCTTGCTGTCCACCCATTCCCGCCGCGGCGCGATGATGGCCACCCTGCGTTGCGATCACCCGGACATCGAAGCCTTTGTGGCGGCCAAGCTTCAAGCGGGTGTTCTCAGCCACTTCAATCTTTCGGTGCTGGTCACGGATGCCTTCATGCACGCGGTTGAAACCGGCTCCGGCTGGCGGCTGCGCTTTCCTGCCGCGAACAGCGGCGGGGATCGTGGGGCAGCCGTTCTGCGGGAGATCGATGCGCGCCATCTCTGGCGGCAGATTGCCGAGGCTGCCCACCGTTCCGGAGAGCCGGGCCTGCTGTTCATCGACCGCATCAACCGCGAAAACAACCTGCGTTACTGCGAAACCATCAGCGCCACCAACCCCTGTGGCGAAGTGCCCTTGCCACCTCACGGCGCCTGCAACCTCGGTTCGATCAACCTGCCTTCGCTGGTGCTCGATCCTTTCTCCGGGAAGGCGCGCCTGGATAC
>CAYYCX010000058.1:0-25711 GCA_964470455.1 uncultured Wenzhouxiangellaceae bacterium
TGGACCTGCAGGAAACCCTCGCCGGCAATGCGCGGCGCAGCCTGTACAACCATCCGGAGCGGGTTTCGATCAACCGCCGGCTGGAAGTGGCCAGACTCGGTACCTTCCGCTCCACCTACGGACCCACTTCAACACATCTTCAGTCCGTGGCCATTGCGCGGGATGAGTTTGCCCCGGTAAGCCAAAGGCTGACGGAAATTTCCCGCCAGGAGTTGCCCGCATTACGCCTGAAACTGGAAGAAGCCGGAGTGCCCTGGACGCCCGGACGCGTGCCGACGCCCGTCAACGGACGGTAAACCCGGCACGCCGTGGCCAATACCCGGGCCTGGCACGGCGCCGCGGATTCCAGCGGTGGTAGCCACTCGCTGGTGCCGGCCGACATTTCGAGTACACTTTCGGCATGAAGAAAGGATTCTGGCTATACCTTCTGTTCGTATTCCTGGTTGCCGAAGATTTGCAGGCCCAGCCTGTTGGCACTCTGGACCTGGCCAGTGTTGGTCCCGGTGATAGCGTATACCGGCGCGTGCTGGGTTCTTCCGGCGATGGCGCTGCAGGCGTGCCGGTTGCGGGAGGCCATGACGTCGATGGCGACGGCCACGCTGATTACGCCTTTGCCGCGCAACGCGCCGGGATATTTTTCGGCCGCTCCGATGCCGGCCAGGTATGGCTGGTATTTGGTGACAGCCAGATCAGCGGCCAGCTGGACACCGAACTGGCGCCCACCAACATCCTCAGCATCATCGGTGACCAGGTGAAGGAAAACGCGGGCAGCGAGATCTGGATGGACGATGTCACCGGCGACGGCCTGGGCGACCTGATCATCTGCCGGCAGAATTATTCCCCCGGCGGCACGCGTACCGGCGCCGGGGCGCTCACGCTGCTGCCCGGCGGTGCCGCATTGCGGACGCTGGCGACGAATGGCACCACGCTGGACCTGCGCACGCCACCTCCGGCACTCCCCGTGGTGAACATACATGGCGCCACCAACGGCGCGCGACTGTGCATCTGGGCCCGCACCGGCGATGTCACGGGCGATGGCATCAACGACATTGTCGTCGCCGCCGACCAGGAAGCGGATGGCCCCAATGTGCATTCGGGCGCGGTTTACGTGATCCGCGGCGGCGCTCACCTGGCCACCAGCAAAACCATCGACCTGGCGAGTTTCGGCAGCATCGAGGCCGGCAACCTGGCACGCATCCGGACGCTCGCCAACAGCGCGCACTACCACCTGGGCGGAACCGTGCAGGTGGCCGACCTGGATGGCAACGGCCAGGCGGAGGTCCTCGCCGCGGCTACACTCAATCGGGCGGGAGCAAGCCTGCAGCCCAACGGCAGCACGTTCTCGCATGGCATAGGCGGCACGACAGATGGCACGTTGTACATTGCCTGGGACGACAATTTCACCGGCAACTGGATTCCGGCACCCGACTTCCGTATCAACGACGGTCCGGGCAGCTTCACCACGATTGACGGTGCCGCTGCCAATGGTTCTTTCGGCGAGGAGCTGCTGGGAGGGCTGGATTATGACAATGACGGGGAGCCTGACCTGTTCGTAGGCGACCTTGTTTCAGATGGTTGGGGGCCCTACAACAACGGCAGTAATTCCGGAACAGGGCACGTCATTTACAATGTTGCCAACCTGAAAGGCCTGAGCTTTGACCTGGACACGCCACCTGTCGGGTTCACCATGGCCACCTTCGTGGGACCCAGTTCCCAGGCCATTGCCGCCGATACGGCGATGCACGGGGATTTCAATGGCGATGGCATCGCCGACCTGGCATTTTCCTCGCCCAAGGCCTCGCCGCTGGGACGCGCGGGCGCAGGCACGCTGCATATCGTTCTGGGTCGAACCGGCATGTTCCCGGTGGTGTCCAGCCTGAACCCGGCCACCTTTCCATCCAGCGGTGTCGACATTTTTGAAATCTACGGCGCCGAAGGTAATGGCATGGGGTTTGCTGGCGATGTGCTCTGCTACAGCGGCGCTGAGGGCGATGTGAATGGAGATGGCATCACCGACCTGATCATCAACGAGATGCAGGGCGACGGTTCCGTGCTCAACGATGTCGGCAACCTGCTGATCATAGACAGCGCGGTTCTGTTTGACGTCGGTGCGATATTCGCGGATGGTTTCGAGGACAGTCCCTGACCTGAATCGTGCCCTGGCTTCATTGATCAGTCAGCGGTTGTTTCAAAGCTGTCGGTGAACACGTTCTCCGGCGGCAGTCCTTCACACGCCAACGTAAAGTTCAGGGCTGGCTCATCGATGTCATTGCTGCTGACCTGAAGCTCTGCCTGCAGGGATCCCGTCGCCTGCGGGCTGCAGGCAATTGACAGGTCGTCACTGCCTCCGGCGGGAATTGCGGAGGGGCACTCAATCACGGTGAAACTGCCCGGATTGGCTCCCGCCAGCGCGCATCCGACGGTCATGGTGCCGTTGCCGGTATTGGCCAGACTGATGAGCTGTGCATCACTTTGCAGCCCGACTTCAACCGCGCCGAAGACCAGTTCACTGCCGGCTGCCGGGTCGGAATCGATTTCCGGCGCCAGGCCGATGCAACTGAGGGGAAACGCCAGCAGGCCTTCATCCGCATCGTTGCTGCTGAGCTGCAAAGTGGAAGCCAGATTGCCGGCTGCGACGGGAGCACAATACAGGCTGACCTGAACCTGGCTGGCGGCAGCCACACTGGCCGGGCAATTGCTGATGGCGAATCTGCCGAAATCACCGCCATTCAACGCGCAACCCAGGCTCAGCGGCAGGTTGCCGGTGTTGTTCACCTGCACCTGCATCAATCCGCTTTGCGTGTTGTATTGCACCCCACCAAAATCCAACGTGGTGCCGGCCACTGGCGTCGTGGCGATTTCCACACCCTGCCCGGTGCATTGCAGGCTGAATTGCAGTGTCGGTTCGTCAAAGTCATTGTTGGTCAGTGTCAGCGTTGCGCTGAGCGCCCCGATCTGGGATGGGTCGCAGCGCAATTGCACGTTGCCGCTGCCGGCGGGCGCAACCGGATCCGGGCATTGCAGCACCGAGAATTGCCCCGCATTGGCGCCACTCAGCCCGCAGGAAAGGCTGAGGTCTCCTTCGCCGGTATTGTTCACCACCAGGTTGGCCGGCGTTCCCTGGGCCCCCACCATCACACTGCCGAGGTTCATGGCACTGCCCGCTACAGGCGTGGTGGATATTTCCGGTTGCGGGGTTTGCAGCCAGTCCAGCGCCAGGTCCAGGTTGATGCGGCGCATGTCATCCACGCTGCCGCCGCTGCGCTGGTCGTCCACCGAAGTGCCGGTGATCCGCAGGGCTTCGAGAATTTCGTCGACGGTGGCAGCGGGAACCGCCTGGCGCAGCACCGCCCACGCGCCCGCTACATGGGGGGCTGCCATGGAAGTACCGGTATTGGACGCTTCCGAACCACCGGGATAGGCGGAATCGATCAGCGTCCCCGGCGCCAGCAAATCCAGAAAGGGCGCCACATTGGAAGTGCTCGAAACATCATCGTCGTCCTCGGTATTGCCCACACTGATGGCGCTTGAGATGCAGCCGGGTTGTGACAACCCGTTGCGGTTGCTGCTGTTACCCGCGGCAATGATGGTGGCGATGCCTGCCGCCCGCAGGTTATCGATGACCTCTTTGCGTTCTTCGTTGTCCTCATCACAGCTGGCCTGGTTCGAATACGTTGCACTGCTGCCGATGCTGATATTGACCGCCGCAATGTCGATGCTGTCGCTGAGATCAAGCACATGCTCCAAAGCCGCAACCTGGTCCGAGATGAAAGCGCCGACGTCCGGCAGGACTTCGCAATCTTCCTGAAAGGAAATGCAGGAAAACACCTGGATGGCAATCAAGCCACCGCCTTTGGCAACACCAATATTCGGGCCAGTGCCATTGTTGCCCACCGCGATACCGGCCACATGCGTGCCGTGAGAACAGCTCGGCGAAACGTTGTTGATGGAGCAGTTCTGCCCTGAACCGGGTGCCGTTGAACTGCTGGCCTGTCCCGGGCACAGGGAGGTTGCAAAGCGGTTTCCGGAAGCAGGACCGGTAGTGGAAAAACACGCTTCCGCCACCAACTTGGGTGCCGGAAAATACGGATGGGACGTGGACACGCCGGTATCCAGCACCGCAATGACCTGGCCATCGCCATCATACCCGGCCGTCCACGCGTTGGGTGCACCGATCACCGGGACACTGCTGGCCAGTGCGGGTGGTTCTGGTACATCCTCCTTCAGGCTGATCACTTCGGGCAATGCCGCCAACCGGTCCACTGCGTTGGCATCCGCGCTGAAAACCATGAAGGGTATCGTGCGAAAACGCGTGATCTCGCGCAATCCCGGTTGACGTACGCGGGCGAAGAACTGGTTTTGCAGATCGGCAATCTGCTGTATGCGGGTCTGCCGCGACGCAGCCGGCAATTCCGCGAAGCGCTTGCCGGGCGCCTGGATCTTCACAATCAGGCGCACTTCCCCCTGGTTCAGCGCCTTGGCTCGTAGCGTGCTGACCACACGGTCCGGTACGGCAGCCTGCGCCACAGCGCAGGCGCCAACCAATGTCCAGGCCAGCGCAACCAGCGCCAGCAAGCAGCGATGTGTTCCCCCTGATTTCATGAAGCCGGCAGTTCCTCTATTGACAGCGCAAGGATTCAAAACCGCTGTTCAGCAACACCTCGCTGCTGTCGAACCGGTACAGTGTACCTTCTCCGGCGCCGCCATCGCCCACTTCCGCCACGTACAGTTCACATTGTTCATCCTGGCCGAATGCCGTGGGACTGTTGAGTATCGCCGCCGCGGAAGTCCATTCCATCGGAGCCCAGCCACCGTTCTGGCTGCGCACCATCCAGACGCGATCTGAACAGTAATCGGCATACACATAATAGCCCTGCAATGCGGTATTGCCGCCACGATAGACATAGCCACCGGTAATCGAACAGTTGCCACCGCTGGCACTGGAATATTCCACGATGGGCGAAACGGGACCGGGACAGCTGGCCCCATTGTCGTATACATGCGTACCCTCAAAGCAAGGCCACCCGAAATTCAGGCCACTCGCGCCAACCGGCACCCGATCCACTTCTTCCCAGTCGCCCTGGCCCACGTCGCCGATATACATCTCTCCCGTTTTCGCATCGAAGCTGAACTTCCAGGGATTGCGCAAACCCAGGTGCAGGATTTCATCGCAGCCGTCGTCAGAACCCGGAAAGGCATTGCCGGGTGGGATCCCGTACAGTTGCGGGTTTCCGCACAGTTCTCCGCCGGGCGGCGGCGTGCCGTCCACATCGATGCGCAGGATTTTCCCTTTCAGGGTATCGGGGTTCTGGGCATTACCAAACGGGTCACCTCCGCCGCCACCGTCGCCGCTGGCGATGTACAGGAAACCGTCGTCACCGAAATGCAGGTCGCCACCGTTGTGGTTGGCTTGCTCCTGGGCGAACTCCATCAGCACGGTGGCCGACGGATTGGCAATATCGGAATTATTGATGTCCTGCTGGTACATGGCCAGTACGCTGCGATCCTGGCCGGCGCCAGGGTCGCGAATGTAATACACGTAAAATTGCCGGTTGCTGGCAAACTCCGGGTGGAACGCAAGGCCCAGCAAGCCTTGTTCGCTGAACAAGCCTCCGCCCGTGATCAGGCTGCTGATGTCCAGGTAGACGGTTGGTGAAACGGTCTGGGTCGTGGTGTCAAACACCTTGATCCTGCCCTGCTGTTCCACAATGAACAGGCGGCCCGAGCCGTCATTGGCATTCACCACCGCCACGGGTCGGCTGAGACTGGTGGCCACCGGCGTCAGGCTGAGGTAGTCGGTGGGCAAAGGCACGGTGTAGTCCACGGTCAGCGTTGGCACATTTTGCCCCACCGATTCTCGGGCATAAATGCGCCGCGCTGTGAGCGCCGGTCCACCTTCGTTGCCAAGCAGCATCCAGCCAAAATTCTGTGACGGGTTGCGCACCCAGAAGGTGACATCCTGCTTCAGGCCTTCGCTGGTGGTGAAATCCAGGAATTCCTCGCCCACGCCATAGCCCGCGCTGCCCGACGTGCCGGCCTGGAAATCACCACCCGGCTGCGCCCAGCTGCTGGAAGGATAAACGCGATGCAGCCAGGTCACATCACCATTGACGGACGGGCTGCCGGTACCTTCATTACCGGCGGCATCGGTGGGGCCTTCAGACCAGCTGCTGGTAACCCGGTGCAAAGTGGCCAACCCGCCTTCAGCACCGGTTCCGGGCGACTTGTTGATCTCCAGCGACAGGCTCACGGCGTCGATTCGAGCGTTCGAGGGGATTGCGGACAGATCAAAACGGATCAGGGCTCGCCGCAGTTTTTCACCACCCGGCCCTCCTACCCGGCCAAAAAACAGGTTTTCCCCGATGCCATTGGCCAATGCGCCGCTGTCATCCTCATACAGCGTGGCGTCCATGTCGGGGGTCAGAATCACCTGGTCTGCCAGGGCAGCCGGTGCGAACAGGGCGCCGAGCAGGCAGCCCAGGAAAGAAAGCGTCTGGTAGTTCATTTCTCAGTCCATTTGATGGTGAAACAGCAGACTTGAAGTTCAACCGCTGCAGGGAAAGTCATTTTCGCAGAAATGCATGAGTAGTTGCCAAACTTCCCTTATACTCGAACCCTCATAATCTGTTCGCCGCGAAAAAACTGTGAATGATACAGGTTCAGGGAGGAACCATGACACAGCAGGATGCGATTGCACGCACGCGCCGCCGCTTGATCGGGGGCAGTCTGGCGATAGGGGTAACCGGTTTGTTGCCTGCCGCTGCAGTTTCCGCCAAAACTGCAGGCCCCAACAAGTTCAGGAATACCCCACCGCTGTGGCCCGCGCCGGAAACGACCCTCGGCGCCACGCCCGCTCCCCCCCTTGCCGCCCTGGTGCTGAACAAGGCCGCATATGGCCCCCGCCCCGGAGATATTGACGCATTCAATGCCCTGGGACCGGATGACAGCAGCCGCTTGGCCGCCTGGGTGGACAACCAGCTGAACCCGGGAGTCACCGACACCGAGGTGGATGCCCGGTTGGCGGACCTGGCTGCCAGCGCAGTTCCCGCTGAAGCGGCCGCGTTTGACACCTTAAGCAAGGACGCCCTGCAACTCTGGACCGCACATGCGCGCAGCGGAGACTACAGCACCCGCATGCGCCCGGTGTGGCAGATGGAACGCCTGAACCTGCTTCGGGCCACCTACAGCGAGTGGCAGTTGCGCGAATTGCTGGCGGATTTCTGGTTCAACCACTTCAATGTGGTCGGCCGGGATTTCCCGGCCCATGGCATGATGCCGCATTACGATGCCGTGATCCGGCAGCATATGTTTGGCAATTTCGGCGACCTGCTGAACGCCAATGCCAAAACCGCCAGCATGCTGTATTACCTGGACAACCGGCTGAACACCTGGCCCAACCCCAACGAGAATTACGCGCGTGAGGTGCTGGAACTGCACACCCTGGGCGCGATTGAAAACTACTTTGGTGCGGTGGACCCGCTCTCGCTCGGCGTGAACAGCAAGGGCCAGCGTGCCGGTTATACCGAAATCGATGTATTTGAATTCGCCAAGGCTTTGACGGGCTGGGGTGTTTCCGATGCCTCCTATGGCTCACCGGACACAGGCGAATTCCTGTTCCGCGCCAACAAGCACTATTCCGCCTGGGCCACGGCGCCCCTGAACATCATGGACCTCACCATCAGCGCCACCAACGGAGAAGCCGATGTAACCGACGTGCTGGATTACCTCGCGCGCCATTACGGCACGGCCAGGTATATTGCCTGGAAGCTGTGTGTTCGGCTGGTAAGCGACAACCCGCCGGAATCACTGGTAAGCAGCACCGCGGATGAGTTTTACGCCCGGCGCGAAGACGCCGACCAGTTGAGGGAAGTGTACCGCCACATTCTCCTGTCGGCCGAGTTCCAGACCACCTGGGGAGAGAAACTCCGCCGTCCCGTGGAAACCGTGGTGCGGGCCATGCGCGCCGCCAACGTGAACCTGAGTATTCGCATCGATCACAACATCAGCAACGCAATCTGGAACCGGCTGGTGGATACCGGGCACTACCCGTATGGCTACGACGCGCCAACCGGCTATCCGGATGAGCAGCCCCAATGGCAAGGCAGTGGCCCCCTTATCATGTCGTGGCGGGCGATCACCTACCTTTTGCGCCAGCCAACCATCGTCAACCTGGCGCAACAGGCCAACGATGCCATCACCAATCCCGCGGACCGCACACCGGAAAACCTGGTGGTTTTCTGGATGAATCGTTGCCTGGGGTATTCGCTGGACAGCACGCAAGCCGGCCGCATCGTCACCTTCATCATCGACAGCATCGGCGGCTCCCCCTCTGCCGAGATTGCCAACAACTCCAACGTCGGCGACTTCAGTACCTACCAGAAGATCAACCGCGCCGTAGTTGGCCTCGTACTGATGTCCCCCGATGCCATGCGCCGCTGAGGAATCTCAATGAAACCGTCGAATTCCAACAGACACAAGGCAACCCTCAACCGCCGGAAATTCCTGGGCGTTTCCGCTGCCGCGGCCGGCAGTGCGGCGATAGGGTCAAAAATGGCCTTTGCAACCGATGCCTACAGCGACAACATCCTGGTGTTTGTGTTCCAGCGCGGCGGCATCGATGGCCTGAGTTTCATGGCGCCCATGGATGGCCACGCCGACCGGGCGCGCTATGAAACCCTGCGATCCAAGGGCACGATGATACCTTCCGCCCAGTTGCAACCCACTGCCGATGGCTGGGGCCTGAATCCCGCGGCGGCTCCGCTGCTGGACCTGTGGAGTGATGGACAACTGGCCATAGTTCAGGCCACAGGCCTGGCAACGCCCAACCGCAGTCACTTTGAAGCCGAACGCTATATCGAGCTGGGTACACCGGGGAACCGTTTTACCACCACGGGCTGGTTGACTCGGCACCTTCAAACGGCCACCAACCTGCCCTCCAGCCTGGTGCTGCCGGCCGTGGTGACGGAATCCACCATACGGCTGTCTCTGCTCAACGAGCCATCCGCGGTCACGCTGCGTTACCCGGGCAATTTTGATTTTGATACCGGCAGCAATGATTATGAAGAACTGCAGGAGGCTGCACTGCTGGACCTTTATGCCAGTAGCGGCACGGCTCTCGACGTAGCGGGGACCCAGGCCTTGACGGCACAATCCATCGTCGAGGCCATCGACTGGAACGCCTATGGTCCGGCCAATGGCGCCGCCTATCCCACGCGGCCGGATGACCCCACCCGCCTGACCAGTTTTGGCGAAGAGATGAAAATACTCGCCACGCTGATCAAGGAGGATGTGGGTTTGCGGGTGGCGGAAACCGATATCGGTGGCTGGGACACCCATGCCAACCAGGGCAACCTGTCAGGCGGTGGCTTCTTCAATAATGTGAAAGACCTGTCGGAAAGCCTGCTGGCATTCATGACCGACCTCGACGTTCCCTCACCCGTGGCCGGCAAAACCTGGGCTGAACGCACTACGGTGATCGTATTCAGCGAATTCGGCCGAAGGGTGTTCGACAATGCCGATGCCGGCACCGATCACGGCTCCGGGAACAACATGTTCGCCCTGGGTGGTGGTGTAAACGGAGGCAAACTCTATGGCAATTTCCTGGGCCTGAACCAGGAGTTCCTGTTCCAGAATGCCGATGTTTACACCACCACCGATTTCCGCACGGTACTGAGCGAGTGCCTGCTGAAACGCCTGCATAACGACCAGATCTGGCAGATATTCCCTGGTTACGCCGCTGAAGCCTATCAACCCCTAGGCGTATTCAACGGCTCTTTTGTTCAGCCGGACTTCAACGACCCGGAAATCATTTTCCGCAGCGGCTTGGAGTGATGTAGGAGGCAGCCAAGCTGCCGACTTGTCATGCTTCTTTCGCAAGCATGGCGAGTTCCTACAGCAAAGCCTGCCTCTGACGGCAGGTGGCAGCCATGCTGCCGACCAGCCATGTTTCTTGCGCGAGCATGGCTCGCTTCCACAAAAAAACCGGCGCCCAAGGGCGCCGGTTTGACTTGCCGTGATTATACAGACTGGATCAACTGATTCGACGTACTGCTACGAAGCCTACGCCCATCATCAGCAGGGCCATCAACAACATGCCGTACTGGCTGAGGGTTGGGATTCCCTCGAAGAACACGGTGTTGGTGATGGTGCAGGAAGCTCCTGAACCCGCGCTGACTTCAACGCCAGCGGCACAGCCGTTGTCTACTTCAACCGCCTGGTCCACATCCACCTCGAACGCCCAGCACATACCGCCCGGCCACTGGTAAGGCGTTACCGACTCCGTAAACACCGTGTCGCCACTGCCTTCCAGCCACTTGCAGGAATCTACGCTGTAAACACCTCCCAGCGACGCCTCAATGTTAGAAGTGGCACCACCGCAATACTTGTCACCGTAGTCAATTTCGGCGTTGGAGCACAGCAGTATTACCTCAAAGTGATCGGAAACCATGGATGCGTCGGAGCTGCCCGGATACAACCACTCCTTGGTGATGACCACATCCACCGGATCAGGTGAATTGGTGATCACGCAAAGGTTTTCCACGCCACCTTCCATGTCGGTGAAGTAGCATCCTGCATCTTCGCTCGGGTCGTCGATGTCATTGCTGTCGCTGTCACCGCTGGCCTCGTAATCAGCGCTGTAACCCGCTACCGGCAACTCGGTCACCTTACAGTCAAGTATGCCCGGAGTGTAATCGGTAATCACAAAGGTCACGCCGATGCCGTCTTCGCTGATGTCCTTGTCCTGATCGAGGATCAGGCCGGTGTTGCAGTCGAGTTCGACAGTTACATCACCTGGGTTGCCGTCGGTGAAATCCTTCAGCACGGTGATGCGCGCATCGCCACCGAGGTTGACGGTCAGCGGCCAGCTGACTTCCGTATCGTCGTCATCGCTGTCGCCAAACATGCAGGTCAGGGTATCGGACCAGGAGTCAGCGCCGGTCGGGTCGGTGAAATCGACCACGATGGTGACGGTCTCACCCGCAGGTATGTCGGTTGCCAGCGATGGCGAAGGATTCACGGTAAAGCCCTGGCCTCCGCCCACTGAACAACTGATCAGGCTTCCGTCCAGCCCCTCGTCGTTCACTTCGGTGAAGTCGAAGCTGAAGCTGGTGCTGCCTCCCGGTGGCACGGTCTTCGTCTGCGGTGTGTTTGGCGCAGGCGTGATTTCCACCTGTGCTTCCGGTTCACGCACTTCGCAGCTCAACTGGTACTGAACCTGGTTGCCGTTGTCGCCAACCGGACCTTCAACACCGCCATTGGAATAGTTACAACTGTAGGTGGCGGTAAAGTTGCCGGCATTTTCCGTGTCACACGAGAACGTTACGGAATCGCTGCCACCGTCCGGAGCGATGGAGATTCCACCACTGATATCCGGCTGCACGGTAATAGCCGCATCGCCGGACAGGCTGCAATCCAGATCCATGAACTGATCGCCGGCATCGGCATTATTGTAGAACGTCAGCAGACGGGTCGGATCGGTATCATCCACAACTACATCGCCGCCGCTGTCCACATCGATCGGACCAGGTGCCGGGTCGGAAGCAAACACCGCGGAGCCAGCCTCTGGCACGGTGCAGGAAACCGCATAGTTCACCGGTGAGGCGATGTTCGTTCCATTGTGGGTGCACTGCAGGGTACGGGAGTAGTTACCCTGAACGCTGGCATCGCAGGAAACAGTCTTCTGCGACGTTGCGTTTTGAGCCAGGCTGAACCCGCCGGCTGAAGTCAGCGTAATCTGCGAATCACCTGCCAGCATGGAACAGGTTCCGGTCAGTGTGCTGCCGTTTTGTCCGCTGTTGGATATGGTTACCGTCTGGCTGGGGTTCGGATCGCCCGCCTCCGTTACCGCCAGGTTGATTGCCTGGTTGGCTGCCGGGTTGCTGGACGAGTAGGCCGGTTCCGGGCCCGCGGTGATCTGGCAGGACATGTCATAGGTTACCGGGCTGGAAACATTGCCCCCGTTGTGGGTGCACTGGAACTGGCCGGTATGGGTTGCTATGGCACCTGAGGAATCACACGCAACGGTGACAGTGTCGTTGAGGCCAGCACCAGCGGAATAGGCGCCATTGGTTATGGTAAAGACATTACCGGCATCGACGGTTTCCGTACAGTTGCCTGAAAGCGTTCCGATCCCGGTATTGGTGATGGTCAGGTTCTGTGAACCCAACGCGGTATTCTGTTCAACCGGGCCGAATACAAACTCGGTACCGCCACCGGCTACCGGGTTGGATGAATAAGCCGGACCGGCTATGTTCACCGTATCGTCTACTACCGTGATCGTGTTCAATGGCAGGTCGTTGTCACCACTGACATCACCTACTCCATCGACGGTTCCGTCAATGGGTTCAGCCGGGTTAGGTGTCGCTCCACCCGCTACAGTCAGTGAAATATCGCCCAGCTTGCCTGTTGTCAGCTGTGCAGTACCGTTTCCGGACAGGCGGATACTCACCTCACCCGATGCAGCATTGGCATTGGAGCAGAGGTTGAATGAAGCGCCCACTGTCTGCGTGTTGCAATCCAGGCTGATGGACGAAAACTGGGTGTTACTGACATTGATGCGGATATCCAGCGAACCTATTTGTGTCGCTCCCTGGGTGAATTGCACCGGCACCGAAATGTTTTGCCCCGGTGTCAAACTTCCTCCGGGCGCCTGAATCTCCACGGTTTGCGCTATCGCGCTGCCGGCTCCCACAGTAAAAACGCATAACAGCGCTGATCTAATCACGTTTTTCATACAACACTCCAAAATGAATCTCTTTTGTTATTGGCGATTTGGTTAGCAATTTAAAATTGACGGAATCAACTCAGTTTAGTAGTGCGCCGATGCAGGTAACGTCTGTAATGGACACTGTACCGTTTCGATTGCAATCGGGTTGCCCTGGTGAAAGTGACCCGTTGAGCTCTGAACCAATACGTGTAACGTCGCTGATTGTGATTGACCCGTTGCCGTTCGCGTCGCCATTGAGCAGTGCCCCCACCGGTGTGGTGCTGTGTGATTCGTAAGCATCGTACTGTGGCGCGCCAGTCAAATTCGTTGGAGCGGCGAGAACTCCCAATCGGACTGAAGAGACTGCTCCCGTTGCCGACGGGTACGTACCGGTGGGGTCATCGCTGGACGCATCCGCATTAACCCAGAAACGGGTAGTGCCCGCGGAATTGTATTCAATTTCAACCAGGTGCCAAAGATTGCTTGCAGCCGCTGCGGTCCCCGCCTGGGCACCGTCGGCATGGAAATCCAGGTTGGCGCCATCGTAGCTGACCTTCAGCCGTTGGGAGCCGCCGGATTCATCACCGTAAGCCGCAAACAGGTCGGCCTGGCCGCTACCCGTAAGGTTTGGCCGGACATAAAAGCGCGCGATGAACGTAGTGTGTCCGTCGGGGCTATTGTCCTGAACGTACCCCACCGTGGGTGTAGTAACCTGCAAACCGCAGGCTTCCGAAAACCGAGGTACTGCTGGAGAAGTCTGGGGTGAGCCAACGATTGCAGTGGCCCCCGTGTTTAAATCCCACTGGTCCATACTGCAGGCAAAACCGCTGGCTGGCGCGAGCAAAATCAAACCACCCAATAAGACTCGTTCCATGATTTTCTTCATTTGGGCTCCCTCAATTTGGAGATTGGCATAGTTGTATTCTGATTCTACAAGGAAAATTCCAATCAGTCGACATTTCTTTACAAATTGTCGGCGACCGGTCCGTGGTCGCATTTTGCCCGGTTCCACCCGGTATAACCTGTCGATTATTCAACCATATGTATCGCCCGAGGGGTACTGTCGCCTTTTACAGTTCTGGTTGTGCAATCAGTCGCAGTTCCCGTGGGGCCAGCAATACCGCCCGGTCATCTACATACCGGATTTCAAACTCGCCAAGATAGCTGTCCAGCGGCTGCGGACTGAACTGCAAATCAGGCTGCTGCGAATAAACCAAAGCCACGGCGCCAATATCCTCCACCTGCTGCCTCAGCGTTTCCGCGGAGTTCATTTCCCAGTGCCCCGAATCGCCGATGTGTCCAAAGTTTCGCCAGGGGTATCTGCCCATCCAGTCTCCATAGACTTTGCCTGGAAAAAACCAGCGGATTTCCTGCAGGTTGAATTGCAGTATCGGGCCATCGCCGATCCAGTCATCCGCCAACGCAGCCAGCGCCGGGGCATAAGCCGGTTGCCATTCTGCCAGGAACTGCTGCTGCTTTTCGGCCGTCAATGGAACGCGGAGCAGGTCACGGTAACCGCGCGCACCCCCCGCCAGCAACAGGCCTGTGGCAGTGCAAGCCAGCAGGATCGTACTCATTCGCCGGCCCTTGGCATCCCATGCATTCGGGTTCGCCCGGGCAATGGTGTAATGATGCAATCGGCGCAGGACATCAGCCCAGAGCACCATGGCGCAAAGGCTGATCAGGGGCAGGATGATCATGAGGTAGCGGACCACCTGAGAGCTGAAAAACCAGAAAATGAGGTAAGCCAGGCAAGTCAGTTGGATGGCGCGCAAGCCGCGTCGCTGCCAGCGCAGCAGCAGGCAACTGGCCATGAACAAACCGATGAGCAGCCCGGCATTGCCCACGCTGCCGTTGAAACGATGCCAGTCGGTAAACATTCTCCACGGCAACAGCAGCAGGTTTTGCCAGGTTTTGGGCAAGCCGTGGCTAGCCAATTCCCGCATCTGGCCCTGAACGTCTTGGGCAACCCAGATGCTGTAGCCAAACAGCTCCCCGGCAAACGGATGCACCGGGTTCCCGACCAGCCACCAGGAACGTGCGTACCAGAACATGCCGGTGGCGCTCACCAACAGGGCAAAGCGGATGGCCAGCCCAGGACTGCGGCCTTGCCACAGCACCCACAGCCCCAAAGGCAATGTGAACCAGGCGCCGACGTATTTCGTGCCCATGGCCGAGCCCGCCAACATCCCCGCCAACCACAGCCAGCCGTTCTTCCTTGCTTCAAGGCCAACCCCACCTTGCCATTGCAGCACCGCGAGGTAAGCCCCGGTGACGAACAACATGGCACCGTTGTCCACAAACGCCGCGGAGAACGAAAACACGAACTCATCCAGCAACAGAACCGCCAGCACGGCGAAAATCGCGGTTGCCCAGCCACTGAGATGACGCGCCATGCCGTAGATGCCCAACAGGCTCAACCAGCCCATGCCGGCGTGCAGCATCTGCGCCATGGCCGGCGATTCCACGGTGTACGGTCGCAGCAGCGCCGCCGCATACAGCAGGTTGATATTGTGGGCATGCAGCGGAAAACGCAGGGTGTCGTTTACCGCCAACCCGCCCTGCTCCAGATAAAAGCGCGCATAGGGCAGGTGATAGGTCAACGGATCGGAACCCGCCGCCGGCCCCAGCGGACGGACCAACCAGGCGGCAATCACCAGCACTACCGGCAGAATGGCCAGCCACTCCTGCCACGGACGGCGGAGAACCCTGATCAGCGCGCCGACTGCTTGCGGGCGCAGCCAGAGCAGCCAGACACTGCAGCCGGAAAGCGCGATTCCGGCGGCTATGACGGAAGTGGCATTGAGCTGCTGCACCGCTGCCAGCATGGTCAGCACAAGTATCTGCATGGCAAATCCGGCGCCGATACTGAAAAACACCGCCAGCTCGGCATTGGGCCAGCTTTGGTCACCCGCGCCGAACTCCAGCAGCACCGCTTGCAATGCGAGACCGGCCAGCCCGGCGCTGCCCAGCCAGAGGGCCAGCCAGGCGTAGTGCGTTAGCAGGATCCCCAGCGCCTCAAACATGATCAGTCGCGATACACCCAGTACTTGCTGGCCAGGAAACTGATGACCGCCAGCAATGCTTCCACCAGCAGTTTGGCCGTGACCTGGATTTCCAGCTGTTTCCCCCAACCCTGCTTGACCAGCAACAGCAGCACCGTGCTCAGCAGGGTCAGGCACAACCACAACACCACGAATCGCGCCAGGCTGGAACTGAACCGGTTGAACGTGTCCGAACGCTGGCTGAAGGTGAGATAGCGATTGGCCAGGAATCCACCGGCTGCCGTGGTGGCGCGCGACAGGATATTGGCCGGCGCCGTTGCCACGCCCAGGCTGAGCATGGCGGTGAACAACGCAGCATCCAGCACATACTGCAGTCCACCCACCAACACGAACAGCAGCGGCTGGCGCATGGATTACTCGGTGTACTTGTCCGGCGAAGGACGGGCCAGACGCGCCAGCGCCAGGCGCGGCTGGTTACGCATGTCGTATTCGAGGAAAGACAGCAACAACTGGAAGCCGACTATCACCGGCAAGCCGGCCAGCATCACGGTGCCCGCGGATGCGGTAACACCGCTGCGCACGCTGCCCGTCCAGGCGCCAATACCGTAAACAAGTCCGAACAGGAACAGCAACAAGCCAACCACCAGCTGTACGCTGGCGATGCTGAAATCCCGCAGGAAGTAGGAATAGAAAATCCGCTTGCTGAAATTCCGCAGGTGCCCTGAAAGGAACGGCAGGATCACCCGGCCAATGCGCAGGCTGGATTTTTCTTCGCCGTACCTCGCCGGCATCGGTATGTCGGTAACGACCGCCCGCGCCAGGTTCAGGCGGAACAGCAGGTCGCTCTCAAAAAAATAGCCGTTGTGGACTTTGGCCAACGGAATGAGCTTCAGCGCCGACCGGGAAATCGCGGTAAACCCGTTGGTGGGGTCCACCACCTGCCAATAACCGCTGGAGAGCTTGGCTAACATGGAAAGCACACTGTTGCCCAGCAGGCGCACGGCCGGCATGCCGCGCAGGAACTCCAGTTCATGAAACCGGTTACCCTTGCAGTAGTCGCTCAGTTCTTCACTGATCGGGTACACCAGGTCGGGAATCCGCGCGGGATCCATTTGGCCATCACCGTCGAGCTTGACGAAAATTCCGCATCCGTCGGCCAGCGCCTGTTGATAGCCGGCCTTGACGGCGCCTCCCACTCCGAGGTTGCGCGGGTTGTACAGCACGCGCACGCGATCATCGGCAATCTCCTGTTGAATGAGCTTGCCGCTTTCTTCCGGGCAGCCATCATCCACGCAATAGATGCGATCCGCAAAAGGCAATGCGCCGCGTACCACTTCAATAATGCTCGCGCGAACGCGGTAACAGGGAATGATGATGGCCAGGCTGGGGTTCAATTGGTTTTGATTCGGGTTCCGATGATGCAGTCCGCCGATCAGCGGCGGGAACGGAAAAACTGTTGCAATACTCTACCGCATTCTTCACCCAGGCAAGGGCCTGCCACGTTCGGCCGATGGTTGTGGCGGGCGTCCAGCAGGGTATTGAACACGCTGCCGGCAGCTCCGGTCTTGGGGTCCAGTGCGCCGAAAACAACGGTGTCAACCCGCGCATGGATCATGGCTCCCGCGCACATGACGCAGGGTTCCAGGGTCACGTACAGGCGCGCGCCTGGCAGGCGGTAGTTGCCCTCGTTCTGGCCGGCCTGGCGCAGCGCCAGGATTTCCGCATGGGCGCTGGGATCATTGAGTGTGATGGTTCGGTTCCAGCCTTCACCGATCACTTCCCCGTCCCGCACCACCACCGCTCCCACCGGCACCTCGCCTTCGGCTTCGGCGCAGCATGCCAGGTCCATGGCATGCCGCATCCAGCGCTCGTCCTCGAGCGAAGGAGGCGACGGGCGCGCTTCAGCCACGGCCGGTGACCAGCCGTTTGATGGCGCGTAACGGTGCGGTCAGCCGCCAGGAAGTCGAATGTTCCAGTTCGGTGATGCGCGAACGCAGACTGCGCACCAGTTGCTGCAATTGCTGCTGGTCGGCCGCTGCTGTTGCCGCTTCAGCGTCGCCGGCATCGTTGTGATTGAGCGCGGCCTGGCGCAGCCGGTTGTTCTCGCCGTACAGGTGCTGGATGTTGCGGTACAGCCGGCGCATGTGCTGGTCGCGCCGGGCCAACAGGTTTTTCAGTTCCTGAACGTCTGCCTCGCCCAGGGTCAACCCTGGCTGGAAGCGTGGTGACATATGCCGTTCCACGTAAACGGTGGAATGCTCTTCCGCGGTTTCGCCGGCCGGCCGAGTGTCGGTGTAATAGTAAAGGGCAAAGGATTTGCGACTCAATTCCTGCCTGCCGGCGGGAAGGCTGATACGCTCGAATCCATGCCAGGAGGATTCGGTGGTTTCGAAAATCACACAGCGGTTCAGCAGCGGCGTCAACGTGACGATCTCATCCTGCCCCGGCGGCAGGTAAGGGTCCCGGTGCAGTTGCAGTGAACCACCCCACTCGTCCCGCCATTCCGGATTCAGGTAGATGATCAGGTTCAGCCGGCGGTGCTGGCGGCTGATGGGATGGAAGTTGAAGTCCACGTGCGGGTCGAGGTCCTGCCCCTGGCGGTTCTCGTGCGTGCCGCCGCCAAAATAATGCGGGTCATACTGCAAATCGGGAATGCCCGTAATCTCGCTGACCAGGTCGCGAAACGACTGGCTTCGCACCAGCGCATCCAGTTCCCGGTAGCTGCGTCCCAGGTTCTGCATTTTTTCCTGCGTGGCCTTGCCGCCAACCTCGCCGTTCTCATTCAGCGCCGCCCGCGTATCGAAAGCCGGGAATTCTTCCAGCAGGCGGCGGCAAAAATGGTCATCCAGGAAGTGATCCACCACCACATGGCGGAATGGCCGCGCGTGGCCAAATTGCTGGTGCAGATGATCCGCCGCCGCCACCACGGCGGGATTGATCATGGAAGAAAATTCGCTCGCCTGATTCAAGATGATGCTTTCCACGGAACAACAGGGCGCACAGTTTACACCGCCAACGCGGCCGACTTAACCGCAAAGTGAACAGAAACGTAACGCAAGCTCGGAAGCTGCAGTTGAGGCTCAGAAGCTGCGGCGCACGGCCACATAGATATTGCAGTTGCTTTCAAACTGGCCAAAAAACGTATGCGGCTCGCTGCCGCCAAACAGGTTCATGCCGCCTTCCACCAGCCACTGGTCGCTGGCCTTGTAGCTGGCCTTGGGCCGCAGGTAACCGTCCTGGTCCGAGGGCGAATAGAACGCAAACAGGCTGAGCGTCAGGTTCTGGCTCATGGCCAGCCGGGTGAGCCGGGCGGTCAGCACATGGCGGTGCTCATCCCGCCCCTCCTGGCCCGGCGCCAGGCTGGCGACATAAGCCGCGTAATCCTGCAACGACTCCAGGTAGTATTGCAGCCCCAGCGTGGTTTCACTGGCCACTTCCCATTCGTATCCCAGCAGTCCCCGCCACTCGCTGTTGTTGACCAGCGGGTTGCTGCCGCCGGCATCATCGCGTGAGTCGTAATAACCGGCTTCAAAACTGAGGATACCGGGGCCCAGCGGGCCGCGGGCACTGGCGCCAAACACGCGCAGATCTGGAAACGTCGCCAAACCTGAAACCGGGTCAAAGCCTGCCGGGCTTTTCCAGAAACCGTCGTAGGCATAGGCGGCCACTTCAAAACTGCCGATCTGGCGATACAGGCGAACCGCCACCTCGCTGTCGTCAAACCACTCATCGGGAACCTGCGTCAGCACCGGATGGTCACGGCCGACCACTTCACCGGCGATGGGGCTGAAATACGAGAGCCGCCTGCCATCGATGTACCGGTCACTGTCAAACCGCGGTGTGTACACCAGGTTGAAATTCAGGGCATCACTGTAGATGCCCAGCCGCAGGGCATCGGACGGCGCCTTGAGGTATTGCTCATCCCGCCCGGCCAGGAAACTGTTCCAGTCCTTGGGAAACAGGTCGTTGATGAACAGCAGGTCGCCCACGCCCCAGGTCAGCACCTGGCGGCCGAATTTGAGATCAGCGGAACTGCCCAGCGCGCGGTGCAGCCAGGCTTCACGCAGGTCCAGCCAGCCGGAACCGGTTTCCAGGTCGATGCTGTGGGATTCCGGCACCGCGTCGTACAACAGGTCGAGCGTTGCCTTGCCGTTCCAATCCGTCCAGTGAAAGTCTTTTTCCAGTTCCAGCCGGGTTTCCGCCAGGGAAACATCCTTCTGGTCCACCGGGTCGCGGGTGCGGATGCCAATGCGATTGTCCCAGAAACCGGTGATCCCGAAAAAGTCAAACTCAGCCGATTCGGCTTTGTTCCAATCGGTATCGCTTTCCTCCCCCAGGCCACCCGGTAATTCCGGCTCGGCAGGTGCCATACCCTCGGGCAGCTCCGGTTCGGTTTCACCGATACCTTCCGGCAGCCCGGGTTCGGACGGTTCCATACCTGCCGGCAATTCCGGCTCTTCCGACTCCTCCGGCTGCAACCCGGCGGGCAGGTCGGGCTCCTGTGCGAGCCCTTGCAAGGTCCAGGCCAGGAACAACAGGAAAGCGAGCCTCCGCAGGCTTTTTAGAACCGTCATCTGCCCGTTCCCGTGAGTCACACGCTCAGCGCAGGTATTCCCGCGGTGGCGCGCGCATGTAGCGTTCGCTGAACACTTCTTCAGGAATGCCGAGGTCGTAGTTCACCGAGCTGTAGCGCATCACGGTCTTGCTGCCGGTTTCGAGGTTCTCCATGCTGGCCTCCAGCACCGTGGGGAAACCCTGCACCGTGTCGACCTTCAGCGCCCGGGCCACGCGATACTTCCGGTCACCGGCCGCAAAAAACTCGATCTGCACCGGTATGAAGGTCTGCTTGTGCACATACATGTCGTAGTAGGCGAACTCCACGCTTGCCGCATCCTTGGGCGTGTGGCGCAACACATAGTAATTGTCGGTGGTGCGCAGCAGTTCATGCTCATCCGCATCGATGCTGCGGCCGCTGACATCTTCATAAAAGTAGTCGGAGCCGACAAAACTGGTGCGTTTGTCACTGGCAGCAATGCGCTTGACCAGGTCCAGGGCCGGCAGGTACATCCAGCGGTCGTCATCCGCATCCAGTTTCTTGTGCACCAGGAACACCATCTTGTTCACATCCGCCGGGCGCTGGAAGTACACAAAAAACTGCTGCTCACCGAGATAGCCCCGATTGGCAATATCCTCGCTGTCGGAAGCGTCGCGGCGCAGGATGGTGAAGTTGCGCTGCCGTTCCCGCCCCTGGCTGTCGGTGATCACCATCTCCACCTGGGCGCGACCGTCCTTGCCCTGGTAATAAGCCACATGGTTGGCGCGCTGGACGATTTCATCCACGGTCGGCGCAGCTTCATCCGCGGCTGCCGTTGCCAGGCCGGTTCCGGCCAACAAAACAAGCAGGATGTGGGTAAATGAGGTTTTCATACAGTACTCCCTTTTTTGAACAGCCTGGTTTGCAACAGTGTCACGAGCGCCGGCATGATCACCAATGTGGCCAGGCCGGCACAGAGGATGATGGCCGCAATAAAAATGCCAACCGTCTGGTACGGCACCAGCGGCGCGGCCAGCAAGGGCAGGAAGCCTGCGCTCAACACGATGGCGTTGCGGCTGATGGCGCGGGCCGGCTCCCCGAATACATGTGGAACGGCCGCTTTCCAGCTGCCCGAACGTGCCACTGCCTCACGTGAACGCGCCAGGAAATGGATTGCGTAATCCACTGCCAGGCCCAGGCTCAGCGCGCTGAGAACCGCCACGGGCATATCGTAATCTTTACCGATCAGCCCGATGATGCCGTAGATCAAGCCAATGGTGAGTGTCAGCGGAATCATGGACAGCAGGCCCAGCAACACAGAGCGGAACAGCAGCACCATCATCAGCAGCACCACCGCGAATGAGCCAAGGAAGGATTCCAGCATGCCGAACACCATCTTGTCCTGCCAGGCAACGTTGATGTAGGTCAGGCCAAACCATTCAGCTTTGATTTCGGTTGGCGGCGGATTGGCCTGCAGGAATTCATCCAGGTGGCTGATCAGGCCCTCCATGTCGCGATTGTCGCCGCTGGTGAGTTGCAGCCACATGCTGGATTTGCGGTAGTCCGGCGTGACGAAATGCCACAGGTCCTGCGGACGGTGGCTGTTCTGGTAGGTGATCAGCGTTTGCCCTACGGCGTTGGTGGAATCGGGAATCCGGTAATCCGCTTCCGCACCCAGCAGCAGTTCGCGATGCACGGTTTTCACCACGTCGGCCAGCGAGTTGATCTTGCCGACCTTTTCATCCCGCAGTAGCCACTGCTGCATGGCGTCCATCCATTGCAGGACTTCCGGCTGCTTGAAGGTTTCGCCCTGCTGGCGCTGCACATCCAGCCACAGAGACAGCGTCTCCCACGGGTAATAGTCTTCTCCTTCCGCGGCTGACATCTGCTGCTCCAGGTAATCGGCCAGCCCGGCCCACAGCGCATCACCGGCCAGGCCTGGCCGGGATTGCAGCTGTTGTTCAAAGCGGTCCAGCGTCTGCCGGCTCGCGCCGCCGTCCAGCAGGGCCTGTTGCTGCTGTCGCAGGGCGGTAAGCAGGCTATCAGCACTGGCTTCGCCCTGCCCGCTTGCATCCAGCGACAGGTAGGCCATGTAGGTACCACCAAAGTGTTCATTCAGCACCCGGTCGGCAACGCGGATTTCATGGCTTTCGGCAAACCACTTGGTGGGATTGTCGTTGATGCGGATCAGCGTGATGCCATAAGCCGCGACGGCAGCCAACACCAGGGCACCCAGGACCACCCAGCGCGGATGCGCTGTGGTGGAGCGGCCCATCGCCTGCAGTGCGCGGCCCATCAGGCTATGGTCGGTTTCACCTTCCGCCGCATGGTGGCCATAGCCTTCCAGCCTCTTTTCCGGTATCAGCATCACGTAGGCGGGAATGAACAGCATGGTAAGCAACCAGGCGATAAACACACCGGTGGCAACGAATATGCCGAACACCTGCACCGGCGGAATGGGCGTGAGGGCCAGTGACAGGAAACCCGCCATGGTGGTCAGGGTCGTGAACAGCATCGGCGCAAACAGGGTGTGCAACACTTCCTTCAGCGTTTCGCGGCGATCCCGGTACACCGGGTAGCGGTCGAAGAATTCCGACAGGATATGAATGGCATCGAGCACCGCGATCGGCATGATGAAGATCGGAATCATCGAACTCATGATGTGGATGGTGTTGCCGGAGATGATCAGCAGCGCCATGGTGGCCATGGCGCTCACCATGGCGATGATCATGGGCGCGGTAACCAGTACCAGCTTCTTGAAGAACCACCACAGCAACAGGAAGATGGTCAACATGGCCAGCGGCGCGGAGATCGCCATCTGGATGAACATCTCCACACCAAACGTATCCTCGGCCACCGGCAGGCCGGTGATGTACACCTGGTCATCGCCTTCCCACTGCGCGGCATATTCCGACAAGGCATTGCTGATGCGGTAGGACAGGGTTTTCGTCGTAATCGGCAGGTACAGGGCAATGGCATTGCCATCCTCGGAAACCAGTGTGCCGTTCAGGAACGGTATCCGCTGGGCCCGCTCGCGGATTTTCAGGGCCTCCGCATCGTCGGCCGGAACTTCCGGCATCAGCCAGGAGAAGTTGACCACGCCCAGCCCGCCCTGCTCGATGTTGTCCACATTGGAGGGCGCGATCATGTCGACCGCCACTACACCTTCGCGCTTGTCGGGATCATCGGCTGAAGGCCAGGTCAGGGTCTTGGCGAACTGCGTCAGTTGCTCGATGCGCGCCAGGGACTCGCGGTTGAACACACCCTGCGGGTGGGTTTCATTGACCACGCCCACCACGATCATGTCGTAGAGCCCGAATTCTTTCTTCGCCGCATCGTGGAACATGCGAACCGGTTCATCATGCGCCAGCATGTTTTCCGGGTCGGTATCCACCGTCAGCGGCTTGAGAAGTGGAAGCGCTACAAAGTTGGGCATGGCTGCGAGTGCAACCAGCAACAGCGTGAGCCACAGCGTGATCTGGATGATGGAGCGGGGATGCGTCAGCGCGAAGTAAACCATCCTGTCGGAAAGATACGATTTGACCATTTTGATTTTTCTCCTCACACCCGGGAAATTTTTCAGTTGCACATATATTAGTTATCCCTTATATTAGTGTCAACTAATATCTTTCAGGACACAGTGAATGGATCTCAAAGCTATGCAACAGAATGCCGGACAAGCAGCTGATCTGCTGAAAACCCTGGCGAACCCCGCCCGCCTTCTGGTGCTTTGCGCCCTGGTTACACGTGAACACACGGCCGGTGAACTGGAACAACTCGTCGGGCTCAGCCAGTCAGCCGTGTCGCAACACCTGGCCCGCCTGCGCAGCCAGGGATTGGTCAGCACGCGCCGGGAAGGACAAAACATCTGCTACAGCCTGAACAACCAGAGCGTTCGCCGGATCCTGGAAACCATGCACGACATTTATTGCGCGGACTTGCAGTGACAACTGGAACCGGCATCGCAGGTTGGGTTGCTGGCGCATACACCATCCGGCCGGTTGCTGGATGAACTTGAGCGAGGAGAATGCCATGAAGAAGATTGTCATCGTGGGCGCCGGCATCGGCGGGCTGCCAACCGCGTATGATTTGCGTGACAAGCTGGGCAAGGAGCATGAAATCACCGTGCTGTCGGATTCGCCCACCTTCCAGTTCGTGCCATCCAATCCGTGGGTTGCGGTGAACTGGCGCAAGCGCTCTGATATCTGCATCGATGTCGAAAAACCGCTGGCCCGAAAGGGTATCCATTTCAATTCAACCGGCCTGAAAAGGCTGGATCCGGAAAAGCGTTTGCTTGAATTGGGCGACGGATCCACCCTGGACTATGACTACCTGGTGCTGACCACCGGCCCACGCCTTGCCTTTGATGAAATCAAGGGGCTGGGTCCACAGCACTACACGCAGTCTGTCTGCCATATCGACCATGCGGAACAAGCCCGTTCCGCCTGGGAGAAATTCGTGGAAAACCCCGGACCCATCGTCGTTGGAGCAGCCCAGGGCGCCTCCTGTTTCGGCCCGGCCTATGAGTTCTCATTCATCATGGATGCCGACCTGCGCAAGCGCCGCATCCGCGACCGGGTGCCGATGACCTACATCACGCCAGAACCTTACATCGGCCACATGGGCCTGGACGGCGTGGGTGATTCCCGCACCCTGATGGAAAGCGAGTTCCGTGAACGGCACATCAACTGGATTACCAATGCCCGCATCATCGGGATCGAAGACGGCAAGATGACCATCGCCGAATGCAACGACCAGGGTGAGGAAATCCGCCGCCACACCCTGCCCTTCAGCTATTCCATGATCCTGCCGCCATTCACCGGCATCAACGCCTTGATGGGTATGGAAGGGCTGGTGAATCCGCGCGGCTTCGTCATCATCGACAAGCACCAGCGCAACCCCAAATACCCGGAAATTTTCGCGGTGGGCGTGTGCGTGGCCATTGCCCCGCAAAAGCCCACGCCCGTTCCCACCGGCGTGCCCAAAACCGGTTACATGATCGAATCCATGGTGACGGCCACCGTGGAAAACATCGCGGCCGACCTGAAAGGTGAGAAAGCCGCAGCTCAGGCCACCTGGAACGCCATCTGCCTGGCGGACATGGGTGATACCGGAATTGCCTTTGTCGCCCTGCCGCAGATTCCGCCGCGCAATGTCACCTGGGCACGCAAAGGCAAATGGGTGCACATGGCCAAAATCGCCTTTGAAAAGTATTTCCTGCGGAAAGTCCGCACCGGCAAGACCGACCCTTACACCGAACGCCAGATACTCAGAATGATGGGTATCGAGAAACTCAAAACCTGACAGGAGCATGTCATGAATATTGATCGACTGGTATTTGCTATCGCCGGCAGTTTCATTCTGGTCAGCCTGGTGCTGAGCCAGTTGCACTCCGCGAACTGGTTGTGGTTCACCGCCTTTGTCGGCGCCAACATGCTGCAGGCGTCGTTCACCGGCTTTTGCCCG
>CAYYCX010000059.1:0-25590 GCA_964470455.1 uncultured Wenzhouxiangellaceae bacterium
CCGACCCGTCGGCCCAGTATTTCACCGCGCCAAAGCGGATCCAGTCATCGCCAAAACCGGACCGCAGGCTGGCCGCTTTCAGTTCGCTGTAGAGCGGCAGCGGGCCGTAAGGCATGAAACTGATGCGGGTTTTCAGCTCTCCGGCAGCGCGGGCGTCCTGGTAAGCCCGCAGGTTTTCCACGCTGCCGGCCGCATCGGTAGTGGATGTCAGCCCGGCGGCGGACATCAGGCCGGAGAGGTAAGCCACGCCCTGCTGGCGCACGCCGCGGGTGATTTCCGGCCAGACGCCTGCCTGGCCGATCACATCCGTCAGTGCTTTTTCGGCCACGAAACCGTTCAGTTCGCCGTTCTCATCCCGGCCGAAATGGCCGCCTTCCGGGTCGGGCGTGTCGCGGGTGACGCCGGCCAGCTCCAGGCCGCGCGAATTCACCACCGCCGTATGGCCGCCGCGGTGGCGGATGATGGCGGGCTGCAGCGGCACGGCCTGGTCCAGGTCGGCGCGATTGGCCGGCCGTTCTTCGGCCAGTTTGGTGTCGTCGTATTTGAAACCGACCACCCATTCACCCGGGGCCGTTTTGCCGGCCTGCACGCGCATGGCGTCCTGGATGGCGCTGATGCTGCGGACATTGACATCGGCGCCCGTGACTTCGTCGGCGCCATCGGGGTGGCTGTGTGAATCGATGAAGCCGGGAAATACCACCGCGCCTTCGAGGTCCGTCACCATGGTGGAAGGGCCTTTGAGAGAGAGCAGGTCGGCCTTGCTGCCCACGGCCAGGATGCGGTTGCCGCGCAGTGCGATGGCCTCGGCCCGGGGCAGGCGGTCATCCATGGTGTAAATTCGTGCATTGACCAGCAATTGGTCGGCGCTGAGGCCGGGAGTCTCCGCTGCAAGCAATGAATGGCTGGCAGGCAACAGGGCGGCACCGGCAATTGCGGTGCTGCTGACAAACTGGCGACGTTTCATGGTCACTCCTCAGTAAGCTCGGGCCGAATCCGGGCATTCTCGGCTCTCAGGCCCCTCCAGGCAAATCAGCCTGGCAAATAAAGGCGGCAAACTGCACAACTGCACGCGGCGACACTATAATGGCAGGCCCGTATGGCAACAGGCGAACCCATCGTGTCCAAGGCCAGCAGCAGTTCCGCGCAAAACAGCGCCAGCGCCAATGCCAGTGCTAATGTTCACGCGTTGGCAGCACCGCTGGAGCGCAACCCCGGCCTGCCGTTTGACCCGGGCCTGTTTGGCCACATCCGCGTCAACCGCAGTGCCGTGGAGCGGCGCACGGCCACGCTCAGCAAGCGCCGGTCGGTGAAGAAGGATTACCAGGCCGGCTGGCTGCTGCGCGCCATCACCTGCATCGACCTGACCACGCTGGCCGGCGACGATACGCCCGGAAAGGTCCGCCGCCTGTGCCAGAAAGCCATGCACCCGGTGCGCCGCGACATACTTGAAGGGCTGGGCGTGGCGGATCTCGACATCAAGGTCGGTGCCGTTTGCGTGTACCACAACCTGATTGAAACCGCGGTGCGTGCACTGGCCGGCAGCGGTATTCCGGTGGCGGCGGTATCCACCGGTTTTCCGGCCGGGCAGATTCCGCTGGCCCTGAAGCTGGCGCAGGTGCGGGAGTCGGTGGCGGCGGGCGCCAGCGAAATCGACATCGTCATCAGCCGCGCCAAGGTGCTGACCGGTGACTGGCAAGGGCTGTACGAGGAAGTTCAACAATATCGTGAAGCGTGTGGCGAGGCTCACATGAAAGCCATCCTGGCCACCGGCGAGCTGGCTACTTTGACGAACGTGGCCAAGGCCAGTTGGGTGTGCATGATGGCCGGTTCCGACTTCATCAAGACCAGCACCGGCAAGGAAGCCGTCAACGCCACCCTGCCGTTCAGCCTGGTGATGGTTCGCGCCATTCGCGAATATCATGAGCTCACCGGCTATTGTGTCGGATACAAGCCGGCCGGCGGCATTTCCAAAGCCAAAGAGGCCATCGACTACCTGGTGTTGATGAAAGAAGAGTTGGGCAAGCACTGGTTGCGGAATGACCTGTTCCGCTTTGGCGCCAGCAGCCTGCTGGGCGATATCGAACGGCAGCTGGAACATCATTTAACCGGCAGTTATTCGGCGCAGTTCCGTCACCCCGCCAGCTAAGACGAGACAGAGAAGGGCAGGAGAATCGAATGTCAGTACGGGACGCATTTGCCAGTATGGACTATGGGCCGGCGCCGGAAAGTGCCACGGAAGCCAGGGCCTGGCTGCAGCAGCGTAACGCCCGGCTCGACCATTTCATCGATGGTGACTGGGTAGCCCCTTCGAGTGGCAGCTATTTTCCGAGTTACAACCCGGCCAACCGGGAGCAACTGGCGGAAGTGGCGGACGGCAATGCCGCGGATGTCGACCGGGCCGTGGCTGCAGCCAAAGCGGTGCAACCGGGTTGGGCGGCGCTGGGTGGCCATGCCCGCGCTCGTTACCTGTATGCCATGGCGCGGCACATCCAGAAAAACAGCCGCCTCTATGCCGTACTCGAGAGTATGGACAACGGCAAACCCATTCGCGAGTCCCGCGACATCGACATTCCGCTGGTGGCGCGGCACTTCTACTATCATGCGGGCTGGGCGCAGCTGTTCGAAACCGAACTGTCTGAGTACCAGCCGTTGGGTGTGGTGGGGCAGATCATCCCTTGGAATTTTCCCTTGCTGATGCTGGCGTGGAAGGTGGCTCCGGCACTGGCCATGGGCAATTCCGTCGTGCTCAAGCCGGCGGAATTCACTTCCGTGACCGCAGTGCTGTTCGCGGAGATGTGCCAGGAAATCGGCCTGCCCAAAGGCGTGTTCAACCTGGTGCTGGGCGATCAGAAGGCAGGCGAAGCCATCACCGCGCATCCGGATATCGCCAAGCTGGCATTCACCGGTTCCACCGAAGTCGGACGCATACTGCGCCGCGCCACGGCGGGCACCGGCAAGAAGCTAACGCTGGAACTCGGTGGAAAATCCCCCTTCATCGTGTTTGAAGATGCGGACCTCGACAGCGTAGTGGAAGGCCTGGTGGATGCCATCTGGTTCAACCAGGGGCAAGTCTGTTGCGCCGGTTCGCGCCTGCTGGTGCAGGAATCGGTGGCCGCAAGGCTGCACGACAAGGTCCGGCAGCGCATGTCAAAACTGGTGATCGGCGATTCGCTGGACAAGAGCGTGGATATCGGTGCGCTGATCGATCCCGGCCAGGTGGAGCGGGTCAGCAAACTGGTGGAACTGGGCGTGCAGGAGGGCGCGGAAAAATGGCAGCCCCGTTGCGAGCTGCCCGCGGAAGGTTGTTACTACCCACCAACCCTTCTGAGCGATGTGCAGCCGGCATCGACCCTGGCGCAGGAAGAAATTTTCGGGCCGGTACTGGTTTCGATGTCGTTCCGGACGCCCGGCGAGGCGGTGCAGCTGGCGAACAACAGCCGATATGGCCTGGCGGCGAGCATCTGGACGGAGAACATCAACCTGGCGCTGGATATCGCGCCGCAGGTCAAGGCCGGCTCGTTGTGGGTCAACTGTACCAACCAGTTTGATGCGGCAGCCGGCTTTGGCGGTTACCGGGAATCCGGCTTTGGGCGCGAGGGCGGGCGGGAAGGCCTGTACGAATACCTCAAGCCCAACTGGGAGAGTCAACTATCAAGGGAACCGGTTACGCCGCTACCCAAGCTGGACGGCAAGGCCGAAGCACCGGCTTCCGACCTGCCGCCCATCGACCGTACCGCCAAGCTCTACATCGGTGGCAAGCAGGTGCGCCCTGATGGCGGCTACAGCCGGCCGGCGGTAGATGCCCGGGGCCGGGTGATTGCGGAAATTCCGCTGGGTAACCGCAAGGACATCCGCAATGCCGTGGAAGCAGCGCGGGCGGCCCAAGGCTGGGGTGGAACCACCGCCCACAACCGCGCGCAGGTGATGTATTACATTGCCGAGAACCTGGCGGCACGGGCCGAGGAGTTCAGCCGCCGCCTGGCACAACTCAGCGGCAGTGAGCCGGAAACGGCAACCGCGGAAATTGCCCGCTGCATCGAGCGTATCTATACCTACGCGGCCTGGTCGGACAAATTCGACAGCCAGGTGCACGCCACGCCGTTTCGCAATGTGACACTGGCGATGAAGGAACCGCTGGGCGTGATCGGCATTGTGGCGCCCGAGGAAGCCGGGCTGCTGGGTTTCGTATCCACCGTGATGCCGGCCATCGCCATGGGCAATGCCGTGGTGGTGGTGCCTTCGGAACATTACGCTCTGCTGGCAACGGACTTCTACCAGGTGCTGGATACGTCCGACCTGCCCGGCGGCGTGGTCAACATCGTCACCGGCAGCCAGGATGAACTCACCGATGTGCTGGCCCGGCATTACGACATCGAAGGGCTGTGGTACTGGGGCAGCGCCGCCGGCAGCAAGCTGGTGGAAGAGCAGGCCGCGGCCACCATGAAGCGCACCTGGGTGAACCATGGCCGATTTCACGACTGGAAAAGCCCGGGGCAGGGCGAAGGCGAGGACTTTCTCCGCCGCGCAGTTGAAATCAAGAATATCTGGATTCCCTACGGCGAGTAAGACCTGGTTCCAATGTTCAATTCCGTAAAGTTGAAATCCCGCAACCTGGCGCTGGCCGGTATTGCGGCCCTGCCTTTTCTCAATGCCTGTGCCACCGTGGTGGCATCGGCAGGCAGCGGCCTGGCCGGCAATCTCACCGTGGCCATGATGAACCAGGATGATCCCGGCATCGTCCGCGATGGCGCGCCCGCCTATCTGCTGATGCTGGACAGTTTTGTCGAAGGTTCACCCGACAACGCGGCCGTGCTGGCGGCTGCGGCCGAGCTGTATTCGGCCTACGGCGTGGTTTTTGTGGATGAACCCCTGCGTGCACAGCGCCTGACTGCCCGCGCCCAATCCTACGGGCAACGCGCCATCTGTGCCGCGGAGGAAAAACTCTGCGGCTCCTGGGAGCTTCCCTATGAACCTTTTGTCGAAGCCCTGGAGATGGTTAAACCCAAACAGGCGGGCATGTTGTTTACCTACGGCCTGAGTTGGATCGCCTATATCCAGGCCCACGGCGACGACTACATTGCGCTGGCGCAGTTGCCGCAAACCGAGGCCATACTCGAGCGGGTGCAACAGCTCGACCCGGCCTACCGGGCCGCAACGGTGGAGCATTATCTCGGCGTCCTCAATACCATCAGGCCACCTGCGCTGGGTGGCAATTTCGAGGCCGGGTTGGCGCATTTCCAGCGGGCTCTTGAACTTTCCGGGGGCAATGATCTCAGTGTCAAGGTGGATTTCGCCCGCTACTACGCGCGCACCCTGTACGAGCGTGAGTTGCATGACCGGTTGCTGCAGGAAGTGATGGCAGCCGACCCGACGCAACGCGGTTACACGCTGTTCAACACGCTGGCGCAGGAAAGTGCCGCCGAGCTGCTGGCATCGGCGGATGACTATTTTTAGTGGCGTCAGCCATTCACACACAGACCAGGAACGTATGCATGAATGATTTGACCAGAATGCTGGCGCGGCCAACGGTGCTGCTGGCGGCCCTGTTGCTGTGGCTTCCGGCGCAGATCCAGGCCCAGGCTCAAAACCAGTTTCAGGCGCTGAAGATCGCCACGGTGGTGCCGGAAGGTTCGGCCTGGATGAAATCCATGCGCGAAGGTTCGGATGAAATCCGCCAGCGCACGGATGGCCGGGTCAGCATCAAGCTTTATGGCGGTGGTGTGCAGGGCAATGACAAGCAGGTGCAGCGCAAGATGCGCACCGGCCAGTTGCAGGGCGGAGCATTCACCTCCGGCGCCATGAGCATGTTCCAGCAGGATGCGGACCTGTATGCGCTCGGGCTGATTTTCCGCAACGAAGACGAAGTGCAGTACGTGCGGAAGCAACTCGACAGCGTACTGATCGACCGCCTGTATGAAGCCGGCTATGTCTGCTTCGGTTTTGCCGGCGGCGGTTTCGCCTACATGATGTCCAACACACCCTTGCGCGAGTCTGGCGACATGAGTGGCCAGAAGGTCTGGACGCCCGAAGGCGATGCCCTGGCCTATGCCGCCCTTGAGGCCATCGGCGTGGCGCCGGTTTCCATGCCCATCACGGATGTGATGACCGGCCTGCAAACCGACCTGCTCGACAGCGTGGCCGTGCCCCCGGTTGGCGCGGTGGTGCTGCAATGGCACACACGGCTGAAATACATCACCGACCTGCCGCTGGCTTACGTGTATGCCGGCATCCTGGTTGAGCGCAAGGCATTTGAACGCCTTGCGCCGGCCGACCAGGCCGTGGTGCGGGAAGTGCTGGGAAAAGTTTACCGGGGGTTTGATGAAAGCGGCCATAACGACAACCTGGCGGCCTTGCAGGCCCTGCAGGACAGCGGCCTGCAGCTGGTGAAGCCTGACCCGGCCCAGGCGGAAGCCTGGCGCAGCGCCGTGGTCAATTCGCAGATACAGTTGGGCAAGAAGGGTGAATTCGATCCTGCCTTGCTGCAGCGAATGCAGCAGCTGCTGGCCGAGTACCGCGCGCAGGGTGGTTCCTGATCCTGATGGATTCCCCCGAGGGACGGTGGCGCAGCTTCCTGCAGGTCGCGGGCCGGTTCGGCCACGTGGCTGAAACCGGCTTGCTGGTGTTGATACTGGGCAGCATGATCCTGCTGGCATTCGGCCAGATCGTGATGCGCAATTTTTTCGACCTCGGGCTGCAATGGGGCGATGAACTTTTGCGCATGCTGGTGCTGTGGGTGGCGGTGGCGGGTGCCGTTGCGGCCAGCCGCACCGACAAACACATCAACATCGCGGTGCTCGACCGCTTTTTGCCCGGTGGAATCCAGCGAGTGGTGAAAGTGCTGGTGTACGGGTTTACAGCCGGTGCATGCGGCATTGTGGCGTGGTTCAGCCTGCAGTTTGTACTGACCTCGCGTGAGTTTGATGACCGGATCCTGGGGGATGTTCCGGCCTGGTGGTTACAGATGGTGCTGCCCATCGGCTTCGGCCTGATCACATGGCGCTATGGCCTGTTCTTCCTGCGCGACCTGGCAAACCTGTTCTTGCGCAGGTGTGAACCATGAGCCTGCTGGTTCTCCTGGTTGGCCTGGCGCTGGTACTGCTGGCGCTGTTGGGCACGCCCCTGTTTGCCATCATCGCCGCCAGTGCGCTGTGGGGGTTTTACCGCGAGGGCATCGATTTCCAGGCGCTGGCCATCGAATTCTATGGCATGGCGGAAATGCCCATCCTGCTGGCGATTCCGCTGTTCACCTTTGCCGGTTACCTGCTGAGTGAAAGCGGCGCTCCGCAACGGCTGGTTCGTCTCACACGCGCTTTGCTGGGCTGGGTTCCGGCCGGGCTGGCGGTGGTGGCGTTGGCGGTGTGCGCGCTGTTCACAGCGTTTACCGGCGCCTCCGGCGTCACCATCATCGCGCTGGGCGCGTTGTTGTTGCCCGCCCTGCAACAGGCGGGCTATCCGCAGAAATTCAGCCTGGGGCTGGTGACTTCGGCCGGCAGCCTGGGCCTGTTGTTCGCGCCATCCCTGCCGCTGATCCTGTACGGAGTGATCGCCGAAATTTCGGTGGACAGCCTGTTCCGCGCCGGAATACTTCCCGGCATCCTGATGCTGGTGATTTTGTCGGGCTACAGTGTCTGGACCAATCGCGCCGTGCGGGTGCCACTGGGCGACTTCAGCTGGCCCGAGGTGCGTTCGGCGCTGCGTGAGGCGGCCTGGGAAATCCCGCTACCCATCGTGGTGCTCGGCGGCATTTACAGTGGCTATTTCGCCATTTCCGAAGCGGCGGCGGTTACCGCCCTGTACGTGCTGGTGGTGGACGTTTTGGTCCTGCGTGAAGTGCCGTGGCGCAAACTGCCCGAAATCATGCGGGAATCCATGGTGCTGGTGGGCGGCATCCTGGTCATCCTTGGCATGTCGCTTGCCTCCACCAATTACATGATCGACGCTGGTGTGCCGCAGAGGCTGCTTGAACTGGTGAGCAGTTTCGTCAGCAGCGAATTCAGTTTCCTGGTTTTGTTACTGATTTTCCTGCTGGTCCTGGGTGCCATCCTGGACATCTTTTCCGCCATCGTCCTGGTTGTGCCTCTGATTCTTCCGGTGGCGCTGCAGTATGGGGTGGATCCGGTGCATCTTGGAATCATTTTTCTCGCCGCCATGCAGCTGGGTTACCTGACCCCTCCGGTGGGGCTGAACCTGTTCATCGCCAGCTACCGTTTCGAGCGCAGTATCGTGGAGGTTTACCTCTCGACTTTGCCGTTTTTCCTGATGTTGCTCCTGTCGGTGGTGGTGATCGCTTTCTGGCCATGGTTGTCATTGGTGTTTGTATAGTTGGATAATTGCCATGTTTTCAGGAACTCAGGTGGCGACAGGGACGGGCCGAACATGACAGGGAAACACTTATTGCAACGGTACAGGACGAACATCGCAGGGACTGCATTGGCATGCTGGATGGCTTGCGCGTGGATTTCACCGGTATGCGCTGATGCCACCGTTTACCGTTGCGGCCCGGAAGGCAGCCAGAGGTATTCGCAGATTCCCTGCTCGGACGATTCCGAGCAGATGGTGATCAAGGATCAACACAAGCTGATCGAGCCGGGTGGATCACCACCAGAATCCGCCGGCGCCGACGGCCGTACGCAACCGGATGCCAATGCAGCAGAAGAGGCAGCCCCGGCCAGCAATGCCGAGGCGTTCATCCAGCAACTGGAAAAACAGCGCAGCGAACAGCTGGCGGAAATTGACCGGGACATCGCCAAACTCCAGGACAGGGGCAGCAGCGCAACCGGGGAGGAAATGAGCGAAGCGAAGGCAGATGAAACTTCCGAATTGCTGGCCGGTTTGCAGAACACCCGTGAGTCGATAGTCGCTGAGTACGATGCCATGATCCAGGCGGCCCGCCAGCGGATCGAAAAACCCTGAAGCGCACTTTGCGCGCCGGCGAGAGCCGCCGCCGAAAGGATTGATACTTGCCGTCAAGCGCCGGGCCTGGCGTTGACCCGGCACCGCAAGACCATGAACAACCCGGCCAGATAAATACTCCTGATGAAACTGCTGCGTGATCCCATTTTCCTCCTGTTGCTCAGCAGTCTTCTGGCCTGGCTTGTGTACCTTGGAACGCAGCCGCCGCGGGCCTTGCCAGCGGATGTCCCAAACACCGAATTTTCTGCGGAGCGGGCCATGCAGCGGCTGCAGCAATTGTTGCCGGAAAACCGGCCGCACCCGGCGGGCTCGGCGGAGAACCGGCAGGTACGTGACCGCATCCAGGAACAACTGCAGGCGCTGGGACTGAACGTCGAACTCCAGCAATTGCGCCATTGCGTGACGCGATTTGGGGTGTGCGGGCCGGTGGAAAATATTCTGGCAAGAGTGCCTGGAACCGGAGGCGGCCCGGGGCATGCGTTGCTCCTGACGGCCCACTACGACAGCGTGGATGCAGGGCCGGGAGCAGCGGATGATGGCGCCGGTGTCGCGGTGCTGCTGGAAACCGCTGCCATGGCCATGGCGCAGGGTGGTTTCAGGCATGACCTGATCCTGCTGTTCAGCGATGCCGAGGAGCAGGGCCTGGTTGGCGCGGACGCATTTGCCAGCCAGCATCCCTGGTTTGCCGATGTCAGCGTGGTCATCAACGTCGAAGCGCGCGGCGTGACCGGCAGCAGCACCATGTTTGAAACGGGTATCGGCAACCGTTCCTTCATTCGCATCCTGGCGCAGGCCCTGGACCGGCCGGTGGCCAATTCCATCACCCGTGAAGTCTACCGACGTATGCCCAATGACACGGATTTCTCGGTGTACCGTGATTTGGAGCGCAGCGGGTTCAATTTCGCTTTCACCGGCGGCGCGGCGCTTTATCACAGCGCCATCGATGACGTGCAGCACCTCGATGCCGGCAGCCTGCAGCATCATGGCCAGAACGTGTGGGCTTTGCTGCAGGTTTTGAACCAGCGTGATCTGCAGCGCATCGATACGGATGAAGACGCGGTTTATGTGGACCTGTTTGGTCACAAGCTCCTGCACTTTCCGGTTAGCAGCGCCACCGGGCTTGCGCTGGTGCTGTCCGTGCTGATGCTGGTGTTCGTGCGCATCAGCTTCCGCCACCAGTTATCGCTGCGGCAATCGGCCTGGACGCTGTTGTACATTTTTACCCTGGTGCCATTGTTGCTGGCCATGGCCTGGCTGGTGTCATGGCCTCTGGGCGTTTGGCCCGACCTGAATCGCATGGGCCATCCGCACCCCTGGCTCGGGCGCCTGGCCCTGTTCCTGCTCGTGTTGCTGACTTTGCGGCTGTTGCACAACAGCCTGAACCAGCGCGCTGCCACTGGTTCGGTGACCTTGGTGTGCTGGCTGTTCTTCGCTGGCCTGGCCATGCTGCTGTCCTACCAGTTGCCGGGAGCCAGTTTCCTGGGCATCCTGCCACTGGTGGCATTCAGCCTGGGCGCCATACTCGATGGCGTGTTCCGGAAGCGCCACACGCAACTGCTGTTCGCGCGCCTGCTCGGTTTTGCCGCTGCCGCCTACCTGGGCTTCTATTTCTTCTACGGCCTTGAAGTGGTGGCCGGATTTGACCTGGCCTACCTGCAGATCGTGCCGCTGTTGCTGCCGGCCATCGCGGTACTGCCTTTGCTGGTGACCAATGCTTTCTCTTCGCGGTCGTCACGTACCGGCCTTCTTTGGCTGGCACTACCCATCGTCGCCATTTGCATTGGGCAGCAGTTCCTGCCCGGGCATACCATTGACCGGCCCCGTGGCATGAACCTGGTGCACCGTGCCAGCGCGGGCCAGGATTCGGCATACTGGCAGCTGGAAACAGCTTCCAGCAAGGTCGATAAAGGTTATGCGCGCAGGCATGAATTCGGTCCGGTGGAACTCGATGTTCCGGGCCGGGAGGTGCAGCCCGTCATCGCCAGGGCGGCCCAGCCGCTGGGCCTGGACCCGGTTCAGCTCCTGCGGGCATCGCAACGGGATGACGGCACCCTGTTGCGCCGCACTTTCAGCCTGCGGGTTCCGGACGGCGTGCGGCAACTGGCATTGTTCCTGCCCGAGCAGCTCGAATACAACAGTATTCGGGTGGACGGCGCGCTGGTTTTGCAGCAGGACAGCGATCAGCCGGACCAGCCCATCCGCGATGCCATCGCCATTTACCGGCCTGGCGCAGGCGAACTGGTGGTGGAGATCAGCAGTTCATCCGGCCCATCCAACGCTTCCGGAAAGACGGGTGACGTACTGAAGTTTCCCATCCGCACGCGCTTTGACCTGCCTCATGGCGTGCCCGAGCAATTCCTGTCAGGCTGGCCACTGGATGCGCAGCCACAGCATCATGGGCATTGTGCCGAGGTGGACTCGCTGCTGGAAGTAAAGTTTTGATGGTACTTTCAAAATATTCTTCATGATATTGTATTTAAAAGGAAAGCTTAAAAAATGAAAAGTCAGGCTACAGTCGCGCTGGGCCAACCCCTGCAATTGCTGGAAACCGGGACACCGGTGCCCCAGGGCGGTGAAATCCTGCTGCGAATGCAGCGCTGTGGCGTCTGCCATTCCGACCTGCACATGCACGACGGCCATTTCAACCTGGGCAACGGCAAACTGCTGCAGGTCAAGCGTGACAGCGACCTGCCCATGGTCCTGGGGCACGAAATCGTCGGCCAGGTGGTCTCGGTTGGTCCGGAGGCCAAAGGCATCGAAACTGGCGCAAGCTATGCGGTTTATCCCTGGAAAGGCTGCGGAAATTGTGAATTGTGCCTGCAGGGCATGGAACACCTGTGCCTGAGGGCCGATTGCATCGGTAACCAGCGGCCCGGCGGGTTTGCCGACCATGTCCTGATACCGGACGCGCGCTACCTGCTGGATTACGGTACGCTGGATGCCGACCAGGCGGCCTGCTACATGTGTTCGGGCATAACGGCCTACGGCGCCCTGCGCAAGATCGAGCAGCAGGCCGGGCAGGGCCCCTACCTGTTGCTGGGGCTGGGCGGCGTCGGCATGATGGCCCTGCAACTGACCCTGCGGCTGTTTGAGCGCAAGCCGGCCGTAGCCGACATCGATCCGCGCAAGCTGGAGCGCGCTCGAGCGCTGGGTGTGGAACAGGTATATGACCTCAGCGAAGAGGGCATATTCAAGCGCATCAAACAGGAAAGCCAGGGCATGGCCGCAGTTGCGGATTTCGTCGGTGCTGAAAGTACCTTGAACCCCGCCATCAGCATCATGCGCCAGGGCGGAAAAATTGTCGTGGTGGGTTTGATGGGGGGCGCCCTGTCGGTGCCCATTCCCTTTTTGCCCTGGAAAGCACTGACCATCCAGGGCAGTTATGTGGGCAGCCTGCAGGAAGCGCGGGAATTACTGCACCTGGCCCAGGAAATCCACCTTGCGCCCATCCAGGTGGAACACCAGCCATTGAGTGCCGCCAGTGAAGTCCTCGACCGCATGCGCCGTGGCGATGTGCTGGGCCGCGTGGTATTGCAGGGCCCGGGTTAAGCCGGGGTTCGGGTTCCGGTGCCTAAGTACCCACAGGATTGCCAATAGAATTCTCAGGAGATGATGAATCATGGATTTTGAATACAGCCCCAAGGTTGCAGCTCTGCGGGAGCAGGTGCGCGAGTTCATCGACAGCCGCATCCTGCCGCGCGAGCATGAATTCGAGCAGCAGCTGGCAGCTTCGCCCTGGGAAACACCGGCGGTGGTGGAAGAGCTGAAGGCGGAGGCACGCAAGCTGGGCCTGTGGAACCTGTTCCTGCCGCCCGTCTACGGCGAATACAGCCCGGGCCTGACCAATGCCGAGTACGCCCCTCTGGCGGAACAGATGGGTCGCGTGATCTGGGCCTCTGAAGTGTTCAATTGTTCGGCGCCCGACACCGGCAACATGGAAGTGCTGGCCAAGTACGGCAACGAAGCGCAGCGCAAGCAATGGCTGGAACCCCTGCTGGCCGGGGAAATCCGCTCGGCTTTTGCGATGACGGAACCCGCCGTGGCCTCCAGTGATGCCACCAACATCGAGACGTCCATGGTGCGTGAGGGTGATGAGTACCTCATCAATGGCCGCAAGTTTTACGCATCGGGCGCCTGCCGCAAGCAGTGCCGCATCCTGATCGTGATGGGTAAAACCGATGCCAATAATCCCAGCCGTCACCAGCAGCAGTCACAGATCCTCGTGCCTGTCGACACCAAAGGCGTGACGGTGGTGCGGCCCATGCAGGTGCTCGGTTACAAAGATTCGCCGGAAGGCCATGCGGAGATCATTTTCGAGAATGTGCGGGTGCCGGCCAGCAACCTGATTCTGGGCGAAGGCCGCGGGTTTGAAATTGCCCAGGGCCGTCTGGGGCCGGGCCGGATTCACCACTGCATGCGCCTGGTGGGCACGGCGCAGCGCGCGCTGGAATTGATGATCGACCGCGCCAACAGCCGCGTGGCCTTTGGCCAGCCGCTGATCAAGCAGCAGTCGGTGCGCGAGGACATCGCCATTTCCGCCTGCCAGGTGGAACAGGCGCGCCTGCTGACGCTCAAGGCAGCCGAGCAGATGGACAAGTTGGGTAACAAGGGCGCCCGCGAGCTGATTGCCATGATCAAGATCGTGGCGCCGAACATGGCCATCGATGTGATCGACCGCGCCATCCAGATCCACGGCGCCGTGGGATTGTCACAGGACACCCCATTGGCGCACATGTATGCCTATGCGCGCACCCTGCGCCTGGCGGACGGACCCGACCAGGTGCACATGATGCAACTCGGCCGTGACCTGGCGGCCGCCAGGGTGGCGGGCCGCTGAGTTCTGCGCGGTTGGGGCGGAGCCTGAAAGAAGTTCAGGCCATCACCAGGTAGGTGTTGTATTCAAACGGGTTCACCGCGCCGGTGAACTCCAGCTGCTCGGCGCGTTTCATCTGCATGAATGCTTCCTGGAAGTCTTCGCCCAGCGACTGAGCCACGAACTCGGAATTTTCAAAGGCCCGCAAGGCTTCAAACCAGTTGCCCGGCAGGATCGGGTCTTCATCGTTCGGACCCCCATGGGTGGGCGGGTCGGCCTCGAGCTTGTTTTCAATGCCGTAAAGGATGCCTGCCAGGATGGCCGCCAGTGTGAGATAGGGGTTGGCATCCGCTCCGGCAATGCGGTGCTCGATCCGGCGAGCGTCGCCATCACCGTTGGGAACGCGCAACGCCACGTAGCGGTTTTCATAACCCCAGGTGGGCTGCAGCGGGCCGTGCACACCGCGCCACAGTCGCCGGTAGGAATTGTGGTGCGGGGCAAAGATCAGCATGCAGTCCTTCATGGTGGCGGCGAGGCCGGCGATGGCCTGGCGCATCAGCTCGCTGCCTTTTCCCGTGCCATCGTCAAACAGGTTTCTGCCATCCTTGTCCAGCAGGCTCACGTGGGTATGAAAGCCGTTGCCGTCCTTGTCGCCGAATGGCTTGGCCATGAAGGTGGCGATGAAACCATGCTTGTGCGCCACGCCCTTGATGGCCTGCTTGAGCATCTGCGCGTTGTCGGCCGCCAGCAGTGGGTCATCCACGTGGTGCAGGTTCAGCTCGTACTGCGAGGCGGAGAGTTCTTTGACCAGGCCATCCATGGGCAGGCCCATGATCTCGCAGGCTTCGCGGATTTCGTGCAGCAACTCCCCCTGTTCGTGCATCACCTCGGTGCTGAACAACTGGCCGCCGATGGTGCTGTTGCCGTTGGCTCGGCTGTAAGGCAAACGCGGTGTGCCATCGGGAGCCCGTTCTTCCAGAACCAGGTAGAACTCCAGTTCGGGGGCGCAGACGGGGGTGAGACCGAGATCCTCAAAGCGCTTGACGATGCGTTTCAGCACCACCCTCGGGTCGTAGCCCCAGGGTTGTCCGTGTTCGGTATTCAGCTGCAGCAGGAACTGCGCGGTGGGCCGCTTCAGCCAGGGCAGCAGGCGCACCGTATGTTCCAGGGCTTCGCACAAGCCGTCGCCATCGCCGATTTTCTGGCACAGGGCAGGTACATCGCGGCCCCAGATATCGGCGGAAACGCCGGTGAGGCTCATCTTGAACTTGCCGTCCAGTACCTTCTGGATGGCCGAAACCGGCAGCCATTTGCCGCGCAGGATGCCGTTCAGGTCTGTGAGCACCACCTCAACGGTTTGAACATCGGGGTGTTCCTGCAGAAACTGCCGTACCGGGGACAGGTGCTTGTTACTGGAAACGGCTTTGGATGAAGGTTGGGTGGGTAAAGGAATGGTATTGGTTTCAGGCATTTGGAACTCATCATTAAATACTGTTCCACGATTCTAGCCGGGCTTGCTCCATGTTTCACCCAAAATCGGTTTGGCCGGAGGCCCAATTATCCCGGCTTTTGCTGCACCACCATGGCTTCGATCAGTTGCGGTCCCTTGTTGGCCATCGCAGCCCGGAATTGCTGTTCGAATTCCTCAGCGCTGCTGGCGCGGCTGGCGGTCATGCCCATGCCCTGCGCGATTTCCACCCAGTTGAGGTTCGGATTGGCCAGGCTGAGCATGGACAGGGTTTTCGGCGTTGGCTGGCCAGCCCCCACCCGCGCCAGTTCAATGCCGAGAATGGCATAACTGCGGTTGTTCATGATCACTACCGTCACATCCACCTGTTCGCGCACCATGCTCCACAATGCCTGCACGGTATACATCCCGCTGCCATCGGCTTGCAACGCAACGACTTTGCGTTGAGGGCAGGCAATCGCAGCTCCGAGGGCCAGCGGCAGGCCCTGGCCGATGGCTCCGCCGGTGAGGGTCAACCAGTCATGCGGCGCAGCCTGCAGGGTGTGGCCGAAGATGCCCAGCCCGCAGGTTGCGGCCTCATCCGAGACAATGGCATCGGTGGGCAGGTTGCGCGTGATGGTCAGGCCGATGGCTTCCGGGCTCAGTGCCCCAATGGGCGCTGCGATATCAGGAGCTGCCGGAGTTCCGGTTACGGCACGGTCGGCGCCCAGTGCGTCAGCCAACCGGGCCAGCGCGTCCGCAATGTCTTCGTCAAAGTCGGCCAATGGGTGCACGGAACAATTCTCCGGCACGAGATCACTGGGTTTGCCGGGGTAGGCAAAGAAGGATACCGGCGATTTGCTGCCCACCAGCACCAACTGTTCAAAGTGCTGTAGCGCGGCCAGCGCCTGCTCGGCGAAATAGGGCAGCCGTTGGACCGTGGCCCGGCCCACACCGCGTTGCAGGCGGGCCGGAAAGGTTTCGCACAACAGAGTTGCATTGCACTGGGCGGCGATGCGCCCGGCGACTTCCAGGTTGTCCGCCCGCAACGCGCGCCCGCCTAGAAACAGCGCAGTGCGCTTGCCATTCTCCAGCAATTGCGCAACCCGTTCGACCCGATCAGGCGCAACCTGGTCTGGCTTTGGCTCCGGCAGGGGGGCTGCTGGCACGGTCGCGGGCTCCCAGGTGAAATTGGCCGGCGCGATGAAGCTGGCGACCTGGCCGTTGTTGCGCATCGATTCATGTACCGCCTGCGCGCCAACCTTGGCAAGATCGTCCGCCGATTCCGCCACACCCACCCAGCGGGAGACCAGTTCGCAATGGCCTTTGACATCCGAAGTCAGCGGCGCATCGTATTTCAGATGGTAGTCGGCATGGTCGCCCACCATGTTCACCAGCGGCACATGGGCACGGCTGGCGTTGTGCTGGTTGGCCATGCTGTTGGCAAAGCCTGAGCCGAGGTGCAGCAGGGTGAGGGCCGGCTTGTCGGCCATGCGCCCGTAGCCGTCGGCGGCGCCGGAAACCACGCCCTCGAACAGGCACAGCACGGCGCGCATGCCGTCACTGTTGCCGATGGCGGATACCAGCTGCATTTCGGACGTGCCGGGGTTGGCAAAACAGACTTCCACCCCGGCTTCCACCAGCGTGTTCAAGAGGTTTTCAGCGCCATTCATTCTGCAATGTCTCCGCGTCAGGCTGTGGGCAGGTCAAAGATCTTGCCGGGGTTCAGCAGGTTGTTCGGGTCGAGGGCGCGTTTCAGCGTTTGCATCAGGGTCAACTCCTCGGCCGAACGGGACAGGGACAGGAACGGTTTTTTCTCCAGCCCGATGCCGTGTTCAGCCGAAATGATGCCGTTGCGGGCACGCAGGGCCTGGTAAACGATTTCATCCACTTTTAGCACGCTGTCGTGGTCGGAACTGCCCACCGAAATGACCGGGTGGATATTGCCGTCGCCGATATGCCCGAAGAAAACGCTGCGGCTGCCGGGAAATGCCATGCCCAACTGCTGCTTCACTTCACGCACATAGCCGTCCATTGCGGTGATATTCATGCTGACATCAAAGGTGATGACCGGCTTGAGGCTGTGGAACAGCCCTTCGATGTCATCCCGGATGGCCCAGAGGTCTTCGCGTTGCTGGTCATTCTGCGCCATCACGGCGTCTTCGATCAGTTCCTGCTCGTACGCCTGCCCAAGGGCATGTTCGAAACTGTCGCGGTCATTTTCCGGGTGTGCGCCGCAGGCTTCCAGCAACACATAAAAAGCGTGGTTGCCGGACAGGGGTTGGCCGTGTTTGCTGCCATCGCCAATGATCAACTGGTAGAAATCATTCCACATCACTTCAAAAGCGCTGAGGCTGCCTGCCAGTTCAGCTTCCATACTGCGCAACAGGTCGGCGACCTTGCTGAAATCGCTGAGCGCCAGCAGGGCAGTGTTGCGGCTGCGCGGCAACGGCCGCAGGCGCAGCACCGCCCGCGTGATGATACCCAGCGTGCCTTCGGAGCCAATGAACAGCTGCTTCAGGTCATAGCCGGTATTGTTCTTCAACACGCTGTTCATGGAAGAAACCACCGTGCCATCCGCCAGCACCGCTTCCAGGCCCAGCACCTGCTCGCGGGCCATGCCGTAGCGGATCACGCCATTGCCACCGGCATTGGTGGACAGGTTGCCGCCAATCGTGCAAGAGCCGCGGGCGCCGAGATCCAGTGGAAACAGCAGTCCGTGCTCCTCAGCGGCTTCATGCACCTGTTGCAACACGGCGCCAGCCTGGACCGTCATGCAACGATTGGCCGTATCGATGTTTTCGATGGCGCGCATGCGTTCCAGTGACAGCACGATATCGTCCGCTGTGCTGCGGCAACCCTGGACCAGGCCGGTGAGACCGCCATGCGTGATCACGCGCCGCCTGTGTTCATGACAAAGCCTCAGCACCGCGGCCACCTGTTGGGTGTCTGCTGGCCGCACGATGCACATGGCTTCGATGCCCTGTTTGTTGCCCCAGCCTTGGGCGCGGCTGCTGACATCGCTGCCGGTCAGCAGGCCGGTGTCGCCAACCAGGGCGCGGATGGATTCGAGAATGTCACTCATGAGTATTCGGTGCTCGGTAAGGTTCGAACGCGGGTTTCAGGATTTGAGCTTCAGCAACAGGGCCAAAATGCGTTTGGCCAGGGCGCTGTGCGGCGGCGCAAAAAATTTCAGCGCACTGAACCGGGCCTGGTAAAACACCGGGCGCAGTTTGGAAAACGTCATGAAGCCTTCGCGGCCGTGATAATGCCCCATGCCGCTGGCGCCGACACCGCCAAAGGGCAGGTCGTGCTGGGCCTGGTGCAGCAGCACGTCATTCACGCTGACGCCACCCGACATGACATGCCTGACGTAATAATCCTGCAGTTCCTCATCCTCCGTAAAGGGGTAAAACGCCAATGGCCGGTCATGGGCATTGATGTGGTTCACCACCTCTTCCGCCTTTGAATAGCTGATCACCGGCAGGATCGGCCCGAAAATCTCCCGCTGCATCACGCTCATGTGCGGCTGAGTATCCAGCACCAGGTGTGGCGGGAATTTGCGCGTTATCGGATTGGCTGGCTGGCCACCGCTGAGGTCGACCAGCCTGGCGCCCTCGCTGCGCGCATCCTCGAGGCTGGCCTGCAGCCGCGCAAAGGAACGCTCGTCGATGATGGCGGTGTAATCCGGGCTGTTGATGTCGGGCAGGTGCCTGGCGGTCCAGTCCAGGCAGAGTTTTACGAAGGAATCGACCTGGCTTTCATGCACCCACACGTGGTCGGTGGTGATGCAGATCTGCCCGGCATTGAACAGCTTGGCAAACAGGATGCGCTCCACGGCTTTCTCTAGCGGGAAATCCGGCGCTATTACAGCCGGTGATTTGCCGCCCAATTCCAGGGTTACCGGTGTCAGGTTGGCGGCTGCGGAGGCCATCACCGCGCGGCCGGTCTGGCCGGAACCGGTGAACAGCAGATGGTTGAACGGCAGTTTGGAAAATTCGATGCCGACTCCGCCGGTTTCCTCGTAAAACTTCAGCTTGTCCTCGGGAAAATACCGCGGGCTCAGCTGGATCAACAGGCGGCTCAGATGGCGGGAATTTTCCGAAAGCTTCACCATCGCCCGGTTGCCGGCGGCAAAGATCGACGCCAGCGGGCTGAAGGCCAGCTGGATGGGAAAATTCCACGGCACAATGACGCCCACCACGCCGAGAGGCTGGGGTATCACCCTGTTGCGCGCGCCGGGATAGAGGCTGATGTCGATCGCGCGCTTCTGCGGCTTCATCCAGCGACGCAGGTGTTTCAGGTTGTCGTTGATGGCATCCAGCACCAGGTAGATCTCGGCAAAGCGCGTTTCAAAGGTGGAACGGCAGCCATAGTCGGCGTTGACGGCATCCACCAGCGACTGCTGGTTTTCGCTGATCAACCGCTTCAGCATCAGCAGGTCCTGCCGCCTGTGCGCCAGGGTCGGGCAGGGCAGTTGCAGGCAGGCTTCGCGTTGCTGCCGAAGATCAGCCAGAAGCCCCTGCGCAAGGATTTCGGCTGGATATCCGCCTGGTAATTCGCTGGCAGCGGTGTTCATGGTGGCAATGCTCCGGACAGGTTGTGACGACGGCAGCGGCGGTGCAGGTTGCAGCATACCAAACCGAGCATAACAAAATGGCAGGTGGAGGCTGTATCGGCAGACCTCTCCAGCGAGTTGCTGCCACCACTGCTGGCTACTTTCTCCAGCGCAAAGGTATAATCAGCCAGGCAGGGTTCACCTGCTTCCCGCTTCCCAGCACTTGGCATTCCGGAAAGTTTGAAATGGCACGTCACAACCTGTGGTTTGTTTCCCTGTCGCTGTACCTGCTGGCCTGGCCCCTGACGGGCCAAAGCCAGGACCGTGAATGGCGGCACGTCGTCACGCCTTACCTGATGGGCGCCTACATGGAAGGCACATCGGCCATTGGCGAGCTTGAAGCCGATATCAACCTGAGTCCGTCAGACATATTCAGCAACCTGGATTTTGGGGCCATGGTTGCCTATCGGGGTGAAACCGAAGGCTGGGCGGTGATGACCGACCTGATCTACATGAAACTCGGCGCTTCAAGAACCAGCCCTGGCGATAACCTGCTGGCAAGAGTCAACCTCGAGCAGACGACCATCCAGCTGGATCTGGCGCGCCGCCTGACCGAGCGCTTTGAAATCACCCTCGGCGCGCGCTACTGGGATGTTGAGAATACCCTGCAACTGATCGGCCAGGGGCCGGTGGGCATCGATCTTCGCGGTGACGCCGGTGACAGCTGGGTCGACCCGGTGGTGGGCCTGCGTTTCACCCATCCGTTCAACCCCCGCTGGTCCTTGATGGGCAAGGGCGACATCGGCGGCTTCGGCATCGGTTCCGACTTCACCTGGCACGCCACGCTGGCGCTGAACTGGATGGCCAGTGATCGTGTTGGTGTGGCCTTGCTGTACCGGCACATCGCGGTGGACTACGAGAGCGGTTCCGGTGCCTCGCGCTTCGCCCTGGATATCACCCAGGCCGGTCCGGGGCTCGGAGTTTCGTTCGTGTTCTGACAACTTCGTATTCTGGCAACATTGGGGGTGGGCCCTGATCCGGATGCCCGCTGCCTGATGCGGACAAATTGGTGATGCAGGCGCAACTGTGCCAGACTTTTCGCACATGAACCGGATTTCTGTCACACATTTACTCCCGCTGCTTGCATTGCTGCTTGCCATAAATCTTTCTTCGCCTGCCGTGTCCGCTGATGCGTTGCGCGAGCGCGCCACTGCAGTGTTCGGCGTCATTGAGCCCGTAACTCGCGCCGAAACCGAAGCCTCCCGGGCTGCGCTCGGACGGGCTCTGTTCTGGGATACGCGCCTGTCAGCGAACGGCAGCACGGCCTGTGCCAGTTGCCATTCCGCGGATGACTGGGGGTCCGACCGGCGCCCGCAGTCACTTGATGCGCGCGGCAAGCTCACCGGGCGTCACTCGCAATCGGTGTTCAACGCCATGAGCGCCACTGCCGGGCTGCGCTGGCTGGCGGATCGCGCGACCGGCGCTGACCAGGCACTGGGTTCGATCACCGGCTCCATGGGTTTTGACAGCAGGGATGAACTCGTGGCGCTTTTGCATTCCTTTGGCTATCAGCCGGCATTTGAGCAGGCCTGGCCCGGCGATTTGCAAGCCATCAGTGCCGAGCACTATGCACAGGCCATGCAGGCTTATCAGGAAACCTTGCGAACTCCGGCGCCCTTTGACGATTGGCTCAACGGTGATGACACCGCCCTGGATGAGCGCCAGCGCCGCGGACTGGAAAGCTTTGTCGATCGGGGTTGCGCGGCCTGCCATTCCGGGCCGATGTTCGGTGGCGGCAGCCTGCAGCGCTTTGGCGTGGTTGAGGATTACCGCCCGCTGACCGGGTCCAAGGGCGGCGATAAAGGCCTGATGGACAAAACGGGAAATGAAGCAGACCGCGACACATTCCGCGTGCAGCCCTTGCGCAACGTGGCGCACACAGCGCCATATTTCCATGACGGCTCGGTGGCCGAACTCGGCGATGCCGTGTCGATCATGGCCCGGGTCCAGCTGGGCCAGGCGTTGTCACCGGATGAAGTGCAGGACATCGCCCACTTTCTCGAGGCGCTGAGCGGCCCTGTGCCTGCGCATTATGCACCGCCGGCGGTGGATTGAGATGTTCCAATCCGTTTTTGTCACCGGAAAGACCGAGCACAGCGAATGAACATGAATTCCAGCAAGAACCGCCATGGCTGGTTCACCCATCGGACTGCAGGCCCTTTTCCGGCTATCAGTTCAGCAAACTTTTGAGGTCCTTGAGCGTCGGGAACAGGTGGCGGGGATCGGCTGGGCGCGGTTCGATGTCCCACGTCTCATACCACGCCAGTGACCTGTCATTCCTGGAAAGCGCCGGCGCCGCATACACCCATATCAAGGAATACAAGCAAAAAGCCCCCAATGAAGGGGGCTTTGTGCAATATGGTGGAGGCGGCGGGAATCGAACCCGCGTCCGTAAGTACTCCGCCATTGGCTCTACATGCTTAGCCCGGTCTTTGTTTTAGTTAGCGGCTACCCGACGGGCAGGGAAGGCCGATAACGATCCTGGCTAGGTTTTAACGAATCCGCACCAGGCATGCTTCATCGCGATCCCATATGGGGTGACTCCCGTGATCCGGACGTATGGGCACGTACCGGGCGGAAGGCTTTACGCAGGTTATTAAGCTGCTAAAGCGTAGTTGTCGTCGTTGGCAACTAAGTTTTTTGCAAACAGTTTTACGAGTTGATTGCAGCTCGGCATGCACCTCCGGTTTCGCTACCTGCGTCGAAGCCAGGTCGCCCCCAAGGACTTGTAACTCACCACTACGACTGTGGCGGGCCGCATTCTACACCGATTCTCCGCAGAACTTGCGGTTCGTGTTGAACTTTTGGCGCCGTGTTTGACCCGCGACCTGGTTTTGAGTTCCGCCAAATGTGCCAGTAATCCACTATACTTGCATAATTGGATTAACCGGGTAGACTGCCCGGCTTCGGTATTTCTGATATGGCTTGGAGTCCACATGAAGCTTGAAAACATCGTAGTTGTGATCACGGGGGCCGCTGGCGGATTGGGCCAGGCCATGGCTCGCCGACTGGTTGCTGCCGGCGCCAAAGTGGCATTGCTGGATCTGCAGGCCGAAAGCCTGCAGAAACTCGCCGACGAGCTCGGCGCAGAGCGGGCATTGCCCATCGTTTGTGGCGTCACGGATGAGGCCAGCGTGGATGCGGCCATGGCCAGGGTGCGGGAGCATTTCGGCCGGCTCGACGTGCTGGTCAACAACGCCGGCATCACCCGCGATGCGCTGCTGGTCAAATTCAAGGACGGCGAGCTGGTTTCGCGCATGAGCCTGGATTACTGGAAGCAGGTGGTGGACGTGAATCTCACCGGCGTGTTCCTATGCGCCCGCGCGGCCGCGGAGCACATGGTCCGGGCCGGCAACGGTGGCGTGCTGATCAACATTTCCAGCATTTCCCGTCACGGCAACATGGGCCAGACCAATTACTCCGCCACCAAGGCCGGCGTGGAATCCATGAGCGTGGCCTGGGCCAAGGAACTGGCGCGTTTTGGCATACGCGCGGCGTCGATTTCGCCGGGATTCATCGGTACCGAGATGGTGCGTTCGATGAAACCGGAAGCGCTGGAGAAAATGACCCAGGGGATTCCGGCCCAACGACTGGGTGAACCCGATGAGATCGCCGCCACGGTACAGTTCATCATCGATAACGACTACATCAGCGGGCGTGATTTCGGTATTGATGGAGGAATGCGGTTGTAACGCACGATGCGGGTGATTTCGCGCCGCTGAATGCCTGCAGGAGGGGGTTTACGCCCGACCCGCGATAATTGTCGCGGCTAAAGCCGCTCCTACATGATATGGTTTGCGCGGTTTATCAACGCGCCTTCATCAGCCGGCCTTTCTCGCGCTCCCAGTCGCGGTCCTTGATGGTTTTGCGCTTGTCATGCTCTTTCTTGCCCTTGGCCGTGCCGATTTCAACCTTCACCTTGCCGTTTGACCAGTACAGCGCCGTGGGCACCACCGTGTAACCTTTGCGGTCGACCGCGGCATTGAGCATCTCGATCTGTCGCCGGTGCAACAGCAACTTGCGCGTACGCATGGGGTCCGGCTTGATATGCGTGGACGCGGTGGGCAAGGGCGTGATGGTGGTGCCGAACAAAAAGGCCTCGTTGTCCTTGAGCAAAATGTAGCTGTCGGCAAACTGGATGTGGCCCGCGCGCAGGGCCTTCACTTCCCAGCCCTCAAGGGCCAGGCCGGCTTCAAGGCGATCTTCTATGGCGTACTCGTACCTCGCCCGTTTGTTCAGGGCGATGGTTTTGGTTGCCGAAGAATTGGCGTTTGAAGGCTTTTTGTCATTCATGATGCGGTACCGATTTGGCCGGCTATTCTAATGGCCCGGCAGGCCACATGCTATGCTGAAGCCTGAACCTGTTTTCAACTGACTCCAATTCCATGCAAGTAATCCGCACCGCGCTGGTGCCTTATCCGGCGCTGAACATGTATCAACTGGTGGAGGATGTGGGCAGCTATCCGCAGTTTCTCAGCTGGTGCACGGCCTCCCGCCTGATCGACCGCGGGCCGGACTGGCAACTGGCCAGCCTGGACATCGCCATTGCCGGCCTGCGCCAGTCATTCACCACGCGCAATCAGCTGTTGCCCGGCGAAAGCTTGCAGATGGAGCTGGTTCAGGGGCCATTCCAGGAGCTCGCGGGTGAGTGGCGCTTCCTGCCCCTGGGCGATCGGGGCAGCAAGATCATGCTGCAGCTTGATTTTGATTTCGCCGGTGGGCTGTTGTCGTCGGCCTTCCGCCACGGCTTTGCCAACGTGGCCGATCGCCTGGTGAGTGATTTCTGCCAGCGCGCCGAGTCGGTGTATTCGGCGGCTGGCAGTTGACTTCGGCGGCTGCCGCGGGACGCTCATGAGCGAAGAGACAAAACGCAAACCTGAGGATGACGTGGCGCCTTCAGGAGTTGTGAGTGAAATCCAGTTCGAAGTGGCCTATGCGCTGCCGCAACGGCAGGTGATCGCCAAGGTTACGGCCACCGAAGGTACGACGGCAGCCGAAGCAATCGAGCTTTCAGGCATTCGCCAGTTGTTTCCGGGAATCGAGGAACACCCGGTGGTGGGAATATTCAGCCGCAAGGTACCGATGGATTATGTGATGAAGCAGGGCGACCGGCTGGAAATCTACCGGCCGCTGCTGGCCGACCCCAAGGATGTGCGACGGCGGAAAGCCGAAGAACAAAAGGCCAAATCCCGAGAAGAACTGGAGCGGCTACGACGCCATTGATCGTCGGTCAGCCGTCAATATCCGGCGATGTGGTGTCGTCCGGCGCACGCTGGTTGGTCGCGTTGGCGTCCTTTTCCAGTTTGCGGTCTTCCGCGGTTCGTTCGCCAAGACCCCGGATTTCAGGTTCCAGCGCCTCTTCGCGGCCGGATTCAACCGACAGGGCGTGCGGATCCGCTTTGGGCTTCGCGGCCGACGCGGTGGTGGTTGCAGCGCCGCTGTCACCAAATTCATTTTCAGCACCAATGATTTCGCTCAGCAGGTCGTCCTCGAATTTCAGGGTCACCGTGCGTTGCACCAGGTCGCCGCCGCGGCGGCTGAAAGTCTGCACGTAGTCCCAGCGCTGTTGCTGGAACGGATCCTGCACTGACGGCGTTCCAAGTACAAACAGCACCTGGCGCTTGTTCATGCCCACGTACAACTCATCCAGGTCTTCCTGCTCCAGGGCATTGCCCTGTTGGATATTCTGTTTGTAGATGAGGTTACAGCCCGTGCTGCCCAGCGCTGTGGTCAAGGCCACCAATGGTGCCAGGAATGCGGCCAGTAAGGGGTTTCGGTATGACATGCTGTTCATTGATC
>CAYYCX010000060.1:0-25559 GCA_964470455.1 uncultured Wenzhouxiangellaceae bacterium
GCACCTCCGCCCCCAGCAGCTTCATGCGAAACACATTGCTCGCCTGGCGGGCGATATCAATTTCACCCATGTAGACCACGCACTCTTTGCCCATGCGCGCGGCAACCGTCGCCGAAGCAACGCCGTGCTGGCCTGCCCCGGTTTCAGCAATCAGGCGTTGTTTGCCCATCCTGTCGGCCAGCAAAGCCTGCCCGACCGTGTTGTTGATCTTGTGGGCGCCGGTGTGATTCAGGTCTTCCCGCTTGAGCAGGATTCTTGCGCCACCGGCGTGCGCCGTGAGCCGCCTGGCGTAGTAGACCGGCGATGGGCGCCCCACGTAATGGGCCAGGTCCGCATCCAGCCTGGCCATGAATTCATCATCCTGGCGCCAGCGATTCCAGGCCGTCTTCAATTCATCCAGCGCATGTACCAGTGTTTCCGATACGTAGCTGCCGCCATAGGGCCCGAAGTGTCCCGTGCCGTCCGGATCGAAACCCGGAACACCCGAATTGAAGTTGGATGGAACTGCTTCACTGTTCACTGTTTTGCCTCATCTATAAAACGCTTGATCAAACCGGCATCCTTGATGCCGGGAGAAACTTCCACGCCACTGGAAACATCAACCGCCCAAGGGCGGATCATACGAACGGCCAGCGCAACATTCTGCGGGTTCAGGCCGCCGGCCAGGATCAACGGCCGCTCGCCTGGCCTGATTTCACTCCAGTCCAAAACCTGGCCGGTTCCTCCCAGCCCTCCCGGCTCATGGCTGTCGACCAGGATGGCTGCCGCATCAGGGAACCGCTTTTCCGCCTCACTCACGGACTGTCCGTGGCGGATGCTGATGGACTTGATCCAGGGCCTGCCAAACTGGCGGCAGAACTGCTCATCTTCATCGCCATGGAACTGCAACAGGCTCAATGCCACCTGGTCCAGTATTCGCCGGATCTCCGCGGCAGGCTGGTTCTGGAACAGGCCCACGCGATCCACAAAAGCGGGAACGCGGGCCGCCAGCGCGGCGGCATGGCTGCTGCTGATGCAACGCTTGCTGGCGGGTACAAACACAAAACCCAATGCATCCGCACCGTGCCGCACAGCGGCTGACACATCCTCCGCTCGAGTAAGACCGCAGATTTTAACCTTCACGACTGTCATTGTTCCGTCAACGCTCAATGGACCCGCCTGGACGGAAAATCAATAGCTGCCGAGGGTAAGGCATAATGTTCAGGATATCGCGCCCCCATGAAATACAGCCCCTGGGCAGGAGCCGTCGGCGCCGCCCGGGTACGGTCTTTGCCTTTTAGCAACTCCTCCAGCCAGCCACGCGGCTGGTCTCCGCCGCCGATCGCCAGCAGGTTTCCCGCGATGTTCCTTACCATGTGGTAGAGGAACCCGTTGGCCGCAACGTCCAGTATGACGCGGTTGTCACTGCGGCGCACAGCAATGGAGTGAATTTCCCTGACTGCATGGCTGGCCTGGCAACCGGCGGCCCGAAAAGCGGAAAAATCATGTTCTCCCGCCAGCACCTGGGCTGCCTCATGCATGCATGCAACATCCAGCGGTTGTCGATGCCAGCACAGGTAATCCGCTTCAAGAGCCGGCCGGATCCACCGGTTCAGGACGCGATACTGGTAGGACCTGGCAAAGGCCGAAAACCGGGCATGAAACTCTACATCAACCTCACGCACCCACAACACGCTGATCCCTGCCGGTAAATGGCTGTTGATGCCCAGCACCCAGGAGCGCTCACTGCGCAACGCCGGCGTATCGAAATGCGCCACCTGGCAACACGCATGAACGCCGGTATCCGTGCGGCCACAGCAATGCACGCGCACTTCGTGGTTGGCAACCTGGGCTATGGCACGCTCCACGCAGCCCTGCACGGTGGGCTCCTGGCGCTGGATCTGCCATCCCAGGAACGCTCCTCCATCATATTCCAACCCCAATGCATAACGCATGACTTCAATATTCCGGTTCAGGGATCGATGACCCATTGAAAAATGCCAAAGGCCGGACAGGTTGCCCCGCCCGGCCCTGGTAAGTAAAGCCTGATACGGTACAGGCTATCCTACATGGCATCCAGCATGGCTTGCGCCTCTGCTTTCTGGCGATCATCGCCGTGCTCTTTCACTTCATCCAGGATGGCTCGCGCCGCTTCGCGATCGCCCATGGAGATATAAGCCCTGGCGAGGTCCAGTCTTACTTCAGGATCGGCGCTGTCTTCATCCAGCACATAGGCTTCTTCATGGTCGAAATGCCGAGGCTGGTTGAATTTCGCCGTCACCACATTTTCTTCATCAGTTGCCTGCGGCTCCTGCACCTTGGGTTCAGACGGCTGCTTTTCGGCGGTCACCTCGTTCCCCGCCCCGGTTGTGGCCGGCTTCAGCACCTTGAGAATTTCCTCTGCTTCGTCCTTTATGCCACGGACAGTATTTGAATCTTCACCGGCAGCATCCAGGTCAAGGGCAGCATTGTTGCGCCGGCTGAATAACCAGCCTCCCGCCGAAACCAAGAGCACCAGGCCAACAATCAACCAGGTAATTCCACGCTCATACCAGGCTTTTGCAGGTTCCGTCGGACTTGCCTGTACCGGCGTGGATTCCTGCCGGTTTTCCTGCAGCCTGGATTCCATTTCCGCCAGCTGCTCATCCTCTACCACCAGGTCCGGGCCCGCCGGATCAGCGACCTGCGATTCCAGTTCCCTGATCCGCTGTTGCAGGTATTCATTGGTTTGCTGCTCGGTGATGAGGGCTTCTTCCTTGCGGGCCAGTTCTTCCTCCAGATCAACCAAAGACGTTGATGCCGCAGTGCCTTCCGGTGAATCTTCATCACCATAGGCACTGTCTGCTGCCGACTCCGCTGAAGGCGGAACGATTTCCAGCTTGGGGCTGTCGTCCACATGGACTTCACCAGGCGCGGAACTGCTGATGTCCGACGCAACATCCACCAGGGGTGTCTCCACTGCGGGCGCTGCCACCGGAGTTGCTGCAGGCGCGGCGGTTCCACCGGCAAACATCTCTGCCTGTTGACGAACCTCGGCCGTCGCTTCTGCGGCTGAAATCCCGAATATCTCGCCCGAGTCGGGCATGCGCAAAATGGCGCCGCGTTTCAACAGGTTGATATTGTTGTTGATAAAGGCCTGGGGGTTGTTGCGCTGGATGGCCACCATGATTTGGTTAACGCTGGGGTTGGCGCTGGCATTGGTTCCGGCGGACCAGTTGGAGGCGATTTTCCAAAGCGTGTCGCCCGACTGCACCGGTCCATACTCGTTGCCTTCACTGAACTGAACGGCAGTCGTCTCGGCGCTTGCATCGTCCATCCGGCTATCGTTTGCCGCTTCGGCCGCAGAACCCGGCGCATCTGGTTCGCCGGCCGTCGAATCAGCAGGCTCTGCCACGGCGGGCGCCGGCGCAGCGCGGCGTTCGTCCACCACCGGAGGCGGGGCTGAGGCCGGCACCACGGGGGGGTCGAGGAACAGGGTGTACTCACGCAACAGGCGCCCACTGGCCCAGTTCAGCTCGACGATGAGGCGAACTACCGGCTGGTTCACTGGCAGAGTACTGGTTACCCTGATGTACGGCTGTTCGGATTGCGTATCAACGGTGAAACGTAAAGGGACGGAAATGGCATCGCGGCTGGCACCGATCAGCGCATAATCTTCGGCCGACGCCAGGCGGGCCGTGACACCGGAAATATCCTCACCCGGACGAACCAGCAGATCGATGCGCGCGTTCAGCGGCTGGTTCAGGAATGACTCTATTTTGACGTTGCCCAGCCCGAGGCCGAAAACCACCGGGCTGAAGAACAGCAACAGAGCCAGCAAAGCCAACCTGGCGCCTTTCCTTTTACAAGATGACATTCGCCCCTCCGTCAATCCCTGACTTTTAGAAGAACAATGACCCGGCATGTCCATTCCGGGACTGCTATCAAGCACTTACAGCTTCCGATTCTACGTGTGCCGACGCCGGGTTGCTACCGGAAACCGCCCTGGACTCAAGGTAATCCATGATCTGCACGGCATTCAATGCGGCGCCTTTTCGAACATTGTCGGCTACCACCCACATGCTGATTCCCCGCGGATGGCTCAGGTCGCGCCGAAGCCTTCCCACGTAGACTGCATCCTTACCGGCTGCATGCGTAAAGGGAGTCGGGTGTTGCTTGTTTTCACCCACCAGCCACTCAACACCCGCGGCTTCCTGCAGCAATTCGCGCACCCGTTCGATCGAAATGTCCCTGCGGGTTTCGAAATGCACCGCCTCGGCATGGCCATAGAAAACCGGCACCCGTACCGCCGTGGCATTCACCAGGATGCTGTCGTCTTCCAGGATTTTTTGCGTCTCCCACAGCATTTTCATCTCTTCGCGCGAATAGCCGTTGTCCAGCAGTTCATCAATCTGCGGTATCACATTGAAAGCGATGGGCTGGGCGAATGCGGCCGGCTCGGAATCCTTGAAATTCAGTTTGGCTGCAGTCTGCTGGGCCAGTTCATTCAGCCCTTTGCGCCCGGCGCCTGAAACGGACTGGTAGGTCGCCACATTGATGCGGCTGATACCCGCTTCGCGATGGATCGGCGCCAGGGCAACCACCATCTGGATCGTGGAGCAGTTGGGGTTGGCGATGATGCAACCGCCGTCAATATCATCGAGCACGTGGGCATTGCACTCCGGCACGACCAGTGGAATGTCCTTGTCGTAGCGGAAGGCCGAGGTATTGTCGATGACGATGGCCCCTTGCGCGGCGGCCTTAGGAGCAAACTCCTTGCTCACCGAGCCGCCGGCGGAAAACAGGGCGTAATCCGTGCCGGCGAAATCGAAATCGGCCAGGTTTTCGATCGTCAGGCTGGCATTGCCGAATTCAACTTCCTCGCCGGCTGACCGCTCGCTGGCCAAAGCGGTGATCCGGTCCTCACGATGGCCGCGTTCCGCCAATATCGACAACATGGCCTCGCCAACGGCGCCGCTGGCGCCAACTACTGCAATTCTGGGTTTTCTATTCATAATGTCAAAAAGTATATATCAAATGTAAGTTGTTGTTTATACGCAATCTTCGAATTCTGCGCCAGCATCAGCTTTTGCGATTCGAACCCATTTGCGCCCGATCCCTGAGGACATGATCCATCAGCACCAAAGCCATCATCGCCTCGACAATCGGCGTGGCACGAATACCCACGCAGGGGTCATGCCGCCCTTTTGTGATGATTTCGATTTCCTGGCCATCCTGATCCACGCTACGCCCCGGTAGCCGCAGGCTCGAGGTGGGTTTGAACGCGGTGCTTACCAGAATATCCTGCCCACTGGATATACCGCCGAGGATACCGCCTGCGTGGTTGCTCAGGAAGCCCTTGGCCGTCATTTCATCGCGATGTTCACTGCCTTTTTGCTCGACGCTGGCAAAACCTGCGCCGATTTCAACGGCCTTGGCGGCGTTGATGCTCATCATGGCGCTGGCCAGTTCGGCATCCAGCTTGCCGTAAATGGGTTCGCCCAGGCCAGCCGGTACGTTCCGCGCGATCACGTTGACCCGCGCCCCCACCGAGTCGCCGGACTTGCGGAGCGCGTCCATGAAGGCTTCAAGCTGTTCCACCTTTGCCGGATCCGGACAGAAGAACGGGTTGTCATCGATGGTTTCCCACTGCTTTACCTCATCGGTTCGAATGGGGCCCAGTTGCGCCAGCCAGCCCTGTATGCTGATGCCCAGTTCCTGCTTCAGCCACTTGCGCGCAATGGCGCCCGCGGCCACGCGCATGGTGGTTTCACGGGCGGAGGAACGCCCTCCTCCGCGGTAGTCGCGAATGCCATATTTTTGCCAGTAAGTGATGTCCGCATGTCCCGGACGGAATTGGGACCTGATATCGGTGTAGTCCTTGCTGCGGGCATCAGTGTTCTCGATCAGCAACGCTATAGGCGTGCCCGTAGTACGCCCTTCAAATACACCCGAAAGAATCTGCACATCATCCGCCTCGCGGCGCTGGGAAGTGTGGCGTGACCTGCCGGTGGCCCGCCGCTCCAGCTGCTGTTTGATTTCCCCGGTGCTGATTTCCAGCAACGGCGGACAGCCATCGATGACACATCCAATGGCCGGCCCATGGCTTTCTCCGAAAGTGGTGACCCGCAACAACTTGCCAAATGAATTATCGGACACTCGCTCGTTCCTCTGTCAATGCTGAAATTGCCCGGTTGGCCAGCAGCAGGCTTTCCCGTTCCAGCATGAAAACGCCTTCGCCCCCGGACTGGAACTCCAGCCAGGTAAACGGCACCTGAGGCAAGGCTTCAGCCAACCGCCCGGCACTTTCTCCCACCTCGCACACCAGGATTCCTCCCGGATTCAGGTGCTGTGGTGATTGCAACATGATGCGCAGGCACATATCCAGCCCGTCATCCCCAGAATACAGGCCCAGCCCGGGTTCCGCCTGGTATTCCGAAGGAATTCCGGCGCTGGCGGCTTGAGGTACATAGGGAGGGTTGGTGATGATGAGATCATAAACCTCGCCTGCCAGTGCTTCGAACACGTCAGACTGGACCAGTCGCACGCGATCTGCCACCCCATGCCGCGCCACATTGCGGGCGGCGAGTTGCAATGCCGCGGGGCTGATGTCGCTGGCATCCACGTGTACCCATGGCAGATACGCCGCGATGGCTATGCCGATACAGCCGCTGCCGGTGCACAGGTCCAGCACCCTTGTAACCGTGCGAGCATCGAGCCAGGGTGAAAACTCTTCCAGCACCAATTCCGCCATCGGCGAGCGCGGCACCAGCACGTGCTCGTTGACCTCAAACTCCAGCCCGGCAAACCATGCGCTACCCAGCAGGTAGGCCAAAGGCTTGCGGGTTTCCAGGCGGGCATTCACCAACTCTGCGATCCGCTGTTGCTGGCCGCTATCCACCGGTTGCTGCCATGCATCGAAGCTGCCGTCGAGCCTTGCGCCAACAACATGCAAAACCAGCCAGGCCGCCTCATCGCCCGCGTTGTCGGTGCCGTGCCCGAAATGCAGGCCGGCGTCCAGGAATGCCTGCTTAGCCTGGTCGATGCATTCAGCGATGTTCATTGACCATTTCCAAAACCAAATCCCGTGAGAGCTTAACCCTTCAAGTCCGCATCGCAGTATAATTCAGCCCAATTTCGCTCGATGAGTCATGGATGAACCAAAACAACAAAGAATCGTCGTACCGCTTCGCCCTGCTCGCCGTCAGCCTGGCGTTGCTGGCGGCATTGTCAGGTGCACTGTTTTTCAAGCAGATGCAGATGCGCGGGCAGGAATCATTGCAGTCGCTCATTGTACTGCCCGAGAGCAAGGTCGTTGCAGATTTCGCTCTGGTGGATGAGCAGGCCCGTGCATTCTCCCTGGCGGATTTCAAAGGCAAATGGTCATTATTGTTTTTTGGCTTCACTTCCTGCCCGGATATCTGCCCGAACACGCTTTACCAGCTGCAACAGGTACGAGCCCAACTGGCCGAAGAGCTGAAGCCGGAAAATGTGCCGGAGATTTACCTGGTTTCCGTGGACCCGGGCCGCGACTCGCCGCAGAAACTGGCCGAATACCTGGCCTATTTTGATCCGGCATTCAAAGGCCTGACCGGAGACGACCGCCAACTGCGCGCGATGACCATGCAACTTGGAATTGCCTACCATGTTGCTGAGCACAGCCCAACGGACGAATCTTACGCCGTCGACCACAGCGCGAGCCTGGTGCTGCTGAACCCACGGGCAGAGCTGTTCGGCATGTTCCCTGCCCCGCACAGCGTTGAAAACATCAGCCACGACCTGTTACACATCATCAACTGACGCTCACAACATGGATATCCTGGAAAAACTGTTGTGTGGAGTCCAATACCTGTTGCCGCACCGGCTGCTCTCGCGCCTGGTGCATGCGTTCATGCGCATACGCCTTACGCCGGTCAAAAACCTGCAGATCTGGATCGTCGGAGGGCTGGCTGGCGTCAATTGGGAAGAAGCCCGAAGCGATAATGCGTCCGACTACGCCCATTTCAACGAGTTCTTTACCCGTGAGCTGAAAAAAGGGTCGAGGGTACAGGATCCGGACCCCATGGCTTTTACCTGTCCCGCGGACGGCCGGATCAGCCAATGCGGCCGGATTACCAATGACCGCCTGGTGCAGGCCAAGGGCCACCATTTCAGCCTGCGTGCCTTGCTGGGCAACGACCCGTCATTCAGCGAATTTGCCAACGGCTTTTTCCACACCATCTACCTGTCGCCGCGGGACTATCACCGCGTTCACATGCCCATGGACGGCCAACTGGTGCGCATGGTTCACGTTCCGGGCCGCCTGTTCAGCGTGGCCGGCTATACCGTGCGCCAGGTACCCAACCTGTTTGCCAGGAATGAGCGCGTCATCTGTCTGTTTGAAACCAGCCACGGACCCATGGCCGTCATCCTGGTGGGCGCAATGCTGGTGTCCAGCATCGAAACGGTATGGGCGGGAATGATCACCCCGCCTTACGGGCGGCGTATTGCAACCGGTGATTGGTCACGGCGGGATATCCACCTGAAAAAAGGGGATGAACTGGGCCGCTTCAACATGGGCTCAACGGTGATCGTGCTGTTGCCGGCTGCCGCCGTATCCAGCCTGTCTGAGCTCGGGCCCGATGACGAAGTACGAATGGGCATGAAGCTCGGCAGGCTGCGCTGAAGCCGGGCCACAGCATTCACAGCGGCCCGGAGCTGTCAGTGAGCCTGTCTCCGCTACTCAACCTTTGTGGCTCAGGCGGTAATTCAGGCTTCGTGATTCTGTCCCAAGCACCACTACCAGCCGCAGCTGCGGCCCTGGTTCTGTTCATCCAGCCAGGCCTGCAACGGTGCGAAGTAATACAGCATGGGCCCGGCATCCAGCTTGTCGGTTCCGGTAAGTGTTTGCAGCGCTACCGGCCACGGTTGGCTGCGTCCCAGTTCCAGTAACCCGTTCAGTTTCTCGCCGGCCTGCTGGCTGCCATAGAATGAACAGCGGTGGATCGGCCCCTCATTGCCGGCGATCTCGCACAAAGACTTGAAGAACTGGAACTGCAGGATGTGCGCCAGGAAATACCGGGCATAGGGGGTGTTGCCGGGAATGTGGTACTTGGCACCCGGATCAAACGCATCGGCGGGCCGTTCATTGGGCGCACTCACTCCCTGGTATTGCTCGCGCAACTGCCACCACAACTGGTTGTAACCATCGGGCCCCACTTCGCCGGCAAATACCCGCCATCGCCACTGGTCCATCACCAGGCCGAACGGCAGGAATGCAACTTTCTGCAGCGCTGTTTTCAGCAGCAGCGGCAGGTCGCCGCTTGCATCCGGCTCCGCTTCGATCAGGCCAATCTGGACGAGGTACTTTGGCGTGATGGACAAAGACAGGGTGTCTCCGATGGCCTCATGGAAACCGTCATTGGCGCTGTTGCGGAACAGGTAGCTGTGCCGGTTGTAGGCCCGCTGGTAGTAATTGTGGCCAAGCTCATGGTGAATGGTGCGGAAATCCTCCGCATTGACCTCGATGCACATCTTGATGCGCAGGTCTTCCCTTTCATCCACATTCCACGCGGATGCGTGGCACACCACATCCCGGTCCGCGGGTTTCACAAACAACGACCGCTCCCAGAAAGTTTCCGGCAGCTGCTCAAATCCCAGCGAGCTGAAAAAAGCTTCGCCGGTTTCCACCATGGATATGGGCGTAAAGTTGCGTTCCTGCAATATTGCGGTCAGGTCATAGCTGGATTCGGCTTCAGCGGGGCCCACGATGTCGTAGATATTTTCCCAACTCTGCGCCCACATGTTGCCCAGCAGATGTGCCGGGATCGGCCCGCCAGGAGGTACGATTTCATCGCCATAGAATTTGTTCAGTTCGGCCCGCACATGGCATTGCAGCGCACTGTAAAGTGGCTTGACCTCGCCCCAGACCCGGTCGAGATCAGCGGAAAACTCCTCCGGCGCCATGTCGTAATCCGAGCGCCACAGTTCACCCAGGTCGGCGAAACCGAGGTCGGTTGCGGCCTCGTTCGCCAGTTCAACCTGGCGTGCGTAGAGCGATTTCATCGGCGTAGCAATGCGATGCCAGCCGTCCCATGCTTCCAGTAGTTCAGCCGGATCGCGCGAATGCGCGAGAATGTTTTCCAACTCCCCCAGCGGAAGGCATTGGCCATCTGCGCGGCAATACTTGCCCTTGCCGTAAATACTGCTCAATTGCGCGCCGATTTCTGCCTGCTCGGCTGATTTTGCGGCATCCGCCGGTGCCGGAATGGTGATGCCAGTCCGCAAGAATCCAAGCTTGCGGACGGTTTCCTGGCCCAGGCCTGCAACGGACAGGAATTTGGCGGCCTCACCCGCAGCCTGTACTTTGGCCGAGGTAAATTGCTCCCCGGCGGCAGCAGCCAGAATCCCGGTGTCGTGGGTGATGAAGTTGGCCAGCACCCACTCGTTTCGTTCCGCATGCTGGCCCAGTTCTTCCAGCTTCGCCTCGGTAGCACGAACGAACTTCTCGGCGTCGGCAACGGTGAGTGCCGGCTGACCGGCAGCCGGGGCAGTCTGCGATTCCGCGGCTGGCTGGGCGTCTCGCGGTTTGCAGCCAATAACTCCGAATACAGTACCGACCAGCAGGAAGGCAGAACAAACACACCGGAGGTTCAAAGAGGCCGATATCGTCATGGGTGCATCAAGCCGAAATTGGGATGGTAGGCAAGGCTATCAAAGCCTTTTCGAAAGCTCCAGTTGAATTGGCGCAGAAACTCAGGGCCTGATTCAAGGTCTCAGGGCTACATGGCAACAGGACAATTGAACCGAACTATAATCGAACCCATGAACAGCACAACGGTTATCTCCAAGTTTCTGGCCGGAGGGCTGATGCTTACACTTGCCCTGTCTGGCGCCGCGGCGGAACTCCCGGCCGCAGGCAAGAAACCGACGGAACCGGGCACCGAAACAAATGCTTCAGCCAGCCTGGCGCAATTGGCCACCGCGGCAGACGTCATAGCCCTGGTGCAGATGCGCGACGGTGACTACCGGTACCAACGGGGGTTCCCGGTTTCGGGCAGCGCTTACCTCAAAGTCCTGATTGCCTACAAGGTTGACCAGCCACTCGACCTGATTGAAGTGTATGAGAAAGGCCTGCACGAAAACGAATGCTATTTTCCCAATCCAACCGTTTTTGAAGAAGGCCGGCGCTACCTCGTGTTCCTGCGACGTGACACGGACGATCCGGAACGTTACCGCGGCCTTCCGCAGGGTTGCGCCCTGGATGTGCTCGTGACCGCTGACAATACCTATTCCGTCAGGCTGCCCGTGACCGGTATACAACTGAGCGACCCGTTGCAGGACTTGGCCAAACCGATGAAATTCACGGATCGCTACGCCCGCGAGACCGATGAAACCATCGACTCGCATTCGCGGGACCGCTGGTTGGCTGACGGACTGCTGCGGCGGGAACCAACTGAAGAGGGCGACGAACTGGTGTATACGCAGGGAGTCAGCCTCAGCGATGTTCGCCCGCTGCTGGGGCTGGATGGACTGGTCCTGGACCACCAACAGAAGCAATTCCCTGCCCCTGATGACGGTGGCTGAATTTCCTCTCGGGAAGCTCTGTTCAATTCATCGCTGAATTGTGCAGGCTTTCAACAGACTACTGCTCAACTGACCACCCGATAGCAGGGTTTGTAGCCAGTGCCACCGGGCAATTTCATGCGGTTGTCCCGAATGAAACCGGTAAGCAACTGGTCCAGGTCACGCATGACCGCGGGCTCGCCACGTATTTCGAAATGACCGTGCTCACGGATATTGGCCAGGCCCTGCGGCTTTACATTTCCGGCCACAATGCCGCTGAAAGCGCGGCGCAGGTTGGCAGCGAGTTCATGAGCCGGCAGGCTTCGGTCTATCAGCAGTCCCGCCATGTTTTCATGCGTCGGCTCGAATGGAATCTGGAATGATTCTTCAATTTTCAGCAGCCAGTTGAAGTAAAAGGCGTCGTTGTTGGTTATTCGATACTTGCGCACTTCCTCCAGGCCCTGCTTCATGCGCTGGGATACCAGTTCGGGGTTATCAATGATGATCTCGTAGCGCTGCTGCGCAACCTTTCCCAAGGTCAGACCAATGAACCGGTCGATTTGCTCAAAATAGGCTGCTGCCTCCCTGGGACCCGTCATGATCATCGGAAAAGGCAATTCGGCATTGGAAGGGTTCAACAGGATGCCCAGCAGATAAAGTATTTCTTCTGCGGTACCCACGCCGCCGGGAAATACGATGATGCCGTGCCCGAGGCGCACGAACGACTCCAGGCGCTTCTCGATATCGGGCATTACGATCAACTCGCTGACGATCGGATTGGGTGATTCCGCCGCGATGATTCCCGGCTCCGAAATGCCGATGTAACGCCGCGACCCCACCCGCTGCTTGGAATGCGCAATGGTGGCGCCCTTCATGGGGCCTTTCATGGCGCCCGGACCGCAGCCGGTGATGATGTTCATCTCGCGCAATCCCAACTGGTAGCCACAATCCTTGGTGTAGTCGTATTCCTCGCGGGATATGGAATGACCGCCCCAACACACAACCAGGTTTGGGTCAATCTGCGGAACCATGGCCCTGGCATTGCGCAGCATTTCGAATACGGCGTTGGTAATGCCTTCAGAGCTGGCAAGGTCGTGATGGGGGTGCCCGAGGATTTCACTGTCAAAATAAACCAGGTCGCGGATCACCGCGGATAACAATTCCCGTACACCCTGGATGATTCGGCCGTCCACGAAAGCCAGTCCAGGGGCATTGGTCAATTGCAACCGAAGCCCGCGATTGACCTGTTGCACTTCGATGCTGAAACTCTCATGGCGCCGCAACAGGGCTTCTGCATCATCGGCTTCATTGCCGCTATTGAGCACCGCCAGGGCGCAACGGCGCAGCAGATCAGACAGGTCACCACGACTGGCATCCGTCAGGCGCTCCACCTCCTGGCGACTCAGGGTATTGAGCATTCCCGCGGGATAAATACGAGTGGAAACGGCATCTGTAGCCAAATTCGATCTCCAAACAGTTCGACTTGCTATTTGACAGTGCAGCTTACGCTGATGCAAAAACGGAGGCCAGAAACAAATGGCGGCCCGAAGGCCGCCATCGTTACATCGACCAGGTGGGGTATCAGAAGCGGTAGGTCAGGCCTACTGCAATTTCCCACAGCGAAGCTTCAGCCTGGCGTCCCGGACGCACGGCGAAGAACTCGTTGTAGAGATACTGCGAACGGTCGGCTGTAATGCCGGTGGAAATGATTTCACGCATCAGCGGGAAGTCGGTTTCCTTCAGCACGCACCAGTTGTCGTTGATCAGGTTACACAGGTTCTTGAACACCGCATAGGCCGCAAATTTGTGGCCCTGCTTGAAACCGGGCAATTCCTGTTCAATGCGCAGGTCAAACGTCGTCCACCATGAACTGTTGAAGGCATTGCGCGGAGCGATACCGCCAGCGTATTTCATCAGGCCATTGGCTTCGGCATAGGCGAAAAATGCATCGACATCGAAGTTCGGGCCAAACACCACGTTCGGATCCGACGGGCCGGTGGGCACATAAATCAGGTGACGGCCATCGACATCATCTCCAAACACGCTGCCGGCGCCTTCATAAACATACGAGTACGGGCGACCGCTGCTTTGCGAACCAAACAGGGTGAAGTTGGTACGGTTATCTCCCCACCAGTAGGCTGAGTAACTGACGCTGAACGTGAAACGGTGTTCGATCTCGTAGTTCGAAGTTGCACGGTCCGGGTTATTGGGGTCCGATGTGGCAACGCTGGCATAGTTGGAAAAGGCCACGGAACTGGTCATCGGGTTGATGTCTTCCGCATCCGTCCAGGCATAACCGGCTGACCAATCCCAGTTCTCATAGGCCTTTGACAGCGAGAAGGCCAGCTGCGTGGAGCGTGCATCAGAACCCGTGACATTGGTCAGGATGTAGTCGGAATTGAATGCCCGCGTATCGTCATAGATCATGCGGCCATCCGGGCCGGGACCCACTGGAACCAGGGTGCTGGCAATGATGGTGGCTGAATCATCAGACTTCGCCAGCAACAGGTCGGCATTGAACATGTAGTCATCGCCGAATGTCCAGGTAGTACCCAGGCTGGCGCGCCATTGCTTGGGAATTTCAAAACCGGGGGCAACGGCATTCACGCCCGAGTTGGGCTGGGCGAAAGCGACTGCATCCACCTGGCATTGGGGAATGTCGTACAGTGGGCGGCCACTGCCAGACAACGGAATGTCAAACAGCGAAAACTCCACACCCAGGCCACAGTTTTCAGGTGGTGGCGGGCTGCGCTCAATGACGGTTTCACGCAGCTGAACGTTGGTGAGGCCGTTGCTCTGGTAGCTGTTGGTCAACCAGACATTCGGGTTGCCGCCGGAGTACAGGCCGATACCACCGCGCAATGAAACATCCGGCGTGATGTTCCAGTTGAAACCGAAACGCGGCTGGAACAGGTCAGCGCCGTCAAAGGTTTCCGTATTGGCGAAACCGTTGCGATCAAAGAAGAACTGGTTGTAAAGCGGCTTGTCATTGCTGCTGTACCAGTCATAGCGCACACCGAACGTCAGCGTCAGGTCGCCGCCGAGGGTCAGCCACTCATCCTGCAAGTAGAGCGTGTTGGTCTTGTAGCCGAAATCGGCAGCGGCATCGTTGGGGTCAAGTGTCGGAGAATTACCGTAGTAAATGTCGTCCGGACGACCTTCGCGGAACGCCTCGATACAGCCATTGGGGTTGGTGCTGCTGCACTCTTCGTCAAAGCGGTATTCGCCACGGGTGTGCTGCACGAACAGGTTGAAAATATCCAGGTCATCCAGTTCGTAACCAAAGGTCAACAGGTGATCGCCCAACTCATACAGGCCCGCCAGCTTGATGTTGTTGGCTTCGTAATCAAGCTTGTTGGCCTGGCGGGAGTCATCCGTTCCGAGATATACGGTTGCCAGGTTGGTGGCTCCGGTTTCATCCACGTTGAAGGTGCGGATCTGGATCTCACCGATTTCGTTCCGGCCACGTGAAATCTGACGGTTGTCCAGCTTCAGGTTGGAGTAACGCACCTCGGTGGAAAAACGATCCGTCCAGTTGGAGAACAGTGCGGCAGTGTGTGACTTCAATTCAGCGCCGCGTTCGTAGTAGTGGTCGGAAAATTCGAACTCGTTGTCATCGCTGTCCGAATCGGTCATGTTGAAACCGTCGTTATAGTTGTAGGTATACGTTGCCCGATGATTTTCACTGATGTCCCAGTCCAGCTTGATGGTGTATTTTTCATCTTCGTTCGGCAGGGAAGAAACCGGCTGGCCGGGTGTGTATCCATACACTTCCTGGGCAATCTGGTAAATCTCATCCAGCTGGTCCTGGTTCACGCCGCGAACGACGCGCCCCACGGTTGGAGCCCCAAACACAGTGCGGTCAAACAGGTTGGAGGCCTCCTGCTTTTCATAGGCCAGGAAGAAGAACAGCTTGTCTTTCAGGATTGCGCCGCTGAGGGTTGCGCCGTAGCGTTTCTCGTCATAATTGCCGGTATCCAGCCTGTCGCCTTCCAGGGTGTCCCCTTTCAGATCGTCGCTGGTGTATTCAAAAAAGGCCGAGCCATGCCACTCATTGGAGCCTGACTTGGTTACGGCATTGACGTTACAGGCGGTGAACTGGCCGTAAACCACGTCATAAGGCGCCAGCTCAACGGAAATCTGTTCGATGGAGTCATAGGAAAACGGCTGGCGTTCAGTGGGATACCCATTCTGGTTAAGGCCGAACAGGTCGTTCATGCGCACACCGTCTACCGTCAGGCTGTTGAACCTGGGGTTGGCACCGGAACACTGCACGGCGCCTCCGCCTACGCTGGGGTCGATATAGATGCGCGGATCGGCACGGATTACGTCACGCAAATCACGATCCACCGTTGGCATATCGGCAATGGTCTGCGCATTGAACGTTGAAGATGGGCCAAGCGCGATCTGCTCACCGCCGATCATCTGGCCGGTTACGACCACTTCCTCCAGATCAGCAGATCCCAACTGCAATACCACGTCGTAGGTATCGCCCAGGCTCAGGTTGATGTCCGTAACCGTCTGGTTCGCGTAATTGGGCGATGAGACATTGACGGTGTATGGGCCACCCACCGGCAAGCCACGGAAGCTGGCGAAACCGGATTCGTTGGTTACGCTGGTACGGATTGCTCCGGTCCGAGTGTCGGTAATGGACACGCTCTGTCCGGACACCGGGTTGCCATCCGGCCCATAGAGACTGACGCGGGCTGCTGACGTGGTTTCCTGCGCCAAAGCCGCAACCGATACCAGCAGCAAGGAAAGTGCAAAAGTGAGTTGGCTGAGAAATCGCAATCTGTTATTCATTTGAGTTCGCCTGTTGCTCTGAGTCGAAGACTTTTTTCAGGCAAAAAGTGCGGGATTAATCGTGGCTCAACCCGTGTTGCGGCTGTTGGAACCAGACATTCTGAAGGTATCCCGACCTTTCGCCTCCTGCCACCTTGTTGAAAGGTAAACGCATTGTAGCAGGGATTTATTACAAATTCTTAACAAATGGATGGCGATGGGAGCTCACGGTGAAGCCCTTGAATTCCAGGGCTTTTTCACTCCCGAGTTTACTCGACGCCAGTGTTTTCAGTATGGCGGGTGGTCTCATTGACCCAAACCACGAATACACCGGGAGAAACGATGCCACAGGTGCGGGTACCGGTCAGTACACAGGGCCGGGACCTGGGCGGCCCCCTCTCGATGTCCTTGAGTTCGAAGTCGAACACCTGCCGGTAACGCCCGGCGGACTGATCAGCCTCTTCAAACGTCCATTTGGAAATAGCCCTGCTGGCCGCTTTTTCAAATACGCCCTGGGGCATGGCGTCAAGAATTTCCACATCCTTTACCCGGCCCTCTTCGTCCACGCTGAATTCCAGCTTGACGAACCCTTCAATGCCTTTGCGCCTCGCCTGCCAGGGATAGTTGGGCGGCCGGGCCTTGAGTGGCGTCAGGCCGGCTGTCACATCATCATCGGCCGGGTTCAGGATTTCTCCAGGTTTCGCGTCGGCTACCGGGACAGGCGCTGGCTGACTGGCGTTGCCACCCGCCAACTCTAGGGCCGCGTTTTCCAACGGTGCCCGGCCCAGGGAGTTCAGGTCCAGCTCCGTGTGAGGCTGCATCACCAGCCCAGGAAACACTTCAGCCGCCTCGATGAAAGATTCAATACTCAACCGGGGTCCATCGGTCTCAGCCCGCGACATCAACTGTCCAAAGACGCCAGCGGTTTGCTGGGGGTGTGCTGAAACCCGAACCTTCGGTTCTGGCGGTTGCGGGGTTTCCAGGGATTCCTGTTTCACAGCCGCGAGATATTCCTTGCGGGACAGCTGGGCATACTCATTGACGCCCATACCCCACACCTCGCGTGAGCGGCCCCAGGTTTTCCACTGCACATCCGAGGCCTGCAACTGGGCGTTCACGGCGATACGGTTCAATTCCGTCGACAACGAATAGCCCTGCTGCGCCCCCAGAGCAACGAACAACCCGGCGATCGCTACCAGTGCGAACTGCATGAACACCGAGCCTTTCGCGGGAATTTCGTTGTTGATGATCAAGTGGATGCGCGCAAGCAGGTTCCCACCTGTTGCCGGAATGGCGGCAGCAATGGGGGGAGCCCGAAGAGCTTCCAGGTTTGCCAGGGCGCGGGCGTAAGTGGCGGGTTTACCGCAAACCCGCACAACCAGTTCATCACAACGGTGTTCCCGGTCTTCGCGCACCCGACGTGACATCCAGCCGATGGCCGGGTGATAAAACAGTAGCGTCTCCAGCACCACCTGCAGCAAATTGAACAGGTAATCACCCCGACGGATATGGCCAAGTTCGTGCGCCAGAATCATTTCCAGCTGGTCTTGCGGCAGCCTGGCGAGTACGCTCAGCGGCAGGAGAATCACCGGCTGCAGCCAGCCGATGGCCAAAGGCACTGTGACTCGTGCCGAGGCCAGGAGCCGCACCGGAAGCTGGACGTCCAGTGACGTTTTCAGCTTCTCCAGGGCAACCTGCAGGCAGAGCTCAGTGCCGAAAACGCCTTCTCGCAGCAAGCGCCTGACACCCAGCCACTCGCGCAGGGTGCGCGCACTGAATACCAGCACTCCCAAAAGCCACAACAAAACCACCCAGGGCAGTGCCGGCTCAATTCCGGTTTCAAGAATGACCCATGTGTCCGGCAGGCTGCCCGACAACACCAGAAAGGGATTTACTGCGGCACTCACCGGCTCCAGGTCAAACCGTGCTTCTGGTGCGTACGAAAGCAGGAACGTGAGAACTACCGTGCAAAGGCTCAGCAACATGCCTGCCAGCCCGGCCCAGTAACGCAAGGTGGCGGCATGGCGAGGCGAAAGTGCGCAGATCAGCCAATAAACCAGTGCAATGACGCAGCCCTGCCAGAGAAAGTGCACCAGCGTCCAGCCCAGTGCACTTACCAGAGCATGGCTCAGTAATGGGTCCAGGGTGAACACGGTGTACTCGCCTTCGCGCTCTCAGGCAGGTGCAGTTGTGCCGGGTGTCAAGGTCATCACATCAATCACCCTCGAGTTTCGAAAGTAATTCGCGGATCTCCCGCATTTCCTCGACGCTGGCCGCGGGCGAATTACCGAGCGCCTGCAGCACCAGCCTTGAGGTTGAACCATCAAACAGGCGGTCCGCCAGATCGGCAAGAAAAACGTTCTGCATGGACTCTTTGGTGTAAGCCGCTGCATAGACGTGCGCCCGTTCCGAGTCATCGCGGATCACCTGGCCTTTCTGGTGCATCACCTGCAGCATCTTCAGTGCAGTGGTATAACCGCTGGCTTCCGCAAGGTTCATGGCTTGATGCACTTCACGCACGGTACTCGGGCCTTTGTCCCACAGGATATTCAGTATGGTCAGTTCGGTTCGGGTAGGTTGGGAAAAATTATCTCGTGGTGAGTTCATCGATGCTCACTCCTCCTCAATTCCCCGGAGTAACGGGAAAAATTATCGTTATGGCCAGCTCAGCCTGTCTGCATTTTTCGTCCAGACGCCGCGCATTTGCGACCAATGGAAACACGAAAGGTATCGTATATCAGCGAGCCGAATCGTTCAACGCCAAACCAGCACCATACCAGCACCAAATGCGCCTGCGACTTCCCAATCGAAAACCCTTTCTATAGAATAAGCGCCCTTGTCTGCCCCGGCGTAAAAATTGGAGCGCAGTCAGTAACGGGGTGTAGCTCAGCCTGGTAGAGCACTGCCTTCGGGAGGCAGGGGCCGGAGGTTCGAATCCTCTCACCCCGACCATCTGGTCGAACCGAACATCATTCAGCCGGCGAATGGTCTCCGGGCCTGGAAAAGGCCACACCGGCTCCGGCATCCGGCCTGAAGTTCCGCAGCGCTGCGGTAATCGCCCTGTAGAATTCCGACTGCAATGCCCAGTCGGCGTCTTCGCTCGCATCCGGCCGTGCGGACTGTAGCGCTATCACCAGGTTTTCGCCCGGGTTCACCAGAATACCCTGCCCAAAAATTCCGGAGGCCTCAAACACGCCATTCGCTCCCAGCCACCACTGGTAGCCGTATCGTGGCGAACCTTCGGAGGGAGTGACCGATTCGAGCATCCAGCCTTCCGGCAGGATTTGTTCACCACCAGGCAGGGTTCCGCCGCCCATCGCAAACTGCCCGATGCGCCCGTAGTCACGCAGGACGGCGCTGAGGCAACAGCCACCAAACTCACCTCCCCCGGGCTCAGTGAGGTTCCAGCTCGCATCAGCTTCCATGCCAAAGGGCTGCCAGATTTTCTGCTGCAGGTAAGTGGACAGGTTGTTGCCGATGGCCGAGCGCAACAGTGTCCCCACCAGATTGGTTTCCGCGGTGTTGTAGTTGAAGGTCTTGCCGGGTTCGCCGACTACCGGCTTGGCTGCCAGGAAGGAATACAGCGACAGCGTATCCCAGCTTACCTGGTTGATGTCGGCATCGGGATCGGCGTAGGTTTCATCCCACTCCACACCTGAGGACATCTGCAGGATATTGCGAATACTGACCTCTTCATAGGCCGTGCCTTTCAGCCTGGGCAGGTAGTCGGACACCTTTTCATCCACGGACTTGATGTAACCGTCCTGTATGGCCGCGCCTACCAGCATGGAGGTAATCGACTTGGTCACCGAATAGGACAACCAGCGGCTTTGGCGGTCGTTGCCAAGACGATAGCGCTCATACACGATGACGCCGTTCTTGATCACCAACAGGCCGGCAACGCTTTGCTGTACCAGGTACTCGTCCACGGTGAGCGCTTTGTCCGCACCTGCAACCGGTACCGCGCCCAGATCTACCGGCTGTTCCGGCAATTCAATCGGCTCGCCGGCTGCCCGTACCCAGCGCACCGGCACCAGCTTGTCCATGTTGCGGTAGCCGGCAACCTGTTGTTCGGGTGTCCAGAACAGGATGTCGTCAGGGGTGCCGAAGTATTCCGGATCCCTTGAAGGATCGATGTAAGGGGCCTGGGCGAAGCTGGTTGCAGCCAGTAAAACCAGCAGTGCGCCGCATAATCTGATGATGGTTTTCATGCCCCCATCATACCCAAGCGGAGCACCCTGCCCCAGCCTTCAAAACTGATTCCATGCCATCAAACCAAAACATGGCACAATGGTGCCCTGCTCCAGTACATTTCCCGCCCCAAGGACCGGCTCACTTCAGGCTCAACCATCGAATCGAACACATGAACGGATCTGCCATTCAATACGCCTTTGACCGGCGCCCCGAGCCCGGTCAGTCGATCCCGCTGTTTCCCGGCATACGCTGGTTGCGCATGCCGCTTCCTTTCATGCTGGGGCATATCAACCTGTGGTTGCTCGAGGATGGCGATGGGTGGACTGTCGTGGATACCGGTATCCATACTCAAACCACCCGCGATTGCTGGGAAAATGTTTTTGGGGAGCAGATGAATGGCAAGCCGGTGGGGCGAGTACTGGTAACCCACCTGCACCCTGACCACGTAGGTTGCGCCGGCTGGCTGGCTGAAAGGTTTTCCGCCCCGCTGTGGATGAGCCGCGAGGAATACCTGTTGTGCCGGATCCTGGTTGCCGATACCGGCAAACCGGCACCGGCCGAAGGCATCCGTTTCTACGCAGCCGCGGGCTTTCCGGAAAGCGCTCTAGAGCGTTACGAGAAAACCTTCGGACGCTTCGGTTCCGTGGTTGCGCCTTTGCCCCAGTCCTATCACCGATTACAGGACGGAATGGAGTTCACCATCGGCGACCACCGTTGGCGCGTCATTGTGGGCCAGGGACACTCGGTGGAACACGCCTGCCTGTTCTGCGAAGAACTGAACCTGCTGATATCGGGCGACCAGATCCTGCCCACGATTTCATCCAATGTCAGCGTGTATCCAACGGAGCCGGAGGCCAATCCCTTAGCGGACTGGCTGCGTTCCCTGCGTATGCTGGCCGAAGTGCTCCCTCCCGATGTGCTGGTGTTGCCAGCCCATGGAAAGCCTTTCCGGGGGGCAGCCATCCGTACACGGCAACTGGTGGACGAACACCTGGATGGCCTGGAAAAACTGAAAAAACTGTGCAGCAGCCCCATTCGGGCGATTGATGCTTTTCCGGTGCTGTTCCGCAGCGAGATCAGCGAAACCAATTTGATCATGGCGGCAGGCGAATCCGTGGCGCACCTGAACTACCTGCTTGATCTGGGTGAAATCACCTCTTACTGCGATTCCTCGGGGACCCGCTGGTACCTGCAGAGTTGACCCCACAGGCGCGGCTTTCCTGGCATCATCCCTGGGAACGGCCGTGTCCGGGGCAAACCACCTTCCAGACGAACCGCCGCGCAGGTAAGATACGCGTACAACTCAAGCCCTGGAACATCGAATTTCCAGGCCATAAAAGGCTTTCTCTGTAAGAACGGAACAGCCCGGCATTCGCCGGGCTGCTTTCTTGCGGGGCATCTGGTGAACCACCTGCATGGCGTTTCAATGTGGGTGGGAGTGGGACCCCGCATGTCCCCGGTGTATCAGGCCGTGGATGATCGTGCCGATAATGATTGCCTGAAGGGTTATGACGGCCTGCTTTCCTGCCAGCGGCAGCAGCCGTTCACTGAACTCGAACCCAAGTACCGTGGCGGCCGCCATGCCTGCCAGGGTGCACCATGCAGTCCGGCTTCCAAACGCCGGCTCAACGATCAACCACAGCATCAGTCCCACTCCGAACCGGTGCAGGATGATGGCCAGCCCCAGGCTCTCGCCTTCACTCATGGCGCTGCCAGCCAGGCCGGCCCCATCCATCAGCGCATGCAGCATCAACCCCACCAGCGCGATGCCAAGGGTGGCCAGGTGGAGGGTTTCAGCAGCTCGCCGTACCAGCGATTCCAGGATTCCGGGCAGCAGGTACCCTGCCAGCACCAGCAGAACGGAACTCCAGCCCAAAGCTTCCACGGTTTCCGGAACCAGCAATACGATCACCAGCACAATGAGCACTGCTACCACGATCTGGTCGAGGGTCCTGGCCAGGTGGCCACCGCGGGACAACCAGACGAACAAAGCCGGTCCTGCAAAGGTTATGAGCAGAGAGAGCAGCAGCACGATCGCGCCTGGAATTCAATCAAAGGGAGAGCATACTACCACAGCATTCACCAGGGCCTGCCTTTGCCGCCCGCAACATGCTTGTTAGAATAGGTTTGACTCACTCCAAGAACGAAAACATTGGATACATCCAGCATCGAGGCAATTATCGCCGAATGTTCTGCAGAGCATGTTGACGATCACGAAATCCGTGACCTGTTGGCCGTGATCGCGGAGCGTAACGGCCGCACTGCGGACGCCGAGGAAATCGAGCTGGCGGCACGTTTTGTGATTTCCTACATCAGCCAGGCACCCTACATGATGAAGGTAGCCTGGACTGCTGCCAGCACGATCGGCCTGGAAAACGAAATGTTGCAGATACTGGATGTGGTTCAGTCCTACTGGGAGCAGGATGATGACATCATCCCGGATAAACTCGGCATGATTGGCCTGCTGGACGATGCCTATTGCTCCCTGTGCACATTGCAGGCAGTCTCCGACCACTTCCAGCTTCAAACCGGAAAGTATTTGTTTCCTGACGACCTCAGCGCAGCCAACCGGCTGATGCGGAAAATCATCGGTGAGCCATATGCATCGGAGCTGGACAAACTGGTGCTGAACACCATGCGCGAATCCGGCGCCATCGATTCCATGAAGAAACTGGCCAGCCACGAAAAACAACTGGATTTTGCCCGGCAAAGCACCATCTGGAACCATGGCCCCGCAGGCGACCTGGGCGTCAACGCCCTGGCCGGTATTGGCCTGTTGGGCGATTGATCGCCGGCGGGAGTCCAGACCAAGGCGAGAAATACTTCGCGCACCAGGTTTTCGTTGGTCCCCCACCTGCCACGACATTGCCCTCGATGCTGATAACGCAGGACAGCGCAATATTCGTTCAGCGTAACAGTACCCTGGTAAGGCAACATTGCGTCATGGTCAAATTCCGTTAACCCTCCCCGGCCTGATTGGGCCCGCGGTAACTTGGTTCATGCGGTAACAATATTGATAGAATAGCCGGCTTCGCACATGCATTTCACTGCTTCGATTTGCGATTTTCGATATGAATTTTGGACGCACAGCAGGTATCAGGCAATGCGGAGCGTGAAAGCCACCATAACGGACACAAAACAGGTGCGGATTTGAGCATTCATTTATACAACACGCTGACACGCGAGAAACAGGTATTCGAACCCGGCGACCCCACCCGCGTAACCCTCTATGTCTGTGGCCCGACGGTCTACAACTATGCCCATATTGGCAATGCGCGCCCGGCCGTAATTTTTGACCTGTTGCGGCGGGTGCTGGAACAGCATTACCCAAACGTCATCTACGCCCGCAATATCACGGACGTGGATGACAAGATCAACGACGCCGCGGCAGAACAGGGTGTGAACATAGAGGTCATCACGACCCGCTTCACCGAAATCTATCTTCAGGACATGGCTGCGCTCGGAGTGAGGGAACCCACTCTGGGCCCCCGCGCAACCGAGCACATTCCACAGATGATCGCGATGATCGAACGCCTCATCGATGCCGGCCACGCCTATGCTGCGGAGGGGCATGTGCTGTTCGACGTCGAGTCCTACCCCCGATACGGCGCGCTGTCGCGACGCGACATGAGGGAAATGATTGCGGGTGCCCGAATCGAAGTTGCTCCCTACAAGAAGCATCCTGGTGATTTCGTATTGTGGAAACCTTCAATTGATCAACAACCGGGATGGCACAGTCCCTGGGGATGGGGTCGTCCGGGCTGGCACCTCGAGTGCTCCGCCATGGCCGAAACCCACCTGGGCGAAACCATCGATATCCATGGCGGAGGTCAGGACCTGGTTTTTCCACACCATGAAAACGAGATTGCCCAGAGTGTCTGCTCGCATGGCGGCAGGCCGTTCGCGCGCTATTGGCTGCACAATGGTTTTGTCACCATGGAAAAGCGCAAAATGTCCAAATCCCTGGGCAATACTCTGCTGGTCCATGAATTGCTGAAACAGTGGCCGGGGGAAGTCTTGCGTTACCTGCTGCTGACCGCGCACTATCACCAGCCCCTGGACTGGTCCAACCAGGAACTCGAGCGTACTCGCCGAACCCTGGATCGCCTTTACGGCGTGCTGCGTACCGCCAGTGATGACTTCGGTCCGTTTGAAGCGGCGGATAAACCTGGAGAAGCCTTCCTGGATGCCCTGCGGGACGACCTCAATACGCCGGTTGCCCTGGCCGAGTTCAACAGGCTGGCGCGGGAACTGGCCAATGCGAAGGATGCCGGGAGCGCGAAAGCGCTGGCGGCTGAATTGCTGGCCAATGCCAGGCTGATTGGCCTGCTGCAGCAGTCTCCGGAACAATGGTTTTCCGCGGGAGTCACTGACCTCGAAACCCAACAGATCGAGCACCTGATTGAACATCGCAACGCTGCCCGCGATGCGCGGAACTGGTCTGAGGCCGATCGGATCAGGGATGAATTGACCGCCATGGGTATCCTGCTGGAAGACCGTGACGGAACCACACTCTGGCGCAGGGTTGATTCCTGACCGAAACGCTGCCAGGTTTGAAAGCATGCATGATCCCAACAAAGCACAGGAAGAAATCGTGCAGTCATTCGGCCTGTTTGGTGAATGGCTGGACCGGTATCAGTACCTGATCGACCTGGGACGCAAGCTTGAGCCTCTGGACGAGCATGAAAAAACCCCGGAAAGACTGCTCGCCGGATGCCAGTCCCGCGTCTGGCTGATACTGGAAGGTGGCCCGGAACAAATATCCATCAAGGCCAACAGCGATGCCGCCATCGTATCTGGCCTGATCGCTTTGCTGATAACAGTATATTCCGGTTGCAGCGCGCAACAGATCCTGGACACCGAACCCTATTTCATTGAGCGGATAGGGCTCGCCGAGCATTTATCCCCTACCCGCGCCAACGGCCTGCACGCCATGCTCAACGCCATTCGCAATTACGCCGGTCAACAGCTCAAAACCTGAAAACCGGCGGCCAGCCATTCTGGCCTCAACTCAACCTAGCTATACAAATGAGCAAAAAAAAGCCCCGCGATTGCGGGGCTTTTTTTCTACCGGTGAATGC
>CAYYCX010000061.1:0-25266 GCA_964470455.1 uncultured Wenzhouxiangellaceae bacterium
CCTACAGCCAAAGCGCGCCTTCATTGCGCCAGGCCAATCCGGTGGACCTCGAAGTCAATGGCTTTGAACTCGCTGGCGGCTGGCAATCGCAAAAGTTTGACCTGGTGGCGGCCGTGACCCTGCTGGACAAGGACGAGGATTATGGTTCAGCACTGGTGGACGCCAGTTACTATGCACTCAACTATGCACGCCAGCGCTACACCCTGGCGGTAATCTTCCGGCCGTTGGAATCGTTGGAGCTGCGGCTCGACAACGAGTACCGCGAGCAGCAGGCCAACTCATTGCGTGCCGGTTCTGACCAGGCATACCTCGGGGCGCTATCGGTTAACTGGCGAACGCCGATCGCGCAGGACCTGGGCTTCAGCCTGGTGATCGACAATTTCACCGATGACGATTTCCAGGAATTCCCGGGAACGCCCGCCTCGGGCCGGCAATACAGCCTGAATGCTGCAATTCAGTGGTAGTTGGCTGATCGAACAACCCGCGACCGGAGAGGTCGTTTAATGCTGTCGGTCCACCGGAGCAGGGCTTGTCGCAGGATTGCATCCAGAATAGACTAAGTTTAGTTTAACTTGATACGGATTCAGTCCATGAACAGCGTGATCAACATCCACGAAGCAAAAACCCACCTGTCCAGGATTGTCGACGAGGTTGCGGCTGGTGCAGAGGTCATCATTGCCAAGGCGGGCAAGCCCATGGCACGGCTCAGCCCCATCCAGCCTGCCGTTCGGCCCAAAAAGCTGGGGCTGCTCAAGGACAAGATCACGGTTCCTGACGACTTCAATTCGCCCCTTGAAGACGACGTAATCGCAGCGTTTGAAGATCGCTGAGGTGCGGCTGATCCTCGATACACACCTGTTGCTGTGGGCGTTCGGCCAGCCTGACAGGCTTACAGCGGCTGCACGGAGCCAGATCGAGGCAGCGGAGGTTTATGTCAGCGCCGCATCGATCTGGGAGATCAGCATCAAGGCGGCGCTCGGCAAGCTCAAGGCGGATCCAGCCGAGATACTCGCCGCGGTCGAACCGGCCGGATTCATGTTGCTGGACATCACCGGTGAGCATGCCGCCAGGACGATGGAGTTACCGCCGCGCCACAAAGATCCATTTGACCGGATACTCGTCGCCCAGGCGTCCTGTGAGCCGATGATTCTGCTCACCAATGATGTCGCCCTGGCGGATTACGGCTCACTCGTGGAAGTGATTTGAACCAGGCCACTACCTGTATTGCGCAGGAATCGGGTTGCCTTCCGACTCATTGTCCCAGAAGCAGTTGACCACCCACCAGCGGCCATCCTTGTGCAGCAGCTGGAAGCTGTTGATGCCGGTCATGAAAGCCGGGCCATCGGCCTGGTGGCGACACTCGTAGGTACTGAATACCTGCGCAATCTGGCCGAAACGATCCACTTTCTGCGCCACTTCCACTTCGAAGAAGTCCTGCTTGAGAAATAACTCCCGCGCGCCTTCGATCCATTGTTCTATGGATAGAATCTTCAACCCGAATTCCCCATTGGCCCGCATGCCGGTGGGAATCAGCCGCGCGCCATCCAGGTAGAAGCTGCGGATGCGGTTCCAGTCGCGCTCGCCGCGCGGGCCGGAGATGGCGTCGTAAACGGCGCGAACCAGGGCTTCGGGTGAGGCGACGTCTTCAGCGCGGGGGGGATAGTTCGAAGCAGTAGTATTCACGGAATGGCTCTCCTTGTAAATCCCGGATAAACCGGTTTGGTTGATGTGTGTTGTGAGTTCGGCGCAATCAGTGCTGGATGGCGCGGAGGCTTTCGATAACCTGGTCCGGCTGGTCGGTGAATACCCCGTCCAGTTTCACGTCCCTGACCAGCGTTCGCACCGCTTCCGTCATGCCGCCGAGGGCCGGTGGCAGGTGTTCAGCGCGCAGCGTGTAGGCATGAACGAACAGCCCCAGATTCTGCGCCAGGGAGGTCAACGGCGAGATGGCAACCGTGCCGTCCTCCTTGGCTTCAATCACCTGTGGCAACCAGGGGCCGATGCCCCTGGCAAACCGCGCCACCTCGCGCAGCCCAGCCGCGGTTCGCAGGAACTCGAAGTCGGTGGTGCTTTCCTGCCAGTCGTTTTCGCCGATCAACTGCACCAGCCCGAGCCGCGTGCCGAATTCCTCGTGCGCGCGCCGCAGCGCATCGAAGTCAAAGGACTGCAGCAGGACCTTGTCATCAGCCTCGGTCAATCCGTGATCAGCCAGCAGGGTGAGCACGGCCGCCATCAGGTCCTTGCCTTCCGCCTGGTGCCAGGCCGGCGCCTTGGGTTCGATGTACAACCCGACATTGCGACCCGCCGAGCGGTTCAGCCCCTGGACCAGGATGATCTCCTCTTCCAGCGTCGGCACGCGGAACATCCCGGACTCGTGCGGGAAGCGGCCAGGAAAAGCCGGCGCACCGTCAGGGCCGGTTCGTTCGTGCACGCGCAGGCGGCGGATCTCCTCCAGCGTGAAGTCGATCGCGTAATGTCGGCCGTCCGCCCGTGCACGTTCCGGGTAACGTTCGGCCACGTCGGTGACGGCGTCGAGGTGGAGGTCGTGCAGCACGATCAGCACATCGTCGCGGGTCAACACCACGTCCTGCTCGATGTAATCCACACCCATGGCATGGGCCATGGCGGCGCCTTCCAGGGTATGCTCCGGCAGGTAGCCGGAGGCGCCTCGGTGGGCGATGACGGTGAAGTTGTCCATGAGCTCATCCATTACCGGCGTTTTCCCCGGCACAGTTCCCAGCGAGGAACAGCCGGCGAGCAGCGTGACCGCGAAGGCGACGATCAATCCCCGAAGGCATCTGGAGGGAGTGTTCGAGGCCGTCAGGGTCACGCAGCGGGTCTTCCTGCCTTGTTGGGATATCGTGATGCGATGTGCTCGGCCAGCCGCTCGCCCCAGATCCGGTAGGCGCTGCCCGAAGGATGAAAGCCGTCTGCACAGAAGTCATGCTCTCCCGGATTGATCTGAACCGGAATATGCAGCATGCCCGCCTGCGTGTCGATCAGTTCGGCGGCAATGCGATCCAGTTCTGCGGCACGCAGCCCGAGGCAATACCGCAGGGGTTGCGGCGGCAGGGGAAATTTCTCCATGGGAGGCAGGCCGCAGAACACCACCAGCGCCGCGGGCCAGCGTGAACCCATGCGTTGGCAGAGTTGCTGCAGGTTGGATTGCCAGCGATCGGCGGAGGTCAGCCCGGTTACGTCATTGACGCCGATGGAAACCAGCACCAGGTCGGGTGCGGGTTCCTGCAGGCTCGGCAGCATTTCCAGCAGGTCGGTGCTGCTGGCGCCACTCAGGCCTACGGCTTCCCATGATACGGCCTGGCCGCTGAGTTGCCCCAGCGACAGCGCCAATTGCGCGGGCAGCGCCTGCTGCTGGTGATCCGCACCGATGCCGGCGATGATGGAATCGCCCAGCGCCAGCAGCCGCAAGGGCTTCCTGAAGCGGTTCTGCGCGGTTTGGCCGGAGATTCCATGGGTATTGCCCGGTGGCGGTGGCAGGCGCAGGGCAGTCTTGCGCAAAGACAGGCCCTGCCAGGCGGCAACGGGCAAACAGCTCCAGAAGGCAGTTCGTTTCAACCAGGACATGTTCAGGCACCCGGCCGCAAGTCTCGACTGTGTGACATCAGTGCGCCGTGTCCCAATCCTTGCCATGGCCGGAATCCACCACCAGCGGGACGGCCAGGTCGGCCGCGGTGGTCATGCGCGCCACCACTTCCTCCTGCACCGGTTCCAGCCGGTCATCGGCCACTTCCAGCACCAGTTCGTCATGCACCTGCATGATCAGGAAGGCATTCGGCTTTTCTTCCTGCAGCCAGGCATCCACGCTGATCATGGCGCGCTTGATGATGTCGGCCGCCGTGCCCTGCATGGGCGCGTTGATGGCCGCGCGTTCGGCGCCCTGGCGGCGCTGCATGTTGGAGGCGGTGATGTCCGGCAGGTACAGGCGGCGGCCGAACAGGGTTTCCACATAACCGTCATTGCGCGCTTTTTCGCGCGTATTTTCCATGTACTCGTGCACGCCCGGGTACCGCAGGAAATAGGTATCCATGTAGGCCTGGGCTTCCTGCCGGCCGATGCTGAGCTGCCTGGCCAGGCCAAAAGCCGACATGCCATACATCAGCCCGAAGTTGATGGCCTTGGCGGCGCGCCGCTGGTCGGCATCCACCGCATCGTATTCAACGCCAAACACTTCAGCCGCGGTGGAGCGGTGCACATCCACGCCGGACTTGAAGGCTGCCAGCAAACCCTCGTCGCCGGACAAATGCGCCATGATGCGCAGCTCGATCTGCGAATAGTCGCAGGCCAGGATCAGTTGCCCGGGCGGGGCGATGAACGCCTGGCGGATGCGCCGTCCCAAAGGCGTGCGAATAGGAATGTTCTGCAAATTCGGGTCGGTGGATGACAACCGCCCGGTGGCCGCCACCGCCTGGTGGTAGGAGGTATGCACGCGGCCGGTTTTCGGATTGATCTGCTCGGGCAGCTTGTCGGTGTAGGTGGAGCGCAGCTTGGACAGCGAGCGGTGTTCCAGGATCAGGCTGGGCAGCTGGTATTCATCCGCCAGTTCCTGCAACACATCTTCGGCCGTTGAGGGTTGGCCCTTGGGAGTCTTGCGGATGACCGGCAGTTTGAGTTCCTCAAAGAGGATTTTCTGCAGCTGCGCCGGTGAGGCCAGGTTGAACGGTCCGCCGGCTTCCTTGTGCGCTTCCTTTTCCAGTTGCTGGATCTGTTCAGCCATTTCCTTGCTCTGCTTTTTCAGCAAGTCACCGTCGATCAGCACGCCGCGCTGCTCCATGCGGGCCAGCACCGGGATCAGGGGGATTTCGATGTCCTGCAACACGCTGGCCAGGCTGGGCTCAGCCTGCAGCCGCGGCCACAGGTGCTGGTGCAGTTGCAGGGTGACATCCGCGTCCTCGGCGGCGTAATGGCTGGCCTGCTCCAGTGGCACCTGGCTGAAGGAAATCTGCTTGGCGCCCTTGCCGGCGATGTCTTCGTAATGCACCGTCTGGCGGCTGAGGTATTTCAGCGCCAGCGAATCCATGTCGTGGCGGCTGGCGGTGGAGTTCAGCACGTAGGACTCCAGCATGGTGTCAAAAGCCACGCCTCGCACCGCGATGTCGTAGTTCGACAGCACATTCATGTCGTACTTGATGTGCTGGCCCACTTTTTTGTGTTTTTCACTTTCCAGCAATGGCCTGAGCTTTTCCAGCACCTGTTGCAGGTCCAGCTGTTGCGGTGTGCCCGGGTAGTCGTGCCCCACCGGCACATACCAGGCTTCGCCCTCGCGAACGGCGAAACTGAAGCCCACCAGTTCCGCCTGCATCGGGTCCAGGCTGGTGGTTTCGGTGTCGACGGCGAACAGGTCGGCCCGGCTCAGCTGCTGCAACAGGTCATCCAGGCGGTCCATTTCAAGCACGGTGTGGTAGCTGGCCGCTGCCGCCGCTGCCTGGTCTTTTTCGTGCGTGCCCAGTTCTTTCAGCCAGCTGCTGAACTCGTACTTTTCCAGCACTTTGCGCAGCCCGGCTTCGTCCACGTCGCCGCGCCGCAGGTCGGAGGGCGAAAATTCGAGATCCAGTTCGCGGTTGATGGTTACCAGTTCGCGTGACAGGGGCAGGGTGTCCACCGCAGCCCGCAGGTTTTCGCCGATCTTGCCGCCGATGTCACCGGCATGTTCGATCACGCCATCCAGGGTTTGGTACTCTTCCAGCCACTTCACCGCGGTTTTGGGGCCGCACTTGTCCACGCCGGGAATGTTGTCGGACTTGTCACCGGTGAGCGACAGGAAGTCGATGATCTGGTCGGGCCGTACGCCGAACTTTTCCAGCACGCCGGCCTGGTCGAGGTGTTCATCCGTCATGGTGTTGACCAGTTGAGTGTGCTCCGTCACCAGCTGGGCCAGGTCCTTGTCGCCGGTGGAAATGATGCAGTCCATGCCCTGTTCCTCCGCCTCGCGGCTGAGGGTGCCGATCACGTCATCGGCTTCCACGCCTTCCACCTGCAGCAGCGGCAGGCCCAGCAGCTTGACGAAATCCAGTATGGCTTCCACCTGCTTCGACAGTTCCGGCGGCATCGGCGGGCGATTGGCCTTGTATTCGGGATAACGCTCATGGCGGAATGTCTTGCCCTTGGCGTCAAATACGATGGCGATGTTTTGCGGATCGTCCTCCTGCAACAGCCGGCGCAGCATGTTGGCCACGCCCAGGATGGCCCCGGTGGCCTCGCCGTGGCTGTTGGTCAGGTTGGGCAGGGCATGGAAAGCGCGGTAGATGTAGGACGAGCCGTCTACCAGGAAAAGCACGGGTTTTTGTTTCATTTCCATCTGTGATGATTCGGATGCGGTGTCGGTCTGCTATCATTCAATCAGATACAGAGTCTAACCCAGTGCGCAGATGCGGCAGGAGAGAAATGTCATGAATTCGAGCTGGACGTCAGTGAATCGCTCGCCTGCTTCACGGGTGGCCGTAAGCCTGCTTTGGCTGCTGTTGGCACTGCTGCCAGTGACCTTGCCGGCCCAGGACAATCTCGAACGCCCACCCGCGATTCCGTCGGAAGATGCGCCGCAGCGTGATCCTGTGGCCCAGCCCGGAGATGAGGCGGAAAGCGCACCCCAGGATGGCGCTCAGGGCGCAGACGGGAACGTACCGGCAAACGAGGATGAACCACCCCTGCCGCCCAAGGTACAGGATGAGCAGATAGAGCCCACCGTGACCATCCGTGATGAGGAAGGCAAGCGTATCGAGGAGTACAGCCGCAACGGCGTGGTGTACATGGTGAAGGTAACCCCGGAAAAAGGCGTGCCGTATTACTACATCGACAGCGATGGTGACGGCAACCTGGAAACTTCGCCCACCCATGACTTGGAGCAGGTCAAGCCGGTGTACTGGAAGATCAAGGAGTGGGATTGAGCCCAGTGGAAACGGCTGAAGCACCGCAGCAGGACACACCTGCCGGTCACCCTGAAAAGCCGGCAGGCTGGGTGTCGCGCTTCATAGCCCTGATCGGCGGATCGGTGGCCTGGCTCACCCTGCTGATTGTGCTGGTGACGTTCTTCGTGGTGGTGTGCCGCTATGCCTTCAACCTGGGCTGGATCTGGCTGCAGGAGAGCATTGTCTACCTGCATGCCGCCGTGTTCATGCTGGCCGCCGCCTGGGCGCTGCAACGCGACGAGCACGTGCGGGTGGATATTTTCTACCGCGGCAAATCGCCGGTGCACCAGGCCTGGGTAAACCTGCTGGGTACGGTCTTTTTCCTGTTGCCGTTCTGCGGTTTCCTGATCTGGATTTCGTGGAACTATGTGGCCACGTCCTGGGTCATCCAGGAAGGCTCACGCGAAGCCAGCGGCCTGCCCTGGGTGTACTGGCTGAAAAGCCTGATCCTGGTGATGCCGGCGCTGCTGGCGGTGCAGGGCGCCGTGCTGCTGTTCAGGAGTTTCAAAACGCTGCGGTCTTCAGCGCCGCCCTGAGGGCTTCAACGCCATCCTAAGGGCTTCAACGCCACACTGATTCGAGCCCAGCACTCGCCCGGCCGGTGCAAAGCCCGATTTTCACGCCGCCAGCGTTTGCCGCAACCCCATCAGTAATTCAAATGTTTCCGGCTTGAAGCCGGTCCAGATTTCGAACGACAGCGCCGCCTGTTCCACCAGCATCCCCAGCCCGTCGCTGAACGGGATGCCGCGCGAAGCACACTCCGCCTGCCAGGGTTGCGCGGCCTTGCCGTAGTTGAGGTCATAACAGAGGCTGCCCGCCGTTATCCAGCCCGAATGCAAGGGCGCAGCTTTGCCCTGGTGGCCCAGCGAGGTGGCGTTGATGATAAGGTCAAACGGCCCTTCGCTTGCGCTTTCTTCCAGGCCGCTGCCGGCAACAGGCCCGGCACTCTCGAAGCGCCGGGCGAGGTCCACGGCCCTGTCGGCATGGCGGTTGACGATCAGCAGCCGGGCTGGTGATTGCTGCACCAAGGCGCCCACCACACCCGCAGCGGCGCCGCCCGCGCCGATCAGCAGGATGCGCTGGTCGGAAAGTGGATGAGGCAGCAGGCGCCGCAGGTCGTTCAACAGGCCTTCGCCATCGGTGGTGGTGCCAAACCAGTCGTTTGCTCCGCGAAGCACCAGCGTGTTCACCGAATGGGATTGAAGTGCTGCGGGACTGAGCTCATGGGCCGCCTCAAAAGCCAGCTGCTTGAGTGGCACGGTGACGTTGCAGCCCAGGCCACCGGCCTGCTGCAGCGCGCGCAACTTCGACGGGAATTCCTCCAAGCCGGCTTCGATGGCCTGGTAATCGATCTCAAGCCCGAACTGGCCGGCAAAACTGCGGTGGATGTCCGGCGACAGCGAATGGGCGATCGGCTGGCCGAATACCGCCAGCCGGATCACGCCTTTTCCTGCAGCCACTCGGCCACCTGGACGGCGTAATAGGTCAGGATGGCATCGGCGCCGGCGCGGCGGATGCTGGTGAGTGCTTCCAGCACCACCGGGCGTTCCTCCAGCCAGCCGTTGCCGGCGGCCGCTTTCAGCATGGCGTATTCGCCGGACACCTGGTAGGCGAGGGTGGGCACGCCGAAGGTTTCCTTCACGCGCCGAACGATGTCGAGATAAGGCATGGCGGGTTTGATCATGACCATGTCGGCGCCTTCTTCCAGGTCCAGTTCAACTTCGCGCAGGGCCTCGTCGCTGTTGGCCGGATCCATCTGGTAGGAATACTTGTTGCCGCCGGCCAGATTCGTGGCCGAACCCACGGCATCACGGAATGGCCCGTAAAACGCTGAAGCGTACTTGGCGGCATAAGCGAGGATGCGGGTATTGGTGAAACCCTCGGTTTCCAGTGCCTGGCGGATGGCGCCGATGCGGCCGTCCATCATGTCGGAAGGCGCCACCACATCCGCTCCGGCCTCGGCATGCGACAGGGCCTGTTTCACCAGCACATCAACGGTGGCGTCATTCATCACGTAGCCGGTATCGTCGATCAGGCCGTCCTGGCCGTGGGTGGTGAAGGGGTCCAGCGCCACATCGGTGATCACGCCCAGGCCGGGGATTTTCTCCTTCAGCGCCGCCACGGCGCGCTGCGCCAGGCCATCAGGGTTCCAGGCTTCGCGGCCATCAGCAGACTTGGCGCCGGCCCCGACGATGGGAAACAGCGCAATCGCCGGAATGCCCAGCTCATGGCAATGCCGCGCCGCCGGCAGCAGGCGATCGATGCTCATGCGCTGCACGCCGGGCATGGAGGCCACGCTTTCCACCTGGCCTTCGCCTTCCAGTACGAACACCGGCCACACCAGGTTGTCGGGCGCCAGGCGGGTTTCGCGCATCAACCGGCGGCTGAATTCGCTGGCGCGCATGCGGCGCATGCGGGTAGCCGGAAAGCTCATGTTTCAATCCTCATCGTTGGTGCTGGCCATTTTACTCAATGCGGCCGGCCTTATCTCAAGCACCGGCTTCAACTGCCGGAAATTCATACAGCCGGTTCAGGCGCTGGATCAGTTCATCCTTGCCTTCGCCGCTCAGCGTGGACAGCATTTGCACTGTGGCCCCCGGGGGCAATTCGCGGCGTACCTGGAGCAGCGTGGATTTGGCCGGGCCGCGTTTCAGCTTGTCGGCCTTGGTCAGCACCAGGTGCACCGGCAGGTTCCTGGCGCTGCACCAGGCCACCATCTGTTCATCAAATGGCCGCATCGGGTGGCGGATGTCCATCAGCAATACCACGCCGCGCAGCGACAGCCGGGTTTCGAAATACACCTGCAGCACTTCCTGCCAGTGCTCGCGCAATTTGGCCGGCACTTTGGCATAGCCATAGCCGGGCAGGTCGGCGATGCGCCGCTGTTCATCGATGGTAAAAATAACGATCTGCTGCGTGCGGCCAGGTGTCTTGCTGGTGCGGGCGAGTGATTTCTGCTCGGTGAGGGCGTTGATGGCGCTGGACTTGCCGGCATTCGAGCGCCCGGCAAAAGCCACTTCCCAACCCTGGTCGGCCGGCAGCTGGTGCAGGTTGTGCGCGCTGATCAGGTATTCCGCCTGGCGATACGGATTGGGCCGCTTCGAGGGCGGCCGGGCATGGGCCCGCCGTACGGATGGTTTGCCGGTTTTCGAGGCTGGGGTTTTCACAGGCTTCATTTTTGCGCGCGCCGGGCTGGAACGGGATGGATTTAACCGCGATAATACCGGCAATTCATTCCAGTCTACGAATTGCCAGGAGAAATCCCATGAATCTATGCATCCGGATTGTGGCCGGCTTGCTGTTGCTGACCAGCCTTTCGGCCATTGCGCAAGCTGGGCCCGAGGGTGATGCCGCTGCCGGCCAGTCCAAGGCCGCCATTTGCGCCGCCTGCCATGGCGCCGATGGAAACAGCATGGTGCCGCAATGGCCCAAGCTGGCGGGGCAGCACGCTGCCTACCTGGAGCGCCAGACGGCTTTGATCAAGGCGGGTGCGCGGCCGGTGCCGGAAATGATGGGAATCGTCGGCGCCATGAGCCAGCAGGATTTCGCCGATATCTCCGCGTTTTTCGCCACCCAGAAAAACAATGGTGGCGTGGCTGATGAAACTCTCAGCGCCGCCGGTGAGAAGCTCTGGCGCGCAGGCAATGCCGAAACCGGTGTACCGGCCTGCATGGCCTGTCACGGTCCCGGTGGTGAGGGCAATCCTCTGGTGCCGTATCCGGCGCTGGCCGGCCAGCACAGCGTTTACACCGCGAAAATGCTGGAACGTTACCGGGCCGGTGAAAACTGGGGTGAAAAGGATGCCCAGAGCCATGTCATGAACGGCGTGGCCAAGCATCTGACCGACGCAGAAATCGCTGCTTTGGCCAGTTTCATCCAGGGCCTCTACCTGGCGGTGGAGTGAACTGAGCCCGTCTGCCGCTGTCTGTTGAAGGCAATCAACATAACCTGAAGATTATTTTGGAGTGCCGAATGAACAAGCGTTTTCTGAATCAATACCTGGTGGTTGTGGGGCTGCTGCTGGCCGGTATGGCCCAGGCGCAGGAACCCAAGTACCAGGACGGAGTGCATTACCAGACCATCGAAAACGCTCCGGCAACCCGCCCGGGCGAAATCGAGGTGGTGGAAGCTTTCAGCTACATGTGCACCCATTGCGCCACGTTTGAACCGTATGTGCAGAGCTGGCAGAAACGCCTGCCGGAATCGGTGAAGTTTGTGCGCTACCCGGTGGTTTTCGGGCGTGGCACCTGGGAACTGTATGCCCGCGCCTACAACACCGCTGATGTGATGGGTGTGGCGGACAAGGCCCACGCAGCATTGATGGACAAAATCTGGAAAGAGCGCCACGTGTTGAAGTCCATGGAGGAGCTGGCTGCGTTCTACGCGGATTATGGCGTGAACCCGGACGAGTTCGTCGCCACTTCCAAGTCATTTGCCGTCGACGCCAAGATGCGCAGGGAACAGCAGTTCCTGATGAACTCTGGCGTCAACAGTACGCCAAACGTCGTGGTCAACGGCAAATACCTGGTCCAGGGCAATGCCGCCGTGGCCAATTATGACCAGCTGCTGGCCGTGGTGGATTTCCTGGTTGCAAAAGAACTGGCCAGTATGAGTCCGGCATCAGCTACGGCCGAGGATGCTGCCGTTGAGGCCAGTGAAGACATCAGCGCCGAAGCCACTGAAGCAGCTGCCGCTGCTGAAGTTGCGGAAGGGAACTGATGCCCGAGCCGGCCGAGCCGGTCTGAAATGTCACAGGAAAGAACAGCAGCAGGCGGGCAGCAAACCAGCAGCCCGCGCGAGCTGCGCTTGCTGAGCTTCAATATCCAGGCGGGCACGGCAACCACCAGTTATCAAAGCTACGTGACCCACAGCTGGCGGCAGATCCTGCCGCACAGCCAGCGAACCGAAAATCTCGACAGCATTGCCAGCCTGATCAAGTCCTACGACATGGTGGCCCTGCAGGAAGTGGATTCCGGCAGCCTGCGCTCCGGTTTCATCAACCAGTCGCGTTACCTGGCCGGGCATTCCGGCATGCCTTACTGGGTGCACCAGAACAACCGCAAAGTGGGCAACGTGGCCTATGCAGGCAACGGCTTCCTGAGTCGCTTCGAGCCGGATGGCGTGGATGAATACCGCCTGCCGGGGCCGATCCCGGGCCGCGGTTCACTGGTGCTGCGCTTTGGCCAGGGCAGTGACAGCCTGACGGTGGCCGTGCTGCACCTGGCGCTGGGCAAGCGCGCCCGCAAGCAACAACTGGATTTCCTGGCCAACAAGCTCGAGTCAGCCAGCCGGCTGATTGTGATGGGCGATCTCAACGCGCCTTTGAGCAGCCCGGAAACCCGGGCATTCTGCGATCGGCTGGAACTGGATACGCCCACCCACGAACTGCCTTCCTATCCTTCCTGGCAACCCCAACGGGCCATCGACCACATCATGCTGAGCCGCAACCTCACCGCCTTTGATGCGCGCGTGGTGAATGTGGGTTTTTCAGATCACTGCCCGGTTGAATTGCGGGTTGAGCTGCCGGCTGAACTGGGTTTGCGCGAGGCGCTGCATCCGCGCGTCAGCCTGTAGGCATTTTCGGCTGGAGTTCCGCCCTGGCGTTCGCCGGCAAGCCGATGGTGGTAACTTCGAGCCGCGTCTCCGTCGCGCGCCTGTCACAATACCGGCAGCATGCACTTGCTGGCCTCGTTGCATTTTCATACCCTTGATGCCGGGCTTTTTCACAACGAAACTCTGAACACAATCGGGGTTTTTCCAAATTGATTCACAGGACCAACCAGATCAAGACTTCCATACGCACACTGGTAAGCTCACTGGCAAGCACAGTGAACAGCACCTTGAAATACACCGTGAAAGGCACGGTGAAGCACCCTGTGCCACGAAGCCGCGCCCGGACCTTCGCCGTTGCCCTGGCCCTGTTGCTGGGTTGCGGATCAGCCATTGCCGACGCGAGCGCGCAAGCCCCAGAAGCTTTGCCCACAACGGCATCACCCGCGCTGGCAGCGCCCACTGCTGCATCATCCATCGATCCGGCCCGGCGCCAGGCCTTCATGCAGGCCTGGCAGGCGGCGAAGCGGGGCGACCGAGCGCGCGTGCAGCAATTGTCGGCGGGGCTGCAGGACTACGTGCTGTATCCCTACCTGCGCTATGACGATTACCTGAGCCGGCGCAGCCGCATCGACCCGGCGGACATGTCCACTTTTCTCGATGCGCACCGGGATTGGGCTTTCCACAAGGGCTTGCGGCGTGCCTGGTTACTCAGCCTGGGTGAAAACGGCCGCTGGGACGCGCTATTGCAGCTCGCCGATCCGGCCGGCGACACGGATACCGAAATCCAGTGTTATTACGCACGGGCCAGGATCCAGCGCGGGCAAGTCGATGGGCTGCTCAGCCGGGCCCAGGAGCTCTGGGCGGTGGGCAAATCGCAACCCGATGCCTGCGACCCGGTGTTCGACTGGCTGAAAAAGTCCCAGGGCATTACGCATGAACTGGCCTGGCAGCGGGTCAGTCGCGCCATGCAGGCGCGCAATCCCAGGCTGACGCTGTACCTGGCGCGCTATGTGTCGGCGGAAGACAAAACCTGGCTGGAGCGCTGGCAACAACAGGACAGCACGGCTTACCTGCGGCTGGACCGCAGCCGCAGCTGGCCGGATGATGCCCGCGGACGGGAGATCGCCGGCTTTGGCCTGCAACACCTGGCCCGCAAGGATGCCGATCGCGCCTGGCAGCTCTACCCTGACCTGGCCAGCCACTTCAGCTGGAATGAAGCCGAGAAAAGCGCGATCCTGCGCGAAATCGCCATGTGGTCGGCGGTGGCCGGAGCGCCAGACGCCACCTTGCGCATGCGCAAGGTTCCCGAGGCTGCCCGTGATGACAAACTGCTGGAATGGTGGGCGCGCAGCGGGCTTGCCACAGGCAACTGGGCCGAGGTGGTGCTGGCGGTTGCTGCCATGAGCCCGGAATCCAGGAACTCCGAACGATGGCAGTACTGGGATGCCCGCGCACGCTTGCAGCTGGGCGACGAAGGCTATGCCCAAAGCCTGCTGGAAAACCTGGCCGGACAGGCCAATTACCATGGTTTCCTCGCGGCCGACCTGCTCGAATATCCCTACGCCATTTGTCCACAGCCCGCTGGCATTGATGATGCTGCCATCGACGCATTCGCTGCCAGGCCGTCCGTCCTGCGCAGCCTGGAGTTGCATCGCACCGATATGAAAAACTGGTCACGCAGCGAATGGAGCCTGTTGACCAAAGGCATGAGCGCGGAGGACCTGCGCCTGGCGGCTGCCCTCGCCACCCGTGAAGGCTGGTATTACGAGGCCATTGTTGCGCTGGCGGGCAGCGGTGAACTGCAATGGTACGACTGGCGTTTCCCCATGGCCTATGCCAACCTGGTGGAGCCCCAGGCGGGCAAGCGCAATCTCGACTCTTCCTGGGTGATGGGCCTGATGCGTTCGGAAAGCGCCATGGCGGCGGATGCCGTGTCTCCCGCCGATGCCCGCGGGCTGATGCAGGTGATGCCATCCACAGCCCGCCAGATCGCGCGCCGCAATTCCTACCGGTACACCGGCACCGAGCAATTGATGCAGGCCGAAACCAACATACTGTTCGGCACCACCTTCCTGCGCGAGATGATGGACAAATTCAACAACAACCCGGTGCTGGTCACCGGCGCCTACAATGCCGGGCCGGGCGCGGTGGAACGCTGGCTGCAAAGCCTGCCGGGCCAGGACGCGACCATCTGGATCGAGATACTGCCGTACTACGAAACACGGGATTACATCCCGCGGGTGCTGGCGTTTTCCACCATCTACAACTACCTGCTGAACCGCTCCCTGGCGGAAGTCACGGTGCAGCGGATTTCCGCCCGCATGCCTCCGCCGGACCACACGCTGGCATCGCTGCCCACGCCGTCTGCCGCCCCCATCGCCTGCCCGGTACCCTCCGTGGCCAGTTCGGAACGCCCTTAGCATGCGGGTGGTGCTCACCGGGGCCACCGGATTCGTCGGCCGTCACCTGCTGGCTGAATTATCGGCCATGGGGCACGAATGCCGCGTGCTGACCCGTTCGGGCAAGAACTATCCGCAGATAGCCGCCTTGCCGAGGGTGGAATTGCGCCGCACTGACTTGCGTTCGCCAGACGACCTGGCCGCCGCGCTGGAAGGCGCGGATGCGGTGATCAACCTGATCGGCATACTGAATGAGAGAGGTTGGGGCGGCAAAGGTTTCCGGGCCGCCCATGTGGAGCCGGTGCGGGCCCTGATCGCCGCTTGCGAAGCCAACCACATCCGCCGCTTCATCCAGGTCAGCGCGCTGAATGCCGGCCGTGGCAGGAGCCACTACCTGCGCACCAAGGCCCAGGCAGAGGAACTGCTGCGCAATGCTCCGGAAATCGACGAAACCATTTTGCAGCCGGCGGTAATCTTCGGCGAGGGCGATTCGTTCTTCAATCGGTTTGCCGGCCTGTTGCGCTTTGTTCCGTTGTTGCCGCTGGCCTGCCCCGGCGCGCGTATGCAACCGGTGTGGGTGGGCGATGTGGTGGCGGCCATTGCGCTGTGCCTGGATTATCGCGCCACCATCGGCAAGACCCTGGAACTGGTGGGACCGGAAGTGTTTACGCTCTACCAGCTGGTGAACAAGACCGCCCGGTACAAAGGCTGGCAACGCCGCGTCATTGGCTTGCCGAACTGGATGTCCCGCCTGCAGGCGGCGCTGATGGATTTTGTGCCCGGCAAGCCCTTCTCCACCGACAACTACCGCTCACTGCAGGTCGACAGCGTCAGCCGGCATAATGCGCTGCCGGACCTCGGCATACACCCCAGCCGCATGGATGCCAAAGTGCCGTTGTATCTGTCACCCAAGGGCAGCCAGGCGAAAACGCCCGGTCAGAGCACATGAAACACGCAGTCACTGTTTCCCGTCATTCCCGGCTCGACCCGGAATCCGGCATTGATACGGGCTGGATCCCCGATCACGCGCTTCGCGCTTTCCGGGATGTCAGCGAAAGTGTGGCGGCAGGTGTAACCCGCCAGTCGGGAAAAGTCCGAAAGTGACCGCCAGGACCTACCTGGTGGGTGGCGCCGTGCGCGATGAGCTGCTCGGCCTCACGCCGCATGAGCGCGACTGGGTGATCACCGGCGCCACGCCGGAAAGTCTGGTCAAGCAGGGTTATCGCCAGGTGGGCGCGTCCTTTCCGGTGTTCCTGCATCCGGAGTCCAGGGAGGAATATGCCCTGGCCCGCACCGAGCGCAAGCAGGGGCATGGCTACCATGGTTTCAGCGTGGATTTTCATCCCTCGGTCACGCTGGAGCAGGACCTGCAACGGCGCGACCTGACCATCAACGCCATGGCGCGCGATGAGCGAGGCGTGCTGGTCGATCCCTTCCATGGCCAGGCGGATCTCGAGGCGCGCTGGCTGCGGCACGTTTCGCCCGCTTTCAGCGAAGACCCACTGCGCGTGCTGCGCGTGGCCCGGTTCGCGGCCCGCTTTGCCGACCTCGGGTTCCGCGTGCATCCCGAAACCCTGGCGCTGATGCAGGACATGTGCCGCGAAGGTGAGCTGGATCACCTGGTGGCCGAGCGCAGCTGGGCGGAAATTGCCAAAGGCCTGTCCGCGCCTCGGCCGGGCGTGTTCCTGCAGGTGCTGCATGATTGTGGCGCCCTGAGAGTGATACTACCTGAGGTGGACGTGCTGTTCGGCATTCCGCAGGATGAGCGCTACCACCCGGAAATCGACACCGGCCTGCACGTGCAGATGACGCTGGATTACGCCGCCCGACAGCAGTATCCGCTGGAGGTGCGGTTTGCCCTGTTGCTGCACGACCTGGGCAAGGGGCTGACGCCGCGCGATCAATGGCCCGGTCATCACCAGCACGAGTCCGCGGGCCTGCCGCTGGTGCGCGAAGTCAGCCACAGGCTGAAAGTGCCGACCGCCTGCCGCGAACTGGCCGAGCGGGTGTGCGAACTGCATCTGCGGGTGCACCGGGCTGATGAACTGACACCCAAAGCCCTGCTGAAATTGCTGGAAGCCGCGGACCTGTTGCGCCGCCCCGAACGCTTGCAGCCCCTGTTGCAGGCCTGTGAGTCCGATTACCGTGGCCGGCTGGGCCTGGAACAACGGCCGTATCCGCAGGCCGGCATCGTGGCAGCTGCACTCGATGCCGCACTGGCGGTTCGTGCCGCCGACCTGGACACGTCCTTCACTGGCCCGCAGTTGGGTGAAGCGCTGGCCGCCGCGCGCATTCGGGCCATTGCGGCGGCAGTTGGCCGATAACCGCCACAACGAGGTGTAGGAGCGAATCTCGCTGTGGGAGCGAGCCATGCTCGCGACAGGTAGCTGGAATGTGTCGGCAGCAAGGCTGCCTCCCACATTCAGGAGCGAGCCATGCTCGCGACAAACACCGCCAAACAGCGGCAAGTCGTTAAAGCCGGTAGCTGAGGTCCCCCAGGCTGAAGCCGCGCAGTTCCATATCAAAGTCGCGGCTCAGCGCCATCACCTGAAAGCGTTCACCCATCATGCCGGGCAGCGTCAGTTGCTTGGCTTCGGCCCCGAGTTCGAGTTGAAGCTTCAGTCCTTCATCCCGCGCGTGCTCCCGTTGTTCCGCGAGCACCTCCTGCAAGCCGCAGGCCAGCAGGAACATGGCCTGGCTGGTGTAACCCGACAGCTCCAGGCCGCAAGCCTCGCCCGCTTCGGCCAGCGCGGTGAAATCCACGAAGGCCGTGATGTCCTGCAGGCCCGGCCAGAAAAACACGTCGCCGTGGGCGCGGTGCCGGTAATGGCAAACCAGCGTGCCGTCATTGCGTTCCGGCAAGTAGAATTCCCGGCGCGGGTAGCCGTAGTCAATGAACAGCGCCACGCCGCGCTGCAGGCTGCCGGTAACCGTGGCCAGCCAGTCGGGCAGGCCGGGGAGGATCTCGGATTGGTAGGGCGATTCCACCTGCAATTGCAAGGCCTCGACCGCGCGCCCCAGGGATTCCGGCGCGTCGCGGTAAGCCCATGCAAACCCTGCTTCCGCGGCCGGGTGCTCGGGCGCCGCCGTCACTCCGGCCTGTTCAACGCTTCCATCGCGCCAGCGGAAGCGCTCGACCGCCAGCGCATCGATCACTTCGTTGGCGAGGATCACGCCTTGCCAGTCTTCTTCGGCCGGAGCATCCAGCCAGTGAACCCGATCCAGCCATTGCGGAACCGCGCTGGCCAGCGTCTGTTGCTGCACCGCGCGCAAGTCGGCGCTGCGTTCGAGTATGCAATAGGTGACGGGGGCCGCAGCGGGGTCGATCTGCCGCAGCAGGTCGGCGGCCATGCGGCCATTGCCGGCGCCGATTTCAAGGATGTCATAGGCGCCTAGCCCGCCGGCGATCTGCTCCACCTGCCGCGCCAGGCAACCGGCAAACAACGAACCGAGCTCCGGCGCGGTGATGAAATCCCCGCTGGCGCCGAGCTTGTGCAGGCCGGCGCTGTAATAACCCAGGCCGGGTTGGTACAGCGCCATTTCCATGAAACGGCTGAACGGCATGAAGCCTGTCTCGGCGATTTCGGCGCGGATCAGCGCGCAGAGTGCACGGCTCAGTTCCTTGAGCTCGGCAGCAGGTTCGGGCAGGATGGCTTTCGACATGGCAAGCAAGTTTGGTGAAGCATTCACATGAAGTCCAGCCGCACAACCGTTTTGGTGACCGGCAGCGCCGCGCGGATTGGCGCCTGCATCGCGCGCACGCTGCACGGGCGGGGCTGCGATGTGATGCTGCATTGCAACTCGAACGTGGATGGCGCCATGGCGTTGGCCGGGCAGCTGAATGCCCAGCGTAGCGACAGCGCTTTCGTGTTCAGCGCCGATCTGTGCGGCCAGGCCGGCATCGACCAGCTGGTGCAGGCCTGCGGCGAGCGCTGGAGCGGCCTGGATTTGCTGGTCAACAACGCTTCGCGGTTTTACCCCACGCGCGTGGGTGAAACCACCGCCTGGCAGTGGGACGACCTGCTCAACAGCAACCTGCGCGCGCCGTATTTCCTGGCCCAGGGGCTGCTGCCGATGCTGCGCCAGGCCGGTGGCGCCATCGTCAATATCCTCGACATCCACGCCAGCCGGCCGATGAAGCACCATGCGGTGTATTCGATTGCCAAGGCCGGCCTGCAAATGCTGACGCTGTCGCTGGCGCGCGAACTGGCGCCGGAGATCCGCGTGAATGGTATTGCGCCCGGCGCCATTCTATGGCCTGAAAACGAAGGCGACGAAACCACGCACGCCGCGATTCTGAGCCGCGTGGCGCTGGAACGGCTGGGGCGGCCGGAGGACATCGCGTCGGCGGTGGCCTACCTGGGGTTCGATGCGCCTTACGTCACCGGGCAGGTGCTGGCGGTGGACGGCGGACGCTCGCTGAACATGTGAGCTTCAGGCGGACAGCTCAAACGGCTGCAGGCCGTCAGGCTCACCGGTGAAACCGGCCCAATGTTGCGCCATGGTCTTGCCGGTCACCGGGTGAACCAGGTCCGGCGCCAGGTCCGCCATCGGTTTGAGCACATGGGCAAAGTGCAGGAGTTCGCCGCGCGGCAGGCTCAGTTCCGGCAGGCGGACATACAGGTCGTCATACATCAGGATGTCGATGTCGAGGGTGCGGTCGGAAAATTTTTCCACATTGCGCAGCCGCCCGTAGCGGTCTTCGAGGGCATTCAGCCACTGTTTCAGTTGCAGGGGCTGCAGCTCGGTCCGGGCCCGCACCGCCAGGTTGAGGAAATCCTCCCCTTCAAAGCCCACCGATTTTGACGAATAGACCGGCGACCGTTCGATGGCGCCGAACTGTTGGTGCAATTCATCCAGCCCGGCGCGAATGTTGTGTTCGGCATCGACATTGCTGCCCATGCCGAGATAAACAATACTCACTTGCCGCGCTCGATGATCACGCCCACGGCGCTGGAGCCTCGCACCGCTCCGGGTTTGCCCAGTTTCAGCCGCAACCAGTCCACCGGGAATTCCTGCAGCACGATGGCGGCGCAGCGTTCCGCCAGGGATTCCACCAGCTGGAATTCGCTGGTTTCGACAAACTGGATCAGGCGCTTGGCCACGGCCTTGTAATCCAGCGTGTCGGCGATATCGTCCGTCTCACCGGCGCGGCGAATGTCAAAGGCCATTTCCAGGCTGATGCTGACGGCCTGCTTGATCTCCCTTTCCCAGTCGAAAATGCCGATAACGGTTTCGACCCGCAGGTCTTCGATAAAGACTTTATCCTTGGCTGTGTCTGTCACGGGATGGTTCCTGGTTGGATTGGCATGAGCTCAGGCCGCGGTTGGCGCACCAAGCGGCGGCAGTTCGTCCATGGGCCAGCGTGGCCGGGCGAAGATGCGTTCCGGTTCCCGGTGGCCGGCCTGCAGGCGGTAATAGCCTGCCAGGGCAATCATGGCGCCATTGTCGGTGCAGAAAGCAATGCGCGGATAGGCCACCTTGAAGCCGTGCTTTCGGCCGGAGCGCTGCAGGGCTTCACGCAGCGCCAGGTTGGCGCCCACGCCGCCGGCGATCACCAGCTGTTTGCTGCGGGTGTGCTGCATGGCCCGGCGGCACTTGATTTCCAGCGTATCGACGATCGCTTCCTGGAAGCCCGCCGCGATGTCCTCGCGGGCGTTGGGGTCGTTGGCATGCGCCTGCCACAGGTTGCGGGTGTGGGTTTTCAGGCCGCTGAAGCTGAAATCCAGGCCCGGGCGGTCGGTCATGGGCCGGGGAAAGGAATACAGCCCGGCGTTACCGTCTTTGGCGGTCCTTGCCAGGGCAGGGCCTCCGGGATAGCCCAGGCCCATCAGTTTGGCGGTTTTGTCAAAGGCTTCGCCGGCCGCGTCATCCAGGGTTTCGCCCAGCAGGCGGTACTCGCCGATGGCTGCCACTTCGATCAGCATGGAGTGCCCGCCCGAAACCAGCAGCGCAACGAAAGGGAATTCCGGCGGGTTTTCCTCCAGCAGCGGCGCCAGCAGATGGCCTTCCATGTGGTGCACGCCTACCGCCGGAACATCCAGCGCGAACGCCAGTGAACGCCCCAGCGAGGCGCCCACGAGCAGGGCGCCGATCAGCCCCGGCCCGGCGGTATAGGCCACCCCATCGATGTCGGAACGGCTGCAGCCGGCTTCGGCCAGGCACTGGTCCAGCAGCGGAATCAGCTTGCGCACATGGTCGCGCGAGGCGATTTCCGGCACCACGCCGCCGTACTCGGCGTGGATTTCCACCTGCGAATACAGCGCGTGCGCCAGCAACCCGCGCTCGCCATCGTAGATGGCAACGCCGGTTTCATCGCAGGAAGTTTCAAGACCGAGTACACGCATGGGAGTTATGAAGTTTGGGTGTGAGGGTTTCAGAGTCAAGTGCCAGAGTAGTTCATGTGTCGCGCAAAATAAATCAGCAGCTTGACTCCGGCGTTTTACTCTGGCCTTCCCAGCGTTCCACGAACCACGTCACAGCTCCTGCAAGGCAAACGTCGAGAAATGATGAAATTGCGTCTCATCGGGGTGCCGTGCACAGGCGGGCCTGACCCCCGGGTTCGGTGATTTCACGGAGAACCAAAGTACCGAAGTTCTGATTCCAACTATTTTTTCTTCACCCCCTATGCAAATCAAAAAATTGAGCGTATAAAGGCGCGAATTCGACCCCGTTTTAACGTAATTTTTACAGTTTTGGGGTAGGACAGGCGCCCGGTTTCTACGGTCGGGCATAGCGGCTCGCAATGGGCCGTGACCATTTTGAGGGGTGCGGCATGTCTGTTCCAAGGCGTTCGTGCGTTTCACTGATTTTGTTGGCGATCTCGTTTTCTGCTCTGGCTCAAGATCCTCCCCCACCTGACGATGATGGCCCAGATTACCCTTTTCAGGTTTCTAGCCTTTCCTCCCTGGATGGCATAGAGCCGTACGTCGAATACCGCAAGCGCATCGAGTCTTCACAAAACGTCTCACCGCTGAACAGCGGTCTTTTTGGCGAACAGGTGAGCCTCTACAACGGTAATACATTCTTCGTAGTTACCGACATCGACATTCCCGGTAATGGAACCCTGCCGGTGCGTTTGTCCAGGCGCTATGCAATTGACCTGCAGCCCCAGAACTTCAGTTTTACTTACGACTCCCTGCTCAGGGGCATAGGCAACTGGGAGGTGGATGTCCCCTACATGTCGGGCACCTACGATCTGGCCGCGGGCAATGCCTTGCGTTGCAATGGTGCCTACGTACCTGGCTTGGCAGGCATCTTCAGCCGCGGCGAAATTTGGCAGGGGATTTCGATCAACGTGCCGGGCAAAGGCAGTTCTTCGGCTATGGGCGTGGCGACACAAACCCCAAAGCCAACCGGCGGCGCAACCTACAAGCTCACCACCAACGAGCGGGATGTTTTTGACTGCATCCCCATGAAAGCCGGTTTTACAGGCGAAGGTTTTCGCATGACAACGGCCTCCGGAGACCGCTACTACTTTGATGTTGCAGCCACTCGAACTGCAGCCAGGCTCACCAAGCAGTATTGGGACGCCAGCATCGGGAATTACGTTCCCCTTGTTCGGGATAGAGCCCGGTTGTATCTGTTGGCCAGCAAGATTGAAGACCGGTTAGGCAACACCGTCGAGTTCCAGTACAACAGCAATGGCCATCCCACCCGGATCTGGTCCAACGATGGTCGCGAGATCAACCTGACCTACACGGCTGGCCGTCTGACTTCGGCCACCAGTCACGGCCGCACTTGGACATACGCCTACACCAACACCACATCCGGGTTGTACGCCCGGCTGTCGCAGGTCACCCAACCCGACAGCAGCAAGTGGACTTATTCCTACACCAATGACCTGATGCCGACGATTGAGCCGTATGGGCTTCCAACACTGCCCTGGTGTGCCCAGGCGGGACTGATGTTGGACGAGTTCCTGACGGTAACTGCGACTCATCCCTCGGGCGCAGTTGGTACTTTCAATTTCGGCAATCGACGGCATTACCGCAGTGGCGTGCATGCGTCCGAATGCCAGAAGACGGGCGATCCGGCCAATCCTGATTACACGCTGCTTGTGCCCTATTACTTTGACGTGATGAGTATCAACAGCAAGGTTATTTCCGGCCCCGGCCTGTCCTCCATGACCTGGAGTTACACCTACGCTCCGCATGTTCAAAGCCTCTGGGGAGTGGCCACCCAGGCGCCCACCTATCCCTGCACCACCTGCACCGCCCAAAAAACGGTCACGCTGACCAACCCGGACAACACCAAATCCCGGTACACCTTCGGTATCCGTTACTACGACAACGATGGGCGTCAACTGCTGGTGGAGACCCTGCGCAGCAATGACACGGTAATCCGCAGCGAAGCCAGCACCTACATGACCGAGACGCAGGCGGCAACGCAAACCTTCTACGGCGACTACGGCACTAACCTCGGTGGTATCGCCGACCCGGCGAGCACGCGGGTGCGGCCAGTCACCAACAAAACCACCAACCAGGATGGCGTCAATTTCGTCTGGCAGGTGGCCAGCACCTGTTCCGGCGTTCTTTGCTTTGACACCATGGCGCGCCCGACCTATGTCACCAAATCCAGCACGGTTTCGGGTAGCCCATCCCGCACCGAGCTGACTGCCTATCACGACAACCTGGCGAAATGGGTTCTGGGGCAGGTGAGCAAGGTGACCTGTACCGCGCCCACCACGGCGCTGCCGGCCGGTTGTGGCACCACCGGTACGGAAATGTTTGAGCGCACCTACGATTCAACCTATGCGCTGCCGCTGGTAACCGAACGTTTCAACCGGGTTGACCAGACCCTGACCTGGGAAACCGCCGCGGCGCTGAGCGGTGGCCAGCGCGGCACCATCAAGACGGTTGCCAATGGCAACAACAACGTCACCACTTTGACGAACTGGAAGCGCGGCACGCCGCAATCCATCAAGCATCCCGGCACCCCGGAAATCCCCGCGGGCCCCTTGCAGACCGCCGTGGTGAACGACAGCGGCTGGCTGACCTCGGTCACTGACGAAAACGGCTTTCTGACCAGCTACACCTACGACACCATGGGCCGCCTGGCCAGCATTGTTTACCCAACCGGCGATACCACGGTGTGGAACACCACCACCCAGCTTTTCGAACAGGTTACGGTGACCGAGTATGGCATCCCGACCGGCCACTGGCGCCAGACTGTCAGCACCGGCAACGCCCGCAAGATTGCCTATTTCGATGCCCTGTGGCGCCCCTTGATCACGCGTGAATACGACACTGCCAACCAGGCCGGCACCGAACGCTTCCAGCGATTCACCTACGACCACGATGGCAAGACCACGTTCTCTTCCTACCCGGCCACCACCTCCAGCGCATTGACCGGCACCTGGCTGGCCTACGATGCGCTGGGGCGCACCACCTCGGAATCGCAGGATACCGAACTGAGCCCCAGCCTGCAGGTGACCCTGACGGATTACCTCAGCGGCTTCCAGACCCGGGTAACCAACCCGCGCGGCTACCAGACCACCACGCAATTCCGAGTCTGGGATGAACCGAACTTCGATTTTCCAACCTATATTTCACACCCGCAAACCGCCTACACCCACATCACCCGCGATGTGTTCGGCAAACCCACCGTGCTGCGCCGCAGCAACAGCAGCAGCCCGACGGGCGGCACTGTCACGCTGGACCGCAGCTACACCTACAACAGCTACCAGCAGCTTTGCCGCGCGGTTGAACCCGAAACCGGCGCCACCCTGATGGGCTATGACGGCGCCGGCAACCTGAAGTGGAGCTCCGCCGGCCTGCCTTCCACCCAGGCCTGTGAAGCGAACGGCACGACAACCGCCGTGGCAGCTCGTCGGGTGGACCGCACCTACGATGGCCGCAGCGCGCTACGTACCCTGGTGTTCGCCGGTGGCATCGGCAACCAGACCTGGACCTACACCCCCGACAACCTGCCGGCCAGCATCACCACCAACAACACCTCGGGTGGCACGGTGGTTACCAACACCTACGGCTACAACAAGCGGCGTTTGCTGACCAGCGAGAGCGTGAAGCGGGGCGCGGCGGCGGCCTGGGCCATTGGCTACAGCTACAACGGCAATGCCAGCCTGGCCACGCTGACCTACCCCTCCGGACTGGCCGTAAGCTACACCCCCAACGCCCTGGGCCAGCCCACCCAGGCAGGAACCTATGCCACCGGGGTAACGTACTTCCCCAACGGCGCAATCAAGCAGTTCAACTACGGCAATGGGGTGGTGCATACGCTGACGCAGAACACCCGTGGCCTGCCACTTCGTAGCACCGATTGCACCCTCAGCGGCACCTGTGCCTCGGCCAACCGCCGGCTGGACCTGCAGTATCAAAAGCCGCGGTGGGGTTGAGCCAGTTGCTGAAAGAACTGGCCCCGTAACCACT
>CAYYCX010000062.1:0-12297 GCA_964470455.1 uncultured Wenzhouxiangellaceae bacterium
GTCGGGCCAGGAATTGAGCGGGGCAAAGCGTTGGTTACCGGTGCCGGCGCCGCCACGGCCATCAGCCACGCGGTAGGTGCCGGCCGCGTGCCAGGCCATGCGGATCATCAGGCCGCCGTAGTGCCCCCAGTCGGCGGGCCACCACTCCTGGCTGTCGGTCATCAGGTCCCGAAGGTCTTTCTTCAGGGCGTCTACATCCAGGTTTTTCACCGCCTCGCGGTAATTGAAGTCGGGGCCGAGTGGGTTGGGCTTGCTATCGTGCTGGTGAAGAATGTCCAGATTCAGCGACTTGGGCCACCAGTCCATGTTGGATTTGCCGACGGCTGTGTGGCCGCCGTGCATGACCGGGCATTTGCTTCCGTCTGACATGAGAATCTCCTGTGCTTTTGAAACAATCAATAGACTATGACGATGGCTTTGTGTTCTCCAATTGTTTTTAACTATGTTTGCTATAGGCAGCTCAAAACCCGATAGCTCATTCCTCCGACAGCGGCCGAAGGCGGCAATCCCGGCCCCCCAGAAGGATTTTTCAACAACCGGTTCGGATTAGGCCGTGAATGCGATAATCTTGGGCTTTCAGGCTTCAAGCCCTTCCCTTAACCACTTTACACCGGAATCCGGATATGAACCTGGAAATCACCGCACTGTACGCTGCCCTGCTCGGTTTGCTGTTCATCCTGCTTTCCGCGCGGGTTTCCAAATACCGCCTGCGCGGGCATGTTTCCCTGGGTGATGGCAATGTTGCCGAGTTGGGGCAGGCAATCCGTGCACACGGCAATTTCGCTGAATATGTTCCGCTGGCCCTGATATTGATCGCCCTGCTGGAGGCGCTGGGAGCAGCGGCGGCCATCGTCCACACGCTGGGTGCGATGCTGTTGCTGGGCCGCATCCTGCATGCCTGGGGCATGAGCCAGCCCAATGCCGTGCACAACGCCAGGAAATTCGGCATCGTGCTGACCTGGTTGAGCATTGCGGTTGCGGCGATCTACCTGCTGGTTCTCGTCCTGCGCTGAGGATTGAAGTGCATCAGGAGCTGCGCTGTTGCAGCCAGTAAAGTGCGCTGTAGATCTTGGGGTCGAGCAAGAGTCCGCGGTCATGGCAACCGGCAAGCCACTGGTTCACATCCGCCAGTGGTATGGCATGCACCTTTATGTCCTCGCTGTCGTCACCGCCCCCCGGCCCCTGTTGCTGCAACTCGCTGGCAAGCACGAAGCTGACGATCTCGTCACTCATCCCGGCTGAACTCGGGCAGGACAACAGCAGTTCCAGGCGCCCGGCCTGGTAACCGGTTTCTTCCAGCAATTCGCGCTGCGCGGCCTGCAGCAGGCTTTCCCCGGGATCATCGAGGTCACCCGCAAGCCCGGCCGGAAGTTCAATGACCGGCTGGCCCACGGCTGGCCGGAACTGCTCCACCAGCAGCAGCTCCTGAGTTTCATTGACCGCTACCAGCACCACCACGCCTGTAGCATTTTCCCGGCTGACATATTCCCAGCCTCCGGTTTCATACAGGCCCAGGTAACGGCCAGCGTGCAGGCAATTTCTGTTGCGGTATTTGCTGTTCACGGGTATCCCTTGCTTCATCGAGGGTATTTCATCGCCGGTTTCCAATCGCCGGTTTTTCGGGGACCCGGCCTCTGGTAGAATGACCGGCTTGAAAAGATCAGTGTACCGTCCAGGGCTGCAGCCTGGCCATCCGGCATCGATTCCATTACTACCTGACCGGCCATTTATCCGATTGGGAACCATGCAGGCCATGAACGCTCAAATAACAGGCCCGGTCACAGGCCTGAAGCGCAAGCCTGTTGCTGCATCCGCCCCAAACCTGTTTCAGGAATACCCATGCAAAGCCGAATAACCCTTCTAGTGGCATGTTTAATGCTCACGTTCTCCAGCTTCGAGGCTTCTGCCCAGCAAATGCCGGAAGTTTCTCCACCTGCACCGACGGATGCGCCGGATAAAAAGCCCTCCGCTGCGGCCAAGCCGCCGCTTACCCAGGCAGAAGTCGAAGAGCAGCAGCAGAATGCCATCGCCGCTTACGAGGCGGGTGAGTACCTGAAATTTGTCCAGGCCACAATGCGCCTGCGCAATGCGCGTCCCTATGAACCGCAATACATGATCGGCATGGTGGTGGGCAGCTCCCTGGTGGGCCGGCCGAAATCGGCCTACAGCTACATGCACAAGATGCAACAGCAGGGCCTGAGTTACGACTTCAACCAGACGCCCGACACGGAAAGCATTCGCAGTACCGAGGTATATGAGTACCTCAATACCCTCCTGGTCAAGGCGGCGGAGCCATCGGGCACCGGCAAGACCGCATTCGAATTGCCCAAGGCCAGGTTGTATCCAGAGTCGCTGACCTGGGATGCCAGTTCCGAACGATTCCTGGTGGGGACACTGGAAGGCGGCACGATTTACGCCATCAGCGCCGATGGCAAGGCCAGTAAATTGCTGAGCCCGAACAAGGACAATGGCCTGCGAGCAATCCATGGCCTCGCGGTTGACGCCGAGCGCAAGCGCCTGTGGGTGACCACAACGGCCACGCCGGCATTTGGCAAGCTTGAAGAAGGAGAGCTGGGCAAAACCGCGCTGTTGGAGTTTGACCTGGAAAGCCTTGAGCTGCTGAACCGATATGAGCCTCCGGCCGACCGGTTCCCGCATTTTCTCGGCACCATCGGACTGACGCCCGAGGGCGATGTGTTCGTAATGGACCGCGCCGTGCCGTTGGTTTACATCAAGCCCGCCGCAGCCAACAACATGGGCCTGTTCATCAGCAACTTCCAGCTCACTGGCCTTCGCGACCTGTCGATTTCCGATGATGGCAAGCTGATGTATCTGGCGGACGCGGCTCTGGGAATCCTGGTGATCAATCTCGACAACAACGCCGTCAACATGCTGCTCGGTCCGGAAACTCTCAACCTGGGCGGAATCTCCGGCATCGACTGGGCCAGGGGCAGCTTGTACATGCTGCAAAACGGCATTGCACCTCAGCGTGTGATGCGCCTCGACCTGGATGCCACCGGTACCAACGTCGTCAATATCGTTCCCCTGGCCAGCGGGCTGGAGCTGTATGAATCACCGTCCTTCGCCCGGGTTCAGGGCGATGACGTTTACTACTTCGCCGGCAGCAACCTGGGTGGCGAGCGTGAGGACAAGTTTGCGCCGGTTGTCTTGCGAACCCCGGTGGAGCCAGCGCAAGGCATGGAAACTCCAGAAGAGCGACTCATCAAGGAAAGAAACCTCAAGGGTGTTCAGCAATGAACAGGAGCTGGTTGCCCATGGTTGGCCTGGTTCAGACTCGCCGGGTTCAGGCTCGAAGGCAGCGCTGCCGCAACATGCCGCCAAACTGCAATTCATCGAACAGCCGGTTGAGCCTGGCGGTATCCACCAAGCCGCGGGATATATCGGGTGAGGCCAGGGCCGAGGCAACATCGCGGCTGATCACCGTCAGCTGACGCGCCAGTTCAGCTGCTGCCCGGTGCTCCTGCAGTTTCCGGTGCATGGATTTGGCGCCGCGCAGGCTGAGGTAAGGCACTTCTTCAAGCCGCTCATACAGGCTGTCCAGGTTGCCGAAGTGCGCCAGCAGGGCAGCCGCGGACTTGGGCCCGATGCCCGGCACGCCGGGAATGTTGTCCACCGCATCACCGGTGAGTGCCAGGTAATCCGCCATCTGCCCGGGCAGCACGCCGAACTTCTGCAGCAACTGCGCGGAACCCAGCCGCTGGTTCCTGGAAAAATCCCACCAGTGGTCGCCTTCGCAGATCAGTTGCGCCAGGTCCTTGTCGCTGCTCACCACGCACACCGGGTGGCCCCGGTCGCGCCAGTAATCGGCCAGCGTGCCGATAAGATCGTCAGCCTCATACAGCGGATCGGAATAGCAGGCCAGCCCCATTGACTGCGCCACATCACGGGCCCACTGGAACTGCCGCTTCAGGTCTTCAGGAGCCGGATCGCGATTGGCCTTGTAGGCCGGGTATATCTCGTTGCGATAGCTGGTGCTGAGTGACTCATCAAACGCAATGGCCACATGTTGCGCCGAGGTCTGCTCCAGCAGGCTGCAAAGGAATCCGGAAAAACCATACACCGCATTGGTGGGCTCACCCTGGGTGTTGGTAAATTCATCCGGCATGGAAAACCACGCGCGGAATATGTAGACGCTGGCATCCACCAGGTAAACGTGCGGCAGGCTCATGGAACGGAATTATGGCAGATCAGGCGATCAGTTTCTGGCCCAGCTCAACCCGTTGGCGCAACACGCTGTTGCGCGGAAAGTGGGCCACCAGGAATTCCATCTGGTCGGCCAGAATGCGCTTGCCCTGCAGGTAGATGTATTCCGCGTGGGTGGGCGTGAACGGAATGGCCAGCAACTGCATGTCAGCTTGCTCGGGCGTGCGCCCGGCCTTGTGGTTGTTGCAGCGCTTGCAGGCCGTCACCACGTTGCTCCAGCGATCCTTGCCACCCTGGCTCAGCGGTTTGACATGGTCGCGCGAGAGCAGGAAATTCGGAAACTGTTCGCCGCAATACAGGCACAGTGACTGGTCACGCCGGAACAGCGCCTTGTTGCTGAGCGGTGGCGTGTAATTTTCCGCGAACAGCTTGGCGTGCGGGTGATGCCCATGGCTGGCGATGATGGCATTGACTTCAATCAGGCTTTGCCGGCCGGAAATGGCGTTGATTCCACCGTGTATGCAGTACAGCCGGCGGCCCAGCGAGTAACTCACCTGGTCCAGCGAAATCAGCCGCACCGCCTCCTGGTAGCCGATCCATTCCAGCGGCATACCGGATACATCTGTACGTAACACCTGTTGCTGAAGGTCAATCATGGTTTCCCAATCATGTTCTCATTCTGCTTTTACCGGCCAAATTCAACAGCACACAATATCTTGTGTGTGAAAATCGGGCTTGTCGGTATATATCCGGTTTTCCGGCAAATAGCAAGGTTCCAGGCGCATCGGACGCGGCCCTCGCAATGCGGCGCGCCGCTTGATACGGCCATTGTCAGGCCACATTGTTATGATTCAGTTTCAGGCCCTTGTGCGAATTCTGTGCGAATGCAGAACCTTGAAGTTGATCGCCGGTCATACTGCCACCAACATTCATTGCAGCCCGACAAAGAAGCCCACGATGAAAAAAATTGTCCGATTGTGCGCCTTGTGTGCTTTCCTGTTTTCGCCATGGTTTGCGCTGAGCAGCCAGGCTGCACTGCCGAGCGCCGTGGATGGAGAACCGCTGCCTTCCCTGGCGCCGGTGCTGGAGCGCGTGACACCCTCGGTGGTGAACATCTATACGCAAACCCGCGTGCGCATCAACAACCCGCTGATCAACGACCCGTTCTTCCGGCGCTTCTTCAACATTCCCGACCAGCCACGTGAACGGGTTTCGCAAAGCCTGGGTTCGGGCGTGATCGTCGATGCCGACAAGGGCTATGTGCTCACCAACAACCACGTGATTTCCGGCGCGGATGAAATTTCCGTGACGCTGTCAGATGGACGCAGTTTCCAGGCCGAAGTAATTGGTACTGATCCGGACACTGATCTCGCCATGGTGCGCATTCCCGCGGAGGACCTCAGCGCCCTGGTGCTGGCTGATTCCAGTGATCTGCGGGTGGGCGACTTCGTGGTGGCGGTGGGTAATCCCTTTGGCCTGGGGCAGACGGTCACTTCGGGCATCGTCAGCGCTCTAGGGCGCGCCGGATTCCGGGGCCTGGAATTCCAGAACTTCATCCAGACGGACGCGTCCATCAATCCGGGCAATTCCGGTGGAGCGTTGGTGAACCTGCGTGGTGAACTGGTGGGCATCAACAGCGCCATCTTTACACCCAGCGGCGGCAATATCGGCATTGGCTTTGCAATTCCCACCGCCATGGCTTCCTATGTGATGCAGCAACTGGCCGAGTTCGGCGAAGTACGGCGTGGCACGCTGGGCGTGTATGTGCAGGACCTGACGCCCGAACTGGCGGGCGCCCTCGGCATCCAGAACACCAAAGGCGCGCTGGTGGCCGAAGTGGTGCACGGCGCTGCGGCCGACAAGGCCGGCATCGAGGCGGGCGACGTGATCACCCAGGTGGACGATCACCCGGTGCATAGCATGCAGGATTTCTACATCGTCGAAGGCCAGCTGCCCATCGGCGAGAAAAAATCGCTCAATTACCTTCGCAACGGCAAGTCCCGTTCAGCCAGGCTCAGCGCCAATGCTTTGCCGGCCCTGGACGGCGCCAGGCTGGACCGCCGGCTTGCCGGGGCCAACTTCCAGGAACTGCCGGCCAAGATGCGTGCCGAACAGCTGCGCGGAGTGATACTCACTGAACTCGATCCGCAAAGCCGCCTGGCGCGCTCGGGCTTCCGGCCCGGTGATATCGTCACGGCGCTGAACCGGCAGCCGTTGCAGGGACTGGCCGATTTCCAGAAAGTGGTCGAAGACTCCCGCGGCCCGCTGCTGTTCCAGTTGCGGCGCCAGGGTGAGGACTACGTGGCGCGGATCGACTGACGGTCAATCGGATCGGGCTCCGGCAAACAGAGGGCATCAGCACATGAAACGGGTGGTGGTACTCGGAGCGGGATTCGGCGGACTGTTCACGGCCCGCGGGCTGGCGGGAGCCGAAGCTGAAGTCACCATCGTCGATCGCCATAACTATCACCTGTTCCAGCCATTGCTGTACCAGGTTGCCGCGGCCGGCCTGGCGCCGTCGGACGTAGCCTGGCCCATCCGTTCGATACTCAGCCGGCAGAAAAATGCCACGGTGCTGCTGGATGAAGTCCAGGGCGTGGACCTTGAGCGGCATGAAGTCCGGTTACGTAATGAACGGCTGGAATTTGATTACCTGGTGGTTGCCACGGGGAGCACGCATTCCTACTTCGGCCACGACAACTGGTCGGACGCGGCGCCGGGGCTCAAGAGCATCGATGATGCAACCCATATCCGCCGCCGCATCCTGACCGCTTTTGAGCAGGCTGAAATGGCCAGGGATGAAGCCGAGCGGCAGGCGCTCCTCCGCTTTGTCATCGTCGGCGGCGGCGCCACCGGGGTGGAGCTGGCCGGCACGATTGCCGAACTGGCGCACCATACGCTGGCCGCCGACTTTCGTCGCATCGATCCGCGGCAGGCGCGCATCACACTGATCGAAGCAGGTCCGCGTATATTGCCTTTTGTCGGCCCTGCCTCGTCGGCCTACGCGCAAAAGGCGCTGGAAGACCTGGGCGTGGAAGTGCTCCTGGGAACGGCCGTCAGCGACTGCCAGGCCGGCGGTGTGAACCTGGGCAGCGAATTCATTGCCGCCCGCACGGTGGTCTGGGCAGCCGGAGTGATGGCATCACCAGTGGCCCAATGGCTGGGTGTGGACGCCGACCGGGCCGGGCGGGTGAAGGTGCAACCTGATCTGTCCATTGCGGCGGATGCCAACGTCTTCGTCATCGGTGATGCGGCAACCGTCATGACGGATGCTGGCGCACCCGTGCCCGGAATTGCCCCGGCGGCCAAGCAGCAGGGTCGCTATGTGGCGAAACTGATCCGACGGCGGATGGCCGGCAGCGGCGACCCGGCGCCGTTCAAATACCGGCACGCCGGTTACCTGGCCACTATCGGCAGGCGTTCAGCGGTGATCGAGTTTCCGAAGGTTCATCTAAAAGGGCGGCTGGCCTGGTGGATCTGGGGAGTTTCACATATTTACTTCCTGCTGGGCGTGCCCAGCCCGGTGGTGGTCTCCTTCCGCTGGTTGTGGGAATACCTCACCTACCGGCGAGGCGCGCGGCTGATCACGGGGCAAGGCCGCTAGCAGCCAAGGCACACCGGGCCCCTCATGGTTCGGTTTTCTCGTAGACTAGCTGCAACGCAACCAGGGCCGCTGCGGCAGCCTGTTCCGGCTTTCATCCGGAACGCAGCCTGACCGGCAGGAGAGAACATGAGCTACAAAGTTTTTAAAACAGCGGCGGCCGCCAAGTCGGCAACACCGCTGATTCCGTTGAACCGAACCACGTTCAAGGCCTGGCTGGCCAAGGCCGGCAAGGCGCAAAAGCAGTGGGTCAGTGGAGCGGGCTTCAAGGCCAAACCGGGACAGGTAGTCCAGCTTCCAACGCCCCAGGGACAGATCAGGGAGGTGTTGTTCGGCGTGCAGGAGAATGGGCACCTTTACCAGCTGGCGACCATCTACAGTAGCCTGCCTTCCGGGACTTACCGGCTGGAGTCCGGTTGGACCGAAGACCAGCAAAAGCAGGCGCTGCTGGGCTGGGGCCTTGCCGCCTACCGCTTCGAACGCTATCGCAAAAGCACCAGGCCGCGCCCCACGCTGATGTTGCCGGCTGAGTTTGCAGCCTCGGTCCAATCCCTGCTGGAAGCTCAGACCCTGGTGCGCGACCTGGTCAACACACCCACCGAACACCTGGGCCCCGCCGAGCTGGTTGCGGCGGTGGAAACCCAGGCAGCGGCGTTTGGCGCCCGCACCCGGCGTTTAACCGGCGACGAATTGCTGGAGCAGAACTTTCCGGCCATCCACGCAGTGGGCCGCGCATCGCACCGGCCACCCATGCTGGTGGAGCTGGATTGGGGTGAGGACGATAACCCCCTGGTGGCGCTGGTGGGCAAGGGCGTGTGTTTCGATACCGGTGGTCTCGACATCAAGAATTCTTCGGGCATGGCGCTGATGAAAAAGGACATGGGTGGCGCGGCACATGCGCTGGCCCTTGCCAGGCTGGTGATGCAGGCGCATTTGCCGGTGCGGCTGAAGCTGCTGGTTCCCGCGGTGGAAAACTCCATCGCCGGCAATGCCTATCGTCCCGGCGATGTGATTCCAACGCGCAAGGGCCTGCACATCGAGATCGGCAACACCGATGCTGAAGGCCGTGTGGTGCTGTCCGATGCACTGGCCTATGCCAGTGAATCCAAACCTGACCTGATCGTGGATTTCGCCACGCTGACGGGCGCCGCCCGCGTGGCGCTGGGCACCGACCTGCCGGCGCTGTTCAGCAACAGCCGCGATGTGGCCCGGGTGATCCAGGATGTGGGGGATGCCTGCGAGGACCCGGTCTGGACCATGCCGCTGTATCGCCCGTACCGTGACCTGATCAAAAGCTCCATCGCGCACATCAACAACAGCGGCAAGAGCCCCTACGGTGGCTGCATCACCGCGGCCCTGTTCCTGGAGCATTTTGTTCCTGACAAAACGGATTGGGTACATCTGGACACTTTTGCCTGGAACCAGTCCAGCCGGCCGGGACGGCCTGAGGGCGGTGATGCGTTAGGGTTGCGCGCGATATTTGAATACCTGCAAAGGCGCTATGCCTGAGGCTTTCACGCCAACCGGGGATTGCGGGCTTACAACAGCACGAAGCTGGCCACGGCGGTGGCGCTGGTTACCAGCGCCAGCAGCACCATGTAGGAAATGCCCACCAGCCCGAATTTCAGCAACGTAAAAATCCAGCCCTGCCGGTAGACCGTCTTGAGGGAAATCAACAGGTAAAGGGGAATCCAGCAGCCCAGGACGATGTCGATCCACAGCGAGATTTCCGTCCACGTGCCCTGGCCCGTTGGCTCCGCGATGCTGGCGACTGTGTCGGTCACCAGCATCAGGATGAACACCACGAACAGGAAAGCATGGTTGTGCAGGGCGTGAATCAGGTGTTCTACGTAGTAGTGTCCTGAAAACAGGTACCAGAACTTCAACAGCAGGGCGACCAGCGGCAGCATGATGAACACCGCGACGGGCAGCACGTCCATGATCTTGTCGACAATGATATCGGGGTTTTCTTCGATCTCGCGGCCCTTGCGCGGCGAGTCCTCGATTTCGTCGTTGATCCAGTCATTGATGAACTGCGGCGCGCCAGGAACAATGAATGGATTGGTTTCACGGTTCCATGGCTTGCCATTGATATTGATGACATCTTCCGTGGTCGCGGCTTCCGAATCCGGGGATTCATCATTGGCGGTCCCGCTGGGGTTTGGCAGCGCATTGGAGGCCGCTCCGGTCTCGGAGGGTTCATCGCCCACGGCGGCGCCTTCTGGTTCGTTGCCGCCCGGATCGAGAATCCGCGAAATGCCGGCTTCTTCGAGTTTCTGCCTGACGGCTTCCGCCTCCTTTTCGGTCATCTCGCCGGCCTTTACCGCTTCCTCTATGCCTTTGTCGACCTGAATGCCCGCCCCGCTTGTGCCCAAGCTGAAGCTGATACCATCCGCATTGGTGCTGACCACTCCACCGGCCAGGGCCGCGGCCAGCAGGAAGAAGGCCATGCTGGCAAAAATGTAAAGGCGCAGCGGCGGCGTGTAGCGGAAGCGGCGTCCATCGAGGTAGTCGCGGGTCAGCTTGCCGGGGTGAAACAACAGAGGCCGCATGGTGCGGGCGAAACGCGAATCGAAATCCAGGAAGTCCGCCATCAATTCCCGCACCAGCACCGGAAAGAAACGGAACAGGTTCTTGTCGGGCTGGCCGCAGTAGTGGCAGAACGGGCCTACCAGCGGCGTGCCGCAGTTCAGGCAGGCAGGCGACCCTGCCAGGCGCCTGGCAGGTATGGTCAGCTTGCGTGACGGCAAGGGGGCCGGCGGCCGGGATGACGACTCGGCCAACTCACCCGTATCGCTTGAACCCGCCGGGATTTCGGTCATGCTTGCTGCTTCCTGTTTTCACAGTTATGACTGGGTCTGCGCGCGCCAGCCTGGGTTACAATGCCCGGCTTGTTCACGGTGCACCAGGCTTGGCAATGGGCAGTATAGCGAAACACGGCGATAACCTGCCTCCGAGGAGGCACCTGGTTGAGGTCAAGCGCACGCTGCAGCTGTCCCTGCCCGTGGTGGTCGGCCAGGTGGCGGTATTCAGCATGAGCTTCATCGATACCGTCATGGCCGGGCGCCTGCCGGACCGGCAGTTGGCGCTGGCGGGGCTGGGCATCGGCAGCGCCATGTGGTCGGCGCTGATGGTGTTCACCATCGGCCTGCTGATGGCCGTGCAGCCCAGCGTGGCGCAACTGGACGGCGCCGGCAGACACCCTGAAGCCGCGGACGTTACCCGCCAGGCTTACTGGATCGCAGCCCTCGCCGCCGTGCCTTTCTGGGCGGCCTGTTTTTTCAGCGCGCCTTTGCTGCAACTGGCGCAGGTGGATGCGGCCATCATTCCGGTGGCGGCCGGCTACCTGCGGGCGATCTCCTGGGGTGCGCCGGCCATCTGCTTTGTATTCCTGCTGCGTTTTTTCAGCGAAGGCTCGGGCCATACGCGGCCGACCATGTTCTACGGCGTGATTGGCGCACTGCTGAACATCCCGCTCAATTACGTGTTCATGTTCGGCAAGCTGGGTATGCCGGCACTCGGCACGGTGGGCTGCGGTTATGCTTCGGCCATCGTCATCTGGCTGCAGTTGTTGATGCTGGTTGCCTACATCCAGAATCACCGGCACTACCGGCCATTTGAGCTGTTCAGCCATATTGCGCGGCCACACTGGCCCGAATTGCGCGACCTGCTGAAGCTTGGCCTGCCCATTGCCGTGGCCATCACGCTGGAATCCGGCCTGTTCGTTGCCGCCGCCCTGTTGATCGGCCGGCTCGGGCCGTTGCCGGCGGCCGCGCACCTGATCGCCATCAATTTTTCCGCATTGCTGTTCATGGTGCCGCTGGGGATGGGCAGCGCCGTCACGGTCCGGGTGGGCAATGCCATCGGCCGTGGCGACCTGCACGGCGCGCGCTATCTCGGCATCATCGGTTTGCTGATCGTGGTGGTGGGACAATGCTGCAATATGTTCCTGATGCTGGTGTTTCCGGAATACATCGTCGGTCTGTACACCAATGATGCGGCTGTGGCCGCGCTGGCGATCAGCCTGTTGTTCTACGCAGGAATTTTCCAGTTACCGGACGGGCTGCAGATCTGCGCCACCGGCGCCCTGCGCGGCCTGAAAGATACTCGCATGCCGATGTTTTATAACCTGTTTGCCTACTGGGTGGTCGGCCTGAGCCTGGGTTATTACCTCACCTTCCATCAACAGCTGGGTCCCGCTGGTATGTGGATCGGCATGATTGCCGGCCTGACCGTGGGAGCCACCCTGATGGTGGTTCGCTTTCTCAATACCACCCGGCGCCTGATTGCCGAGGCGGAGCCTGCCTGAGCCTATTCCGGCTGGCCGGGCTTCAGTCTTTCGGCAGCGTCCGTTCCCAGTCCCTGAAACGTTGCTCCAGGTCTTCGATGCGCTGCTTGCGGGATGCGAGTTCGGGTGAGCGCAGCTCACCGGCCTGGCCGGTTCCAGAAGCCCCGGTACCGGACCGCCATCCGCCGCGATTCACCAGGCCCAGCAGCAGTGCCACGGCTGCGTAGGCGATGATGGTCCAGAG
>CAYYCX010000062.1:12397-24554 GCA_964470455.1 uncultured Wenzhouxiangellaceae bacterium
GATTCACCAGGCCCAGCAGCAGTGCCACGGCTGCGTAGGCGATGATGGTCCAGAGTGGCTTGGCCACCAGCAGCACCAGCAGAACGGCGCGAACCGCCCACACATTCCAGCCCAGCAAGCCTGCCAGCCGGCTGCACACGCCGGCCAGCATGGCGCCACTGTGGCTGGCTTTCAGCCGGTTGTTGAAACGTTCGGTCATGCCACGGGACATGTCGGAAGGCATGTTCAGGCGCTGGCCTTTTCGCCAGCCTGCGCGTTTTCGCTGGCGGCAGGCTTGACCTCTGCGGTGTGGGTTGCCGTTTCACTGGTGGCGCGTCCGGCTACCTTGGCCTTGAGCTGCTGCAGGGCTTCCTCTACCTCCGGGTCCGCCGGCTGCTGCGCCGCGGTCCAGACTGCCGGGCTGGCGCCGCCGGTTTCGTAGGACGCCACGCGGGCCTCCAGATTTTCCACCTGGGCCTGCAAACCGTCAAAGCGGTTCAGGGCGCGCTGGATGCGCCGCTCGGCGCGCGACTGGGGACTGCTGGCCACAGCGGCCGGATGCGTGGCCGGCCTTTGCTGCATGTCGCGCAGTTTCAGCTTGGCTTCGGCCAGCTTCTGTTTCAGGGTGGCCATGTCGGTGTTCAGCTGTTCGCCGCGCGATTTCAGCAACTGCTCTTCCTGCGCCAGGGAAGCCTGGCGGGCGGCGATTTCCGTGGCAGTCTTGAGGGCCTCGCGGGCAAGGTCGTCCCGGCCTTCCAGCACCGCTTTTTCAGCCCGGTCGCGCCACTGCTGCTGCTGGGTGGCCTGTTCTTTCACGGCCCGCTGCAGGTGGCTGAGTTCGGCCAGCACTTCAGCACTGGCGGCGCGCGCTTCTTCCCCGGCATCCTCCATCTCACGGATGAGGGCGCGCAGCAATTTTTCCGGGTCTTCGGCCTTTTCGATCAGGGCATTGACATTGGCGGCGATGACATAGCGCATGCGTGAAAACGTTCCCATGGCGTTCGGTTCCTTGTGTAATGAGTGTTGGCCTGAACAATGCAGAAACCATGCCATGATGGAAAACATCATTATTTCAGCTACTTGTTGAATCATCGGGTTTGCTGTGAAACCACACGTTGGCGTATCTGACCGCAAGTTGGTGTGGCTCGAAAGGCCGGGCGGGGCTGGCCATCCATTTCTTTTGGGCTGTGCAATATTGAGGCTAGAATAGGCATTCACTGCAGTGGATCCGCTTGATGGCAAACAAAGAACGTTCAGTAATCGCCCGCTTTTTCATTGGTATCTGGCACTTCATAGACGGCACCCGCCGCCTGGTGCTGAACCTGTTGTTCCTGCTGATCCTGTTTTTCATTGTGATGGCGTTCCTCGACACTGAGGAATCGCTGATCCTGCAACCGGATACCGCTCTGCTGCTGAACCCGCAGGGCGCCATTGTCGAGGAATTCAGCGGTACGCCACTGGATCGCGCCATCATGCAGGCCACTGAGCAGACCCAGCCGGAAACACGCCTGCGTGACCTGGTCGAAGCCGTCCGCCGCGCCCGGGATGATGAGCGCATCTCGCGCCTGGTGATCAATCCCAGCGAGCTGTATCACGTGGGCATGGGCTCGCTGCTGGAACTGGAAGCCGCCATCGCCGACTTCAAGGCTTCCGGCAAGCCGGTGATCACGGTGGCGGATGGAATGGAGCAACAGTCGTATTACCTGGCGGCCATGGCCGATGAGGTGTGGTTGAATCCCGGCGGCATGGTGTGGCTGGATGGCTTCTCGGCCTACCGCAATTACTACGCCGAAGCCATGGAAAAACTGGAAGTGGAGATCAACCTGTTCCGGGTGGGTGAGTACAAGTCCGCCATGGAACCGTGGATCCGCAAAGACATGTCCGCCGAAGACCGCAGCGCCAGCCTGTTCTGGCTGGGCAGCCTGTGGCAGCAGTATCTCGAAGGTGTCTCCCGGCTGCGCGGAATTCCGCTGGTCGATCTCTCGGCAGCCATCAATGAATTTCCGGATCGCCTGGAGGCGGCCGGCGGAGACTTTGCGCAACTGGCACTGGAGATTGGGCTGGTGGACCGGCTGGTCAGCCGTCCCGAGGCCAACCAGGAACTGGCCAGCCTGGGCGCACCCGCCCGCCAGGGCGAAGGCTACCGGCATGTGAGTTTCGACCGCTACCTGAAGCTCACCGAGTTGCAGCAGGATCACTCCAGCCCGAACACGGTTGCCGTGGTGGTATTGGAGGGCGAAATCGTCCGCGGCCACCAGCCGCCGGGGCTGGCCGGCGCGGAAACCCTCATCGCTCGCCTGCGCCAGGTGGGGGAACAACCCGAAGTGAAAGCGGTGGTGATGCGCATGAACAGCCCGGGTGGCGAAGTGTTCGCGTCGGAGCTGATTCGCCGTGAATTGCAGGCGCTGCGGGAAACCGGCAAGACGGTGGTCGTTTCCATGGGGGATGTGGCCGCTTCCGGCGCCTACTGGGTCGCCATGGCGGCTGATGAGGTGTGGGCCACACCGGCTACCATCACGGGCTCGATCGGCGTGTTTGGCATGTTGCCCACGTTTTCCGGGCCATTGAACAACCTGGGCGTGCACACCGATGGCGTGGGCACCACGCCACTGGCCGGAAAGCTCCGGCTGGACCTGCCGCTGGACGACGACCTGCGGCGCATATTCCAGCGTTCGACCGAGAACACCTACGAGGATTTCATTCAACTCGTATCCACCGCCCGTTCCATGCCCGAGGAAGAGGTGAACCGCGTGGCACGCGGCCAGGTATGGAGTGGCGTGCAGGCCCGCGACCGCGGCCTGGTGGACCAGCAGGGCAGCCTGCAGCAGGCGATTGATTCGGCGGCACGAATTGCCGGGCTCGGCACGGATTACCAGGTCAGCTACAGCGACGTGGAAATGAGCGCGTTCGAATCCTTCCTGCTGGACATGACCGGCAGCGTGATGGCTCGCGCCGGCTGGAACCTGCAGGTTCCGTCGTGGACCCGCCTGCCGGTGCTGGAAGACCTGCTGGCCGACCTGCGTTTCCTGGCCAGTTCGCAGGGTGAATTCACGCAGGCGGCGCATTGCCTGTGCCGGGCGCCGTGATGCAGGACTCCGGGATGCAGGAGTCCGGCGCAACGCGCGTTGACAAATGGCGGCTGGACGGCCAGCGCGCCCTGGTCACCGGCGGCAGCAGTGGCATTGGCCTGGCCGTGGCGGAAGAGCTGGCGGCATTGGGTTGTGACCTGGTTCTGCTGGCGCGTAATGAGGAGCGGCTGGAGCAGGCCAGGGCCAGAGTGCTGCGGGCGCATCCTTTGTGCCAGGTTGAACTGATCAGTGCCGATCTCGCGAATGCGGCAGATCGCGAACGGGTGGCCGACGAATTGCAGGGGCCGCTGCCTCTCCTGGTGAACAACGCTGGCTTCAATATTCGCAAGCGGGTTGAAAACCTGAGCCTGGAGGAATACCAGCGCGTTCAGGAAGTGAACCTCGTGAGCTGTTTTGAAATGTGCCGCCTGCTGCACCCGCGGTTGCGCGAATCCGCACCGGCCGCGGTGGTCAACGTGGCATCGGTGGCCGGCCTGACCCACCTGCGCACCGGCGCACCATACGGTATGAGCAAGGCCGCCATGATCCAGCTCACCCGCAACCTGGCCGTGGAGTGGGCGGAGCAGGGCATACGCGTCAATGCGGTGGCGCCGTGGTACATCGAAACACCGCTGGCACTGCAGGTATTACAGGACGAGGACTATCGCTGCCAGGTGCTGGACCGGACGCCCATGAAACGCATCGGCAGGTCGGAAGAGTGCGCGGCTGCGATCGCCTTCCTCTGCCTGCCCGCGGCGGGGTATATCACCGGGCATTGCCTGACCGTGGATGGCGGCTTCAGCGTGTTCGGGTTTTAACAGGCCACCCGGGCCAGCGGTCAGGGTTCCGACTCAAAGCCATCGCTGAAAATCGGGCCACCCGGCAGTTCCGCGGAACAGCGGTAAAACTCCACCTCGTCCACATACCAGCCCACCCTGCCGTTACAGCCGTCGATGCCAAAATCCAGCCGCAGCTGCACAGTGTCCCCGCCCGTGGCGATGCCGGACAGGTTCACCTGGGTCTGGCCCCAACTGCCCGACAGTGTGCCCGCATTCGAGCCGGTCCAGGCGCTTTGCCCGGCCAGCGGGTTGGTGTTGCCGGCCTGGGTCGTTACGAGATTTTCATTGTAAGGGCTGAACTCCAGCGCGGCCGTTGGCACCAGTGTGAACGCCCCGCCATTGACGCTGATTTTCAGGTTGCCGCCGTCGTATCCAGGCTCACTGGCCAGCCAGTGATCCAGTGACAACCGGGGAGTGACCGTGTTTGGCGGCAGCTGGATTTCCGGGCTTTCCAGTGCCAGCACGCCGGTTTCATCATCCGCGGCGCAATTGCCGGTCACCAGGTCCGCCACGAAAGCCGCGGATCCCTCTCGACCGTCCGGCAGGTTGCTGACCACCGCCCAGGGCGGCGTATCAAAGGTGCCCGGGTTCACCACATCCCGTGTGCCCGGGGTCCAGCCGGCCAGCCCGCTTTCCCAGTCGGTGATGGCAATGCTCTGCAATTCACCAAGTCCCGCACAGCGTTCCGGCGGCTGGTTTTCCAGCACCGTCTGGAAATTGCATTGACCGGGCGGCTGGCGCAGTTCCACGGCCGTGATTGCTTTGGCCAGTTCCGCGCAATCATTCTGCGAGATGGTGATTCCCGATAAGCCCGGACTGGTTTCGAACGTGCTCAGTTGCGGCAGGTCCATACCCACCAGGCTGCTGCAGCTGGTTTCCAGCGCATCGGCCATGGCGCTGAAACCACTGGCCGGCACCAGAAGTTGCAGCGCATTCCAGTAAATATGCGTCGCCTTGAGCAGGCCCATTCCGGTGATGGACTGGCCATTGAAAACCCCACCGTCCACGGCCAGCGCAAACGCGTGGTTGGGCACTCCCGAATTTGTGTGAACGCCGCCGGAATCGTCGCTGCTGCACCAGTATTGGGCATCGGATACCTTTCCAGGATCACCATAGCAGGTAGGTGTCCACATGTCGCGGATGGCTCCACCAAAAGCAGGGTCATCCTCGCTCGACAGCCAGCGGTAGGAGTCATCGATGTCCGGTCCGGCTCCGTAAACCGAGCAGGAACCCGCAGTGCGCGGTGTGTTCGGAGTGTCAGTACCGCGGCCGTTGAGCTGGTCCACCACTTCCCCCCAGATATCGGAAAATGATTCATTCAACGCGCCGGGTTGCCACTGGTAAACCAGGTCCGCGGTGTACTGCGTGTAGGCGTGTCCCCACTCATGCGCAACAGTATCGTCACCACTGACGCCGTTGCAGTAATTGGTGGTGGTGCCGTTCCAGCTGGCATTGGGACAGCCCAGGAACAGGTAGTTGTTGATGGTGCGCATGGTGGCATCCGCGCCGTCATAGGAGAGCCAGGAGCCGCCGGTGATACTGGCGATCAGGTTATACGTCTCACGCGCGCCATCGATTTCATCCTGCCAGGCCTGGACCTGGCCGGCGCTGCCACTGGCCCAGCCGGGCGGTATGGGGTCAGGGTCGCCCGCGCTGTCCTGCCATTTGACATTGGGCTGGAAAGTCTCTGAGACCTTGCGGTCCAGCCCAGTCTGGATGCCGTTGATCCGGTTCAGGACTTTGCCGGTATGGGCGTCCACGAACACGAACTCGCGCACGCTTCGGGCCGGATCAGCCACTTCAAACATCCAGGCCAGTCGCACTCGGCCAGGTACATCCCGCAGCAATCCTGTGTGGTACAGCAGCAAACCGCTGTCGATGGTCTGGACGGATGCAGCTTGAGGCTTTCCCGGCAAGTTATGCGCTACCACTGAGTGGGCAGTGCGTTCGGCCTCTTCGAACGGCCATGATGGAACAATGTCCAGCGGGTCGATTTCCACGGTTGAAGCACTGATGGCCGTGAGTGCCTGTGTGCCGTCGAACAGGCCGACTACGGCGGCGGCAAAAACGGGCAGCCCGCGATGCTTTTGCTGGTAGCGGACCCGGGTCAGGCCGGGTGCATTGGCGTCCTGGCGCACCAGGACCAGTTCGTCCGTGGCCGGGCGCAGGCCAAAGATGTCCCCATGGTCGGCAAGAAATGCACGGGCCTTCGCATCAGCGCTTTGGCCGGCCAGCGCACGCAACGCGGGTTGGCCACCATCCAGCCGCACGAAGCTGACCAGCCCGGTGGCGTTTGATGTGCGCAGTGCATTCGCGGGGGAACTGAGGGCCCGCAGCCGCTCGATGTCAGGATTCGCTCCTGATTCCTGCGCGGCCTGCACGACGGGCAGTGCGAACAGGCTGCCGAGCAGCAGCCAGGCCACTCCCTGGATGATTTTGCGCATGGTTACCCGACACGCCCCGCTGGTGATCGTTGTGGTCAATGGACAGTGACTCGCTGTTGTGTGTCTGCGGGTTCCTGTACCGGCCGGGAACTCCGATTGCAGGCGAACCGGGCCCATGCTGCGGGCGCCTGCCCGGCATGGTATTTTGCTGCCTGCCGCCGCGTTCATTCTACCTGCAATCGGAACCTGCATTGTCAAAGCACAGACAGCCAAAGTCCGGAAATTCAAGGCACCGGCTCCTGAAGCACCGGCACCCGCTGGTCAAGGCTTACCCGCCGCTGGAAGAGGCCATCAACGTCGGGTCGCACATCGCCGGATTGCTGTTGAGCATCGTCGGATTGCTGGCGCTGGTATTGCGGGCCTGGCAGCAGGGCCCGGGCGTGCCCCTGCTGGCGGTCGGGATTTTCGGGCTGTCCATGGTGGCGCTGTATGCAGTGTCCGCCCTCTATCACAGCGCCACCGATGCCAGGATCCGCATTCGCCGCAGGGTCTACGATCACGCCTGCATCTATGGGCTGATCGCCGGCACGTATACGCCGTTTGCCCTGATCTCCCTGCCGCCCGCGGTGGGTTATGTGGTGTTCCTGTGGATCTGGGGGCTGGCGCTGGCGGGCATCATCCTGAAGTTGTTCTATACCGGTCGATTTGATGTGTTGTCCACGTTGATGTATGTGGCGATGGGTTGGCTGGTGGTGTTTTTCTTCAAGGACTTCGCCGCAGCGTTGTCGACTCAGGCCCTGGCCTGGCTGGCAGCCGGCGGCGTCCTCTATACGCTGGGAGCCGTGATGTACAGCATCGAGCGCATTCCCATGGGACACGCTATCTTCCATGTCTGCGTGGTGCTCGGCAGCCTGTGCCACTACATCTGCATCTATGCATTCGTTCTGCCGTGAAAACCGGTGGAAAGATCGGTTTGTCGTACCTTCCTTGCCGGCAGGCCGCCTAGAATCCACCTCATCGCGGCCACGTCCACGCCGTTTGAATCCAATCTCCCAATGGTGAAAACCCAAAGGTGAATACATGAACACCAGGATGCCCGCCAACTACCGGATACTTGTCGCCACCGTCTTCGCCATTGTGGCACTACCCCCCTCAAATGCTGCCCGGGCGCAGAGTGTTGACCAGCAAGCCGTGCGCTGCGTCGAAATAGCATTCAGCCAAACCGTCGAGAACCAGGACCCGGCGGCTTTTGCCGCCATGCTGGACCCCGATACGCGATTCATCAGCGGCGCCGTGCTGCGTGGCCCGGAAGAAGTCAGCGCTGCCTGGGCCGGCTTCTTTGCGGAGAATGGTCCGCAGCTCAAATGGCGGCCTTACGTTGTGGAAGTGACCGCAAGCGGCGACCTGGCCCTGTCGCGCGGCCCTTACCGCATGCGCGGCCAGACCGAGCAGGGCGAACAGATCGAATCATGGGGTATCTACAATTCAGTTTGGCGCAGGAATGCGGCCGGGGAATGGAAAATCCTGTTCGACGCCGGCAACCCCGGTGAACACCAACTCAGTGAGGAAATGAAGGCCCTGATCGACCAGCCCGTTAAGGACTGCTGATCAGCGGCCCTGGGTGGGATCAGGCAGGGGGCTGTGCAACCGCCAGCGCTGGCTGTTCTCATCCCAGCGCCACAACTGCTCGTCGATGATGGTGCGCTCCAGCCCCTGGTTGGTGTTGAACAGCTTGATCTCCACCACCTGGGTGGCCGCCAGGCCGTCTTCAATCACGTTCACCGAACGGATGGTGTACTGGGTGACACGGAACAGCCGCAGCCGGTCCATCTGCAAGCGCGTAATGGGATGTTCCGCCAGGTATTCGGGTGAGATGAAATCCGCTGCCGCATCCCACTGGCTCCAGCGGACAATGATTTCATACTGCCGGAATGCTTCCGAACGGGTCTTTTCCAGCTGGTTCGGTATGCACCCGGCCAGGGTGAACAACATGACCAGGGCCGGCAAACACATGCTCCGGCCTGCGATGCCTGGGTTGCTGGTTGAGAACAGGCAGACTGACTTCATTGCAAATCCCGTGCTTCGAAACGATTCCCGCCGCATTGTAGCCGAATCAGCCGGCAGCGGTACCGGCAGTGGTCAATCTCGGCTAAAGTGCAGGCAGGGCTGAAGCAACCCGAAGTTGCGCGCCGATTCTTGCCGAACGTACCGTGCCGATCCTTTGAATTGAACAAACCGATCCCGAAAATGGCCGCTGCCCTGGTGCCGCGGGAATTGACCAATTGGTCACTCACTTCCGTCACCCTCGGTGTGCTGGAAGGCGGGCTGCTGGGCGTGATCGTCAAGAACCAGTTTGACGTCGTGGCCTCGGCGGCTGCCGTGAACCTGGCGGTGGCCATCGTAGCCGGCGCGCCTTCATTCACCAACCTGGCCAGTTTCCTGTTCAGCTCATGGTCCAGCGGCCGGGACAAATTACAGACCATGAGCCGCCTGATGCAGGTGATGGGCGTGGCGGCTTTGCTGCTGGCCCTGCCGCCGAACAACGCGCCGGGTTTGTACCTGTTCTGCTTTCTCACGGTTACCGCGCGCACGGCCTGGACCGGCATCCTGACGCTGCGCGCTTCGGTCTGGCGTGCCAACTATCCACGCGATTGGCGTGCACAGATCACCGCCCGTCTGGTGCGGCTGTCATCACTGCTGGTGGCAGGGGTTGCCGCGCTGGTGGGTTTCCTGCTGGACTGGCAAGCCGACCTGTACCGGCCGTGTTTCGTGCTGGCGGGTATCTGCTCGCTGGTTGCAGCCCAAATCTACAGCAAGGCGAAAGTGCGGCGTCACCAGAAGCTACTGGCGCAGGAGAGGGCGAGCAGGGTAGAAGGTCGCCGCCATATCAGCCTGGGTGTATTCGGCGATGTGCTGCGGGGTGACCGGGACTTTCGCAACTACATGGCCTGCATGATGGTGTTTGGCGGAGCCAACCTGATGGTGATTCCCATGCTGGTGGTGATGCTGAACGAGCAATTCCACCTCAGCCAGTTGCGCCAGGTGGCCATCACCTCATCGCTGCCGCTGGTGATCATGTGCCTGTCCGTGCCGCGCTGGGCCCGGCTGCTGGACCGCAAGCACATCTTTGCCTATCGGGCGGTGCACAGCTGGTATTACGTGCTGTGCTATGTGATCTTCGCCCTGGCCATGGGCACCGGGATCGCCTGGCTGTTGTGGCCGGCCGCAATGTTGCTGGGTGGCGCCAATGCCGGCGGGCACCTGGGCTGGAACCTGGGGCATAACGATTTCACCTCCGATGCCAATGCCGCGCAGTACATGGCCGTGCATGTCTCACTTACCGGATTGCGGGGAATCTTCATGCCCTTGGTCGGTATCGGCTTTTACCAGTGGCTGTCGCATTACTGGCCCACTCTGGCTCCGCATGCCCTGTTGCTGCCCTTGCTGATGTCGGCTTCGGGGGCTGTCTGGTTTGTGTACCTGAACGCGGAACACAGCCAAAGAACGTCATAAAATCAATCATTTATGCAATGGCTGTGCCGGATTTGCACAGTTTGATGCACAGCATGCGCGGGTCTCCCGTGTTACCATCTGCTTCCTTTTTGATCACCCGCAAGACATTTTTCCCTGATGGACGACAAGGTTCAAACCGATACTTGGCAGTCGCTCTGGTTTTCCCCGAAAACCGGCCTGCCCCATTTCTCCGCCATTGCGCCCGCAGATGCGGTTACCGTGATCCGGCAACGGGTGGAGCAGCATCGTGCCGGAGTGGAAACCTGGCTGGAACAGAATGCTGCCCTGGATGCGGAGCAACGCAGCCGGCATGCCTGGGAGTTCGTGGAGCTCGAAGAGGAGTTGTTCGACGCCATCAACACGTCCTGGGCGCCGGTTTCCCACCTGCAGGCCGTGGCGGACAACGATGAATTGCGCGAGGCTTACCGGGAATGCCTGGAGCTGCTGACCGAACACCAGACCTGGCGTTCGCAGCACAAGGGAATTTACCGCCTGTTTGCCGACCTTCGGCAATCCGGGGAATTCAAAAAGCTGGTGCCCGGCCAGCAACGCATCATTGAACTGGAGTTGCGGGATTTCCACCTGTCCGGCGTGGACCTGCCCGATGCCGAGCAGGCGCGCTACGCTGAAATCATGAAGCGGATGAGCAGCCTGGGGGCGAAATTCCAGGAAAACCTGCTGGATGCCACGCGTGGCTGGACTTTGCATTTTGACCAGCAAACCGCACTGGCGGGCCTGCCCGATGCCGAGCTGCGCCTGCTGGAAGGCAATGCCGCCAGCCATGGCGAGAGCGGCTGGCTGGTGGATCTCAGTTATCCTTCCTACGCGGCCGTCATCACCTATGCTGAAGACCGTGAATTGCGCCGCAAGGTGTACGAAGCCTATGTGACGCGGGCATCGGATCAGGGGCCGCAGGCCGGCCAGTGGGACAACAGCGCGATCATCGATGAGATGCTGGCGCTGCGGCACCAACTGGCCCGGCTGCTGGGATTTGCCAACTACGCCGAGTATGCGCTGGTTCCGCGCATGGCATCCTCGCCGCAGGTGGTGATGGACTTCCTGCAGCACCTGGCGCAGCGGGCATTGCCCTCGGCGCGGAATCAGTTTGCCGCGCTGCAGGACTATGCCCTGGCCAACGGGGCAACCGAAGCATTGAAGCCCTGGGACGTGGCATTCTGGTCGGAGCGTTACCGCACGGCGGAGCTGCAGCTCTCCGACGAGATCCTCAAGCCGTATTTTCCCACCCAGGCCATGTTCAATGCGTTGTGCGACACGGCCGGGAAGGTATTCGGCATCAGTCTCGTAGCCGATGAATCGGTGGAAACCTGGGATCCGGAAGTCCGCTATTACTGGGTACAGGACCAAGCAGGCGAGCGCATCGCGGGATTGTATGTGGACCTTTTCACCCGCAAGGTCAAACGGGGTGGCGCCTGGATGGACATCTGCAGGTCCCACCGGCTTACCGCGGCCGGGGTGCAACTGCCCGTCGCTTTCCTGAACTGCAATTTCCCGCCGCCGCAGGCCGACCATCCCAGCCTGCTCACGCATCACGATGTGGAAACCCTGTTTCACGAATTTGGCCATTGCCTGCATCATGTGCTGACGGAAGTGAGCTGGCCGCAGATCAACGGCCTCAACAACGTGGAATGGGATGCAGTGGAACTGCCCAGCCAGTTGCTGGAAAACTGGTGCTGGGAAGAATCCCTGCTGGATGGATTTGCCCACCACTACGCCAGTGGCGCGGCCATGCCGGCGGACCTGAAACACAGACTTCTGCGCTCGCGCAGTTTCCAGAAAGCCACGCTGCTCATGCGCCAGCTGGAATATGCGCTGGGCGACTTCCGCCTGCACCTCGAATACGACGCGAAGCACCCGCGCAAGCCGCTGGATCTTCTCCGCGAAGTGCGCCAGCAATACAGCCTGCTGGAAACACCGGAATGGAACCGCTTTCTCAACAGTTTCAGCCACATTTTCGGCGGTGGCTATTCAGCCGGTTACTACAGCTACCTCTGGGCTGAACAGCTGGCAGCCGATGCCTGGGAGCGCATTCTTGAATCCGGACCCTATGCCGCGGACGCGGGTGAGGCCTTGCGCCGCGAAATCCTGGCCGTGGGCTCTTCGCGTCCGGCGATGGATTCCTTTATCGCTTTTCGTGGCCGGCCTCCGGAAGAAGGGCCCTTGTTGCGCAGTTACGGGCTGGAGTAGGGTAAGGTCTGGTGTCCTGTAACAGCCGCCAGCAACCGGACCGGTGAATCCGGCTGTCCTTTCAGATCGCAACGGAAAACCACCCATGCTGAAAATCGCCTCCTGGAACGTCAATTCACTCAATGTACGCCTGCCCCATGTCCAGGCCTGGCTGGCCGAGGCGCAGCCC
>CAYYCX010000063.1:0-24447 GCA_964470455.1 uncultured Wenzhouxiangellaceae bacterium
TTGCGGTCCCCCGCTTTCACCTCTCGGTCGTATGCGGTATTAGCTAACCTTTCGGCTAGTTATCCCCCACGACTGGGCAGATTCCGACGTATTCCTCACCCGTCCGCCACTCGCCACCCACAGTATTGCTACTGCTGTGCTGCCGTTCGACTTGCATGTGTTAGGCATGCCGCCAGCGTTCAATCTGAGCCAGGATCAAACTCTTCAGTTTAAAGTTTTCGATTTCCTGCTTTGATCTGGCCCGAAAGCCTGACTCCAGCATTCCATCTATATCTTCTAGCTGAGAACTTAACCTTGCTCTGAACCAAATTTCATCCGAGGACAAAACCTGGCGTTATTCAGGGCATGGTCGCTCTCTCATGGCAAATTCCATGACACGAGCGCCCACACAAGTTACCTGTATCTTGTTAAAGAACTCTTCGTTCACCGGCTGCATTTCGCAACCAGTTCCGCACAGCAATTCCGCGGCTGAACCCTTCCGGATCGCCGCGCCGGTAGATTCGAAGTGAATCAACACCCGGTGCTGGGCGGGCCGCCCATTATACGTTAACCGAAACTTCCGTCAACGCCTTTTTGGAAAGTTTTTTAGAAAATCTACAAAATTCTTTCCGGGCGATTTTGTTCGGCTGAAGGATCAACCGGACAAGGAGGCGCATTATAGAGACTCAAGGCATGAGGTCAAGCGCTTTTTCACAATTGCTCAAAATTAATCCAGCCGGTGCTCGGCGCCCGCTAATTTCAACCGCTCAGGGCCTGCAGTCGCGCCCGCATTTCGGCCAGGCCCAGACTGTCGCACGCGCCCGGCGAGGTACGCATTTTCAGGCTTTCGACCGGGTCCCGCGCAGGCATGGTGTCCAACTGCTGCTTGGCCTTGCGATAGGCCTCGCGAAAAGGCACGCCGGCAGCTGCATGCTCTACCGCCATATCGGTGGCGAACAGTTCCGGAGTGATTGCCGCAGCCATATTGGCCGCCTTGAAACGGAGTCCGGCTATCAGGGCGGGAACGATTCGCAGGCTTTGCAGGGCGTTTTCCAGGCCGCGAATCAGTGCTGGCTTGGTAAGCTGCAAATCCCGCTGGTAGCCGGACGGCAGGCCCAACACGGCCTGTATCTCGGCCATGGCCCCTTCAACAACGGCTGCCTGTCCACGCAACAATTCCACCACGTCCGGGTTGCGCTTGTTGGGCATGATGGATGACCCGGTGGTGTACTGCTCCGGCAAGTGAACAAAATCGAATTCTGAGGTTGTGTACAGGCTCAAGTCCCAGGACAGGCGCCGCACATCCAGCAGGGCATGCAGGGCGGCCTGCAACACCATCAATTCGAACTTGCCCCTGGAGTTCTGGACTGCCATGGGGTTCATCTGCACCCGGGCAAGACCCAGATCCGATGCAACACCCTGCCGATCCAGCGGCAGGTTCACGCCATATCCGGCTGCCGTGCCCAGCGGGTTGGAGTCGAGCACCTGACGCACACCCCGGGCAAACAGCAGGTCGTCCATCAACGACTCAGCGACGCCGCCCATCCACAAGCCGACACTGGAAGGGACGGCGCGTTGCAGGTGCGTGTAGCCCGGCATGGGCACGAATTCATTCAATTCGGCCTGGTCAAGAGCCGCACTGGCGATTGCCGCTTCAATACCAATCAATTCATCCAGGCAGTCCAACATGTACAGCCGAGTGGCTACAGCAACCTGGTCATTACGGCTGCGCCCGGTGTGTACTCGCGCACCCAGGTCTCCAGCCTGTTCGGTCAACCAGCCTTCAATGGCCGAGTGGCCGTCTTCAAACCGCTCATCCAGAACAAAGGCGCCTGAGTGGAATTGAACCAGCAGTTCCTCCAGCAGACGACAAAGCTCTTCAGACTGTTCGAGGGTGAGAACACCGATGCGCTGGAGACCCCTCACATGCGCAGCGGTAGCGCGAATATCGTGTGGAAAGAGTACCCGGTCATGCAGCACATCATCGCCCGCCATGAAGCGCATGATGGCCTCATCAATCTCGGCGCCGGTGGCTGCCTGCCAGAGAAAGTCAGCCATCGGCTTCCACCAGGCTGTGAAAATCCGGATTATCCAGGCCGGCAAGCCCGTTCAGGCCAAAAGCGAGGTTCAGGTTCTGCAGCGCCTGGGTGGCAGCGCCTTTGAGGAGATTGTCCAGTACGCTGACGAGCGCAATGCGACGGGGGTCAGTCTTGCTCACGGTAAATCCACCCATTGCCACACCGTGTTTGCCGCGTATTTCGGTCACTTCAGGCGCCTCGGGTTTAACGGTTATCAGCGGAAACGGCTCATATGCCCGCTGAAAAACCGACAACAATGATTCCGGAGTCTGCGGCGAATCCAGCTCTGCCGCAACCGTCAGTGTGATGCCACGGAAAAACGGTGCGACGTGAGGCAGGAAGCGGATATCCCGCCCCAATTGGCGCGAGACTTCGCGCTCATGCACATGATCCGCCAGCGAATAGGGAATCAGGTTGTCCCTCAATGCCTCCGGGTCATTTTTGCGGGATGGGGTCTTGCCAGCGCCACTGAAACCGGAGACGCCGAACACGACCGGTGTTCCGGCCAGCTGGCTCCTGATCGGCAACAAGGCCAGTTGGGCGCCGGTCGCGTAGCATCCCGGATTGGCGATACGGCGGGCTCCGGCCAATTCAGCGGCAAATCGCTCCGGCTGGCCGTAGTTCCAGGTGTCGTCAAACCGGTAATCAGCGCTCAAGTCAATAATCACCGAGTTGCCGGCATGCCGGTCGATTGCTGCCACATAGTCGCCTGCCTGGCCGTTGGGCAGTGCAAGGATGTATGCGTCCGCCGGAAAGTCGGCCAGGTTGTCAGGCTGGATATTCGAAAACTTGAGGTCGAGGCCATCGAGCCCTTTCACATGATCCACCAGGCTCTGTCCCGCTGCGCTGCCGGAACCCACTGCTGTGATCACGCATTCGGGATGCCGGTACAACAATGGCAGAAGTTCGCTACCCGTGTAACCCCGGGCCCCGATGACGACTACGTTGATGCTCATGCGCTCGCCTGCTCCGCTTCCCTGGCGACCCAGCTTTCCACCCGCGAAAAGCAGTCCTCCCGGCAACGCCAGATTTGCTCAAAATCCTGGATGCCCTTGCTGAACGCGACCCATCCACCCTGGGTAAAACTGGCATCCGCCTGCTCGTAGTACCATTGCGTGATCGGGTTGCCCACGCGCGATCGCCAGTAAAACTGCGGACAACGCTGCACCAGCGTCTGCCAGACAGCGGCGCCGAGCCCGGCGCCCTGGGCCTCCGGAGTGACGGCGAATTTGTCCAGGTAGGGTATGCCGTCAACCCCTTTCAGCACGATGGCCATGGCTCCGTAAGACTCACTGACCAGCACAAAGTCAAATGGCAGTTCTTCGAGGTAACCCGGTTTGAGTTTGCGGGAAAAACTGTTTTCCAGCAGCTTGATGGCCTTGGGGCGGCTTTCATCGTCGAAATCATCCAGCTCCAGGATGCGCTCGCCCTTGCGGATCAGCGTTCCTGCGCCACGATGGGTGAACAGTTCCCGGGCCAGGTTTTCCACTGATGTGATGGACACGGAAGCGGTATCCGGAAGCTTTTCCAGAATCTGGGCGATCTGTTCCAGTTTGAGCTGCATGCCACCATGCACCCATGGCTGGCTGATGAGGTATTCGTAATCGGTTTTGAGGCTGATGGAAGAAATTACGCGTCCAGACTCATCCAGCAAGCCGCCGGTACCGGTAAGGAAAATGATTTTCTGCGGTTCAACCGCCCAGATCAGTTCCCGGGCTGCGATGTCCGCGTTGATGTTCATCACCTGGCCTGACGCGCTTTCGCCCAGGCAGGCAACGACCGGCAGCATGCCATCGTCGATGGCCTCGCGAATGGCTTCCAGGTCGATGCTCTTGATTTCACCCACCAGGCCAAGCTTCTCCTTGTCCAGGTAGTCGCATTCAAACACGCCGTGCTGGATGCCCTCGGCCCTGACGCCCTGCGCTTCCAGCGCCGCCACGATTTGCCGGTTGGCGCGGTAAATCACCGGTCGGGCGATGGCCATGACTTCCGGCGTAGTAACGCGCAGGCCATTGTGTTTTTCGGTGGGTATGCCGGCCTCAGCAATGGCCCGGTCCAGCTGTGGCCCCGCGCCATGGGAAATGATGGGCATCAGGCCAAGGTTTCGCAGGAATGCCAGCGCGGCCGCAAGCTGGTCGAGTTGCTCCTCGATGATGGCCCCACCCACTTTGACCACCGCAAATTCCATGCGGTCTTCCTTGTTGTATTGGGAAAGGTAATAGCGTGCTTCGCGACTGCTGACCAGTTGGTTAAGGACCTGTTTTACGGTATTCCTGATGTCAGACATCTGCTTTCACCAATTCTCCATATCTTTTCAAAGCCAGCTCCAGCTGAACCAACTCGACCCATTCATCCGTCTGGTGCGCCTCGCTGATCCGGCCCGGCCCCAACACCAGCGCGCTTTTTCCGGCCGCTGAAAACAATGCAGCCTCGGTCCAGAAATCCACATTTCCGGCAGGCTCCAGCCGGTGCCTGGAACAGAAATGCCGGGCATTTTCGGCACTTCGCCCCGCGGCCGGCAATGGTTCTCCGGCGAACGGCACTTCCCACTCAACCCTACCATGTTCCGTAACACACGCCTTTATCTCGTCCAGGAATTCCTCGTTTGACTCACCTGGCCTGAGCCGTGCGCTCCAGTGCACAAATGCTTCACCCGCGATGACATTGCTCTTGGTTCCACCGTTCATGATGCCGATGTTCATACAGCTGCCGGGATCAGCGCTACTGGTCTTGCGCGCCTGCGCAACGTCCAGCGCGGCTGCAGCCCACTTCGCCATGTTGTGAGTGGCGCTGTCGGTAAGGGCCCGAGCTTCCGACGAATGCCCTGGCACACCGTGAAAGCGGGTCTTGACCGAGAGATAGCCGCGATGCCCGAGCACCGGTTGGCATTGAGTCGGCTCGGCAACGACAACCTGCTCGAATGGCTCCGCCAGACCGGCCTCCAGGAAATTGTTGACGCAGCACCCGCCCGCACCTTCTTCATCACTGGTGAACAACAGGGCCATGTGATCCGGTGATTGTGAGGCGATTTCCAGCAACACCGCCGCCGCGCCCTTGATGTCGCAACTGCCGCGGCCGTAAGCGCGGCCCTGGCGAATTTCCAGATGGTGCGGATCGCTGGTCCAACCGTCACCGACAGGCACGGTATCGAGGTGGACGTTGAACAGCAACCGGGGATTGCCGCGCACCGCCAGCCAGCTGACATGCCCGTCACCATGGTCCCAGGTTTTCACTTCAAAACCGGAGCCAACGATGGAGCTGCAATAGGCGAATATTTCGTCATCCGCAGCGATCGTGCGCGGCGGGTTCTGGGTGTCGCAGGCAACCAACCGGGCGAGGTGGCCAATTACGGATGCCTGGTTCATGCCCCGCCCTGGCTCTTCCTGACCTGCCCGGCCAGGGTTGTACTTTGGCCAAGCAATTTGATGAACCCAACCGCCTCCTCGGGCGTCCAGTCACAACTCTGTGCGTACACAGCACCCGCCTTGTGCAGGCGATAAGGCGTTTCAACCGTGGCGGCGCGCAAGTTGCCGCCGTCACTGACCAGTTCAACCTCACCGGTTACAAACTGCTGCGAACTTTGCAAATAGGCTTCCAGGTCGTGCTTGTGCGGCTCGTAAAAAAAGCCGGTATAAACCAGTTCTGCCCAGCGGGCTGCGATGCCGGCGCGGAACTGCGTCTGGAACCGGGTATTGATGGAGTCTTCCAGCGCCTGGTGGGCTGCCAGCAATCCGTCGATGCCGGGGCATTCAAAGGCGATCCGGCCTTTCAGGCCGATGGTCACGTCGCCGGTATAGATATGCCGGCCAACGCCGTATTCACCCAGTTTGCGGTTCAGGTTTTGCAGGATGGCCGGGCCGGACAAAGCCTCGCCATTCACACTCACCGCACAACCTTTCTCAAAGCCGATGCGCACGCTCATCGGCGCAAACGGCCATTCGGCACGTGGTTTGGTGATGGTCCAGACATCGTCCGCGGGCGCCTGGTTACGGTCGATTTCGCTACCTGAAATCGTCACACCCAGCAGGTTTTCATTGATGGAATAGCGGCTGCTGCTGGCTGCCACTTCAAATCCCGCTTCAGCCATCACCTTGAGTTCATGGTCACGCACCTGGGAAACCTGTGACTGCAGGTCGCGAATCGGTGCGTGAATCTGGTAGTCGCCCAGGCTGCGAACGGTCTGGTCAAAACGCATCTGGTCATTGCCCATGCCGGTACAACCATGCGCAAAGTGCTTCGTGCCCAGGCGGTCACACAACAACAGGCAGTGCTTCACAATGAGATAACGATCGGAGCAGAGCAATGGATATTCGCCCAGCATGCGGGCATGGCACCAGACCAGCGGCACCACGAACTCTTGCCAGATTTCCTCGGCAACCGCGATTTCGTGATGTTCCGTAGCGCCGAGGCTGAGGGCCCGGGCCGAGATTGCGGCTTTTTCGGCCTCGCTCATTCCGCCGGTATCCACAAAAGCGGTGTGCACTTCAAAGCCTTTCTTGACCAGGTCCAGCACGCAGTAGCTGGTATCCAGGCCACCGGAAAAGGCCAGTACGATTTTTTCTTTCATCAGGAGTACTCTCTGTTCAAATTCGGTTTGCTCAGGCGCAATGCGCTCACGCAAGGTGCTTGCCCAGCAATGTCATCATCACTGCCTTTTGCACATGCAGGCGGTTTTCAGCTTCATCAAGCGCGACACAGTAATCGGCATCCATCACGCCATCGGTCGCTTTCACATTACGGCGCAGCGGCAGGCAATGGCTGAACAGCCCACCCTTGGTCAGGGCCATTTTCTGTTCGTCGACGATGAAATGACGGTATTTGTCGCGCAGCACCCACTCTTCTTCCGGTCGGCCGTAAAAAGGCAGAGCGCCCCAGCTCTTGGCATAGACTACGTCGGCATCGCGATAGGATGACTCGATGTCATGGCTGATGTTGAAGGAGCCTCCCGAAGCGGCCGCGTTTCCGATTGCGGCCTGCTCAAACTGCGAGTCCAGACGATAGGCCTCCTCAGGACAGAGCAGGGTCACGTCCATGCCGAATTTGCTGGCCATCAGCAGGGCCGAGTTGGCCACCGCCGTATTCAATGGCCGCGGATGCCAGGTCCAGGTGAGCAGGAATTTCCTGCCTTTTACCTCGTCCAGGTGCTCCTGCAGGGTTTGCATCATGGCCAGTTCCTGGCAGGGATGCACGATGGTTTCCATGTTGATGACTGGAACCGTTGAATACTTCGCCAGCGCCTTGATCACGGCATCCTGACGGTCATACTCCCAGTTCTTGAACAACGGGAATGCCCGCAGGGCGATCATGTCACAGTACCGTGACAGGACTCCTGCCACCTCGATGATATGCTCTTCAGCCCGGCCGTCCATCACCTTTCCCGGGGCAAATTCCACCCCCCAGGCGTCTTTGCCGGGTTGCAAAACGATGGCCACGCCACCCAGTTGTTGCATGCCGAGTTCAAACGAAGTACGGGTTCGCAATGATGGGTTCAGGAACATCAGGGCTATGGATTTCCCGCGCAAATGGCTTTGCCACGGGCTACGCTTCAATTCGGTTGCCAGGTCCAGCAGTTGTTGCAACTGGTCCTTGCTCCAGTCCTGGGTGCTCAGGAAATTCTGTATGGCCAACGCCAACTCCTTGACTTATTTCCAAATGCAAAACAAAAAACCCAGCCGGTGGCTGGGTCTTTTGATCTTGCTTGATACGAGAATGTAACTTACACGGCTACCCAGCCCCAATTTTTCATTGAGGGTCGGCGCAGGCGGAGGGTAAGGTCTGCCGGTTTTCCGTGGATTGCATTCATGACCAGAATGTACGTAAATCCGGGCCCTTTTGCAAGCTCATCACTATTCGATTGGCCGGATATCATCTGCCCGCCGAAGATTCCGCTTCCACATGTCCCTGCCCCAGCCCGGGGCCGTGATGCTGCACCTCATTGCGGCGCATAAGCCAGCGCACCAGCGCTGGCAGCATGACGATGGCACCCACCATATTTGCCAGGAATATGAAAGCGAGCAATATCCCCATGTCGGCCTGGAACTGCAAGGGCGAGAAAATCCAGGTGCCCACGCCGGCTGCCAGCGTAAAACCGGTGAAAATTACCGCACGACCCGTCAATCTCAGGGTGCGGTAATAGGCCTCCTGCAGCGAGAAGCCTTCCTTCAGCAGGCTGTCGAGTTTCTGGTAGATATAGATGCCGTAATCCACGCCGATGCCCACGCCCAGGGCAACCACCGGCAGCGTGTTCACTTTCAGGCCAATTCCGTAGACTGCCATCAGCGCTTCAGCCAGTGTGGAAACCACCACAAGTGGCAGCACGATGCAGATGGTTCCCAGCACTGAACGGTAGGTGATGAGGCAGAGGATGATGATGGAGCCGAATACCAGCGCCAGCATCGGCTTTTCCGCAGCAGCGATGTCTTCGTTGGTTGCCGCCATCACGCCAACATTGCCGGTGGCGAGGCGAAAACGCAGCGCATCACCCGTGGGCGCTTCATCAGCATCCGCCATTTCCTCCAACACCGGATGCTCCATCGCGAACTGGACATCACCCAGGTTCATTTCGTCGCGCAATTCCTTGACCCGGGCAACCACACGGGCGATGGTTTCAGCCTTGTGGTCATTGGTGAACACCAGTATCGGCATTGCGCTGCAATCGTTGTTCAGCAACCCCGTATCCGTGTCGATATTGCTCAGCGCCTGGCGCATCACGTAGTTGTCGCGCGGCAGTACACGCCAGTTGATGTTGCCCTCGTTCCAGCCGGCATTCACCACCTTGGCAACCATGGGCAACGTGATGACTTTCTGCACGCCTTCCACGTTACGCAACTGCCAGGCGAAGCGGTCAATGGCATCCATCACCGGGTAGCTTTCCGTACACGCATTGGGGACGGTTTCGGCAACAACCGTCAGGAGGTCCACGCCAAGTGAAAATTTTTCGGCGATGAACAATGCGTCCTGGTTGTAGCGGGCTTCAGGACGCAATTCGGGGACGCCAGCTTCGGAATCGCCGATTTTCATTCCCTGAGCCACGATATAACCACCAACAAACAGCAGGGTGCCGATCGCCAACACCCATGCGGCACGGCTTTTCTGGGTGAATGAGGTGAGCAGTTTCCAGAATGGTTTGTCGGCTGAAGCGATATCCAGAAGCCTCTGGCGATACTTGTCGGCGTTGCGGATTTCCACCCAGCTGAGCAGCACCGGCAGGAGTATCAGGTTGGTCAGGATGATGACGGCAACACCGACGCTGGCAGTGATGGCCAGCTCCTGGATGATGCGGATCTGGATGAACAGAATGGTGAGAAATCCGATGGTGTCGGATACCAGCGCGATGATGCCGGGAGCCAGCAACTTCTTCATGGTTTCCCGCGAACCATGCATGGGCGAACGATTGGGGATTTGTGAAAGGTCGGTAACGCCGGCGCGCGCCCAGTCATCCGGGGTGCGGCCGCCGAATTTCTTTTCCACGATCCAGGCGCTGATTTTCTGCACGCCGTGGCTGACGCCGATGGCGAAAATCAGGAATGGCGTGAGTATGTTCATCGGATCCAGGCTGTAGCCCAGCAGGCTGAGTGTTCCCAACTGCCAGATGACAGCCATCAGTGAGCAGACCAGCGGCAGGACGGTCAACCATACCGAGCGTGAATACAGGTAGAGCAGCACTGCCGTTACAACCAGTGCCACCAGGAAAAACCAGATTACGGATTTGGCGCCATCGGAAATGTCGCCCACGATCTTGGCAAAGCCGATGATGTGCACGGTAAATTCATCATTCTCATACTGGGAACGGATCTCTTCCAGCTTCTCGGCCACCTGCCGGTAATCCAGTTTCTCTCCGGTCACCGGGTCCTCTTCCAGCAGGTTGGCCCAGACCATGGCTCCGGAAAAATCGTTGGAAACCAGACGGCCCACCTCACCCGACTTGACGATGTTGGAGCGCACGCGCTGGAACATCGCAGCTGTTGGCGTGAAATCGGACGGGATCACATTGCCGCCGGCAAAGCCGTCCTCCACGATTTCCACAAAGCGCACGTTGGGCGTGAATATGGAGCGAACACTGGCCCGGTCCACGCCGGGAATGAAAAAGGTCTGGTCAGTGATTTCTTCGAAAGCCGTGAAGAACTCTTCGGTGAACATGTCACCATCCCTGGCCACCAGGGCTACCAGGATCCGGTTTGCGCCACCAAATTCCTTTTCATACTGCAGGAAGGTCTGCATGTATTCATGCTTCAGTGGCAACTGCTTCTTGAAGCCGGTCTCAATCTTCAGGTTGGTCATGGCGTACAGCATGCCGACCGTAACCACCAGGAAGGCCGCAACAATGCCGTAACGGTTGTTGATCAGGAATGTGGCGAGGTGATGCAGGCGTGAGTCGGTGTTCATGGCTGCTGCTCCCCTGCTTCATTTTCCGGATAGTGGTGAACACCATCCTCTCCCACCAGCAGAAACCGCTGGCTTTCGATTGGCAGCGCCGAGGAGAAGTCGACCCCGCTGGAATGATAAATGGCCGACAGGCTGCCACCGCTTTGGTAAGTGAGGATGACACCGCTGTTGCCCACCATCAACACGCCGCCGGAATAGGCTGTGCCTCCCGCCAGGGTATTTTCAGTGCCCGATCGCAGTTCCTCCCAGGTGTCCCCGCTGTCGCAGGACCGCAGCAGGTGCCCGCGCAGTCCGTAAAACAGGATACAACCATTCGCCACCACATCAGCGCCGAACATCGAACCCTGGTAGGGGAAATCCAGCGTTTCCCAGGTTTCGCCGCCATCAATGCTGCGATAGGCATAGCCTGCTTCGGCGGCTATCAGCAAGGTACCATCAGCCAGTTCAACAATATTGTTCAGATGGGCGTCATCTTCGTCATTGACAGCCCAGTCATCCCAGGTGTCGCCACCGTCGGTGGTTTGCAGCATCAACCCGTAGGCACCAATGGCAAGCCCGGAATCCTCGTCGGAAAACCAGAGGTCCATGATCGGTTGCTGGCGTTCGGGATCGAAATACTGGCGGGTCCAGGTGTTACCTTTGTCACTACTGGTCAGGATGACTGAGTCGTGGCCGGCAGCAAACAGCCTGTTACCGACCGCCAGCACCGTGGTGAGCGTGGAACGTGTGGGCACCACTGCCGCCTGGTGCCAGCTGCCCCCCTGGTCTTCGGACCACACCACATGGCCACGTTCACCGACAGCAATGATCCGGCCATCCGTGCGGGCAATGTCCAGCAACAACGAGTGCGCTGCCAAAGGCACGATTTCGGCATACTCGATATCGATGCCTTGAGGTTCTACGTCAGCATGAAGACTGGCGGTGGGCAGAAAAATCAGTACTGCAAAGGCTGGAATGACGGCGCAAAGCAGTGTCTTCATGGTGATACCTGTGGCTGGTTCGGGCTGAGCTCTTCGCAAACAAAAAGGCCAGCACGAAGCTGGCCTTGAAATCATCTCCTGCCGCGGGTCCGCAAGGCCTGCGGAGTGTATTGCGCCGGGTTCATTTCGACGTTGAAGGTGTTCACGGCGCCGGTATTGTCCAGGCCTTGTGCCACATAGCGGCCGGACTGCAGGTCATAATGGACCTCGATGGTCGACCAGAACGTCGGAACGTCGTAATAGTTCACGGAGTGAGCCTCAGAGGCGCGCCAGAGCTGGTCGCGGCCATCGTAATGGTCGATCAGCAGGATCTGGTAGCTGTCTTCATCAAGGTAAAAAGTGCGCCGCGGGTTGATGTGCCGCATGCCTTCCTTCAGCGTCGCTTCAATGACCCAGACACGATGAAGCTCATAGCGCATCAGGTCCTGGTTCAGGTGTCCCGGCCGGACAAACTCATCGTATTCGGTTCCGGCCTTGTGTGCCCCGTAGGAATTGTAGGGAACATACATTTCCTGCTTGCCCACCACCTTCCAGTCAAAGCGGTCCATGGCGCCGTTGAACATGTCAGTCATATCATTGGTGCGCAAACCATCCGATGCCGTGCCCGGATTGTCATAGGCCACGTTGGGCGCACGCCGCACACGGCGTTGCCCTGGATTGTAAATCCAGGCCTGGCGCGGCAAGGCCACCTGGTTCAGGGTTTCATGCACCAGCAGGATATTGCCGGCCAGGCGCGCCGGCGACTCCACTTCCTGGAAGAAATACAGCAGTATGTTGTTGATGCTCTCGGTGGTTTCACCTTCCTTGTAGTACAGGCCCAGCAGTTCCTCGCGAATCACCGTCACCGAATAATTGCCGTCTGCGGTTGGAGCCACCTGGTTGTTGTAGCGCACGCCACCGATGCCCTTGTATTTCAGCTTGTGGTTCCACATCAGCTCATAGGCATTTTCGGGAAACGGAAACGGAAAGCCTTCAGCGGCATCGAGCACACCTTCACCGTTTTCCGCCAGCCTGGCGGTGGCGCCGTTCTTGGCGGTGTAGTCATAAACACGTTGTGGGAAGGACGTGCTGCGGTGCGTGGGATAGACATCCATGAAATAGGTGTCGGGGTACTTGGCCAGCGTGGCTTTCTGTCCCACGCTCAGCTTTTCGCCGTATTGGTCGGCATTGGCCGCGGTGATCCGGAACAGCGGTTTTTCGCCCGCGTACGGGTCAGTATGAAATTGGCCCGGCACGTAATCCGCCGGCGGTTGGGTGATGCCGCCCGTCCACTCGGGAATTGTGCCTTCGGCATTGCCGGCGCGCTCCGAGCCCATCGGCGTGAGATCCTGGCTGAGCCTGGCAATCTCTTCGGGCTTGGCTCCGGCCATCGCCTGCCCTGCTATCGCTGCAAAGCCGAAACAGATGGCGAACGTGAGCTTTCTGGTATTGAGCATATTGGGTTCCTCGATCAGAAGGAGTAGCTGACGCTGGCGCCTACGAAGTCGCGGTCCGACAGCAGGTTGTATTTTCCACCACCGAAGTAGGAGGTGTATGAGACGTTCAGTACCCAGCTTTGCAGGTAACTGAAGTTCACTCCCAGTGAAAGCTGCTTGCGTCCGTCTACGAAAGATCCGCCCGGGCCGGGCGTGGTTCCGCTGACATCGTGTTGCCAGCCCAAGGTGGGCGACAGCGTCCAGGCCGTTCCGAATGCATTGTTGTAATCGGCACGAACCGCCATGCGGTAACCCCAGCTGAAGTCATCGGCGAAGCCTCCCGTTTCAGTTTCCGGGTTACGGAAGTCGCCGGTGAGGTAATCCGGGCCGCCACCGGTGTCGGTGCCGTCGCCGTTGTAACGCAGCCAGTCTTTTGCAGGGAGATCTGCGATGTAATTCAGCCCCACTTCCGTGACAAACGCGATCTGGTCAGCCTTGAGAAAGTTACCGGGCCCAAACAGTTTGGTGAGGGTGGACTGGCCCTGCCACATTTCATGCTCTTCCCAACCCTTGATCAATTCGCCCGGAGCAAACTCCCCAAGCTGGCTCTTGAAACGGTTGATGGGAGCGGGAATCAGCGGGTTCAGCGGTGTCAGGCCGGCAAACAACACTTCCACGTCATCGATCTGCAGCGGCGCGTTGGGCCGGAAGCTGACTTCACCACCCAATGACCAGGTACCGACCGAGGTGTTGAAACTGATACCCATGAGGTGAATGTCCTCGGGGTATTCGGTCCAGTAACGCCCGGAACTGAGGCTGGTGGACGTGATGGCGCTGCCACTGATAACCGGCAGGCGGCTGTGGTAGTTCAGGTAGTAAAAGCCAAACTCGGTGCCGTTCCATTCTTCAGCAAACCAGCGCAGGGCCGCGCCATACTGGCCGCTGTCACTCGGTTCAATGCTCGAATTGCGTGGAAAACTGGCGGAGCAACCGGCACCAACCAGTTGTAGCGGCAACGATGTGTCGGACGCTGCAAAGTTACCCTGCCCACACACCGTGGCATAAAGATCGGGGTTGATGACCGGCTGCGGCACAGTGCCGAAGCTCAGCATGGCATAGCTGCCGCCCGGTGTGGCAATGTCATTGGTTGAAAAGTAAGTACCGGCCGGATCGGGAATGATCGGCTTCCACTCAAAAATATACAAAGGCTCAAACGACACGGTGGGCGTAATGTCGATGTTGGCCCAGATCATGTTGACGCCTTCAAAGGCCTCTTTCAGTTCAGAACCCGCTATGCGGAGCTTGGACACATCAACCGGGTTGATCACGTTCATGCCACCCTGGATGAAGGTTGATTCACCCCAGCTGACCACCTGCCGGCCCAGGCGCCAGGTCAGGTTGCGCTCACCGATGGCATGATCCCCCCAGACAAAGGCATCCAGGATGCGGATATCCGCCCCCACCCGCCGTTGCGCGACATCTGACAGCACATCCTTGTCGGCATTCTCGAAATCGTAAAAGGCGCTGGCGCGGAAAAAAGCACCGAAATTGCGCCAGGTGAGATCCAGTTCGGTGGTCAGCTTGATGGTGCTGGAAACCAGGTCGCCGCCATCCGGGTAATTCAGGTTGCCATCATCGCCGTTCACCGACCACCGACCCGGCGCCGCACGCTGGCCGGCATTGTCCAGGAATCCTACGGTGGGGTTAAGCGCCGCCTTGCCCACCTGCTCTTCATCGTAATCATCCATGCGCCACGCAGCACCGTAACTGACGGTGGTATCCCAACTGCCGCTGATTTCATCACCCAGCGTCAGCTCCACGGCTGAAGCCGAATTGCAGGCCAGGGCCAGCATGATGCCGCTGCTCAGCAAGGAACGGCGGATCAGAACTTGCGTCAGCGATTGCGTAGTGCTTTTCATGCCGGACTCCCGTCCATTGAATACATTTCTTCCAAGGCTGGTTCTGTTCATTGTCCGCTCCCCTTATTCCGGCACCATCGTTGCGGCATTGTTCACCACAACGGATGTACCCTTGCTGGCGATAAACGAAGCCAATTGCGCCTGCATTTCTGCTGTGGCCGCCGGTGAAGCCGCCGGGCTCAGCAATGAGCTGTGGGATGCCGGAGGGACGAAGCGGCCCGCCAGCGAAAGGTGACCCGCGCCGGAACGGCTGCTGGAATAAGCCTCGAGCCCCATGGAGCGGATCAACGGTTCGGTTCCCGACAACGGTGCTGTGGGCACCGCATTCGGCACCACGGTGTCGCCGATCACCTCATGCAGAACGATACTCTTGAAGGTCGCTGCTTCCAGGCCCCAGTTCACCGGATCCATGGGACCAATCACCGTCTGGCCAACGGTGAGGAACTGCTGGAAAGCCGGGGTTCCCGGCTGCACACCGGCCGCCGCCAATCCAGCCCTGATCCTGGGCCCGAAGGTGGGTGAAGCTTCCAGCCCGCGCATCAGGCCGCCCATGGGCACGCTCAGGAAGGCGCGCTGGATAAAGGGCTCAGTGGCGACAAACGGCAGCCCCATGATGGAGCCCATGGAAATTCCGGCATAAGCCATGTTGCCCGCATCAAAGTCGGGCAAGGAGTCGCCGTTGATACTGATATGCGGAATGGTCACCGCCAGCACCGACAGATCGGCCTGGGCCTGGCGACCATTGTCGCGGCTGGTAAGCATGCTCTGCAGGTTGATGATGTGCGTGCCGGACTGGTCGGCAATCCCGTCAGGCCCTGGCGCGCCGGTCGCATTGTTGACGTAATCCACATCGAAAGTGCGTTCGTTGGCGATTGCGCCAAATGGTGTGTTCTCGATGTAGAACGGCGCCAGTGAAGGGGTTACGGCCGGCACGATGCCATGCAGTGGCGTATCCATGGCAATCACGGCATAGCCGATCGATGCCAGCGTGTCCGCTGCGGCAAGCATATTGGTTCGATCGCCGCCCAGGCCATGTCCGAAAATAACCACCGGCCAGCCGGCTGACGGGCGGCTCTTGCCGCTGTTCGCGTTGGGCACGCTGATCAGCAAGGGCACGGTCTGGTCACCGGTTTTAACCGGAAATGGATTGGCCACGGTCACATGGGTTGAAGCCGGGTTGAGGCCCAGGGTATTGAAAGGCGGCACGTAGGCGCCAGGCGCAGCGCGCCAGAACTCGGTCAGTGGCGCTACCGGGTTACTGGCGGAAGGAATTCCCAAATAGTAGGGAACCGTTATAACACCCATGTAGATGTCGGCAATGCCTGCGCCACCCACGGCCGCGGTAGTCATGCCGGTGGCTGCAACCTGGGTAGCCGCTGGCTTGGCAATGCTGCGCAGGTTCTTCAGGACCGGGGTGATCGATTGGGTCTGTGCCGTGAAGCTGAGCACGATATCGTCGCGGTTGACGCCCGCCGCGGCTGCCGCGGCCTCCTGGGTGTTGATGATCTGCCGCAGGGGTTCCAGGGAATTGGCCAGCGAATCAGGTAACAGAGTAGTACTCTTGCCGTTGGCATCCACCAGTGGCTGGGTGCGCTTGCCCAGATAATACTGCTGGTCTGGCGTGGCATCGTTACCGTCACTGTCCCGCACATCATTGGTGATCACCGCCATGTAGGTGGTCATTTCCTTCAGCGGCTTCAGCGGCAGTATGGCCAGCGTGTTGGGTGCTGCCAGGGTTGCCACATAGTCGACATTGGGTGTCAGTTCACGCACGACGCCACTCACCATGACGATGGTGCCGAAAACCGTACTGACTTCAAAGAACCGCACCGATTGGCCGGCTTGCACCGAGGCCGGATCGATGCTCGCCGGCGGCCGTGTGGTGTTCAGCGAACTGATCGGGTTCTTGACGAAGTTGATCGTCCAGGGTTCGGTGGTACTGAATCCGTCCGTCGCGCTCAAGGCGACAGCAGGGTCGCCGAAGTTGCCCGGATTGGCGGATGGTACATTCAGAGTGAGATCCGTGGTTCCGATGAACAGCAGGTTGATGGGAAAGGGAAGATTGCCCGCTGAAGCATCAAATACCGGCGTCAGCACTTCAGTTACGATGCTGCCATCCTTGTTCCTGGCCGGTTGAGTGGGTGCAGCCAGAAGCTCCTGTGCAAGCACCAGCGTCAGAAGAATCAGGATCAGACGTTTGTTCATTAATTCGGGTCCCATTGAAGTTTGCAACAATTCATGGAGACCACCGCTGGGCAAGGCCTGCCCTGTGGTAGAGTTTCTGAATTGCCTGGTCAACAACCGTGATGCCAGCATCACCGGGAAACGAGCAATTTGCTGGGCTATCCGGTTGAATCAAACGTTATGCGGGTATCATACGACAACGTATGGAAAATGCACAGGGAAAGGGGAAGCGCTTGAAAAAGGTTGATTCGTTGCGATGAGCCGCTACTTGTTGGTACTGGCTCCGGCACTCGCCATCGTTTTGTTTTTTGTCCTGACGGAGATGGGTTGGTCAGCCGACGCGGCCATCACCGCCGGCGTCACCGTTGTATGCGCACTGTGGTGGATATTTGAACCCGTACCCATCCCGTTTACCTCGCTAATACCGCTGGCGGTACTCCCATTGTTTGGCGTTCTGACGCCGAACGAGGTGGGCCAGTCTTTCGGCAGCCCGCTGATCCTGTTGTTGATGGGCGGATTCATGCTGTCCACCGCCATGGCCGACTCCGGGGCACACCGGCGGATAGCCCTGTACATGGTCAACGTGTTTGGCGGGAACAGCGCCCGGGGCCTGGTGCTGGGGTTCATGGCAGCATCAGCCCTGCTGAGCATGTGGATTTCCAATACCGCAACCACGCTGATGCTGCTGCCGGTAGCACTTGCAGTGCTGGAACGCACGGACCGTTTCATGGCAGTGCCGCTGCTGCTCGGCATCGCCTACGCCGCCAGCATAGGTGGGTTGGGTACACCTATCGGCACGCCGCCCAACCTGATTTTCATGCAGGTGCACCTGGACCAGTTCGGCACTGCGCCGAATTTCGTCGAGTGGATGACCTGGGGCCTGCCGGTGGTGTTCATCCTGGTTCCACTGGCTGGCCTGTGGCTGACCCGCGGCCTCAAGCTGCAGAATCCCGTTCGTCTGCCCCGTGCAGGCGATTGGCGGCCAGCGGAAAAGCGCGTATTGATCATGTTTTCCCTGACTGCACTGGCCTGGATCACGCGCGAGGCCCCGTTTGGCGGCTGGAGCACGTGGCTGGGCCTGCCGCAGGCCAATGACGCATCGGTGGCCCTGATTGCCGTAATCATGATGGCGGTGCTTCCCAACGGCGAAGGCGAAAGGCTGCTGCATTGGGAAGCGGTCAGGAAAATTCCATGGGGGGTGTTGCTGCTGTTTGCCGGTGGCATTGCACTGGCAAATGGATTCGTCGCCAGCGGCCTGGCGGAAATCATTGCTGCCGAGCTGGAGCTGCTGGCAGACCTGCCACCATGGCTGATTGTGCTGTCACTGTGCCTGTCAGTCACCTTCCTGACCGAGGTAACCAGCAACACGGCAACCGCCAGCCTGCTGATGCCTTTGCTGGCGGCCACGGCCATCGCCACGGACATCGAGCCCATGCTGCTGATGGTGCCGGCTGCCCTCAGCGCCAGCTGCGCCTTCATGCTGCCGGTGGCCACGGCACCCAATGCCATTGTCTATGGCAGCGAGATGATCACGGTAAAACAGATGGCCCACGCGGGCCTGGTGCTCAACCTGCTCGGGGCGGTTGTGATCACCACGGTTTGCCTGGTCATGTTGTGAGCTGACTATCGGGAAATTCGCTTCAGCGCGGCCAGCTTTCGTATCATCCGGCACCCTGCCCGGGCCGGCTTCGCGCTTGCGGCTGTTGCCCTATAATCCGCGCACCAAGCTGCCCGCCAGCCGCTTGCCGAAGCTCCCGGATGGTTTCCATGACCTGCACTCAAGCACTGCTCAGCCTGTTGTTGATTACGCCCTGCACCGACGGGGGTTCACCGGCCATGGATGTGTTGATCGCCGAGGCTCTGGCCCATCCACAACGCACCGAATCCGACCGTGCCCGCGACCCCTTGCGCAAGTCCGACCAGGTACTGGCATTTTTTGAGATCAAGCCCGGCATGCGGGTGCTGGACCTGTTTTCCGGCGGTGGCTACTACACCGAAATCCTCAGCCGGGTGGTGGGTCCGGAAGGCAGTGTCCTGAGCCATAACAACCAGGCCTATCTGGAATTTGTCAAGGATGAAGTGGCCGCACGTTATGCCGATAACCGGCTGCCCAACGTGCAGCAGCTGACCGCGGAAGCTGATGATCTGGATTTGCAGCAAGGCAGCCTGGACGCCGTGCTGGCCATCCTCACCTGGCATGATTTTTACTACGGCGATGAGTCCTTTGGCTGGCCGGATGTAGATGAATCCCTGCTGGCCAGCAAGCTGTGCAGCGCCATGAAGCCAGGCGCAGTACTGGGCATCATCGACCACGTCGCAAGAGCCGGTGCTGATGCCCGCGAGGCCGGCCAGGCACTGCATCGCGTGGATCCGCAGCGCATTCAGGATGACCTGGCAAACAGCTGTTTCGTGCTGGAAGCCGAAGCCAGCTTCCTGCGAAATCCCGAAGACCAGCTTGACAAGGTGGCCATGGAACCGGCGGTACGTGGCAAAACCGACCGGGTGATATACAAATACCGCCGCGCACCCTGAAAAACCAGGCCCACAGGGCTCAACCCCGCCTGAGTCGACCGCAATTCAGGTCCGGCTGACATTCCTGGCGGGAGATTCGCCAGTCAGGCTTTTTTCTTCGGGATGTAAAGGTCCGTAATCGTACCATCGAAGATTTCGGCGGCCATGCCGATGCTTTCCGACAGCGTCGGGTGCGGATGGATGGTCAGGCCAATGTCACCGGCTTCGCAATCCATCTCAATCGCCAGGGCGCACTCCGCGATCAGGTCGCCGGCATGCGGGCCGACGATGCCGGCGCCGATAATGCGTTTGGTGTCCTTGTCGAACAGCAATTTGGTAAAACCTTCACTGCGGGCAATGCCCAGGGCCCGGCCACTGGCTGCCCAGGGAAACTTCACCGCCTCGAAGTCCAGGCCGTCTTTTTTTGCCTGCAGTTCGGTAACGCCAACCCAGGCCACTTCCGGGTCGGTGTAGGCCACCGAAGGAATCACGCGGGCATCGAAATAACTCTTGTGGCCGGCGCAGGCTTCCGCGGCGACTTTGCCTTCGTGCGTGGCCTTGTGCGCCAACATGGGCTGGCCGACGATGTCGCCGATGGCAAAGATGTGCGGCACATTGGTGCGCATCTGTTTGTCAGTTGCAATGAACCCCCGTTCGCTGGTTTCAACACCGGCCGCTTCGGCGCCGATTTTTTTGCCATTGGGCACGCGGCCGACAGCCACCAGGATACGGTCAAAGGCATCTTTGGCCGGAGCATTGGGTCCCTCAAAATGGGCGATCAGGGCATGGTCGTCGACATCCACCCGGGTCACTTTGGTCTCGAGGAAAATGTTCTCGTACTGCTTGCTGATGCGTTTTTGGAGTGGCAGTACGAGGTCAGGATCGGCTCCTGGCATCAGCTGCGAGGTCAGTTCCACCACGGTGACCTTGCTGCCCAGTGCGGAATAAACACAGGCCATTTCCAGGCCAATGATGCCACCGCCGATGACCAGCAGGCGTTTGGGGATTTCTTCCAGCTCCAGCGCGCCGGTGGAATCCATCAGGCGTGGATCGCCCCACGGCAGCCCCGGCAATTCCAGTGACTGCGAACCGGCTGCAATAATGGCCTGGTTGAATTTCACCTCTTTGATCTCTTCGCCGGCCTGCACCAGTATCTCGTGCGGGGCAGTGAATTCACCCAGGCCTTCGATGACGGTTACACCCCGTTTGGCGGCCATGCCGGCCAGGCCCGAAGTCAGCTTGCCGACAACCTCAGCCTTGAAGCCGCGTAGCTTGTCGAGGTTGATTTCCGGCTCGCCAAAGCTGACGCCATGCGCCTTCATCGCCGCCGCCTCTTCAATGACCTGCGCGGTATGCAGCAGCGCCTTGGACGGAATGCAGCCCACATTGAGGCACACGCCGCCGAGCGTGGGATAGCGCTCCACCAGGGCCACTTTCAGCCCCAGGTCCGCGGCCCGGAATGCCGCGGTGTAGCCGCCGGGGCCGGCACCCAGCACCACCACGTCATATTCAAAGCCGTGTTGGCCTGGCGCAGCCACACTATCTGCCTGTACCTTGGGTGCTGCGGTTTGCTCCGCTGCGGTCCCTGCCGGGTCATTTGTTGCAGGATCGTCCGTCTGCTGGCTGGTTTCTGGAGTTTGGTCCGGCGCTTGCGGGCCATTGGATGGCTTTTCTTCAGCCGATGCAGAATCGGCCTCAGCCACTTCCAGGTGAAGAATCACATCGCCCTGCGAAACATTGCTGCCCACCTGAACATTGACTTCCGCTACCTTGCCCGCCGCCGGCGAGGGTATTTCCATGGTGGCCTTGTCGCTTTCAAGGGTGACCAGCGACTGCTCCTGCTGCACGCTGTCACCGGGCTTGACGAGAACCTCGATTACCGGGACCGCTTCGAAATCGCCGATGTCCGGAACCTCAACCTGGATGGTGTTGCTCATAGTGCTTTGCTCACTGTGCTCTGGCGTGTGGCCGATAGCTGCTTCAACCGCGCCTTCTCAGTTTTCGGTGGCAACCGCGAGGATCAGCGTATCGCCTTCCTGGATCATGCTGAAATGTTTCAGGAAACTCATGCCCAGCAAGGCCTGGTCGCCCAGCCGGTCGGTGATGGTGGCGCGCACATTGCGCAGCACCAGGGGCCCGACCTGGATACGATCCAGCCGCGTGATCCATCCCGGCACGGCGCCCGCCGCCGTCATCACCGTGATCTGCGGGCCGAAGTCCAGCCCCAGCTGCCGCGCGAAGGCGGATGACAGGGCCACATCGGATGCGCCGGTATCCACCATGAAATGCACTTCCGCGCCGTTGATTTCGCCTTGGGCGTAATAGTGCCCATCCCGTTGGCGCTGCAAAACCAGCGCCACTTCGCCTCCGCTGGTCAGGATACTTTGCATCTGCCGCGTGTCGCGGGTAATGCCCTGGAACAGGGCAGTCAGGCCCAGCATCAGGGCTACGATCGCGGCCCAGTAAAGACTTTTGCCACGTCCTCGTTCCGCTGTTTCCTGGCCTTCCATAGTCCGTTGCGGATTCCCCTAAAGCGTCAGCCGGCGCAGGTCTTCAAGCTGGCTGGCGAGAAAGCGGGTGAACCGGGCAGCTGCTGCGCCATCGATGACGCGATGGTCGTAAGACACCGACAACGGCAACATCAGCCGCGGCAGGAAAGCCTTGCCGTCCCATACCGGCTTCATGCTGGAGCGCGACACACCCAGTATGGCCACTTCCGGCGAATTGATAATCGGCGTAAAACCGGTGCCGCCGATGCCGCCCAGGCTGGAGATGGAAAAGCAGCCACCCTGGATATCCGCGGGCTTCAGCTTCTGCTCGCGCGCCCGCGCGCTCAGTTCCGACAACTCGCTGGCCAGTTCCATGATGCCCTTGCGTTCGCATTCACGCAGCACGGGTACCACCAGGCCTTCCGGTGTATCCACCGCAATACCGATGTTGAAATACCCTTTGAGGACCAGGTTCTCGCCACTTTCATCCAGCGAGGCATTGAATTGCGGGAATTTCTTCATGGCCGCGACGCTGGCCTTGATCAGGAAAACCAGCGGCGTGAGTTTGAAGCCCTGCGCTTCCGCTTCGGCCGTGTGCGCCTTGCGGAAAGCCTCCATGTCGGTGATATCGGCTTCATCGTGCTGGGTGACATGCGGGATACTGAGCCAGTTGCGGTGCAGGTGGCCTTTGGAAAGTTTCTGGATGCGCGACAGCGGTTGGGTGCTGACCTTGCCGAATTTGCTGAAATCGACTTTGGGTGCCGGCGGCAGGTTGAAGGCGGCGAAACCGCCTGCTTCCGGGGCTTTGGCCGGGGCTGCCTTGCCACTCATCACCGACTTCACCAGCGCCGTGACATCTTCCGCCAGGATGCGCTGGCCTTTGCCGGTGCCTTTCACCTGCGCGAGATCCACCCCCAATTCGCGCGCGTAACGGCGCACGGACGGGCTGGCGTAAGGCAGTGAGCCCGGTTTGGCATCTTCAACCGGTGCCGCCCTGGCGGGCGAAGCAGAGCCAGCTTGCTGCTCCGATGGTGTGGATTCCCCGGACGATTGGGACGAAGCCTTTTTTTCTGCGGCTTCGGATTCCCTGGCCGCATCTGCATCACCTGAAGTTTTTCCGGCAGCGGATGCCGGTTTGCCGGAATCCCTTGACGCGGGTTTAGAGGAAGATTCATTCCCTTGGGTTTCACTCACTTCAAGGATCGCGACCAGGTCATCTTTTGACACTTCATCGCCTACAGCGAGTTTGAGTTCCCTGATGACGCCCGCCTGCGGCGACGGGACTTCCATGGTGGCCTTGTCGCTTTCCAGGGTGATCAGCGACTGTTCGACCTTCACTTCGTCGCCCACGGCGACCAGTAGCTCGATAACCGGTACCGCTTCAAAATCACCGATGTCCGGCACCCTGATCTCGATGGTCTTACTCACGTGGCGCTCCATTGCTCATTACCATTGCACATCCGGCCGGCCCCCATTTCATTCATGCGCGCGCAGGGTTGGCCTTGTCCGGATCCAGCCCCAGTTTTTCGCGCGCGGCCAGCAACTCACTCTGACCAAACTGTCCCTTGCGGTACAGGGCGTAAATCGCTGCATAAGCGATATTGAACCGGTCGACTTCGAAGAATTTACGCAGCCGCTCACGCCTGTCCGAGCGGCCAAAGCCGTCGGTGCCCAGCACGATGTAATCCTGGTTGGGCAGGAAACCGCGTATCTGGTCGGCAAAACCGCGCACGTAGTCGCTGGCGGCAACCACCGGCCCGGGTTGGTCGGCCAGGCAGCGGGTGATCCACGGAATGCGCGGTTCCTTCTCGGGGTTCAGCCGGTTCCAGCGTGCGCAATCCACGCCGTCGCGCCGCAACTCGGTGAAGCTGGTAGCGCTCCAGATGTCAGCTGAGATGCCGAAATCCTGCTCCAGGATGTTGGCCGCGGCGATGCTTTCACGCAGGATGGTGCCCGAGCCCAGCAACTGCACTTTGCGCCCGTGGTCGCCGCCTTTCTTCAGCTGGTAGAGACCCTTGCGTATGCCCTCCTCGGCGCCCTCCGGCATGTCCGGATGGGTGTAGTTCTCGTTCATCAGGGTGATGTAGTAATACACATCCTCCTGCTCCTGGTACATGCGGCGCATGCCATCCTGGATGATGACGGCAACTTCAAAGGCGAACGCCGGGTCATAGGAAACACAGTTGGGAATCATGCCCGACATCATGTGGCTGTTGCCGTCTTCATGCTGCAACCCTTCACCGTTCAGCGTGGTTCGCCCGGCTGTGCCGCCCAGCAGGAAGCCCTTGGCGCGCATGTCGCCGGCCAGCCAGGTCAGGTCGCCGATGCGCTGGAAACCAAACATGGAATAGAAAATGAAAAACGGGATCATGGTGACGCCACTGCTGGAATAACTGGTGGCTGCCGCTATCCACGACGACATGGCTCCTGCTTCGGTGATCCCTTCCTGCAGGATCTGGCCTTTCTGGTCTTCCTTGTAGAACATCAGCTGGTCGGAATCCACCGGC
>CAYYCX010000064.1:0-24407 GCA_964470455.1 uncultured Wenzhouxiangellaceae bacterium
CGGATACGGGACGCGGGGGGAATACCAGGTGCTGGCTCGATCGAAGTGAGGAAGCAGACCAAATGGCCTTGCCGCCATCCGGCTTGCTACAGACCAATGGGACGAAGCATTCAATGGAGGCAGGCCTCACATCGCTCGCGCTGATCCCGGTATCAGGGAAAGACCTTCAGCCGCTCATCAATGGCCATCCAGCTCACACGCGTGTCGAAGAACGCATGCGCCTTCGGCGTAAAGGAGTGCGGTTCGTCGATGCAGCCCAGCGCAATGTGAGTTTCGTCCGGCCATTTCTGTGACTCGAAGAACAGGCTGCTGCCGCAGATGCGGCAAAAGCCGCGGCGTGCGCCCGGTGAGGATTCGTGCCATTGCAGCGCCGCCTGCGGATCGTTCAACTGTAGCTGGTTGGAGTGAAAGCCCACCCAGGTAACGTAACCCGCGCCGTGCTGGCGCCGGCACATGGTGCAGTGGCAGTGCGCGCACCATTTTTCCGGCAGGCTGGCGCCAAAGCGCACAGCACCGCACAGGCAGCCCCCGGAAACACCGGTGCCAATCGATTCTACGCTTGATTCATTCATGGCGAATCACTGCGACAGGATATAGGCCGCCAGGCGCAGCCAGATGAGCAGTAACACGATGCAGCTGATGAAGTAAACCTGGAAGCGGTGCATGACCTTGTTGTAGGTGCAGTGAATCAGGCTGTGAACGTACCGCAGGGCCACATACAGCCAGGCCAGTATCACCAGCACCTCGTCCTGCACCAGCAGGATCAGCGACAGCAGCACCGCCAGGTAAAACAGCACCGGCATTTCCAGCAGGTTCATGAAGTTGTTGGCAGGCGCGGCGGACTCGGTGAGCAGTTCCTGTAACCTGGAACGCACGTTCAGTGACTGCGGGTGGATGCTCTTCCGCTTCATTTCCGCAACCCGAGTTATGTACAGGTAGGACCACACCAGGAAGGTGAGAAGCACCTGGGCCAGAAGGGGCAGCAACATGGGCTTGTAGAACATGGTTTTACCTTCAGTCAGCAGCTGGGCCGGGAGGCCAGTGAATTGTTACCCATGTCGGGCCTGTTCCGCCAGCTTCAGCAAAGCCGGCCCCGTCAGGCGGAACTGGGTCCATTCATCCAGCGGCCGGGCGCCGATGCTGTGGTAAAAATCAATGGCAGGCGTGTTCCAGTCCAGTACCGACCAGTCCAGCCGGCCGCCGTTCCTCTCCACCGTCAGCGCGGCCAGGTACGCCAGCAAGGCCTTGCCCAGGCCATGTCCGCGGAATTCTTCCAACACGAACAGATCTTCAAGGTAGATTCCGGGTTGGCCCAGGAAGGTGGAGTAATTGGAGAAGAACAGGGCGAATCCCGCCGGTTGTCCTTCAAATTCTGCAATCAGGACTTCGGCGCCGGGCTGTGGGCCGAACAGGGTGGCGCGCAGTTGTTCCTCGGTGGCCACAACCTGGTCCAGCAGCTTTTCGTAGTCGGCCAGGGCCTGGATGAAAAACAGGATCAGGCCGCAGTCCCCGACTTGCGCCGGACGGATGGTGGTGGATGATTTCGGGCTCAAGCAGGCTCTCCAAAGCAGGTTTGCTGCATGGTGCCTGCCGGGATGCCGTTGCGCAAATCCGTCTGCGCAACAGAACCCGCCCCCAGGACGTGCCTGCCTCAGTACACGCGCCGGTAATAGCCCCGCCCGCGGTAATCTTCGCGCGCGTATCGGTCATTCCAGCTGGCTTCACCCTTGTAAACCGCTGCGTCGATGATGGACCAGAGGTGAATGATCCAGCCCAGCAGTACCAGCCACAGCAGGGCGGTGAGCAGGAACATGAAAGCGGCCAGAATCCAGCGGCCTTGCAGCAATTGCCCCAGGCCGGGAATGAAAAAACTGGCCAGTGCGGCCAGGATGTTGCCACATGATCCACTGCCCATGGTTTCCTCCTTTATTTGCGATCGTTCCGGGATAGTTTTATGCAGAATTCGTGCCATTCATGGAAGTGGTTCGGAAGCTCCCGGCTCATGCGGCCTTCAGGCCACTCGCGAATAATCGGGAAGCGCGGATCAAACGTTGAATCAGCGGATCTGCCCAAGGGATGGCGGAATTCGCCAGGGGCTGGGTTACTGCCCCTTGCGGTAGCGTTCCGGCATGCTGAAGGTACGCTTGCCCCCACCACCGCAAGGGTGAAACATCATCACCGGCTCCACCAGCGGTTGCATGGGGTTATAGGGTTCAGCACGGCCGCAGACCGTGTCGCCATTGGGCAGGTTGACCACCACGTTGTGACTGCCGTCGGCTTCCGTCCAGCGATCGACAATCTCAACCTCTTCGGGTGCGGTCATGCCGTTGAAGGTGTTTTCGGATTCCGCCAGGTAAGGCGCCCCGGCATGTTTCTTCCAGTTGGCGGGCGGTTGCCAGGGTTTGGCGCTGCCCAGGTTGCGGGATGGACCGTCATCATCCCTGGGTAGCGCGGATTGCCTCACCAGTTCGCGCAATTGGCGGGCTGATATCCGCTCGGTAACCGCCTCCGGTTCTTGCGGCTGAGTATCATCCGGCTGCGGGGGTAGCTCATCCGGCAAAATCCTGGCGGTGCGGCGTTGTTCCGGCTCAGGTTGGCGAATCGATTCCCTGGCGGGTTCCGGCTCTGCCGGAACCGCTGGTTGGGCTTGAGGGGTGCGGGGTTCTGCATCCACGGGTGGAGGAAGTTGTCGCAGGTCCACCGTCAGCCTTGGGGTTGCCGTCGACGCCGGGTCCCGCCAGTCTGCCAGCGGCACCAGCAACAGCGCAGCATGCACCAGCACGGCCATGGCCAGGAAAGCCATGTCCGCGGGTTTGCGCGCTGATTGAAACGTCACTGCATCCATGGCCGATCGCCGCACCGACTGCAGGCGGCATTATGCCAGCACCGGTTTAAATCGAAGTTAAGCTGACGCGGCCGGGCGAGTACTGGCGGATTTCGACTTCGGCAGCCATCTTTCGGCAGCAATTCCGCTGCAATTTGATTTAAAGCAGGCAAGAAGCACACAAGCTGACTCCGGCTCATCTATAATGGCAAGCTGCTTTTCAATTCAGCCATTCATTCGCAACGAGGAATACAGCACATGAGCTATCGCCATATCAAAATCCCGCAAACCGGGGACAAAATCACCATCAAGGAAAACCGGCTGCAGGTTTCTGACAACCCCATTCTCGGGTTTGTCGAAGGCGACGGCATCGGCCCGGATATCACCAAAGCGTCCATGCGGGTCTGGGATGCGGCCGTGGAAAAGGCGTACGGCGGCAAACGCAAAGTGCATTGGGCAGAGTTGTATCTCGGTGAAAAAGCCGCCGGCATTTACGACGGCGATTATTTTCCGGCCGAAACCCTGGATGCGATCAAGGAACTCATCGTGGCCATCAAGGGCCCACTGACCACTCCGGTGGGCGGTGGTTTCCGTTCGCTTAACGTATCCCTGCGCCAGGAGCTGGACCTGTATGCCTGCGTACGTCCGGTGGAATACTTCAAGGGCGTGCCGTCGCCCATGCGGCATCCGGAAGATGTGAACTGCGTGATCTTCCGCGAGAACACCGAAGATGTTTACTGCGGCATCGAGTACCAGTCCGGCACGGCGGAAAATGAAAAACTGGCGAAATTCCTGCGCGAGGAAATGGGCGCCGAATTCTTTGAAGGCGCCGGCCTCGGCATCAAGCCGATTTCGGCTTTTGGCTCCAAACGCCTTGTTCGGAAAGCCATCCAGTATGCTATCGACAACGGCAAGACCAGCGTCACCCTGGTGCACAAGGGCAACATCATGAAGTTCACCGAAGGCGCCTTCCGCAACTGGGGCTACGAGGTGGCGCGCGAGGAATTCGGCGATGTCACCATCAGCGAAGACGAGCTGTGGTCGAAGTACAACGGTAAACGGCCGGAAGGCAAGATCGTCATCAACGACCGCATCGCCGACATCATGTTCCAGCTGATGCAGCTGCGCCCGGCCGAATTCGAGGTGCTGGCCACCATGAACCTCAACGGTGACTACCTGTCCGATGCGCTGGCCGCGGAAGTTGGCGGCATGGGCATCGCTCCGGGTGCCAACATGGCCGATCATATCGCGGTGTTTGAGGCCACACACGGCACGGCGCCGAAGTACGCCAACCAGGACAAGGTGAATCCGAGTTCGCTGATGTTCTCCGGCTCCATGATGTTTGAATACATCGGCTGGAAGGAAGTCACTGCGCTGATCAGCCAGGCCTTCGCCAAAACCGTGGCCGAAGGCATTGTGACCTATGACTTTGCCCGGCAGATGGAAAACGCCACCGAGGTTTCCACCTCCGGGTTCGCCGACGCGCTGATCGCACGCCTGTAACTTTTGGCCAGGCGCTCGTGCAGCCGGGAATCTTCAGTGCAGCGGCCGGCTGCCTGGCCTCGCGCGAGCCGGGAGAAAAATGTGCAGCGGTAGCGGAGCTGTCCGCTGCCGTTAGCGCAGGGCAGTTCGAGTGGGACCACGACGCACCCGTTCCCCCGGTCGATTCCGTGGGCCGGCCCGAACAGCCGGCCCTGATTGATCCCTCGCGAGTACCGCGCCGCCGCCTGGGTACCGAGGCGGGCAGGGTCGCACTGATCCATGCCATCGCCCATATCGAATTCAATGCCATCAACCTGGCGCTGGATGCGGTTTGCCGCTTTCGCGACATGCCGCCGGACTATTATTCCGATTGGTTGTCCGTGGCCGCCGATGAAGCGCGGCATTTCCAGCTGCTGCAGGCGCGACTGCGTCAGCTTGGTGCCGGGTACGGCGACCATCCGGCCCACAACGGCCTGTGGGAGATGGCGGAGAAGACCACCGACTCCTGCCTGGTGCGCATGGCGCTGGTGCCGCGCGTGCTGGAAGCCCGCGGCCTGGATGTCACACCCGCCATGATGGAGCGGCTGCAGTCGGTTGGCGACACCGAAACCGTGGCGGTCCTGCGGGTGATACTGGATGAGGAGGTCGGACACGTAGCCATCGGCAGCCGCTGGTTCCGCTGGTGCTGCGCGCGCGAAGGCAAGGAACCGGAAAGTACTTTTTTGCATCTGCTGGAAAGCCGTTACAGCGGCACGGTGCGCGGTCCTTTCAACCTCGATGCGCGGTTGCAGGCAGGCTTCAGCGATGTCGAGATGGCGGCGCTGGGGAAGTTGCAATGAGCCAATTGGAAGCGGGGGGATTCAAGGACCATTTTTCCGGCCATGCAGCGGCTTATGCGCGCTACCGACCAGCCTATCCCGCAGCGCTGTATGACTGGCTGGCCAGCCAATGCGCGGCAAGGGAACTGGCCTGGGACGTGGCCACCGGTAATGGCCAGGCCGCTGTGGAATTGGCCGGGCGATTTCGCCGGGTGATTGCCACTGACGGCAGCGCCGAGCAGATAGCCCACGCCAGGCATATGGCCAACATCGAATACCGGGTGGAAACGGCGGAAACCAGCTCCCTGAATGACCACAGTGTCGATCTGATTACAGTGGCGCAGGCCTATCACTGGTTCGACCATGATGCGTTCGTGGCCGAGGCTGCCAGGGTGTTGAAACCGGGCGGCCTGCTGGCCATTTGGACCTACGCCCTGGCCGAAGTCAAACCGGGAGTCGACCGCGTGGTGCGGGAGTTCTACTCGGGGCCGATCGGGCCATACTGGCCGCCTGAACGCAAGCTGGTGGAAACGGCTTATCGAAGCCTGCAATTTCCGTGGCCGGAAATCGCCGTGCCGGAGTTTGTATTGAGGCTGCAGTGGAGCCTGGATGACCTGCTGGGTTACCTGCGTACCTGGTCGGCGGTGCAGCGATACATCGCGGAAAAGGGGGATGATCCGGTCAGCGCCTGGCAGCAGGTGTTTGTCCCGGCCTGGGGCGAGCAAGACAAGCTGACCGTCAGCTGGCCCCTGAAAATACGCTGCTTCCGGTTGGATGGCTGAGCGTCATCGGGCCGCCAGTGGAATGGAGACGGCACCGTCCTGGTCCACTCGAAGGTAGCTGCCGCTGCGGTACCAGTCGGCCAGCACGATGCGCTCGGCCACCTGGCCGTCCGGCAGGTGATGCTGGTGCACCGCCGGCCGGTGGGTATGGCCGTGGATCATGTGCTGTGTGCCGGCGGCCGCGAATGCCGCAGTCACGGCTTTGTCGTTCACGTCCATGATGGCCATGGCTGAATTGCCGGTATGTTGTTTGCTGGCGTCTCGGGCACTGGCCGCCATGGCCAGCCTTTGCTCCACCGTCTGGCCCAGGAACATTTGCTGGAAAGCCGGGTTGCGCACCTGCCGGCGAAAGGCCTGATATTCCACATCGTCGGTGCACAGGGTGTCGCCGTGCAACAGCAACGTGGGCCGGCCATAAAGGTCAATGGTTACCGTTTCCGGCAGCAGTTGCAAGCCGGCCATGGCGGCGTAGTGATCGCCGACCAGGAAGTCGCGGTTGCCGTGCTGGAAATAGGCCGGCACGCCGCTGTCGGCCAGCGCGCGCAATTCCCCGGCCACTGTTTTGGCCGTTCCGTTCACCACATCATCGCCGATCCAGAATTCAAACAGGTCACCGAGGATGTACAGGGCATCCGCCTGCCGCGCCGGCCCCTGCAGGAACCCGACCAGCTGGGCCGTTATTTCCGGCCTCCGGTCTTCCAGGTGCAGGTCGGAAATGAACAGGGTGGCCATCAGCCGACCAGGCTCACTGGGCGCTTTCCGCGGTGATCACGTCCACCGAGTTGATCACCACCGGCTCAACCGGCACATCGCTGTAGGGTGGCACGGTTTTGGTTTCCACGAAGCGGATTTTGTCAACCACATCCATTCCGGACGTCACTTTGCCGAACACGGCGTAGCCCCAGCCGCGCGAACTGTTCTGGTCGGTGTAATCCAGGTTGCCGTTGTCCTGCACGTTGATGAAAAACTGCGACGTGGCCGAATGCGGGTTGCCGGTACGGGCCATGGCGATGGTGCCACGCTTGTTGGAAAGCCCGTTGATGGCTTCATTGACGATGGGTTCGGATGTCGGCTTGTCCTTCAGGTCGGGGGTCAATCCGCCACCCTGGATCATGAAGTGGCTGATCACACGGTGGAAGATGGTGCCATCGTAGAAACCGCTGTTGGCGTAACGGATGAAGTTTTCTACCGACACCGGCGCCTTGTCGGCATAGAGCTCCAGGCCGATGTCCCCCATGCTGGTGTGAATCACGACCTGGGGATTGCTGCTGGTTGCCGGCTGCTGTGCTTCGAGTGCGGAACGGGGGTGCAGGCTGCTCAGGCTGAGCAACACGGCGGATGCTGCCAGGAGCGCAGTAAAAGTTCGGGTCATTGAGTAAGCCTCGCGTAAATCAGGGTGGAAAGTCCGCATCATAAAGGCGTGCCCGCCAGGCCGCCAGTTTTTGCCGGTAATCTGTCATCGACACGCCCACTGGCGGGAGTTTCCCCTGGCTGTCGATCAGGTTTTGCAGGCGGGTTTCGAGCCGATTTCTGTGGTAAGATTCTGCGCTTGTTCGAAGCCTTTGACGGCCTGTCTTTCGCAACAAAAATAATTATAAATAATTCATATTAATCAATAAGATAAATCAGATATCTGAGATGGTTTGATATATGGCTGACCTTGCCAAAGAAGTGCTGCAGGTAAATCTCGAAGACGAGATGCGGAAGTCCTACCTGGACTACGCCATGAGTGTCATCGTCGGGCGTGCCCTGCCGGACGTCCGTGATGGCCTGAAACCCGTGCATCGGCGTGTGTTGTTCGCCATGTCGGTGCTGGGTAACGACTACAACAAACCCTACAAAAAATCCGCCCGCGTGGTGGGTGACGTAATCGGCAAATACCATCCGCACGGAGACACCGCGGTGTACGACACCATCGTGCGCCTGGCCCAGCCCTTCGCCATGCGCTACATGCTGGTGGATGGCCAGGGCAATTTCGGTTCGGTGGACGGCGATGCGGCCGCGGCCATGCGTTACACCGAAGTGCGCATGTCCAAGCTGGCGCACGAGCTGCTGGCCGACCTCGACAAGGAAACGGTCGACTTCATACCCAATTACGACGAATCCGAACATGAGCCGCAGGTATTGCCGGCGCGGGTTCCCAACCTGCTGGTCAACGGTTCGGCCGGTATCGCGGTGGGCATGGCCACCAATATTCCGCCGCACAACCTGCGGGAAGTCATCGCCGCCACCCTGGCCTTGATCGACAACCCGGACATCGGCATTGACGGCTTGATGGAACATCTGCCCGGTCCGGACTTCCCGACCGCAGGCATCATCAACGGCGCCCAGGGTATCCACGAGGCGTATCACACCGGGCGTGGGCGGATCTACCTGCGTGCCCGCACCGAAGTGGAAACCCACGAAGCCTCCGGCAAGCAGAGCCTGATTGTCAACGAACTGCCCTACCAGGTGAACAAGGCGCGGTTGCTGGAAAAGATCGCCGAACTGGTGAAGGAAAAGAAACTCGACGGCATTACCGAGCTGCGCGACGAGTCCGACAAGGACGGCATGCGCGTGGTGATCGAACTGCGCCGTGGCGAAGTTCCCGAAGTCATCCTCAACAACCTGTACAAACAGACCGCCATGCAGTCGGTGTTCGGCATCAACATGGTGGCGCTGGTGGAAGGCCAGCCGCGGCTGCTCAACCTGCGCGAAATGCTGGAGGCCTTCATTGCCCACCGCCGCGAAGTGGTTACCCGCCGCACCCTGTTTGAACTGCGCAAGGCGCGGGAACGCGCCCATGTGCTGGAAGGCCTCACGGTAGCCCTGGCGAACCTTGATGAAGTGATTGAATTGATCAAGTCTTCATCCACGCCGGCCGACGCGCGCGATGCCCTGCAGGCGCGCCGTTGGGATCCGGGCGTGGTTGCGGCCATGCTGGGGCAGGGCGGGGCGGATGCCTCGCGCCCGGAAAACCTGGATCCGATGTATGGCCTGCACGAAGACGGTTACCAGCTGTCGCCGGTCCAGGCCCAGGAAATCCTCAACCTGCGCCTGCATCGCCTTACCGGCCTGGAGCAGGAAAAGCTGACGCAGGAATACGAAGCGCTGCTGCATGCGGTGCGCGACCTGCTGGACATCCTGTCACGGCCGGAGCGCTTGATGCAGGTGATCCGCGAGGAACTGGTGGCCATCGAGCAGGAGTATGGCGACGAGCGCCGTACCGAAATTCTGCAAAGCCGCCTGGACCTGAGCATGGAAGACCTGATCACCGAAGAGGACGTGGTGGTCACGTTGTCGCACGGCGGTTATGCCAAGTCGCAGGCGCTGGATCGTTACCAGGCGCAGCGCCGCGGCGGCACCGGCAAGTCGGCCACCAAGGTGAAGGATGAGGATTTCATCGACAAGATTTTCGTGGCCAACACGCACGATACGCTGCTGTGCTTCACCAGCAACGGCAAGATCCACTGGCTGAAAGTGTATGAACTGCCGCAGGCCAGCCACACCAGCCGCGGGAAGCCCATCGTCAACCTGCTGCCGCTGGAGAAGGATGAGCGCGTGAGCGCCGTGCTGCCGGTGCGTGATTACCCGGATGACCTCTTCGTGTTCTTTGCCACACGTAACGGCATCGTCAAGAAAACGCCATTGTCGGAATACTCCCGCCCGCGCGCCAATGGCATCTGGGCCATCGACCTGCCGGAGGACGATGAACTCATCGGCGTTGAACTGACCGACGGCAAGGCCGACATCATGCTGTTCTCCAGTTCGGGCAAATGCATCCGGTTCCCGGAATCCGATGTGCGCTCCATGGGTCGGGTGGCGCGGGGTGTGATTGGCATCCGCTTGCAGGATGGCCAGCGGGTCGTGTCCATGATGGTGCTGGGCGAGGGCGATATCCTCACCGTTACCGAAAACGGCTATGGCAAGCGCACCCGGCAGGAAGAGCATTCACCGCAGGGCCGAGGCGGCCAGGGCGTGATCGGCATCCAGACTTCCGAGCGCAATGGCGCGCTGGTGTCTGCCAAGCAGGTCAGCGATGAAGACGACATCATGCTGATCTCGGATGGCGGCACGCTGGTGAGGACTTCCGTCGCAGGCATATCCACGCTGGGCCGAAACACCCAGGGCGTCACCCTGATCCGGCTGCGGGATGGTGAGAAACTCGTGGGTCTGGCGCGGATCGCCGCGGACGAATCGGATGAAGTGGCCGAAGGCGTGGAAGCAGCCGAGGCTGAATAGCGTTCGAATGATCAAATGAAAAGGGCTGCCCAGGCAGCCCTTTTTTGTGAGCGAAAGATCAAGCCAACTGCAGCTCGATATGCAGGGTTTTCTCGCCGTTGAGTGAATTGCTGATCAGGCAAGCCGATTCCGACTTCTCCAGGATCTGCCGTGCCTTGTGCTCGTCGGCTCCGGCAGGGATGGTCAGCCGGACGCGGATATCGTAGGAAGTAAACCGGGTTACGCGTTCCACCCGGTCCAGTACCCCTTCAACTTCACAGTGCAGGTCCAGCCAGTCGAATTTCGAAGCCCGGGCGATGGCCTGGAAGGTCATCACCAGGCAATCGGCGACAGCCGCCATCAGCAGGGTTTCCGGCGACCACTGGTTGCCCGGCCCGCCGAACTCGGCGGGTGGAGCGCTGCGAAAGGTTTCCAGCCCCGGGCTGCTGACCTGGACGGAGTCCGAACCGCTGGCGCTGGCTGCAGCCCGGTAGTGGTGTGGGTACGCCTGCATGCCGGTTCGCTTACAGCGAAGCCAGTACGTGTTCGGCGCTGCTGACCCGGAATTCTCCCGGAGCCTCGACGAACAATTCCTTGACCACACCGTCTTCCGCGACCAGGGCAAATCGTTGCGAACGCTGCCCCATGCCGAAGCCGCTGGCGTCCAGTTCCAGGCCCAGCGCCCTGGCGAATTCGCCATTGCCGTCCGCCAGCATGTGCAGCTTGCCGGCGTTGGCGCTCTTGCCCCAGGCATTCATGACAAACACATCGTTGACGGAAACGCAGGCAATCGCATCCACACCCTTGGCCAGTATTTCATCCGCGTGCGTGACGAACCCGGGAAGGTGCTTGGCCGAGCAGGTGGGCGTGAAGGCGCCTGGAACGGAAAACAGCACGACTTTCTTGCCCGCAAAAAATTCATCGGTGGCAACTGCAGCCGGCCCGGTATCGGACATGACGTTCAGTTTCACTGCCGGAATCTTGTCGCCCACTTTGATGGTCATTGATCTACTCCTGAAAAATCATTTTGTATGGTTGGAAACAGGTTTGGGTGTTGCACTTCGCCGCGCGCGGAAACCACGCTGCTTTCATTCAGATAGTAGCGACCGGGGCAAAAAACAAGCCCAAAAAACCATCGCGGGCAGGGCCCAACAGGAAAGGAAACCCGGGATTCTGCCGGTCAGGCGGCAATCGCGCCGGAAATGGCATTCAGCAGGGTGTGTTCGTCAACGGGCTTGGTGATGTAGTCGCGGGCGCCCTGGCGCATGCCCCAGGCGCGGTCGGTTTCACTGCTGCGCGAGCTGACCATGATGACGGGAATGTCACGGGTGCGTTCATCCCGGCTCAGGCGCCGGGTGGCCTGGTAACCGTTCATTCCGGGCATGATGATGTCCATCAGGATCAGTTGCGGCTTTTCCTCATGGGCCAGTTCGATGGCCTGTTCGCCCGAGTGAGCGACCAGAGGCTTGTGCCCGGCCTGCTCCACGATCCGGCAGAAATTCAGCACCTGTGCTGGAGAATCATCGACGATCAGAACTTTGAGCATCCCCGCTTCCCTTTGCAATGACAATCGTTGTGGGCGAACCTGTCGTTCAGGTAAGGATTATGCAGCAATCCGGCCGGTTTGTGAAATGGTTGGCTGCGCTCACAGGCACACCAGAGTACGGCCACGGCTGCCGCCCTCGAGCATCCGGTCAAATACCTTCGGCAAATCGTCCAGGCCGGTTTCCAGCATGAGGATTTCCTGCAGTTGCGGCGGTTTCCATTCGTTGGCCAGCCGGTCCCACAGGCTTACGCGGGTTTCATGGGGGCAGTTGGCCGAACTGATCCCCAGCAGGCTGACACCGCGAAGGATCATCGGGAACACGGTGGTGTGCAGGCCAGGGCTGCCTGCCATCCCGCAACAGGCAATGTTGCCCCACAGGTTGATGACGCGAGTGAGCCCGGCCAGCATGTCGCCGCCGACATTGTCGATGGCGCCGGCCCAGATGGCTTTTTCCAATGCATTCTGGCCCCAGTGCAGCTCATGCCGGGAGATGCACTGTTTCGCGCCCAGGCTTTCCAGCCAGTCAAAGTCGCTGGTTTTGCCGCTGATGGCGTGCACTTCATAGCCTGCGCGCGTGAGCAGGTTGATGGCGATACTGCCCACGCCGCCGGTAGCTCCGGTAACCACGATGGGGCCGCCATCCGGTGTCTGGCCATTGACCTCCATGCGGTGCAGGCTGAGCGCCGCGGTGAAACCTGCCGTGCCCAGGATCATCGCTTCGCGGCTGCTCAGGCCCGCCGGCAAAGGCACGGCATCGCTGCTGTTGACCCGTGCCAGTTCGCTGTAGCCGCCATCGCGGGTCTCTGACAGGCCGCAGCCGGTGACAATCACCCGGTCCCCGGCCTGGAAACGGTCGGAGCCGGACTGCACCACTTCGCCCGCCAGGTCGATTCCGCCGTTGAGCGGAAAGCGCCGCAGTATTTTCCCCTTGGCCGTGCCGGCCAGGGCGTCCTTGTAGTTGACCGAGGAAAACTCCACGCGCACCAGCAGGTCGCCGGCGGAAAGATCATCGACCTTCAGCTGTTCGATGCCGGCGCGGTGGCCGGGGCCATCATCGTGAATGCGGAACGCGCGGAATGTGTCCGGCCGGGCGCTCAACGGTTGCCCCGGTGAATGGCCCGTCCGTCGAGGTTCAGCGCGGCTTCGTGCACGGATTCGGACAGGGTGGGGTGGGCATGGACGATCCGCGCCAGGTCTTCCGCGGCGCCATGGAACTCCATGGCCACCACGCACTCGGCGATGAGTTCGGACGCATTGGCGCCGAAGATGTGCACGCCGAGAATCTCATCGCTGTCGGCATCAGCCAGCATCTTGACCACGCCGGCGGTATGGCCACCCGCCAGGGCGCGGCCGTTGGCGGCGTAAGGGAAGCTGCCGCTGCGGTAATTCACACCGGCTTTCTTCAGTTCGTCCTCGGTCTTGCCCACCCAGGCGATTTCCGGATCGGTGTAAATCACCCAGGGAACGGTGTCGAAGTGGATATGCGCCGGTTTGCCGGCAATCAGTTCAGCCACGGCGATCCCTTCTTCGGAAGCCTTGTGCGCCAGCATCGGGCCACGCACGCAATCGCCGATGGCCCAGACGCCGGGCGCGGTGGTGCGCGATTGTTCATCCACCTGGATCTGGCCGCGTTCGGTCAGTTTCACGCCGCTCTCATCCGCCAGCAGGCCATCGGTATAGGGTTTGCGGCCAACGGCCACCAGCAGCCGGTCAAAAGTGATCTCACTCTCGCCGTCCTTGTCTTCCAGCGTGACCACCACTTCCTTCTTGTTCACCCTGGCGCTTTTGACCTTCGTGCCGAAGCGGAAGTCCAGGCCCTGTTTCCTGAATTCGCGTAACGCCTGCTGGCTGATGAGCGCGTCCGCGGTGGGCAGGAAACCGTCCAGCGCCTCCAGCAGCGTCACTTCGGAGCCGAGGCGGCTCCACACCGAGCCGAGCTCCACGCCGATGACACCGGCGCCGATCACGCCCAGCCGTTTGGGTACGCTGGTGAAATCCAGGGCGCCGACATTGTCCACGATGTACTCGCCGTCAAAGTCGACGTTGGGAATGGCGATGGGTACGGACCCCGATGCCAGGATGATGCTCTTGCCGCTGAGGCTGGACTTTTCCGAACCATCCGCCGGGCTGACTTCCACTTTCCGGTCGGCCAGCAGCTTGCCCTTGCCATGGTAGAAAGTGACCTTGTTACCCTTGAACAACTGGGTGACGCCGCCCGTGAGTTTCTTCACGACATCGTCCTTGCGGGCAATCATTTTGCCGATATCGATGGTGGCATCTTTCACCGCGATGCCATGGTCGGCGAACTCATGGGTCACGTGATGGAAATGCTTGCTGGAATCCAGCAGGGCCTTGGAAGGAATGCAGCCCACGTTCAGGCAGGTGCCGCCTGGAGCGGCTTTGCCATCCTTGCCCGAATACATGTCCACGCAGGCGGTTTTCAGGCCCAGTTGCGCGGCGCGTATGGCGGCCACGTAACCACCCGGTCCGCCGCCGATGACGATGACGTCAAACGATTCACTCATTTCCAATACCTCAGATATTCAGCAACAGGCGGGCCGGATCTTCCAGCGCCTCTTTGACCGCCACCAGGAACTGCACCGCGTCCTTGCCATCGATGATCCGGTGGTCGTAACTCAGTGCGATGTACATCATGGGGCGTATGACGATTTCACCGTCCACGACCACAGGACGTTCCTTGATGTTGTGCATGCCCAGGATGGCGCTCTGCGGGGGGTTCAGCAGCGGCGTGGACAGCAGCGAGCCGAAAATGCCGCCGTTGGTGATGGAGAAGGTGCCGCCCTGCAGGTCTTCCAGCTTGATGCTGCCATCGCGCGCCGAAAGTGCGTAATGCTCGATGGCCTGTTCGATTTCGGCCAGGCCCAGGTTTTCGGCGTTGCGGATGATGGGCACCATCAAACCGCGCTCGGTTGAGACCGCGATGCCGATGTCCTGGTAATTGTGGTAGACGATTTCATCGCCATCGATGGACGCATTGACCACCGGGAACTGCCGCAATGCATGGCAGCAGGCTTTCACGAAGAACGACATGAAACCCAGCTTGATGCCATGGCGTTTGATGAACTCATCCTTGTACCTGCTGCGCAGGTCCATCACGGCCTTCAGGTCCACCTCGTTGAACGAGGTGAGGATGGCGGCGGTGTTCTGCGCCTCCTTCATGCGCTCCGCGATCTTGCTGCGCAAACGCGTCATCTTCACCCGCTCTTCCTGGCGCGAACCACCCGCGCGGGTATAACTCAGGATGTCGCCCTTGGTGATGCGGCCGCCACGGCCACTGCCGGCGATTTTGCTGGTGTCGACTTTTTCCTCCTCGGCGGCACGCCGGGCAGCCGGGCTGAGCTTGCTGCCGTCCGACTTGTTGCCTGTCGTGGATTGGGCCGCAGCCGGAGCAGTCGCCGGCCTGGGGGGTTCGGGCGTATCCTGTTCAGGCTGTGCACCGGCCGCCTTGCCGGGCTGTTCCCCGCCTTCCTGTTCACCGGATGACGAATCCGCCGCCGCGCCTTCCTCAATCAGGGCCAGCAGGTCATTGCTCAGCACCGTGGCGCCGGCTTCGGCCTTGATCTCCTTCAGCACACCATCAACCGGCGAGGGCACTTCCAGCACCACCTTGTCGGTTTCCAGGTCCAGCAGGTTTTCGTCGCGGCGCAGGGTGTCGCCGGGTTTCTTGTGCCAGGCGGCGATGACCGCGTCTTCAACCGACTCGGGCAGTACAGGCACTTTAACTTCAATGGTCATGAATGATTTCCTGTTTGAATTCGGTCAGGTATCAGAAGATGGGTTGGGTTCGGCCACGCGGCCGGTAAGGGCCTGGCGCACCAGCTCTTCCTGCTGCTCCAGGTGGATCTTGTAGTAACCGACGGCCGGTGAAGCCGAGCTTTCGCGGCCCGCGTACTTCAGTTCGCGATTGCCCACGCAGGCCTGAAGGTGATGACGAATCTGGTACCAGGCGCCCTGGTTCTGTGGCTCTTCCTGGCACCACACCACCTCGGTGGCATTGGGGAATTCGGCGATGAAGCTGCGGACATCCTCCAGCGGGAACGGGTAGAGCTGCTCCAGCCGCATCACAGCAACTTCGCGGGTGCCGGCTTCGTCGCGCTTCTCGGCCAGGTCGTAGTACACCTTGCCGGAGCATAGCACCACGCGCTTGATTTCTTCCGCTTCGCCGGGGCCACGGTCACCGATGACGCGCTGGAAAAAGCCTTTTTCCAACAGTTCCAGTTTGGAAGTGGAGGACTTGCTGCGCAGCAGGCTCTTGGGCGTCATTACGATCAGCGGCTTGCGGGTGGGCTGCAGCACCTGCCGGCGCATCAGGTGAAACATCTGCGCCGGGGTCGAGGGCACGCAAACCTGGATGTTGTGATGCGAACAGAGTTGCAGGAAGCGCTCCAGGCGGGCGCTGGAGTGTTCCGGGCCCTGGCCTTCATAGCCGTGCGGCAACAGCATGGTCAGGCCGCACAACCGGCCCCACTTGGCCTCGCCCGAGCTGATGAACTGGTCGATCACCACCTGCGCGCCGTTGACGAAATCGCCGAACTGCGCCTCCCAGATCACCAGGGTTTCCGGCGCCGCGGTGGCGTAACCGTACTCAAAACCCAGCACGGCCTCTTCCGACAACAGTGAATCGACCACCAGTACATCGGTGTCCGGGCTCAGCCGGGCCAGCGGCAGCAGGGTGGAACCATCCAACTGGTTGTGCAGCACGGCGTGGCGGTGGAAGAAGGTGCCACGGCCCGAGTCCTGGCCCACCAGCCTGAGGTGGGTGCCCTGGTCGATGAGGCTGGCGTAGGCCATGGTCTCGGCAAAGCCCCAGTCCATGTCCAGTTCGCCGCGCGCCATCTGGATGCGGTCTTCCACGATCTTGGCTACGCGCGGGTGCAGCTTGAAACCTTCCGGAATGGTGGTGAGCTGGTCGGAGAGTTCGCGAATCCGCGCCACCGGCACCGTGGTGTCAACACTGCAGGGTGCTTCGACATGGCCGAAATTGCGCCAGTTGGCGGCATATTCATTGGTGCGAGGCTCGGTGGTGACGTCGGCCACCTGGTCGCCGCGGTCCAACTGTTCGCGGTACTCGTCCATCATTTGCTGCGGCACATTCTTGTCAATGATGCCGCGGCTGATGAGGTCGTCGGCGTACTTGTTTCGCGTGGTCGGCAGCTTGCGGATCGCCTGGTACATCAGCGGCTGGGTGGCGGCCGGCTCATCCGCTTCGTTATGGCCGTGCCGGCGGTAACAGAACAGGTCGATCACCACATCGCGCTTGAACGTGGTGCGGAAGTCGCAGGCAATTTTCATGACGTGGTGGACGGCTTCGGGATCATCCGCATTGACGTGGAAAATCGGCGCGTTGACCATCTTCGCCACGGCCGTGCAGTAGGGGGTTGAACGCGCATCGAGCGGATTGCTGGTGGTGAAGCCGACCTGGTTGTTGATCACGATGTGCAGGGTTCCACCCACGGCAAAACCGCGCACTTCCGACATCTGGAACAGCTCCATCACCACGCCCTGGCCGGCAAATGCCGCATCGCCGTGGATCAGGATGGGCATCACCTGGTCGTGCGTGGTGTCCTTGCGCCGCACCTGGCGGGCGCGGGCCGAACCGGCCACCACCGGGTCGACGATTTCCAGGTGCGAGGGGTTGAACGCCAGCGCCATGTGCACCGGGCCACCCGGCGTCTGGATGTCGGAAGCGAAGCCCAGGTGGTATTTCACGTCGCCGGAGCGCAGCGGGTCCTGCTTGGCCAGGCTGCCCTCAAACTCGGCGAACAGCATGGCCGGTGATTTGCCGAGGATGTTGACCAACACGTTCAGGCGCCCGCGGTGGGCCATGCCGATGACGATTTCCTGCACGCCGCGTTCGCCGGCGTGCAGCATGGTTTCATGCAGCAGCGGGATCAGGCTGTCGCCGCCCTCCAGGGAAAACCTCTTCTGCCCGACGTAACGGGTGTGAAGGTATTTTTCGAGCCCCTCGGCGGCAGTCAGCATCTCCAGGATACGCAGCCGCTCAGCATCGTTTACGTCATATATGCCGCCACTGCCTTCCATGCGGTTCTGCAGCCAGTCGCGCTTGGTGGTGTCATGGATGTGCATGTACTCGAGGCCGATGCTGCCGCAGTAGACGCGCTGGCACAGTTCGACGATTTCGCGCAGCTTCATGCGCTTGGGCGCAACCAGCGTGCCGGTGTCGAACCAGGAATCGAGGTCGGCTTCACCCAGGTCGTTGAATTCCAGCGTGAGGTCCGGCACCGGGTCGCGATGGGGCTTGCCCAGCGGGTCGAGTTTCGCTGTTTCATGGCCGCGAATGCGGTAGGCGTGAATCAGCTTGAGCACGGCCGCCTGCTTGTGGTCGGATTCCCGGTAGTCCGCTTCCTGCGTGGGGGCCAGGCGCCCCAGCAGGCGGAATTTTTCCTGCACGTCCAGGTGGCCCCGTTCGGTGGCCTGGCCGTTTCCCGCCGCGTGGCCAGCGGTATCACGCATGCGAGTGAACTCGGCCGCCCACTGGTGCGGCACACTGTCGGGTTCCTCGAGCCACTGCTCGTACCAGGCCTCGATCAAGGGCGCATTGCTGCCGTAAAGATAGGAAGAATTCTTCAGTTCCTGCAAACTACGATTCACGCTAAAACCTATTCATCACACATTCCGGCGCCGTGCCGGGAGAATGTTTCCGGGTTGCCAAAAAAGCCGGAAAAATCACTCCTTTCCGGCACAATCGAACATTATAACTGAGCCCTTTGCTTATGGGGGCGGGAACAGCATGATTCAACGCGGCAACCTGCCGCAGGCAGGGTTGTGCTGGCGTGGATCGCAACCTGCCCATGCTTCAGCGATCGGCCAGGTAAAGGTGGCCCTGGTTCAACAACAGCAGCAGCGTCTCATGGTCGTTCGGCGGGAGGCCCGGCAAGTCCAACACCGGAACGCTGACACTGCACAGGGCTTCAGCCAGCGACTGGCTGCACGGGAATTCTTCACCGGCGGCAAACAGGCGGGCCCGGCCGGGTTGCCCAGGGACACGTATCCAGTTCAGGCGGGTCCAGGGATTACGCTGCAGGCCGGCGGAATCGAGAGCCTGGTAAAGCTCCGGCAAGCTCATCGCGTCTTCCGGTGGCGCTGGCTGGTGTGCCAGGCGGTAACGACTGGTAAAGGCGGCCAGGAAGCCAGCGAGGTCCAGTTCGGCAGTTCCTGATCCCGGGCCAACCACATCAAGCAACTCGCGCAACTGCTGCAGGGCTGGCGCCGAAATCTCCCCGGGCCGGTTGCAGGCCTGCAGCGGCGGGTCGGTGAACCGCCGTCCCTCCTGGTGTTGTTCCGCCAGCCAGTCGCCCAGTGCCTGGAACAGGTCGGCCTGGCTGGGAGCGCGCAAGCCGATGGACCAGGTCATGCCCAGGTCCACGGCGAGCCCGTAGTGGGCGATGCCGGGTGGCAGATAGAGCATGTCGCCGGGTTGCAGCACCCACTCCTGTTCCGCCGTGAACTGCCGCAGCACTTTCAGGTCGCAATCCGGCAGCAGGTCGGGCGCGAACTGGTTGGCAACCTGCCAGCGGCGCTGCCCCGAAGCCTGCAGCAGGAACACGTCGTATTGGTCCACATGAGGGCCGACCGAGCCGCCGGGCGCGCTGACGCTGACCATCAGGTCATCGATGCGCCAGCAGGGCAGAAAGGCAAACCGGGCCATGAGCGACTGCAACGGCGGGAAGTGTTTCTCAACGTCCTGCACCAGCAGGCACCAATCCTGTTGTGGCAGCCCAGCCAGTTTTTCCTCGGCAAAAGGGCCATGTTCGACCGTCCAGTCACCCCGCTCAAAGGCCCCGGTTACCAGCCGTGCTTCCACCAGCTCGTCGCAGGCCAGGCCGGCGATGTCGTTTTCATCCAGCTCGGGTTCAAAGCCGGGGAACGCCTGCCGCAGCAGGCAGGGCTTCTTCTGCCAGTAATCGCCCAGGAACTCCTCAACCGGCATTCCCGCCAGGGGCCAGCCGTTGGCCGGGATATTCATTCCACTCCGTTTTTGGATGGGTTGGCGCCGCTTGCGAGTTCCCGCGCCAGCCGATCTGCCAGGCCAATGTAGGATTGGGGAGTCAGAGCCAGCAAGGAATTACGGGCGTCGGTTGGAATGTCCAGACTGTTGATCAGGGCAGCGAATTCTTCCCGGCCCACGCGTTTGCCCCGGGTCAGTGCTTTCAGCTGTTCGTAGGGGTTTTCCAGGCCATGGCGCCGCATCACGGTCTGCACCGGTTCGGCCAGCACTTCCCAATTGAGATCCAGGTCCTGTTCCAGCCGGGCGCTGTCGACCTCCAGCTTGCCCAGGCCCCGGTTGAGCGAGGCCAGTGCGATCAACTGGTGGCCAAACACCGTGCCGATGGAGCGCAGCGAGGTGGAGTCCGTGAGGTCGCGCTGCCAGCGCGAGACCGGCAATTTTTCCGCCAGGTGGTTGAGCAGGGCGTTGGCAAGGCAGAAATTTCCCTCGGCATTTTCAAAGTCGATGGGGTTCACCTTGTGCGGCATGGTGGACGACCCGACTTCGCCCTCGATGGTTTTCTGGCGGAAATAACCCAGTGAAATGTAACCCCAGGTATCGCGGCAGAAGTCGACCAGAATGGTGTTGATGCGGGCCTGCAGCTGGAACAGTTCGGCGATCCAGTCATGCGGCTCGATCTGGGTGGTATAGGGGTTCCATTGCAGGCCCAGTGATTCCACCAGGCGCTGCGACAGGGCAGGCCAGTCGGTCTTCGGGTAGGTCACCGCATGGGCGTTGTAATTGCCCACCGCACCATTGATCTTGCCCAGGAATTCCTGCCGGGACAGCTGTTGCAGTTGGCGTTGCAGCCGATGTGCCACATTCGCCAGTTCCTTGCCGAGTGTGGTGGGCGAGGCCGGCTGTCCGTGGGTGCGCGACAGCATGGGCTGGCTGCTGTACTGATGCGCCATTTGCGCCAGCACGTCATGCAGCCCGTCTAACTGGGGCTGCAGCAGGTCGCGGTACAGGTCCCGCAACATCAGGGCATAGGCCAGGTTGTTGATGTCTTCTGAGGTACAGGCGAAATGCAGGAACTCGGCCCGCCCGGCCAGCTCAGGTAGCTGCTGGAATCGTTCCTTGAGAAAATATTCGACAGCTTTGACATCGTGGTTGGTCACCGCTTCTATGTCCTTGACGCGCTGCGCATCCGCGGTGCTGAAGCTCCGCTCCAACTGCTGCAGGAATTCAACCGCGGCGGGCGCCAGGGCGGGCATTTCGGCTATCGAAGCCTCGTCGCACAGGGCCCGGAACCAGCGCAGTTCCACGATGACGCGGCGGTGGATCAGCCCGAATTCGCTGCAGTAGCCGCGCAGCGCCGCGGTTTTACCGGCATAACGTCCGTCGACTGGTGACAGGGCTGTCAGTTCGTTCAATGCCAACAAGGGAACTCTCTCCGCCAGGCAGGCCTTGTGCCGCCCGATTCATGCCAAACCAGCCCGCTATTCTACATTGCCGACCGGCTTTGAATACCGCAGTTAACCGGCAAATGGTCCACAGTGGTGTACGCCGGCTTCGCGCAGGCACTAAAATACGCCCGGTCAACCGATCACGACATTCCATTCCAGCCAAAAATACACGGAGATTTGATTCGATGAATTCAGAGTACCGCACGGAAAAAGACAGCATGGGCGAACTGCAAGTGCCCGCGAATGCGCTTTGGGGTGCGCAGACACAGAGAGCCGTGCAGAATTTTCCGGTCAGTGGGCTCACCATGCCGGCGGAATTCATCCGCGCCCTTGGCCTGATCAAGGAAGCGGCCGCGCGCGCCAACCGCGAACTCGGCCTGCTGGATACCGACCGTGCCGCAGCCATCGAGGCCGCCGCACGCAAGGTCTCGGCCGGTGAAGTGAACGAGCAGTTTCCCATCGATGTGTTCCAGACCGGCTCCGGCACCAGTTCCAACATGAATGCCAACGAAGTGATTGCCCACCTGGCCAATGAGGGCAATTCGCTGGCGATCCATCCGAATGACCACGTCAACATGGGCCAGAGCTCGAATGATGTGGTGCCGACTGCCATCCAGGTGAGCGCAGCCTTGCTGGCCAGCCAGGAATTGATCCCCGCGCTGAAACACCTGGCGGAAACGCTGGACATCAAGTCCGAGGAATTGTCGGGGATTGCCAAAACCGGCCGCACCCACTTGATGGATGCCATGCCGGTCACGTTTTCGCAGGAACTTACCTGCTGGTCCAGCCAGATCCGCTCCAACATCAAGCGCATCAAGAGCGCCCTGAAACGCATGCGCAGGTTGCCCCAGGGCGGCACGGCGGTAGGTACCGGGATCAATGCGCATCCGGAGTTCGGGCCGCGCGTGGCCGCAGCCTTGCACGACCTGACCGGCGTAAAGTTCAAACCGGCTGACAACCTGTTCGAAGGCATCAGCTCGCAGGATGCCGCGGTGGAACTTTCCGGACAGCTGAAAACCCTGGCCTGCAGCCTGATGAAGATTGCCAATGACCTGCGCCTGATGAATTCCGGGCCACTGGCCGGGCTGGGGGAAATCGAACTGCCCTCGCTGCAACCCGGCTCGTCCATCATGCCCGGCAAGGTCAACCCGGTGATCCCTGAGGCGGTGTGCATGGTGTGCGCGCAGGTGATCGGCAATGACAGCACCATCACGGTGGCGGGACAGTCGGGCCTGTTCCAGCTGAACGTCATGTTGCCGGTGGTGGCGCTGAACCTGATCCAGAGCCTGGAAATCCTGTCGAGTTCCAGCCGTTTGCTGGCCGATTCGGCCATTGCCGGCTTCCGCGTGCGCGAAGATGTGATCAGCCGTGCCCTGGAGCGCAACCCGATACTGGTAACGGCGCTTAACCCGGTGGTGGGTTACGAACTCGGCGCCAGCATGGCCAAGCAGGCCTACAAGGAGGGCCGGCCGATCAAGGAAGTGGCCAGGGAGCGCACGGAACTGAGCGATGAAGACCTGGACCGGCTGCTGGATCCGCTGGAACTGACGCGCGGCGGCATCAAGGAATAAACATCGGCGGGCTGGCCCGGCCGGCAGCTCAGCTGTCGGTCGCCCGGCGCCGCAGCCACAGGGCGGCGGCCAGGAATGCGGCAGCCACCACCAGGCCATAAAGCATGTCGACGGAAACCAACCGGTCGAGGATATTGCCAACCGTCACCGAGTGATCGAAACCATCCGTCAGGCTCACTCCCAGCGCAACCTCACCCCTGCCATTCTGCACCTGGGCGGTGAGGATGGCAGGGCTGTTGGCGATCCATTGGCCGATCACGCCAAACAGGCTGCTGTTCAGGGTGAAGGTCTTGAGAAACTCAATCCAGCTTTGCAGGATGGAGAAGATGATCGGTGGCAACAGGGCAAACAGCAGTGGAACCCGGGGTGAAAAAGCCGAGACCAGCATCAGCCATGCGGCGATCGGAAGCGACCAGATGGAGGTTGCCAGGTAACTGAAACCCACCATGGACCAGGCTTTGAGCGGCTGCATTTCGCTGATGAACAGCGTCCAGGGATTCTCTCCCACTGACAGCACCATGATGGAGGCGATCGCCGTGGCGATGATTTGCGTCAGTATGAATGCAATCAGGAAACACAACGGTGCCGTGATCATGGCGCTCAGCAGCTTGGACAGCAGGGTCAGGCTGTCGGATGCCGGCAAAGACTTCCAGAACAGGATGCTGCGGTCCTTGCGGTCGTCGTACAGCGAGCCCAGCAGGTAGAAGAACACCACCACCGAAAGCACAATGGTGAAGAACACCGAGCTGCCCAGCATCACTTCATAAAGATGCTGTTGACGGAATTCGCTGGATTGTTCGGCCAGCATGCGGATGGCTTCACGGAAGGTGTAAAGCTCATTGTCGAAATGGGTGGTGGTGAAGATGGACATCAGCAACAGGCCGATATGGATCAGGCCGATCACGATGGGCGTGGTGCGGAATGCGCCCTTGTTTTCCCAGAATTCGCGCTGCATCAGCGCCAGCAGGCGGTTCATCGCGCAACCCCCGTGCCGCCGACCGGTTGCATCGTGGCCACGAACAGGTCGGCTACGCTGGGCGTGCGTATTTCCCCGAGTTGCGCCAGTTGCCCGCGGTCAGCGCCATCAAACAGGAATATGTGCCGGCCAAAGGATTGGGTTTCATGCAGTGGTTTCAGCGCCCGGGCTGAGGCAGCCTGGTCGGGCTTCACCATGACCTCGGTGTAGCGTTGCTGGACTTCCTCCATGCTGCAGTGCAGGGCGATCCTGCCATCATCGATGAAAATCAGGTCGGTGAGGATGTGCTCCACCTCTTCCACCTGGTGGGTGGTGATGATGATGGTGCGTTCCTCGTCAAAATAATTGTTCAGCAGGTTGGAGTAGAACTCCTTGCGGTAAAGGATGTCGAGGCCCAGAGTCGGCTCATCCAATACCAGCAGTCGGGCATCGATCGACATCACCAGCGCCAGGTGCAGCTGGGCCACCATGCCTTTGGATAGCTGCTTGACCCTGCTGTCCATGCTGATCTTGGTTTTGGCCAGATACTGCATGCAGGTTTCGCGGTTGAAGCGGTGGTGCAGCCGGCCAGTCAGTTCGATCAGCTGTTTCACCTTGATCCAGCGCGGCAGTACCGCGACATCGGCAATGAAACAGACGTCTTCCATCAGCCTCGAGCGCTGGCTCGAGGGGTCGAGGCCCAGTACGTCCAGCTTGCCATCGTAGGTGGTCAGCCCCAGGATGGCTTTGATCAGCGTGGTCTTGCCGGCGCCGTTGGGGCCGATCAGGCCGAT
>CAYYCX010000065.1:0-24190 GCA_964470455.1 uncultured Wenzhouxiangellaceae bacterium
CGGCAACCTGGCATTCGTGTCACAGTCCGGTGCGCTGGCCACCGCGGTGGCGGATTGGGCGTGCAGCCAGGCGATCGGTTTCAGCCATTTCGTGTCACTGGGCAACAGCGCCGACATCGATTTCGGCGACATGCTGGATTACCTGGGCGGCGATGCCGGGACCAAGGCCATCCTGTTGTACATCGAGTCGGTGAAGCATGCGCGCAAATTCATGTCGGCCGCGCGCGCCGCCGCCCGCAACAAGCCGGTGATCGTGGTGAAGGCGGGCCGCACCGAGGCCGCGAAGCAGGCGGCATCGTCGCATACCGGTGCGCTGGCAGGCTCTGACCGGGTTTACGATGCAGCCATTCGCCGCGCCGGCCTGTTGCGGGTGGATACCACCGAAGAACTGTTCAATGCCGTCGAGTCACTGGCCCGCGGCCGCATGCCGGCGGGCAACCGGCTGGCCGTGGTCACCAATGGCTGCGGTCCTGGCGTGATGGCCATGGATGCGCTGCGTGAACCCTGTGTACCCGCAACGCTGGCTGAAGCTACAGTCGCCCGGCTCGATACCCTGTTACCGCCGACCTGGTCGCGCGCCAACCCGGTGGACCTGATCGGCGATGCACCGCCCGAACGGTACCGGGATACCATCGAAGTATTGCTCGAAGACCGCGGTATCGATGGGCTGGTGTTCATCCATGCGCCCACCGCCATTGTGCCCGCGGACACAATCGCGGCAGCCCTGGCGCCGGTACTTCAAGAGGCCCGCATTCCGGTGCACAGCTGCTGGATGGGCGGCCAGGCGGTGGCCGGGGCGCGACGGGCGTTTGCGGCGGCAGGTCTGCCGGCGTTTGAATCTCCTGAGGACGCCATTCGAGCCTTTGGCCAACGCGTGGAGTTTCATACCAACCAGGAGCTGTTGACCCAGACGCCCGCGATGGTCGTGGAGCCGTCCAACCGCATTTCCGTTGCCCGGGCCATCACCGAACAGGTTCTGGCATCCGGGCGCGAATGGCTGACCGAGCCGGAAGCGAAGCGGGTGCTGGCCGCCTTTGGCATCCCGGTGGTTGAGACCCGCATCGCGGCGGATGCGGATGAGGCGGCAGTAGCGGCGAATGCCCTGGGGTACCCGGTGGTGTTGAAGATCCTTGCGCCGGCGCTTACCCACAAAAGCGATGTCGGTGGCGTACACCTCGGCATCAGCACGGAGGCGGAGCTGCGTGAGGCGGTCGTTGCCATGGATCGCCGGATCCGCAAGTTGCGTCCCGCGGCTCATATCGACGGCTTTACCGTCCAGCCGATGATTGACCGGCCTCACGCCCAGGAGCTGATCGCCGGTGCCAGTGAAGATCCCGTCTTCGGCCCGGTGATCCTGTTTGGGCATGGCGGTACCGCTGTCGAAGCCATTGCCGACCGCGCCATAGGGTTGCCTCCTCTGAACGGTCCGCTGGCAGCCGACCTGGTCGCGCGCACCCGTGTTGCCCGGCTGCTGGCCGGCTATCGCGACCGGCCCCGGGCTGACCTGGAGGCCATCGGCCGCACCCTGGTGCAGATCGGCCAGCTGATGATCGATCTGTCCAACGTGGTGGAACTCGACATCAATCCATTGTTGGCTGATGAACACGGCGTATTGGCGCTGGATGCCAGGATTCGCGTGGCAGCTGGCCGCCGCCCTGGTGGACGATCCGGTACGGCGCGCCTGGCCATCCTGCCCTATCCGGTGGAATGTGAAGAGCCGGGCAGCTTTGCCGGCCATGACGTTTTGCTGCGCCCGATCCGGCCCGAGGATGAATTGGCCCATGCACGCTTTCTTGCCCACTTGGAGCCGGATGATGTGCGGTTCCGCTTTTTCGGGCTGGTGCGCGAATTTCCGCACAGCCAGCTGGCCCGCTACACGCAGATCGATTATGACCGCGAGATGGCATTTGTGGTCTCGCGGGTTGCGGACAACGGTGAGCAGGAGATTCTCGGCGTCGTTCGCATCGTCATTATTCCAGGCCGCCAAAGTGCCGAATTCGCGATTGTGATTCGCTCCGACATCAAAGGCCTGGGGCTGGGCGGCGTCCTGCTGGAAAAAATGATCCGCTATTGCCGTGACCGCGGGCTGGAGTGGCTGCACGGCCAGGCGCTGTCGGGTAACCAGCGGATGCTGGACCTGGCCAGCCGCCTTGGGTTTGAGCTGGGCAATGCAGAAGAAGGTGTTGTCGGCCTGCGGCTCCGGCTGCGTTGAGTTGAGCGGTCCGGTGGATAGAGCCGCTGGCCCGCCGCCGCGGCGCACTCCGCCTGCCTCATGCATGCGCGCACCCATTCGGCGAATTGTCCGTATACTTTGCCGGCAGTGGATCGTTACGGCGATTGCCTGCTGCATGCACCAGCTTACGGATACAGGAGCCGGAGCCTTTGGACCTCGGAATACGCGGCCGCAAGGCCATCATCAATGGCGGCAGCGCCGGCCTCGGGCGCGGCACGGCCCTGGCTTTGGCGCGCGAGGGGGTGGAAGTTTTCCTGGTCGCCCGTGGAAAAGCCAGGCTGGACCAGGCCTGCGAGGATATCCGCCGTGAAACGGCAGCCCGGGTGACTCCGGTGGTGGCGGACCATTCAACCGCGGAAGGCAGAAAGCAAATCCTGCAGGTTTGCCCGGATCCGGACATCCTGGTCGCCACCTGTACCCCGCCGCCGTTCATCGAGGACTTTACCGCCGTGTCCGAGGAGGATTGGCGGGCCAATCTCGAGCTGACCCTGATCTCGCCGGTGGAAATGATGAAAGCCATCATTCCCGGCATGGTGCAGCGACGCTGGGGCCGCATAGTCAATATCGCTACGGGCGCCGCCAAGTTCCCGGTGGCCCTGCGGGTATTGTCCGGGCCGCCGCGCGCGGCGCTGGTGAACTATTCGGTGGCCGTGGCCCGCAAGGTCGCGCAGCACAACGTCACCATCAACTGCCTGCTGCCCATCATGCACGACACCGATGGCATCCGTGAGATTTTCGCTGTCTATGCGGCTGAAAAGGGCATCACGGTTGATCAGGAGATTGCCGACGCGGTACGAACCATGGGTATTCCGGCCGGTCGTTTCGGCAACGCCGGGGATTTCGGCGCCATGGCGGCCATGTTTTGCAGCGAATTTTCCAATTACGTCACGGGCCAGAGCCTGGTGGTTGACGGCGGTTACGAAAACTCGACATTTTGATCCTGTTGGGGCATTGCCGGCACAACCGGTGGTCTCAGCGCCGGGCCCATGGGTTCATGCACTGCTGCACTGCCTCCGCGGCGGAATTGTTTCTTTCCCGGCCTCAAAAAAATTCCAGTACGTACCACCCAGGCGGGCAGCGTCAGGAACGACAGCGGAATGCCATAGCCGACCATCAGGGTCACCAGCGGCGGGTCGAGGTCGTGGTCCATGGCGACAATGCTGGCGCCAATCATGGGGGCCATGGCAGCTTCAAATACAGTGACCCGCAACAGCGGGCCTTCGAAGCCGAAAATTCCGGCGAACAGCAGGAGGACCAGCGCCGGGGCAAGCACCAGCTTGAACATCAGGCCGGTGGCCAGTGCCGCTGACTTGCCGCGCACGGCGCTGAGCCTCAGCTGGTAGCCAACCGACACCAGGGCCAGCGGCACCAGCGTGGCGCCGAGGCGCTTCAGCAATTCGTCCAGCCACTGCGGATAGTCCAGCGGCGTGAGCAACAACGCCAGTACAAACGCCTGGAAAGGCGTAAACAGCGCGATTTTCCGGATCACCGCCCTCATGTCTATCGCCTGTCGCGAGGAATACACCGTCGCCACCAGAATGCCGAGAGTGGACAGCACCAGGTAGGAACCGGCCTGGTCAATCAGGATGCCGATGCCCAGGTACTCTTGGCCATAAAAGGTTTCAATCATGGGCAAGCCGATGAATGAGGTGTTGGCCAGCCCGCCGGTAAGGATCAGGCCACCGGTGGTGGCGCGGGAAAAGCCCAGCGTCTTCCCCAGAAGCCAGAAAAAACCGCAACCCAAGGCGAACAGGATCCAGGCCATCAGCACCGGCATCACCAGCCTGGCGTCCAGCTCCAGGCTGTGAACGTATACGAGGGTCAAGGCGGGCAGGGAAACATGCACGATGAAGCCGTTGAGCGATGCCGCGGCATTGTCCGGAAGCCGGCCTGATCGGCGCAGGAGGATGCCCAGCAGGAAGCACGCTCCCAACAGCAGGTAATTGTCCATGATGCTTCCTGGCACTGGTTGCGGGAAGTATAAGCAGGTTCCCGCGGTGGCGGAATGGGCATTGCTGCCGGATGCCGGCTTGCAGTAGGCTGGGAGCATGAACACACCTGCCAATCCCCGGCCCGACGCCCAACACGACACCGCGGTAACGGGCTTTCTCGCCGCGGTAGCGGTACATGCGCGTGAACCCGGCAGTGAATTGCTGCTGCCGGAAGGCTGGAGTGAAGATGACTGGCGGGAACTGTTCAGCCACACCGGGCTGCGGAAGGTATCCGCTGGAGAGGCCCTGATACGCCGCGGCGACAGGGATTCCACCCTGTTCCTGGTGCTCAGCGGCTCGCTGGAGGTGGTGGTGCATGCGGGTGATGGCCACAGCCTGGGCCCACTGAGCCGTGTCGGGGCCGGGTCGGTGCTGGGCGAGCAATCGTTTTTCGATTCAGAACCGCGCTCCGCCAGCGTCTGGGCCGTAGAACCCGGTGTTGTCGCCTCGATGACTCCGGAGCAGTTCCGGGCCCTTGAGCAATCGCAGCCGGCGTTGGCGCGGGACCTGCTGTTTGCCCTGGGCCGTATCCTGGCCATCCGGCTTCGTCGCACCACCGCCAGGGTAGGGCATTAGAATCGGCAACATTACTCAGCGTTTTGCTGCGCCCTTGTCACGCTGGCGGTCGCTGCCCTGGTGGCAACGCCGTTTGCCATTGCCCGGAACTGACCCGGTCAGAAACCTGATTCGGTATCATTAGTAGCCATGACTGACTCCATTGACAGCCCTTCAGGCTCCCGCGTTGAGGAAGTGGAATCCTTCCTGGCGGCAAATCCGGACATCGAAGGTATTGACGTGGTACTGCACGACAGCAACACCATCGGCCGCGGCAAGATCATCCGTCGCCATGAATTGATGTCCGTATACACTCACGGGCGGTTCATGCCCATTTCCATCATGGGCCTCGATATCTGCGGCGAGGACGTGCATGAAACCGGCCTCATCTGGGACCATGGCGATGGCGACGTTCGCGCCTGGCCGATTCCCGGCACGCTGGCGCGATTATCCGGCACCAACCCGCCGCGTGGCGAAGTGCTGATGTCGCTGTACCTGCTGGATGGCTCGCCGATGTGGTCCGACCCACGTCATGCGCTGCAGGCCCAGGTTGACGCGCTGGCCGCTGAAGGGTTGTTCCCGGCCGCGGCGTTTGAACTGGAGTTTTTCCTGCTGGCCAATGAGCGCGACGCGAACGGCCAGGTTCGCGCCGCCGATGCGGTGCTGGACGGGCGCAAGTCGCGCAAGACCGAGGTTTATTCCGTTGACCACCTGCACGGCATGGAACCGCTGTTTTCAGAAATCTATGCCGGCGCCAAAGCGGCCGGGATCACCGCCGAAACCGTCATATCCGAGTATGCGCCGGGCCAGTACGAACTGACCCTGCATTATCGTAACAACGTCATGCAGGCAGCCGATGACATCGTGCGGCTGAAGCGGATCGTGCGCCTGGCCGCGCGCCGGTTCGGCGTGACCGCCTGCTTTATGGCCAAGCCCATTGAAGGCTATGCAGGCAGCGGCATGCATTTCCATGTGTCCTTGCAAAACGAGCAGGGCGAAAACCTGTTTGCCGAACGCCGCGAAGGCGAATTCAATGACACACTGCGGCATGCGCTGGGCGGTATGCGCGCCACCATGGGTGAGTCGATGCTGGTATTTGCGCCGCATGCCAACTCCTGGCGCCGGTTCCTGTCGGAAAGCTATGCGCCGGTATCGACCAGCTGGGGCGTGAACAACCGCACGGTGGCCTTGCGGATTCCCGCCGGCCCAGTGCAGGCCAGGCGGATAGAGCACCGGCCTTCGGGCGTGGATGCCAACCCTTACCTGGTGGCCGCAACGGTACTGGCGGGGTTACGCCACGGCCTGCAGCATCGCCTCGATCCGGGGCCGCCAACCGCGGGCAACGGTTATGAAGGCGCGGCCGGCAGTTCCGCCAGCATGCCCGTCGACTGGCGTTCCGCCATCGAGGCGGCCCGGAACTCGGCATTCCTCAAGGCAGCGCTGGGCAAGGAAATGCACCAGACTTTCGTGGCCGTGAAAGCCGCCGAATATGCCAGGGTAGCGCGTACGGTTCCCAACGTGGATTACGACCTTTATTTGCACACGCTTTAGGCGCGGTTTTGGCTATTGCGCCCGGAAACGGTTGTTCAACAGCTGCGCCGGGTCTTATCCTGAAGCCTGATCGTTCATCAATGATCGAGAGGCTGCTCACTGATTGACCGGATATGGACAGGAACATGACTTCACAAACCGCAACACCCAACCGCATGACTTTGTTTGCTTACGGCTTCCGCCCGTTTTTCCTCCTGGCGGGCTGGTTCGCGGCGATCGCGATACCGTTGTGGGTGCTGGCCTTCAAGTTCGGCGCAGGACGGGCAGGGGCCCTGCCCCTGTCGCAGTGGCACGCACACGAAATGCTGTTCGGTTTTGTTGCGGCGGCAATCGCCGGTTTCATGCTCACCGCCGTGCCCAGCTGGACCGGCAGCCGGGGATTCGGCGGCAGGCCCTTGATATTGCTGACCGCCGCCTGGCTGGCCGGTCGCCTTGCCATGGGCCTGGTGTTTGGACTGGGTTTCGCCATTCCTTTCTGGCTGGCGGCCGTGGCTGAGTTACTGTTCCTGCCGGGATTGGCATTCCTGCTGGCCATACCGTTGCTGCGTTCCCGTAACCGCAATACGCCGCTGTTGCTGGTACTGGTTGCGCTTTGGATCGCCGATGCGGTTTTCCTCGCGGCGGCTTACTGGCGTGATGCCGCCCTCGCTGCCCAGGCCCTGCTGTTCACTCTCAACCTGGTGATGTTGCTGGTCACCATCATTGGCGGCCGCATTGTCCCGACATTCACGGCCAATGCCTTGCGGGCGCGGGGTGAAGAGGTGCGCTTGTGGAAATCCGCATGGCTGGAACGCGGCGTGATCCTGGCCATGCTGGCGGTGCTGGTAACTGACCTGCTGGCTGGCGCAACACAGCTGGCCGGAATCGTCGCCGGAGTGGCGGCTTTGCTACACGGGGCCAGGCTGGCCGGCTGGAACGGCCATCGCAGCCTTCGCGACCCCATAGTCTGGATACTGCATGCCGGATACGCCTGGCTGCCCATTGGCCTGTTGCTGAAATGCGCCTTGCTGGTGTTTCACCAGGCCTGGGGAATCCACTGGCAACATGCATTGGGCGCCGGTTGCGCCGCGGTGATGATACTGGCCGTCATGTCGCGCGCTTCCTTGGGGCACACTGGCCGGCCGCTGCGCGTTGCGCGGGTCATGGGACTGTCCTATGGATTACTGTTGCTGGCCGTCCTGCTTCGGGTATTCGGCGCAGCGGTACTGCCGGTTGACTACGCGACTACGATCATCGCCGCAGCCGTGGCATGGTTCGTGGCATTTGCCATCTACGCGGCTGTATACACACCCATCCTGCTGCAACCAAGGGTTGACGGAAAACCGGGATGAACTTCAATGCTGCAGGTGCGCAAACACTTGCCGGAACCTTGCAGGTTCACCAATCAGGTCAGCGACGCAGAATTTGTCGAGATGCTGCATGAAGGCGTCGATGGCGCCGCGCATGACCTTGCGCAGGCCGCATGCCGGGGTTATCACGCAGCGGTTGGTTTCGCGGTTGAAGCATTCCACAAACCCGCCCAGGTCTTCCATGCGTCGCACGATTCGGCCCAGGTTCAGTTCGCTGGCCGGTAAGGCCAGCTGCAGCCCACCGCCCCGACCACGTACACTTTCCACAAATCCTTCATTCACCAGTTGCTGAGCCACCTTGGTGAGGTGGTTGCGCGAAATGTCGTAAGCCGCGGCGATTTCCGCGATGGAGTGCCGGCCTTCATGGGCCGCCAGGAACATCAGTGTTCGCAGGCCGTAATCGGTGTAAAGGGACAGTTTCATGGGCGGCGCGTTTCGAATGTTGAAATCACTTTCCTGGGCTAGTAAATTGGTATTGCAAATGCATCTTATAAGAACACGGCATCCAGGTCGAGATCCATGATATGTGCTCGGGGCCGTGTTGCAGAACAATCCTGGGAGAGCGGACGTGAACACTTATCAAACCACCTTCAGTATCAAGCGGCTCTGGATCATCCTGGCGGCAGGCATGATTGTCATGTTCGGTGTGATGCTGCTGCTGGGGCGGGAAATTTACCAGCAGGCTCCGCCCATTCCAAGTGCGGTGCAGTCACAATCCGGCGAAATTCTGTACACCGGGGAAGAAATCCAGCAAGGCCAGAATGTGTGGCAGTCCATCGGTGGGATGGAGCAGGGCTCCATTTGGGGTCATGGCAGCTACCTCGCTCCCGATTGGACCGCTGATTGGCTGCAGCGCGAAGCTGAAGCGCTGCTGGCGATACGGCAGGAGAAATATCCAGTAGCGGGAGTGGCAGCTGAGGAACAGCAGTTGTTGCAGAAAGCTGCGCTGCAGAAGGAAATGCGCGCTAACACCTGGAACTCCGAAACGGGAGTGATCACCGTCAGCGATGATCGTGCGAAGGCCATACGCGAGGTGGAAAAGCACTACGTGCAGCTTTACCAGGGCGATGGCCAGGCAGCGCTGGAACTTCGGCGCGACTACGCCTTTCCGGTTCATGGGTTGTTGTCGGCAGAAGAAGCCCGATTGCTCTCTGCCTTTTATTTCTGGACGGCGTGGGGCGCAACCACCAACCGGCCCGGCGAGAATTTCACGTATACCAGCAACTGGCCGCATGAACCGCTGGTAGGGAACACTCCCACCACCGGCACCCTGATGTGGAGCATTGCCTCGGTGATCCTGCTGCTGGGCGCGGCTGGCGCGCTGATTGCCTACTACGCCAAGCAGTTCGATGTTTGGCGCAAGGACATTCTGCCGGAAGAGGGCATTGCCAAAACCGACATTCTGGGAGCAGCTACCATTACGCCCTCGATGCGGGCCACCGCCAAGTATTTCTGGGTGGTAGCCGCGCTGTTCCTGTGCCAGGTGATGCTGGGCATTGTCACAGCGCACTATGCGGTGGAGGGGCAGGGGCTCTACGGCTTGCCGTTCGCGGATTACCTGCCGTACTCCGTCACCCGCACCTGGCATACGCAACTGGCGGTGCTGTGGATCGCCACCGCCTGGCTGGCCACCGGCCTCTATGTTGCGCCGCTGCTGGCCGGGCGCGACCCTGCCTTTCAACGGTTTGGCGTGAATTTCCTGTTCATCAGCCTGCTGATCATCGTGGTTGGCTCATTTGCCGGCCAGTGGGCGGCCGTGCACCAGTTCATCGATGACCTGCAGGTGAATTTCTGGTTCGGCCACCAGGGTTATGAGTACGTTGACCTGGGCCGCTTCTGGCAGATTTATCTCACAATCGGCCTTATGCTCTGGGTGGCGCTGGTGTTGCGCGCTATGGGCCCGGTGCTCCGCAGCAAGGGCGGCAAGTCGCTGATCTGGCTGGTGCTGGTATCTGCCCTGGCAATCGGCCTGCTGTATGCCGCTGGCCTGATGTGGGGCCAGAACACGCACATCTCGGTGATGGAATACTGGCGCTGGTGGGTGGTGCACCTGTGGGTGGAAGGTATTTTTGAGGTGTTCGCCACTGCCATCATTTCGCTGCTGTTCGTGCGCATGGGAATCCTGCGCACCTCCACCGCCACCGTGATGGTGCTGTTCGCCACCATCATTTTCCTGTTCGGCGGCGTGCTCGGCACGTTCCACCATCTCTATTTCAGTGGCACGCCCACTTCGGTGATCGCACTCGGCGCCATGGCGTCGGCGCTGGAAGTGGTGCCCTTGCTGGTGGTGGGCTTTGAGGCCTACACACGCTACAAGGTGGAACACGTGGCGGAATGGGAACGGATCTATCACTGGCCTTTCCTGTTTTTCGCCGCCGTGCTGTTTTGGAACCTGGTCGGCGCCGGCCTGTTCGGATTCCTGATCAACCCGCCGATTGCGCTCTATTACATGCAGGGGCTGAATCTCACCGCCAACCACGGCCATGCTGCATTGTTTGGCGTGTACGGCCTGCTCGGATTGGGGCTGATGCTGTTCTGCATGCGTGGGCTTACGGATGTGGACCGGTGGAACCAGAAGCTGCTGAAAATTTCCTTCTGGTCACTCAATATCGGCCTGGCGATGATGACTTTCCTGTCACTGCTGCCGCAAGGCATCCTGCAAACCTATATGAGCATCGAATACAGTTACGCTTCCGCGCGATCCGCCGAGTTCATGCAAAGCCCGGTGATGCATGCACTGGTGTGGGCGCGGGTGCCGGGTGATGTGGTGTTTGCCGTCGGCGTGGTGGCCTTTGTGCTGTTCGTCTGGAAGGCATTTATTCCGGGTAAAGCACGGGACTGGCAAGTGGAGTCATTGGAGGTTCCAAGCCAGGCAGTAGATTAACCGTGCATGAGCGCGCCAGGCCGGGTCACAACATTCCCACCTCATTTTGACTGGCGGCCAGTTGCTGCGCGAGAGTGTTTTCCAGGTTGAGTCGCGTGTTGAGGTCCGCGCTGGAGTTCTCGTTGGGATCGGCGTTGGCGTCCCTGGCCGGATCCAGGGCAGGATTCTGCTGGCTGCAACTGTGCTCTTTCAACCGGTCTTCCGCAGCCGGCAGGTAGACGCTGTTCATGGCTTGCAGGAGTGGCAGGGCGGCATTCCAGTGGTTGCAGGCGGTAGTTTCATCACCCTGCTGGATGGCCATTTCGCCGCGGTTGAAGGTGATCACCGGCTGCAATTCGCCCAGCCCGTGCTCCCGCACCAATTCCTCGGCGGCATCGAGGTCGGCGGTGGCGGTGGCGAAGTCCCGCCGTTGTGCTGCAATCAAAGCAATGTTGGTGAGGTCGGTGGCCACTGAAGCCTGCCAGCCGAGCTTGCGGCCAATCTCCACTGATTCGCGCAGCAACGGTTCGGCCTGATCCGTTTCTCCCAGGGACAGCGCAATTGCACCCAGGTTGCCCACGGTGTTGCTCTGGCCGGCAAGATCATTGTGGGCCTCGTAGATTTCGTGCGCTGCGCTGATCAGCTGGCGGGCCGTTTCCCATTCGCCGCGAGCGGCTGCCTGCACTCCCAGTGATGACTTCAGCCTGGCGGTCAGCAACTCATCATCGATGGCTTCGGCCAGGGCCAGGGCCTGCTGCAGTTTCCTGTCTGAATCCTCCAGCTTGCCCTGTTCACGCTCGATGATGGCCAGAGCCTGCAGCGCAAAGACTTTCTGTTTCTGCAAGCCGTGCAGTTCCGCCAAGTCGAGTGCATCGGTGAATCCTGCTGCAGCCACTTCGTAAAGCCCGCGATGCTTGGCGATATTTCCCAGGCCGATGGTCGCCGAGGTCTGAACTTCAGGGCTTGGGGAAGCCGCCAGGCTGCGCCGCAAGGCAGCTTCCGCCTCATCAAAGCGACCAGCACGGATCAAAGACAGCCCGAACATTTCCAGCGTATCCGGGTTGCCTGGATCGAGTTCATCAGCTGCCTGGTAGCTGTTGATGGCCTGTTCGATGTCCAGGCTGAAATAGAGCGCGCCGGCTTCACGCCAGCTTTCCGCTGCTGCCTCACTGGTTTCAGTCACGGCTGTTGCCTGGCTGGCGGCCACTCTGCTCATCAGTTCCGCTGCGGATTCGACATCCCCTTCGTTCAGGCGGGAGGCGGCAATCTGCTTCTGCGCGTTGCCGGAGGCAATAATGGCCTGGATGGCATTGCGGATGGTGTCTTCGGATTCGACATTGAGATTGAGGCCGGATGCGGCCGCCTGGTTGCGCAGCAGGGTGACCAGTTCTTCAACCTTGGCATCCGTGTCCTGGATGGCACCGCGCGTTTGTTCAACGATTTCCAGGGTTTCATCCGGCCTGAACCAGCCGGCGATCTCGCTCAGGTTGGCCAGCACGGCCAGGGCAGCGCTCAACACAGCCGTCGCGGCGCCAAGGCGCAGGGCCGTCCAGCGCCAGCGCCGGTTCACTTTTCTTGCAGGCGATTGACCCTTGCCCGAAGGAACAGGCTGGTGGCCATTCTGCCCTGTGTTTCCGCTGGAGTCCTGCATCGAAGTTCACCTCATTGCGGTGAATAGTTTACTCCAGGTCTCCCGGTTGTCGTCGAGCGTGCCGTGGGTTCCGGAACTGCTTATGCCGGATGCTGTTCCCTCACCAGGTACCGGGCAATCCGTTCCCGATCAGCCTCCGGGGCTGCACGAGGCGCTGCCGGAATTGCCACCCACCTCGTCGCCCTGCTCGGCGCAATTGGTAATGAACTGGGTGCAGTTGCCATCATCATTGGCTGAGCAGGTGCACCCCAGCCAGGTGATGGTACCGCCACTTTCGCTGTAATTGCAGTTGATTTCGGCTCTCAGCCCACCGTCGCCACCCGCCGCCTTTAGGCTGGTGGACGCGCTGGCGCTGGATGCAGTGCTCGCCCGCTTGGGCTTGGATTTACAGGAGTAGGTGGTCTGGTTGCCGCGCTTTTTGGAAACCACTTCGCGCGAACCGCACATCTGCTTCATGGTTGCATCGGGGCTCGAGGCCTGTGAAATCATCCGTGTCTGGGCCAAGGCAGGATTGGTGGGCAGGCAGGCCAGCAAAGCCGTGATCGCAGCCATGCTGGCCACTGTGGTGTGTGAACCTCCGGACATGTTTACTCTCCCATCGGGTAGTGGCAGTAAGTATGGGCGCGAACGGTTCTTGAACAGCTTGTACTTAAAGCCTAGCAGAGGAATCGCAAATGTGCGGACCAGGTTCAATAACCGGCCTGATGGCACGCCCGTGGCCGCTGCCGTAGACCTGTTACCCACAAAGTCCTGTTACGCAAGTAACTGATGCAGTAGTATGGAAGTTTTCGTTGATTGAACAGGCAGGAGCGTTGCATGGCATATCGTGTTATCCAGTGGGCCACCGGCGGCATGGGCAAGAACATCCTGCGCGCGCTGATCGATCATCCGGCGATGGAGCTGGCGGGCGTCTATGTCTACAGCGAGGGCAAGAATGGCCAGGATGCCGGAACCATAGCGCGGCGCCCGGAAACCGGCGTGCTGGCCACCAACCAGGTCGAGGACATCCTGGCCCTCGATGCCGACGTGGTTATCCATGCTGCACGCATTTCACCTCCCTATGGCTCGCACGGTGCGGACCTGATCCGCCTGCTGGCTTCCGGCAAGAACGTGATCAGCATCAATGGATTCACCCATCCCGCGCATTGGGGTGGCGAACGCCTGGCATCGCTGGAGGCCGCTTGCCGTGAAGGCAATTCCACATTGCTGGGCGCCGGACTGAATCCGGGCTTTGTCGGCGAGCAGCTGGCCGTGGTGGCGACAGACGTTTGTTCCGCGGTGGATCATATCGAGATCGTCGAAAGCGTCAGCTGCCTGCCGGTACGTAATGCCGATTACGTCTACAAGGCGCTCGGGTTCGGCGCCGATCCGGCGGACGCCCATCCCAACGATCCGGGCTGGGGGCCGGCAGCATCCCTCAATGGCATGTACGAGGAAGTGCTGGCCGCCATGGCGGCGCATCTCAACATGCAGCTGGAAAAAGTCATCACCGAACACCGGGCATTTCCCGCCACAAAGGATATCGAAGCCATGGCGGGCCTGATCCCCGCGGGAACCGTTGGCCATTACCGCTGGCGCTGGCGCGGAATGGTGGGTGGGAAGCCGCGGCTGACCATGACCATCCACTGGTACATGGAAACGGCCCATCTCGACAGCGACGAACCTCCGTTGTGGACCGTGAACATCGAGGGGCAGCCGGGTATTGAGCTGCAGGTGGAGCTGAAAAAGCGCGAGGGTGACACCACGCCCACTTCTGCCGAGCAGATCGCCGTGGCGGGCACCGTGATCAACGCCATACCGGTGGTTTGCGAAGCGCCTCCTGGCGTAATGCTGAGGCCCTGGGCAACCCCATTTTCCGATACTTTGGCTGTAACTTTGCCGGCCTGAATCTCGTCCTGCGTCTTTCCAGAGCAGTTGAATGATGTCACAGTGAGTGCCACGGCTTGCCGGCGGCGCCACTGGCCTGTAAACAGCCAATCGGGAGAATGGAATGAAGAAAGGTGGATTCCTGGCGGGAACGATGCGCTGGCTGAAGCGCATCGGCCTGGGTGTATTGGTACTGGTGCTTGGCGCCACCGCCGTCGGGACGATTTACGAATTCAATGCACGCCGCCAGGCGCAGCAGGATTACCCACCTCCCGGGCAGCTGGTGGATATCGGTGGCCGCAACATGCACCTCGATTGCCGCGGGGAGGGTTCGCCCACCGTCATACTTGAATCCGGCCTGGACACCAACGGTTCACTGGCCTGGGACAAGGTTCATGATGACCTCGCCAGTTTCAGCCGTACCTGCGCCTATGACCGCGCCGGCATCATGTGGAGCGACCCGAAGCCGACCCCGCAGCATGCCGATGCGGTGGCCGAAGACCTGCATGCCACCCTGCAGGCAGCCGGCATCAACGGGCCGCTGGTGATGGTCTGCCATTCCCTGGGTGGGCCTTACATCATGAGTTATACGCGCTTGTATCCCGATAACGTCAAGGGAATGGTATTTGTCGATTGTTCGCACCCGGACCAGCTGAAGGGTATGCCGCCCGCGATCGCCGCAACCATGAGCGTCCCCACAGCCCTGAAAGTATTGTCCGCCCTGTCGTGGACCGGGGCCTATCGCCTGTTGCCGGAGTTCGAGGTCGAGGGCCGGCCGGATCGGGTGAAGCCGGTTGGCAAGGCTTACCTGGCCAAATCGTTTGATGCCAACCTGGCGGAAATGGCCGCCATTCCGACCACCTTTGAACAGGCCGGACAACTGCGGGACCTGGGCGACCGCCCGTTGGTGGTGCTCACCGCCTTGCAGGAAATCCCGCAGGAGTTGTTTGATGCGTATGGCGTGACACCCGAAGACGGCAAGCAAATGCAGGTGGTGTGGAAAAAGCTGAACCTGGATGAGGCCAGCTGGTCCACCCGCGGGCGCCAGCAGGATGTGCCCGACTCACAGCACTACATCCAGTTCCAACGACCGGACCTGGTGATCGAAGCGGTGGAAGAGGTGCTGGCAGCAGTGCGTTGATCTCTTCGAGGGGTGTTGGAACGTTCCATTCCGTCCTGCAGGGTCGCGCATTTTTTCCCGGCGGATGATCAAGTGCGCTAACCTCCGCGAATCCCATTTTCCCTGAAGTACATGAAACAACCTTCCGATACGTCACATCCGCACCTAGGCATTGCGGTACTGCTGGCCATGTCCATGGCCCTGGGCCCGCTGGCCATAGACGCCTACCTGCCGGCGTTTCCCGCCATCGCGGCCGAACTGCGGGTCACCATTCACGACATCTCCCTGTCGATCTCGTTCTACGTCTTCGTGCTGGCCGCCGGCCAGTTGATTGGCGGGCCGTTGTCCGACCGCTTCGGGCGCGGCGTGGTGATGCTTTCCGGCCTGGGGATATTCGCCCTGGCCAGCGGCTTGATCACCCGGGCTGACAGCCTGGCTGATTTGCTGTTTTGGCGCTCGGTGCAGGGATTCGGCGGCGGATGGATTGCGGTTTGCGTGCCGGCCATCGTGCGCGATCACCTGTCCGGGCGGGAAGCCGCACGTTTCTTCAGTTTGATCGGGCTCATGATGATCCTGGCTCCAGGTATTGCGCCAGGAATCGGCAGCGCCATCCTGCTGCACTCTGGCTGGACAGCGATATTCGTGATGCTGCTCTGCTACGCCATGGTGTTGGGGATCATGCTGCGGCTGGTGGTATTTACCGCCCCCGGTAAACCGCCTGCCGGTCATGTGGCCGTTCCGGTCTGGAACCGCTACCGGTCCGTGGTGCGGACGCGACCTGCCCTGCGTTTCATGTTTCTGCAGACCTTGAGCTTCTCGGTGATGCTGTTGTTCATCACCCATGCTTCATTCATTTACCAGCAACACTTCGGCGCCAGCCCGACTGCTTTTGCTGTCCTTTTTGGCGCCAACATCGTGGTGATGATGGTCGCCGTGCTGGCCAACCGGTGGCTGCTGAACCGCACCAGAGCCAGGGACATCCTGCGCTGGAGCGTGACTCTCCAGGCGGTGGGTATCCTGCTGCTGATCCTGGTAACGCTGATGGCTCCGAAACTGTGGCTGTTCCTGCCGGCCATGATGATCACCGTCGGCACCATGGGCGCGATCACACCCAATACCCAGGCCTGCTACATGGATTTTTTCCCGCAGCACGGCGGCACGGCCTCGGCCCTGCTGGGGGCAACGCAGTTTTCCATCGGCGGCCTGATTTCAGCCGGTTCAGCGTTGCTGCCGGAAACCGTTCTGGCGGTGGTGCTGGCCATGGCTGGCTGTTCCCTGGTGAGTTTGTTGCTGATCTGGTGGAGATACGGGATCAGCGTAAACACTCATCCATGTAGCTGAGACCATGCGCCTGCTCCAAGGAATTTTTATGCCGACGCCGATTCCTGGCCTGCCTGGTCGATATAAGTTTCGACATTGCCGCGCAACACATCCAGCGGCACATTGCCGCCGGTGACCAGGGTGTCGTTGAATGCTTTGAAATCATAGGCGGGGCCCATCCGTTCCTGCGCCATCTGCCGCAGCCGGTTGATTTCGGTGTGGCCCACCTTGTATCCGCAGGCCTGTCCTGGCCAGGAGCAATAGCGGTCGACTTCGCTGGCCACTTCCAGCGGGTTGGAGCCGTTTTCCTCCACGAAAAACTTCACACCCTGCTCGCGGCTCCAGCCCTTGGCGTGCAGGCCAGTGTCCACCACCAGCCGGCAGGCGCGAAAGGCCAGTGATTGCAGGTATCCGAGGCGGCCCACCTGGTCGCTTTCGTAGGCGCCGAGTTCATCCGCGATTTGCTCGGCATACAGCGCCCAGCCTTCGGAATAGGCGTTGAACGACAGCATGGCGCGGATCAGCGGCTGGTTGTGCGCATATTCGCCCTGCCAGATATGACCGGGGATGGCTTCGTGGAAGGTCAGGTCCGCCAGGCTGTATTTGCTGTGCAGGCTGGTGGTGTGCAGGTTGATCCAGAAACGGCCGGGAATGGCGCCGTCCAGTGAACCCGCGCCGCCATAAGCGCCGGGTGCACCGGGCTCTTCCTCGGGCGGCAACCGCTTTACTTCCATGTTCGGATCCACCAGTGTGTTGAAGGCGCGCGGCATCTGCGCCTTGATCCACTTCAGCTGTTCCTGGATGAAGGCCATGATCTCCGCGCGACCAGGGTCGCCTTCGGCGAACTGGTATTTCGGGTCAGCTGCCAGCGCCGTCATGCGCGCACCGACGCTGCCATCCGTGTATCCGATGTCCCTGAGGATGGCGTCCATGCGGGCATGCAGGTCGCGCAACTCGCTGCGGCCGAGTTCATGTATCTCATCAGGCGTCATTGAAGTCGTGGTAGAAGCCTTTAATGCCCAGCGGTAGAAATCCTCGCCATGCGGTCGGGCGGAAATACCCGGTTCATCCGTTGCGACTTCCTTCTCAGCCTGCAATTCATCCAGCTGGCGTTGCAATGCCGGGGCAATCTGCTGAGTGCTGATGGACCGGGCGCGTGCTGCCCAATCGCCCGGAATCTTGCCGGTGCGCCGGGCAATCGATTCCACCACGGAGCCGCCCTGCAGCGCATTCTCCAGCGACAGGGTCATCTGGGCAATGGCCTTCTCCAGCAGGAAACCCGGTGGCGTGAGGCCCAGTTCACGTGCCGCTCGAATGCGTTCGAGTTCGCCATCCAGCTGCACCGCATAGGATTCCAGCCGCGCCAGGTAGGCTTCGGCATCTTCGGCGTTGTTGATCAAATGATCGCTGTCGAGAAATCGCGGAATGTCGAGGTAGGCGCCGACATTCTGGATCACCACGTACGGCGTGTTGCGCCAGCTGCCCACCGTGGGGTCGCCGTAGGGCAGGGCAAAGCCTTCCAGCGAGGTCTGGTAGGCACTTTGCACCACGGCGACACTGGTGCGTATGGACGGGGTCAGCCCGCCGGTGTCCAGCGCGTCCAATCGCGCCAGGTCGGCCTTGAGTTGCCCAGCGATACGTTTCTGCCCAGCCAATGAACGGTCGGTAAGTTGTGACCGCAACGCAGCTCGGGCGCCATTGTCGATGCCCAGCGAGGTGGCTGATTCAGGAAACAGTCGCAGCAGGTTTTCAGCTATGGATTCCAGCAGCTTCAGCGCGGGCGCATCGCTCGCAGCCTGGCTTTCCAGCGCAAATGCGCTGGCTATGGGGCCCAGCAGGGGCAGGGTGGTGGCGGAGGCCAGCGTGGCGATCAGTTCACGTCGGCTCAACGTGCAATTGAGGTGTTTCGGGTTCACGGGCAGTTCTCGTTTCGGCAATTCAGGTGGCCAAGCTTACTGTGACCTCCTCGCCAACGCCATGATCGCCGCCACGGCCAGCGCGACAGGACAGTCCATGGCGACTGGCGGCGCGTCGACTCCCGGGATTTTCATGGTGTGAAAACAAAAACCCGCCCGCATCGAATGCGGGCGGGCTTGTGGATCTCACCGGCCAGACTGCAATTCAGTTACTGAGAGCCAGGCCAGGTGCCGTGACCGGTTTGGATGCGTTATGAACGCACATCCAGGTTGTTGATCACTTTCACTACACCAGCTACCTGTACAGCAGCCTTGTAGGCGGCTTCACGTTCATCCGCGGTGTCCACATGGCCACCCAGGCTGATTACGCCCTGGTTGGCTTCAATGTCGATTTTGAGCGTATGGGCCACCGGGTCTTCGGCCAATGCCGCTTTCACTTCGGCAACCAGGATCTTGTCATCGACGTATTCGCCTGCGGTGCGGTCACGGCCTTGCAACTGCAGGTTGTTGTCAACCGACTCGACGCCGTTGATACCGCGAACGATTTCCTCGGCCCGTGTGCGCTCTTCCATGGAATCCACAAAGCCGTTCAGCTGCACGTGGCTCTTGTCCACCTCGACATCGATCTTGATGGCATCGGTAACCGGGTCCGCGGCCAGCTTGGCTTTGGTCTGGGCGGCGATGCTCATGTCATCCACCACCTCTCCGGCGGTGCGTTCACCGGCCAAAGTGTCGCCGGCTGGCGCCAGGCCAATCGAGGTCATCAGGGCGATGCTCAAAGCATAAGCGAGTTTGGTTTTCATCACATTTCCTCCGTTTATGTTCAGGTGAGGGCACGCTCGGGGTGGCGCGCTCTCACCCAAGGGTTATGCAATGACTGTGCCAGCGTTTTTCTTCCGGGCTGGATGGGGTTTGGGCGATGGGTGCGAAAGCCTGTTGGCAGGCCGTTTGCAGGGAAAGCAGGAAGGGTGCGCCGGAACTGGCGGTCGCGGGGTTCGGCGGCTCAGGAACGATTTACCCCGGGTAAGAATTGCCACCGGTTTGTAAGAATTTCCCGCCCGCCCCAACCCGCGGGCCCTGGCGGCCTGTTACAGGCCCTGGCGCAGGTGTTCCTTGACGTAGTCCGGCAAGCCGTCTTCCGGCGGAACCGGAGTGGGTTGGCCGTTTTCATCCAGCGCGACAAACTTGAATTTTCCTTCGGTGACTTTTTCCCGGTTGCCGATGCGCCCGCGCCGCACCCAGGCCTCGACATTGATGACCATGGAAGTGCGGCCGATGCTTTCCACCTGGGTGTAAACCCCCAGGATATCGCCCACCTTGACCGGCCGGATGAAGCTCATGCCGTCCAGCGCCACCGTCACGGCGCGACGCTGCGCCCTTTGCCCCGCGCAGATGGCGGCGGCCATGTCCATTTGCGCCAGCACCCAGCCGCCGGAAATATCACCGGCCGGGTTGGTGTCGCTGGGCATGGCCAGTACGCGGGTGGTGAGGTGTCCGTTGGTGGTCTCGGTCATGGCGGCGGAATTCCTGAAGTGTGGATGGGGTTTACTGCCAGGTGATGTATCGAATGCCTATCCTAACCAGCCGTGGCGCCGCCGACAAACCGGCCTCTTTGGCGCGTGGGCAAGAGTGCAATTGAGGGTTTCCGGGCTTGCCACCGCGTCATCTTCACGAAATACCCACAGTCAATGCCTATACTCGCGGCCTGGTAGCCTGTAGCAGCCGAAACAGCCCGGCTTGTCCCGGTTTGCCCCAGCTTACATGTTGCATTCCGACTGTACATGGCACTATGTATTGATACTTGAGACGAAATGGAGTGGTTCGTTTGAACTGGAAACTGACACTGGCCATCTGTCTGGGCATCCTTTTGCTGGCGACGCTGGCGGTGTTCGGCATTTTCATGACCGAGCCCGAGGCCCAGCGCACCAGCGCCACCCGGCGCTCCGCCATGCTGGTGGAGCTGGCGGGTGTGGAGCAGGGCACGTTTCGTCCCGCCATCGTGGCGACCGGAAGCGTACGCCCGGAGCAGGAGATTTCCCTCAGCTCGCGCGTGAGCGGGCAAGTGCTGTCGCTGTCAAGCAGCTTCACGCCGGGCGGATTCGTGGATGAAGGCGAAGTCCTGCTGCAGATCGACCCGGCGGATTATGAAACCGCCGTGCTGCAGCGCCGCAGCGAACTGCACCAGGCCGAAGCCGAACTCGCGATGGAAATCGGCCGTCAGGAACAGGCGCGGCGCGATTACGAGGAACTCAAGGGCAGCATCTCCGACAGGTACCGCACGCTGGTATTGCGCGAGCCGCAACTGAACGCGGCCCAGGCTGTGGTGGAATCGGCCCGCGCGGCATTGCGCCAGGCGGAGCTGGACCTTGAGCGCACCCGCGTGCGTGCCCCGTTTGACGCTCACGTGCTCAGCCGTGATGCGCATGTCGGTTCGCAGGTGGCGCCCGGACAGGTGCTGGGGCAACTGGTGGGCGTGGATGCCTACTGGGTGGAAGCCAACGTTCCGGTATCCAGCCTGCGCTGGATTGCAGTGCCGGGCGACAGCGGTGCTTCCGGCGATCATGAAGGCGCCAGGGTCGAATTGCGCAACCGGACCGCCTGGCCGCAGGGAGTGTACCGCGAAGGGCGGGTAGACCGGCTGGTGGGCGCGCTGGAGAGCGAAACCCGCATGGCGCGCGTGCTGATCCGGGTGGAAGATCCACTGGCCCAGTCCGGCGCGGCCGGCCGGCCACCACTGATCGTGGGCTCCTTTGTCGAAGCGCGAATCGAAGGCAGGCCCATCGCGGATGTCATCCGCATGGACCGCTCTTACCTGCGCCAGAACGATACCGTCTGGCTGATGGAGGACGAGCAGTTGCGCATCGTACCGGTGGAAGTGGTGTTCGGCGATGACAGCCACGTGTACATCGGCGCCGGGCTGGAGGCGGGCGCACAGGTGGTGACCACCAATCTCGCCACTGTAGTGGAAGGCGCCAGCCTGCGCGTGGCCGGCGAAGCCCCATGAGCGCGCGCAGCAACAATCCGGACTCTTCGGGCAAGGCGGACCGGGACAAGCACATCCCGGTGAAGGGCAAATCCGGCGGCGCGATCGCCTGGATGGCCAAAAACCCCATCGCCGCCAACCTGCTGATGGTATTGCTGCTGGCCGGCGGCGTATGGACGGCGTTCAGCATCCAGAAGGAAGTCCTGCCTGAGTTCACCCTGGACATGGTGAACATCACGGTGGCTTATCCGGGCGCGGCGCCCGCGGAGGTTGAGCAGGGCATCCTGCGGCCGGTGGAATCAGCCGTGCAAGGTGTGGCCGGCATCAAGGAAATGGTTTCGGTGGCGCGTGAAGGTTCGGGCTCCGTTTCCATTGAACTTGTGGTCGGCACCGACCGGATGAAAGCTTTCCAGGACATCGACCAGGCGGTTTCGCGCATTCGCACGTTCCCGGACGATGCCGAAGAGCCCGAAGTGATGCTGGTCACCCCGCAGCAGGAAGTGATGGAAGTCGTGCTGTATGGCGAGGTGGATGTCTGGACCCTGCGTACCCTGGCCGAGCAGTTGCGCGACCGGATGCTGAACGATCCGGGCATCACCCAGGTGGAACTCGGCAACGTGCCCGACTACGTGACGCACGTGGAGATTCCGCAATACCGCTTGCGTGAATATGGCTTGACCCTTGGCCAGGTGGCCCAGGCGATTCGTGTCTCCAGCGAGGACGTGCCGGCCGGCTCCATCGAAACCAATGCCGGCGAAATACTGTTGCGCCTGAACGAACGGCGCCAGTGGGCGCGCGAGTTCGAGAATATTGAAGTCGTCAGCTCCGCCACCGGCGCTGCCGTCAAGCTGGGCGACATCGCCACCATTCACGACGGTTTCGAGCAGCTGGGCTTCCAGTCGCAGTTCAACCAGTCTCCATCCATCCAGGTCGGCATCTTCCGCATCGGCCAGCAATCGCCCCTGGAAATCGCTGACAGCGTGCAACGCATCATGGCCGAGTTTGAGACCACGCTGCCGCAGGGGGTCAGCTGGCGCATCGACAGTGACCAGGCCAGGAATTATGGCCAGAGGTTGTCGCTGCTGCTGGAAAACGGATTCATGGCCACAGTCATCGTGCTGTTGATCCTGGCCCTGTTCCTGGAAATCCGCCTGGCGTTCTGGGTGATGATGGGCATGACCATTTCCTTCGTCGGCAGCATCCTGTTCCTGCCCGCGGTCGGGGTCAGCATCAACATGATTTCCATGTTTGCCTTCCTGGTGGTGCTGGGCATCGTGGTGGACGACGCCATCGTGGTGGGCGAGAACGTCTACGAGTATCGCCAGGAAGGCATGGACCACATGAGCGCCGCCATCCTGGGCGCCCGTGAAATCGCCAGGCCGGTTACCTTCAGCATTCTCACCACGATCGTGGCCTTTGTGCCGTTGCTGTTCATGCCCGGGACACTGGGCAAGTTCTGGTGGCCGCTGCCGGCGGTGGTGATCACGGTGCTGGCCCTGTCGCTGATCGAGGCGCTGTATATCCTGCCCGCCCACCTGGCGCACAGTTCCAGCCGCTCGCGCACGGCGCTGGGGCAAAAGCTGCACCAGTTCCAGCAGAAATTTGCCCAGGGCTTCAGCCGTTTCGTGAACACGCGCTATCGCGCCGTGCTCGACCTGTGCCTGAAACACCGCTACATCACCCTCAGTGCGGCGGTGGCCTTGTTCATCGTGGTGGGAGGATATGGCCTGAGCGGCCACATGGGCATCATCATGATGCCGGAAGAGGCAGCCGATGAAATTGAAGCCGGAATACGCCTGCCGGTGGGCACCACGCCTGACCAGGCGGCGCGCGTGGCGGAAATCGTCACCAGCGCAACGCGGCGCATGTTCGATGAGCACAATCTTCACGAGGTGGCCGAAGGCATCAAGACCAACGTGCGTGGCGGCGACACGTTCATTGACGTGGAGATCGTGATGCGTCCGCCGGATGAGCACGACATGGCGCCCGAGACCATCATCAACCTCTGGCGCGACCAGATCGGCGACATCGAAGGCGTCAGCCAGGTCACGTTTGAAGCGGAACGTGGCCCCGGCGGCTGGCGGCGGGACATTTCGGTGGACCTCAGCCATTCCGATATCGAGGTGCTGGAAGCAGCGGCCCAGGCCATGCTTGGGCAGGTGGCGCTGTTTGAAGGCGCGGTGAACGTCACCGACAATTACGACAAGGGCAAGAGCCAGTTCGATTTCGAACTGCTGCCGGAAGGGCGCAAGCTTGGCCTTACACCTGCGGCGGTGGGACAGCAGGTGCGGGATGCCTTCTTTGGCGCCCTGGCACTGCGGCAGATTCGCGGTACCGATGAAATCGAGGTGCGGGTAAAACTTCCGGAAGAAGATCGCAAAGACCTGCGGTCATTCGCGGACCTGGTAATCCGTACACCGGACGGCGTTGAAGTGCCGTTGCTGGATGTGGTGGAAGTGAAGCGGAGCGAGGCCTATGCCTCCATCAACCGCCGCGACGGCCGGCGCGTGGTGAATGTCAGCCTGGACGTTGAGCCCAAACGCGATGTCAGCCGCGTGATGCAGGCCATACGCGATGAAACCCTGCCAGCCCTGCGGGCTGATTATCCGGGCCTGACCTGGACGTTCACCGGCAGCCAGGCCGAGATGCGGGATTCAACCGCTGCGCTGTGGGGTGGTTTCGCGCTGGCCATGGGTGTCGTCTATGCACTGCTGGCCATCGCATTCAGCAGCTACCTGCAGCCCCTGATCGTGATGGCAGCCATACCGTTTGGCATCGTCGGTGCGGTGATC
>CAYYCX010000066.1:0-9683 GCA_964470455.1 uncultured Wenzhouxiangellaceae bacterium
GAATCGAACCACCGACACGCGGATTTTCAGTCCGCTGCTCTACCAACTGAGCTACTTGGCCATCCGGGGGAAGGCGCAGTATTAAACCCGCTGAGGCTGCCGAAGTCAACCAGACTTTACCGGCACGCCGCGTTTCCGGTGGATTTTCCGGGAGTTAGCCGAAATGTCCTGCCAAGGTTACAATCCGAAGTGCTTCGTATCAATGCAAGTGCACGGCTTTTGTTGCTTCACAATAACCATCATCGAGGAGTACACAGAATGAATGCGGATACCGGCTCCAATGCACCCAAGTGGTTCACCATCGTCGCCATACTGGCACTGGCCTGGAACCTGTTCGGCGTCATGGCCTATATGATGCAGGTCAACATGACAGCCGATGACATCGCAGCGCTACCGGCTGCTGAACAGGCCTTGTACAACAACTATCCGGCCTGGGCGATGATTGCCTTTGGAGTGGCCGTGTTCGGCGGAACCCTGGGCTCCTTGCTTCTGGTCCTGAAAAAGAACCTGGCGGGGCCCGTGTTGCAGCTATCCCTGATAGCGGCGCTCATACAGATGGTACATTCATTATTCATTGCCAAGGCCTACGAAGTGTATGGCCCCACTTCCCTCATCTTGCCGCTCGCGGTGATTGTGATAGCTGCATTACTTGTTCTGCTGGCTGCCAGGGCGAAGAAAAACGGCTGGACGGGTTGACCTGAAAGCCAGCCCGGTTGCCTGAATCCGGACCGATCCCGGATCACGGCCTTGGGACACCAGTCGCGAGCGTGGCTCCCTCCTGCACTGCTTCTGTAGGAGGCAGCCATGCTGCCGACCTTGGGGGTATGTCGCGAGCGTGGCTCACTCCTGCATTGCTTCTGTAGGAGGCAGCCATGCTGCCAACCCGGGGTTGTTTGTCGCGAGCAAGGCTCGCTCCTATGAGGCGGCCTGGTAGGCCTCTTTCAGCCAGGCGATCACTTCCGCGTTGGCGTCCCTGACCGTTTCCAACTTTACCCGGTGGGTTGCCATCGCATTGAAACTGCCCGAAGCTTCAAGGCGGCCTGATGCTGGTTTGCCCTTGAGGTTGATGCCGACATCCAGCCGGGTTTTGGTCGACGGCTGGATCAGCGCAAACTGCTTCTTGCGGCGCAGGCTCACATAGGTTTTCTTTGGCGCCACTTCCACGTCGCTGCCGAACTTTTCAATGGCCTGCATCAGCTTGTCGTAAATCGGCTTGAGGCCGGCTTTTTCGCCGGCATACTGCGCCGCCACCAGGTCATCGTCGCCCTGGTGGGAAGCGGCAGATTGCAGCGCTTCATGGGCAATCAGGTTGGCATAGCCATGGGTGATGCCGTGTTCGGTTTTCAGGTATTTGACGATCTGGCCGTGCTTTTCCAGCTTCTGCGCTTTTGCCAGCTTCACCCAGTGGTTGATCGGCTGGCCGGTTTTGGCCAGGATGTTGGCTTCCATGGTGGCAATCTGGTCTGCAACACTGTTGCTCATGTTTTCCTCCTCAGATCAGTGCGAATATCAAACCATACAGGGTAAATTGCACTGCGTGGTAGCCGCCGTTGATCAGCAGCAGCCGGGTGGGCTTGAGTTCGAACTGGTAGTTCACGCCAAATGATCCCAACACCCAGAATATGCCAGCGCACGCGCCGGCGCCAACTCCGAACATCACCGATGGGTCCGGACCCAGGAACATGGAAAACGTGATGGCGGCCAGCAGGCACCAGACAAAAGAGATGCCAAATATCTTGCCTTTGCTGGCGGCATTCAGCTGTTCATCCGACAGCCCCGTATCCGCCTGCCAGGGCTTGGCGAACAGGGCGGGTGAGTACCAGATTCCACCCAGCACGAAAGCGGAAACCGCGGCGACAATTGAAGCAATCCAGTCAATCGGGGGCATGGCGTCTCTCCTTTTGGTTTGAAATGTGGATAAGACTCTAGTGATTGCGGGCGGGGCTGTATTGTAAAAATGTTTCAGCTTGCCTGGGACGGCGGATTCTCAATCGTGGCGCCACCACCCGGCGCAGCTCGCCGCAGGTATTCGCCCGGGGTGTGGCCACAGAATTCCTGGAAATCATGGTTCAGGTGCGCCTGGTCGTGATAGCCGAAATCTGCAGCCACGGCGGCAAGATCAAGATTCCCCGGCATGCCCAAACGCTGCGTCAACGCAGATATGCGCACCACGCGCGCGTAAGTTTTGGGGGTCAGCCCCACCTGTTCGGCGAATTTGCGGCCCAGGCTGACGCGACTGGTGCCGATCTCGCGGCAGAGCGACTCGATGCGCAGCGTTCCCTGGCTGTGCCGCAACAAACGGGTGGCGGCAACCACACAATCATCCTGCCGGGCGCGCGGGTCCAGCTTGCTGCGCAGATGCGTTTCCAGGATATCGAATCGGGCAAACAGGTTGGGGGCTTCGGCCAGCCTGAACGCCAGGTTGTGGATGGCATCGCCCCAGAGTTCATCCAGAAGCGGCACGCGGCAACTGACTTCGCGCATGGGTTCACGCAACAGGCGCCAGGCGCCCCAGGGTTTCATGCGCGCTGCCACGAAATGCGAGCCTTCGTGGGTTTCGATCAGCAGGTAGCGGCGTTGCAGGCCCGAAAGCCAGCCGCCGGTGTGGTTGCTGCCCAGCGGCTTGCCGTCCATTTCCAGCACGCTGTGCCGGCCCTTGAGGTTGAACATCAGCTGGATGCTGGTGCCCGGCAGGATTTTCTCCACCAGCGGCGGAATTTCACCCCAGCCTTCCCAGTAGCACTCCACGGCATCGGCCAGGTCGGGGGCGGGTTGCGCTTCAACGAGGTTCCAGCGGCCTATGGGTGTATCGAATGAGAGTTCGCGGCACTTGCGCGAAAATGTGTGGCCGGGGGTGCGAAACAATCGGCCGGCCGGGTGCATGGTTAATAGGCCGTCTGCTGGTCGCGAGCAACGCTCGCTCCTACAGCAAGGCTCTCTCCCACGATGTAGGAGGCAGCTTTGCTGCCGGCATGATCATGCCCATCGCGAGCAATGCTCGCTCCCACAGCAAGGCTCGCTCTTGCGATGTAGGAGGCAGCCTTGCTGCCGACATGATCACGCCAGTCGCGAGCAAGGCTCGCTCCTACATATAATCGGTGAGCTCTTTGATAGGGCATCAGCTCTCCGGGGCCACGTAACCCTGCGGTTTTTCCGAACCCTCGCCAAAAAAGAACTTCTCCATCTCGCCTTCGAGAAACGCCCGGTGGTCGGGGTTCAGCGGCGACAGGCGGTGCTCGTTGATCAGCATGGTCTGGTGCGTCAGCCAGTTGTTCCACGCCTGCTGCGAGATGCCTTCGAATATGCGCTTGCCCAGTTCGCCGGGCCAGGGCTGGTAGGCCAGGCCTTCCAGTTCTTCGTTCAACATTTGGCAGTGAACAGTACGACTCATTGCAAAACTCCGGTTATTGCTTCCATCGGGTGCTGCCATTCCCTGATTTCATCCAGCAGCAGCGCCAGCGGGCGGGGAACGGCGGGTAATCCGGTGGCGCTCAATGCAAACCACTGTTGCTCCGCCGGCTCGGCAACCCGCCCCCGGCCTGATCCTTGACCTGATCCTTGACCTGATCCTTGACCTGACTCCCGGCCTGACCCTTGACCTGATAATACTACCTGCGAAGCGGCGGGGTTGCTGAGCACTATCGGATGAATCGACATGGCGATGTGGCTGAGGCGATGTTGGCGCTGGGCGAGCGCCTGGGCACTCGAAAGGTCGAGCCCGCACAGCTGCTCCAGTTCCTGCAGGGAGGGTGCTTCGGGCAAAGTCCACAAGCCGCCCCAGATTCCGGCAGGGGGGCGCTTTTGCAGCAGGATTCGCTGCTGTGCATCCAGCAATGCCAGCCAGTAATAAACCCGCTGGCTGACTTTGGTGGAAGGCTTGGGCAAGGGCAGCTGGTCGACTCTGCCGCTTGCCAGTGCCCGGCAATCTTTGCTTACCGGGCATTGGTTGCAAGCCGGTTTGCTGCGCACGCACACCATGGCGCCGAGATCCATGATGGCCTGGGTGTAATCCGCGCCGTGTATTTCCGGCAAACGCGCTTCCGCTTCGGCCCAGAGTGCTCTCTGGCCGGCGGTCGAACCGGGCCAGGTTTCCAGCGCGATGTGGCGCGCGAGCACACGCCGTACATTGCCATCGAGCACCGCCGCGGGCTGGCCGCTGGATTGGGAAATGATGGCGTTGGCAGTGCTCAGGCCGATTCCAGGCAAGGCGCACAGCTCTTCCGCAGTAACCGGCAATTCACCCTCAAACTGCTCAACACACCGTTCCGCGGCGCGATGCAGGTTGCGCGCACGGGCGTAATAACCCAGCCCAGCCCAGTGTTCCAGCACTTCGTCCAGCGGCGCGACGGCCAACCGGGCAAGATCAGGGAAACGCTGCATCCAGCGCTCAAAATAGGGGATGACAGTACTGACCTGGGTCTGCTGCAGCATGATCTCGGAAATCCACACACGGTAGGCGGTGCGCGGCTGCTGCCAGGGCAGGTCCTTGCGGCCGTGATGGTCGAACCAGGCCAGCACGCGGTCGGCAAATGACGCGACCGGGTAACTCATCAGGCGATCGGCAGGATGGCGTTCACAAAAGAGCCCGCATCAAACGGGCGCAGGTCGCGGGCGGATTCACCCACGCCGATAAACCGGATGGGCAGTTTCAGTTCATGCGCGATGGCGAACAGCACGCCGCCGCGGGCGGTTCCATCCAGCTTGGTGACGGTGATGCCGTCCAGGCCGATGGCCTGGTGGAATTCACGCGCCTGGCTGAGGGCATTCTGGCCGGTGCCGGCATCCACCACCAGCATCACTTCGTGTGGAGCCTCCGGGTCGATGCGGCTCAGCACGCGGTGGATCTTCTTCAGCTCTTCCATCAGGTTGGATTGGGTGTGCAATCGCCCGGCCGTATCTGCGATCAGCACATCGATGCCCCTGGCCTTGGCCGACTGCAGCGCATCGAAAATCACCGCCGCGGAATCGGCGCCGCTGCCCTGTGACACCACCGGTACATTGTGCCGCGCGCCCCAGGCTTTGAGCTGCTCCACGGCGGCAGCCCGGAACGTATCGCCGGCGGCAAGCATGACGCTGAGCCCGTCTTCCTGGTAACGCTGCGCCAGCTTGCCGATGGTGGTGGTTTTGCCGGCGCCGTTGATGCCCACCATCAGGATCACGAACGGCTTCTTGCTTTCATCGATCACCAGGAATTGCTCGCAGGGCTCGATGATCTCGTACAGCTCGGCCTGCACGGCGGGCAACAATTGCGACGGCTCGGTGATCACCTTGTTGGCAACGGCGGCCCGCAGGTTGTCGACAATCTCGATTGCGGCCTTGGCGCCGAGGTCGGCGGTGATCAGCGTGGTTTCGATCTCGTCCATCAACTCGTCGTCGATGCTGCTGTGGCTTTTGAACAGTGCCCCCAGGCGCTTGCCCATCTTGTCCTGGGTATCCTGCAGGCGCTGCTCGAGCGCGGCATTGCCGGCGGCCTCACCGCCCTGTTCAATGGGGCGCAGCTGCACGCCTTCAACGGCGCCTTTTTTCTGCTTGTTTTTGCGGAAGATTCGAAACATGGTGGAAAGGGTGTTCGCGTGCGCCTGGATTTTGGTTAATGGTAGCGGAACGTTATGCTAGCAGTTGGGGGCAGTGGATGCCGGATCAAGTCCGGCATGGCGGTCTGGAGTGTCCGGCACGGCGGGTTAGAGTTCGTCACCCCGGCCCCCGAGCCGGGGTCCATCAATCGGGAAGAGCTGGGTACCGGATCAGGCCCGGCATGGCGGTCTGGAGTTTGCGGCATGGCGGTCTGGAGTGTCCGGCACGGCGGTCTGGAGTGTCCGGCATGACGGTCTGGAGTTTGCGGCATGACGGTCTGGAGTTTGCGGCATGGCGGTCTGGAGTTTGCGGCATGGCAGGTTAGAGTTCGTCACCCCGGCCCCCGAGCCGGGGTCCATCCATCGGGGAGATCTGGGTGCCGGATCAAGTCCGGCATGACGGTCTGGAGTGTCCGGCACGGCGGGAAAAAGAAGTTTGGCAAAAAACAACAAACCGGGAACTGTACGCATCATTGCCGGCGAATGGCGCGGGCGGCGTTTGCCGGTTCCGGATCTGCCCGGCCTGCGGCCATCCGGCGACCGCAGCCGCGAGACCCTTTTCAACTGGCTACAGGGCGAGTTGCGGGGCGCGCGATGCGCCGATCTGTTTGCCGGCACCGGTGTGCTGGGCCTGGAAGCCCTGTCGCGCGGCGCTGCGTCGGCGGTGCTGGTGGAGAATAACGCCAAAGCCGCAGCGCAATTGCGCGCCAATGTGAGCCTGTTGCAGGCCGGCAAGGCCAGCGTTCTGCAGCAAGATGCTCTTGCCTGGCTCAAAAGCCTTCCCGCCGGCAGCCTGGACCTGGTTTTTGTCGACCCGCCGTTTGGCCAGGGGCTGGCCGGTCCCGTACTGCAGTTGTTACAACAAGGGCAGGTGTTGCAGCCGGATGGCCTGGTTTACCTGGAAACTGCCCGGTCCGAGGCTTCCCCGGTGCCGACAACAGGCTGGGAAACCCTGCGGGACAAGACTTTGGGGGAAGTTCGCATGCGATTGCTGAGGCGGGCTGCCGAGGCTGAACGGGCGCCGACAAAGCCTTCCGCAGACTGTTAGAATGACAATCCTTTTCAATTCGACGGCAGCACACGAATGATTTCGCACCGTACGGCAATCTACCCCGGCACTTTTGATCCTGTTACCAACGGCCATACCGACCTGGTCAAGCGCGCAGCCCGCGTGTTTGAAAAAGTCATCGTGGCCATCGCGGAAAGCCCGCACAAGGTGCCGCTACTGCCCCTGCAACAGCGCATCGAGCTGGTGCAGTCCTGCCTCAGCGACGTGAAGAACCTCGAAGTGGTGGGGTTCAGCAGCCTGTTGATGGACTTTGTACAGGAAGTCGGGGCCGGTGTGGTGGTGCGCGGCCTGCGCGCGGTGTCGGATTTCGAGTACGAATTCCAGCTCGCCAGCATGAACCGCCACCTGGCGCCGGAAATTGAAACCCTGTTCCTGACGCCTGATGAACGCTACAGCTTCATTTCATCCTCGCTGGTGAAGGAAGTGGCGCGGCTGGACGGTGATGTCACCGAATTCGTAGCGCCGCCGGTTCGGCGCGCGTTGATGGAGCGGTTCAAGGAACTCAGCAAGGCCGGCTGACAAGGCATGCCGCAGCAGTTGCAGCGCATGGCCGGCAATCGCGCAAGAATCTCGACATGGCTCTGAAAATCACCGAAGAATGCATCAACTGTGATGTCTGCGAGCCGGAATGCCCCAACGAAGCCATTTCGCAGGGCGTCGAGTACTACGTGATCGACCCGATGAAGTGCACCGAATGCGTAGGGCATTTCGACCTGCCGCAATGCGTGGAGGTCTGCCCGGTAGAATGCATACCGAAAGACCCGGAACATGAAGAAACCGAGGAAGAGTTATGGTTGAAGTATCAAGGCTTGATCGCCCAGGCAAAAACGCTGGCCGAGGCCTAGGCCGCGGCGCCGGCAGCGCCGAAAAATTTCTTGCCTGCGCTGCTGCGCTGCTGATGACAGCCTGTTGCCTTACGGCCCAGGCAGCGTCTTTCGAGCCCACCTGGGGCCGCGATGGCATGGTGGTGACATCGGTAAGCCCGGCGGCAGCGGCGGGGCAGCTCATTCTTGAACGGGGTGGAAATGCGGCGGATGCCGCCGTGGCCACGGCATTTGCAGCAGCGGTAGCGCACCCCTTCAGTTCGGGGCTTGGCGGTGGATTGCTGGCGGTGATCCATGACGCCAAAACCGGCCAGAGCATTACCCTGGATGCGCGTGAAACCGCACCGGCTTCCGCTTCCGCCGAGTTCTACCGCCAGAACCCCGATGCCATCCGCAGCGGCCGCTATTCGGTGGCCGTGCCCGGATTCGTGCAGGGTGTATGGGCGCTGCATGAGCGTTTCGGTTCCATGCCCTGGGCTGACCTGATCGAGCCGGCCATCGCGCTGGCGGAGGACGGCGTGACCGTCAGCCTGTGGCATCACAACATGGTGGCCGCCGCGGCGCCGGCACTGGCCGAGTACCCGGCCACGGCGCATATCCAGCTGGTGGACGGGCAGCCGCCGCCTCTCGGCTACGTGCTGAAGCAATACGACCTGGCCAATACGCTCAGGCTGATCCAGCGTTCCGGTGGTCAGACCCTGGCCATTGGCCAGATCGCCAAGATGATCGAACAGGCTACCAAAGGCGTGGTCACCGAGCTGGACCTGGCGCGTTTCAAGGTGGTCTGGCGGGAACCCATTCGCACTCAATACCGTGGCTACGAGATCGTCGCCATGCCGCCACCCAGTTCTGGCGGCGTGTTGCTGGCGGAAATGCTGAACGTGTTGCAACGATATGACCTGGTATCCATGGGCAAGGATTCCAGCGACTACATCCACCTGGTGGCCAGCACCATGAAGCTGGCGTTTGCTGACCGCGCGCGCCACCTGGGCGACCCGGACTTTTACGATGTGCCGGTGGAGCGGCTCACTTCCATGGCTTATGCCGATGAACTGGCTTCACGGCTGCGTCCGGATGGCCAGCCCATCGTGGCGGAATCGCTGGCAACCCCGCCGGATGACGAGGGCACCACGCAGGTGAGCGTGATGGACAAGCAGGGCAACGCCGTTTCCATCACCCAAACCATCAATACCCTGTTCGGTTCCAAGATTACGGTACCGGGAACCGGCATCGTGCTGAACAACGAGATGGATGACTTCTCGGTGGACAGCACCACGGCCAATCTTTGGGATGCGGTGGGCTCGGATGCCAACGCCATTGAACCCGGCAAGCGGCCGCTTTCATCCATGACGCCGCTGGTTGTCCTGAAGGATGGCAAGGCCGCCATGGCACTGGGCTCGCCCATGGGCACATTGATCATTTCCGCTGTGTTGCAGACCCTGCTCAACAAAATTGATTTCGGTTATGACGCACAACGCGCCGTGATGGAGCCGCGCTTCCACCACCAGTGGCAACCCGATACGCTGTTCCTGGAGCCGGAGTACTCCCGTGATGTGCGCAAGCGGCTTGAAAGCCTGGGCCACACCCTGGGCGAGCGTTCCATGATCGGCGCCGCGCAATTGTCCGTATACGACCCGGAAACCTGCTACTTTTGGGGTGGCGCCGATGGCCGCCGGGACAGTGGCGCCGCGGGCGCGAATATCGGCGAGCCGCAGGTGGATGCCGCGCAGCGTTGCGCGGTGATCAACCAGGCGCGCGCCACCGCGATTCCACGCTGACATTCACCAACTGAACCTGGGAAAATGGTCCAATGAAAAAATTATTGTTGAGCACCCTGGTCGCGCTGCCCCTGACAGCCAGCGGCGGAATCACTCCACAGGAACTGGACCAGCTGGCGGCGGCGGAACAGGACCAGGTGGTGCAGTGGCGCCGCTGGTTCCACCAAAACCCTGAACTCAGCAATCGCGAGGTCAACACGGCGGCCTACATCGTTGAACAGCTGCGCGCCATGGGCCTCGAACCGAAAACCGGTATTGCCCATAACGGCGTGGTGGCGCTGATCGAGGGCGGGATTCCTGGCCCCATGGTTGCCATCCGTACCGACATGGATGGCTTGCCGGTGACGGAAGAAACCGGTCTGCCGTTCGCTTCAAAAGCCAAAGGTGAATACAACGGCCAGGAAGTGGGCGTGATGCACGCCTGCGGCCATGAGGCGCA
>CAYYCX010000066.1:9693-23523 GCA_964470455.1 uncultured Wenzhouxiangellaceae bacterium
CGCGCACATGGCCATGGTGCTGGGCGCGGCGAAAGTCCTGACCCGTGTGAAAGATGAGTTACCGGGTTCGGTGATGCTGATTTTCCAGCCGGCTGAAGAGGGCCCTCCCGAGGGTGAAGATGGCGGCGCCAGCATGATGCTGGATGAAGGCATCTGGGATGCGCGCAAGCCGGAAGCCGTGTTCGGCATCCACGTGGGCATCAACCAGCCGCCGGCTTCGATATCGGTCAAGCCCGGGCCGCTGATGGCTTCAGCCGACCGCTTCCAGATCACGGTACACGGCAAGCAGACGCATGGCGCCCAGCCCTGGGCCGGTATCGACCCGGTAGTGGTGGCGGCACAAATCGTGCTGGGCCTGCAGACCGTGACCAGTCGCCAGGTGAACGTCACGCTGGCGCCGTCCATCATCAGCGTGGGCCGCATCCAGGGCGGCATCCGCAATAACGTGATTCCCGACAGCGTTGAACTCGAAGGCACCATTCGCAGCTTTGACCAGGCGATGCGCGAGCAGATTCACGCGGCGGTGAAACGTACGGCGGAGAACATCGCCGCCAGCGCCGGCGCCACCATCGACTTCGAACTCAGCCTGGGGTCGCCGCCGGTGGTGAATGACCCGGCCCTGTACGAGCGCATGCTGCCCACGTTGCAGCGCGTGACTACGGTGAACAGCCTGACGCCACAGACCGTGGCCGAGGATTTTTCCGAATACCAGATGCGCACCCCGGGCATATTCATGTTCCTGGGGAATGGCGCACCCGGTGTCGATCCCAAATCGCTGCCGAGCAATCACTCGCCGCTGTTTGACATGTATGAACCCAGCCTGGAAATCGGCGTGCGGGTGTTCAGCAACCTGGTGGTGGACTACCTCAGGGCCAACTGACGGGCGGTGGGCGGCAATGTGGCGGCCGGCTGGAAAGGTGTTCCGGCCGGCGACGCGTGATTCCCCGATTCATTACCCAAATCATTCCTTGCCTGATCCCTTGATATAGGCCCGTGGCAGTTCCGGATTGCGCGGCAGGTAGCGGTCACGCAACAGCGTCTGCCGCGAAACCAGTGGAATATTCTTGCCGTCCAGTATCACCGCATCGGCCAGGCTGGTGACTTCCAGCGGATCGCCGGTCCACATCACCAGGTTGGCGGTCGTGCCGGTTTCGATTGAACCGTAACCTGCGGGCAGGGAAAAAATCCGCGCGGGATTGATGGTCAGGGCGGCCAGCCCGGCATCAAACGGCAGGCCATACGCTACGGCAATTCCTGCGGCCTGGCGCAACTTCCGCACATTATGGGGCGCATCGTTATCCGCCGAGAAGGCAATCTCGACGCCGGCGCTGTGCAACAAGGCCGCGTTGTCCAGCCGCGCGCCCAACTTGTCAAAACTCTGTGGTTCGTTGCCCAGCGGGTCGAGGAGTACCGGTACGCCCGCTTCCGCCAGCTCGGTGGCCACCATCCAGGCTTCGGCACCGCCATGAATGATGGCGTCGAACTGGTGCTTTTCCGCCAGATGGATGACCTGGAGGATGTCACTGGCGCGATCCACGCCAAACACCACGCTGCCGTCGGTGGAATACCTGGCCAGCACCCGGCGCCCGGCGGCAGTGAGCAAGGCATCGGGTGTCCAGGCGACGGCGCTGGCGGCTTCCTCCATCGCCTGGTCCAGCAGCATGTACTGGGCAGCCCGGGACTGGCCGCTCAGGGCGCTGGCTGCCTCGCCCATGCCGATAAACAATACCGGGTCGGACAGGAAAGCCTGGTAAGAACCATCCAGCGATACCGCCCGGCCCTGGCCGCCGATGATGCTGCTGCTCCGGCCCGCGCTGAGCACGGTCCATCCATAGCCCTCGATTCGGGTTACCGGAATGACGGACGAGTTTGGATTGAACGCGGGTGTGACATCGAACTCAGGGCGCATGCGGGTTGCGTCGGCGGTCAGGTCATACTGCAGTGCAGTATCCACCGAACCCACTTCGGCGGATATTTCAACCAGGCCGAGTGCCGAAATGCCGGCGAACAGCGCGGGTGTCACCGGCCGTCCGTGGGCCTCGATAACCCCGGCTTTTTCCGGAGCCGACAGATTCGGGCCCACCGCGCTGATCTCGCCGTTGCTGATGATGATGTCGGCCTTCTGCAGCACCGGTGAAGTCACGGCATGCAGGGTGGCATCGTTGATGAACAGGTCGGCGGCAAGCGCCTGGCTGGCGGCGAGCGCCAGTCCGTGCAGCGCCAGCAGGCGCAGGATCGCGGGCTTCATGGCTGCTCTCCCAGTAACTGGCCGAGTTCAAAGTCGCTTACCGGCTGGAGTTTTGCATCATGCCGGTCGTAAACCAGCGCGCCATCGATGAACACCTGGTCGGCCTTGGCGTACACGCTGAAGGGGTTGCCGTTCCAGATGACAACGTCGGCCATCTTGCCGGGTTCCAGCGTGCCGGTCTGGTCCAGGATGCCCATGGACTTGGCCGGGTTGGCGGTAATCCACTGGATGGCATGTTCGGGCGTGATCACCATGCCGGAAGCGATGCCGCGCGTCATGGCCTTGGCAGCCTCCTGGTTCAGCCGCTGGATACCTTCAGAGGAATCCGAGTGAACGATGGCGCAGCCGCCTTTGGGGCGGTCGACGAAGGCAATGTTTTCCTGGATGCCGTCATACGCTTCGGCCTTGAAGCCCCACCAGTCGGCCCACAGCGCGCCGCAGGTGCCGGCCTCGGCCAGTTCGTCCGCGATCTTGTAGGCCTCAACGCCGTGGTGGAATGCCGCGATTTGGTAACCGAACTCATCCGCCATATCCAGCACCGTCATCATTTCGTCGGCCCGGTAGCAGTGCATGTGCACCAGGATTTCGCCTTTCAGCGCGCCGGCCAGGGTCTCCAGCCGCAGGTCGCGGTTGGGCCTGGTGGCTTCGTCCTTGCCTTCGGCCACGGCCTTTTCGTATTTCTCCCAGTCGGCGATGTACTTCTGCGCTTCGATCCATTGCGTGCGATAGCCGGAAACATTGCCCATGCGGGTGGCCGGCGCCTGGCCTTTGCCGCCGTAAACCCGCTTGGGATTTTCACCGCAGGCCATTTTCAGCCCGTGCGGCGCGCCTGGAAACTTCATACCCTGGTAACTGACGCTGTAAACATTCTTCACGGTCACGCCACGGCCACCCACGAGGTTGGCTGAACCAGGCAGGATCTGCATGCTGGTGACGCCGCCTGCCAGGGCCAGGCCAAACCCCGGATCCTGCGGCCAGATGCTGTGCTCGGCCCAGACATTGGCCGTGGACGGAGCGGTCATTTCATTGCCGTCCTGGTGTGCCACCAGGCTGGGAGAGGCGTAAACACCCAGGTGGGAATGGACGTCGATCAGGCCGGGTGTCACCCAGCGCCCTTTGGCATCGATGGTGGTGACATCGACGCTGGCGTCAATAGCGCCCTCGGCGAGGTCGGCAACCTTGCCACCCGCCAGCAGCAGGCTGGCGTTGTCGAGCCGCTGGCCGGTGCCGGTGAGAATGGTGGCGCCAGTGATCATCACCGGACCGGATGGCAGGGGCTGGTAAGTTGATGGATAGGCTTCTTCCGCGGAATCCGCGGAGGCGATGCCCGATGCGAGCAGGAGTGCAGCAAGCCTGGCAGCACTGCGTTGGTGGCTGAACAGCATGAGTTTCCCCAAACCCTCGTGGGCGTTGTATTTGTTCCTGGTTTGCAGGGATTCTAGCAGAATGTGGACGGCTGAAAGTCCGCAGTGGGTGCTGCCGGGGAATTATGGCGGCCAAGCGGCTATCATTCGCTCAACCAAGCCGCGGGGCGGCCGGCCGGGCAGTGAGTGCTCGGGTGGAACGCCGCGAGCGGTGTGACCGGATTGATCACCGAATGAGCAACGATTTACCCGCAGAACAGCATTTGCGCGACTGGATCAGGGAAAGCCTGGCAAAGCAGCAGAACATCCTGGCCACCAGCAACCAGGGCACCCTCCTGCTGTACCCGCGGAATGGCGAGTCGCTCATCATCAAGACCGCCATGGGCCGCGGCCCTCTGCTGTGGTTGCGGCGCAAGACCCTGCGGCGTGAGTACCGCGCCTACCGGCAACTGGAGGGCGTGGCCGGGATTCCCGCTTGCCACGGTTTCCTCGACCGGCGCTACCTGCTGCTGCAGCATGTGCAAGGCAAGCCGTATCGCGATGCGGAAATCACCGATCGCGAGGCATTTTTCCGGCAGTTGCTGGAAATCCTGCGGGCCATTCACGCGCGCGGCGTAGCGCACGGCGACCTCAAATCCAAGGGCAACCTGCTGGTGACTGAATCACAGCAACCCTGCGTAATCGACTTCGGCACCGCGTTCCGCCAGAAATCCCGCTGGCACTTCATCAACAACTGGTTTTTCCGCACCGCCCGGCGGCTGGACCTGAACGCCTGGGTCAAGCACAAATACCAGGGTCACTACAGCGAAGCATCCGCTGAAGACGCAAAACTGCTGCACTACAGTTGGTTGGAAAAGCTGGTCCGCAGGCTCAGTGGCCGGCCGATGGAGCGGGTGTACCGCCGCCCGGGTTCCACAGGCGACTGAATCCGCCTTTTACGCAGCCCTGCTGTTACGCAGCAACTCCAGCCCTTCAGCGATGCTGATCCCGGCGTGATAGCCGAATTCCCGCTTGGCGGCGTTGATGTTGTACCAGTGCGAAGTGGACAGCTGGTCGGCGGTAAAGCGGGTGATGGGTGGTTCTGATCGCAACCGCAGCAGTTTCCACAGGGTTTCGCAGACGGCGCCCGCTGTTCTCGCCACGCGCGGTGAGATCGGCAGCACTTCGGCCTGGATACCAATGGCATCCAGCAGCAGCGGAATGATTTCGTCCTGGCGCATGGGCTGGTCGTTGCTGATGTAGTAAGGCCGGCCGGCACAGCGGCCACGGCCGGTCAGTTCATCCAGCGCCAGCACATGGGCCAGCGCGGCGTTTTCCACGAACACGGTGTCGATGACCTTGTCGGCTCCGGGCAGCCGCAGTTTGCCACGCCTTACGCTGGCTGCAAGGTGCGGCAGGATGTGCGGATCGTTCGGGCCCCAGATCAAGTGTGGCCGCAGCGCGGTGGTCATCAGCGCCTCGCAGTTGGCGGCAAGCACACGCTGTTCGGCCGCTGCCTTGGTGGCCGGGTAGGGCGACAGGAACTTCGTGGCCACCGGGCCGGATTCGTCTTCGCCCTCGATGTCCTTGCCGCGGTGCGTGATGCTGGGTGAACTGGTATGCACCAGGATGGGAATGGCCAGCTTGCGGCAGGTTTGCACAATCTGTTCAGTGCCCACCACATTGATGCGGTGGTAATCCTCGTAGCGGCCCCACACGCCGGCCTTGCCGGCAGTGTGGATGATGGCGTCGCAGCCCTTCGCACTGGCCAGCAACAGCGGCAGGTCGCAGATATCGCCCTGGACGATTTCTGCCCCCTGTTGAGCCAGTTCGTCCGCCGCGCGGCGTTGCAGGGCAATCACTACATCGCCACGGGCCAGCAGTTGCCGGCTGATGGCGGAGCCGAGAAATCCCCCGCCACCTGTGACCAGGACCTTCATGTTCTGCAACTGTCCGCGAATGATCCGTGCAGGAATCTTGCCATCAGCTTTGCTGCATTTTCTGCAGCGCCCAGGCAGCCAGTTCATCGCGGTGAATCTTGGAGTTGTGCCGCGTATCCACCGGAAAGCCCGGGTGGAACAGCACGGTGCGCACGCTTCGGGTCAGTGGAAACGCCTGGGCCAGTTGCAGCAGGTCGTAATGCACGCGCTCCATGTTCACCGGGGACAGGGGGCCGACCAGTTCCACGCACAGCACGGGCACCTGGGCGCCGCGCGGCCCCACGCCCACGAGCGCGGTGCGTGCGGCGTCGGGATGCTGGTTGAATATCCCTTCCACCTGGTCGGGGAACAGGGTCTCGGTGCCGGTTTCCACGCGTTGCGACAGGCGGCCGCAATACCACAGCCGGCCTTTGCCATCGAGAATGCCGGCATCGCCCATGCGGTGCCACACCGTGCCTTCCTCTCCCGTGACCTTGGCCATCTCGGTATCGGCTTCACGCGCCCAGTAGCTGTCGGTGCAGCTTGGCCCGCTGACGAGGATTTCACCCACCATGCCGTGCGGCATGTCGGTGACTTCGGAAAGGTCGGCGATGGCGTTGTCACTGATGCGGATGACACGAACCCGGTTCGGTGCCACCGGCCTGCCCACGCAGATGCCTTCGCCGCTCTCGGTCATTTCGGTGACCTGTTTGTCCAGTTCCCGGTTGCTGACGCAGGAAACCGGCAGGCATTCGGTGGCGCCGTACGGAGTGTAGATGAGCGCGTCATTCGCCAGTGCCTGTTCCATGCGCCGGATGGTGGCGATGGGTGCCGCCGCGCCAGCCGAAATTACGCGCTTCGGGCTCCACATGCGCAGCTTGTTCGCCTCGCAATAACGGCTGAGGTTGTTCAGCAAAGCCGGCGAGCCAAAGACATTGGTGATCTGGAATTCCTCGATGATATCCACCAGGTGTTGCGGGTCGGCATCCGCAGGCCGGCTGGGGTCCATGCGCGGCACCACGGTGGTCATGCCCAGCGCCGGGTCGAACAGCGCAAAGGGCGGAAAGGTCGACAGCCCGACTTCACCGGGCTCGATTTCAAAGCTGCGTTTCAGCAGGCCCACTTGCGCGGTGAAATGGCGGTGCCGGTAAACCACGCCCTTGGGCGCGCCTGTGCTGCCGGAGGTGAACAGGATGGCGGCCATGTCATCGGGTTTGGAGGCATGCAGGATGTCCTGCGTGCTGCCGCCGGCCAGGCGGACCAGTTGCCGCATGCCGATACCGCCCAGCAGCAGATGAGCGCCGTAACTCGGCCCGGCGGTAACCAGCAGCTTGCAGCCCTCACCGCCCCAGCCTTTGAGTTTGCGCCCCAGTTGGGCCTTGAGTATGCCCACGAAGGCCTGTGGCTGCGCTTCCCGCAGGCATTGCTCGACGGCTTTCAGGCCCATGCCCGGATCGACCAGTACCGGCACTGCGCCAGCCTTGAACAGGGCAAAGAACAGCGCAATGAAATCCAGCCCTGGCCGCACCATGAGAACGGTGCGCACGCCTGGGCCTATGCCATAGGCCTGCAGGCCGCGGGCGTAGCTGTTGCTCAGGTGGTCGAGCTGGTAGTAACTGCAGGAGCGGTACTTGCCTTTGCGGAAAGGCCGCTCGTCCGGATAGCGCACGGCCACCAGGTCCGGGTGCAGCCTGGATTGTTCCGCCAGTGCGCCGGCGACATTGCAGAGGGAGTCGCTATCCCAGGTTTTAGTCAACGGTTTGTCCATGATTCGCATCTTCCCTGATTGCGATGAATTGGCATATGCGTTCCTGTAACTTTTCGCCGCCATCTTCCAGCACGTAATGGCCGCAGTCGGGCAGGCGGATGGTTTGCGCCTGCGGATACAGCCTCAGCCAGGTATCCAGGAACGGCTGGTCGAACACGAAATCCTTTTCTCCCCAGGCCACAAGGCAGGGTAAGTCACTGAATTTGCCTAGATGTTCCGCCGTTTTCCGCAAAATGTCAAAACCAGGATCGCCTTCCGCCAGTGGAATGTCCTGCACAAACCGCAGCGTGGCGATGCGGTTGCCCGGTGAATCGTAAGGCCCGACGTAGGCAGCTCGCACAGCCCGGCCGACCGGTTTTCTGAAGCCGATGCGCGCGGCGGCACCGGCAAAGGCATTGCAGTGCAACACCAGCCAGGCGCCCAGGCGTGAATTCCGCGCCAGCGCCAGGGCCGGTGGAAAACGCTTTTCCTTCGGCATGGGAAAGGCCGCGGTGTTCATGATGACCAGCTTGCCGATGCGTTCGGCATGCTGTACGGCCCAGGCCATGGCGATCATGCCGCCCCAGTCGTGTACGACCAGGGTAATGGGCTGATCGAGCTGCAGGTGGTCGATCAGGCGGCCGAGATCAGCGACGCGGCTGGCCAGGCGGTAATCGTAAGTATCCAGGCCGGGCTTGTCGGACAGCCCGCAGCCGATGTGGTCGGGAACGATGCAACGGTGCGTGTCGCGTAGTCCCAGCACCAGCTTGCGGTAGTAAAAGGACCAGGTGGGGTTGCCGTGCACCATCAACACCGGCGGTCCATCGCGCGGCCCTTCGTCCAGGTAGTGCATGAGCCCGGCCGGCTGCTGCAGGTAGTGCCCGCTGAATGGATAGAGATCAGCGGGCGGGGTGTAAGCCGGTGAGTTGGCCGGTGGGTTCGGAGTACCCAGGGTGATACCTGTAACGGCTACCAGACGATCTCGGCCATGGAACAGTTCAGGCCGGAACCAATGCCCAGCAGAGCGACACGGTCACCGCGCCTGAGCTTGCCCAGTTCCTTGATCTTGGAAAGCACGATGGGCACCGAAGCCGGGCCCACGTTGCCCATGCTGGGATAGATGGTGTGCACTTTGCTGAGGTCCATGCCCAGCAGGCGCGCCACGGATTCAGTGTGGACTTTGCTCACCTGGTGAATGACAAACTGGTCCAGTTCACTCACCACCCAGCCAAAGCCGTTTTTTGCCACTTCAAAAGTCCTGGCGGCCAGCTTCAGGCCTTCGGCCATCAGGCTGCGGGTATCGGTGACCATGCGGTCCATCTGGCCATGGCACAGCCGGTTGAACTGCGTGGCGGAGCGCGAAACACTGCCCAGGTAACGGTGTCCTTCCGGTTCCAGGTCAGCCCGCGCCATCAGCATGGCGGCAGCGCCGGAGCCCAGCGTCAGTGATGCGAACTCGGCGCGGAATTCCTTTGATCCGATGTTCGGGTCCAGCATGCGCTCGATGGTGGCTTCAGTGATCGGGCCGCTGCTTTCGCCATCGACGATCAGTGCGTAGTCCACTTCCCCGCGCTCGATCATGCGGGCCGCGATGTCCATGCCGTTCATGAAAGCCAGGCAGGCATTGCCCACATCGAAATTGATGCAGTTTTCATCCAGGCCCAGGTTGCCATGCACGATGCAGGCGGTGGACGGCTCGAGGTAATCACGGCATACCGAAGTGTTGATGATCACGCCGATCCTGTTCCGGTCGACCCCCGATTCCTGGATCATTTTTTCCGCGGCCTGCGTGGCAGCGTCCGACGGATTGGTGTCCCTGGGCCAGAAGCGGCGTTCGACTATACCCGAGAGCTCTTCCAGCAGATTAAGCGGAAAACCCAGCCGTTGCAGGGTAGGGGCCAGTCTTTGCGAAATTTCGCGCGAACTGACGCTTACGGGCGGGTCGACCGATACCACCCCCTGGATGACTACATTCTTGAAATTCATTGGAGTTTCGCTGGAAAAAGGCCTGCATAACTTATAGGCGCTGGCCCCCCCAATCAAGTGTTGCGGTGAAAATAGGAGGCCAAACCGCCATGCCGCATGCTGCGGCATCCCGCCGCCGGCCGGTTCATTCCGGCGCAAGCATGGGCTAGACTGCTTGGTTACAGGATTCGGGCCTTGGCCAATAGTCGGGATTAGATGTTGTCAGCGGAAGGTGAGCAGGCATTCTGGGCGAAACCCGCGGTTTTCCAGCCGCAGGTCATGCCTTTGCCTGCCATGACATTGCCGGCCAGCGATGAAGTGCACCTGTGGTTCCTCAATCTCGATCAACTGGCACTGACGCTGAGCCAGGCATTCAGCGATGACCGCATCGCCGAACCGGTAAAACTCAATCCAGGCCAGCTTAGATTCGCGCGGCGTTTCTACCTGCGTTTGCTGCTGGGCACTTACCTCGGGCTGCCGGGCAAGGACGTGATCCTGCAGCGCACGGTGCGTGGCAAGCCCATGCTCGATCGTTCGGTGCACTCAAGCCCGCTGCAGTTTTCCATGGCCAAGAGTGAAGGGCGCGTGCTGGTGGGCATCACCCGCGAAATCCCGGTGGGCGTTGACCTGGAACCGCGCTACCGGGCCGCGCGCAACAGCTTGCGCCTGGCGCGGCGCTATTTCAGCGCGGCGGAAGCAGCGGCGCTGGAGCGCTTGTCCGCGGAACAGCAGGACTGCGCTTTCCTGCGCGCCTGGGCCTGCAAGGAAGCGGTGGTGAAAGCCTATGGCGAGGGCATCGCCAACCAGCTCTGTCGCTTTACCGTGGAAATGAACCCCCAACTTCCGCCGGCCATGCTGGATTTTGATGGCAAGGGCAGCGCCGACTGGTCATTGGCCGTGCTGAAGCCGGATGAGGAATACATCGCCGCGCTGGCCGTTCACCGGGCGCAGCTTCGACCGCACTGCTTTGAACTGCAAGCGGCCGTATGAAAGCGCCTGCCACGGAGCCGAAACCGCACCATTCACTTTCGGCGGCAGTTCATCCGGGCCGCAAGGTCTCCAAGCTCTCCTGGCTGGGTGTTGTTCTCGCTTGCCTGTTGCTGCAGGCCTGCAGCCTCTCCCAGGCCAGGAGGGACCAGGTGGATGTCATTGTTGCCGAAACCCGGCAGCAGGCCCTGACCTGTGAACCGGAAGTTCGCGACCGCTGCAGCGAATTTTCGCCGGTGCTGGAGCTGGCGGCGAAGGACAAGCGCGAAGGCCGTCATCACCTGGTGTTGCTGGAAACCGGTGTAGATGCCCTGAAGATCCGCATCCACCTGATCCGCGCAGCGCGCGAGAGTATTGAAGTACAGAATTTCATCCTGCGCGCCGATGACAGCGGCGACCTGTTGCTGAATGAGTTGCTGCAGGCCGCCCGGCGCGGTGTCCAGGTACGCCTGTTGCTGGACCAGATGTTTACCGATGCGGACCTGAACTACCTGGTGCAGCTCACCATGGCGCATGCCAATTTCCACATCAGTTTCTACAACCCGTCCTTTGACAAGGCCGATATGGCCAACCACGACTGGATCAGTGGCATTGCCTGTTGTTTCAGGCGCATCAACCAGCGCATGCACAACAAACTGATGGTGGTGGATGGCCTGGTGGGCGTGATCGGCGGCCGCAATATCGCCGACCGGTATTTCGACCTGGATACCAACTACAACTTCAAGGACCGCGACGTGGCGGTGTATGGTTCAACCGTCACGGACATGCTGGCCTCATTCGAGCAGTTCTGGAGCAGCCCGCTGTCGGTGGAGGTGCAGTACCTGCGCGATGTCGCCAGCCGCATGCTCAGGCAGGAGCCGGCGCCCCTGCCGGAGTATCAGCCACAGGCCAGGCTGTTGCCCCTGTTGGCACAAATGGAGGATGAGGCGCAAATCCACGAATTGTTCGTCGCTCCGGCGTTTGAAGTATCACGGCTGGAATACTTTTCCGACCTGCCGCGCAAGCAGGCTTTTCCGGAAGACGCGCCCAAGCGCGACATCACGGCGGAGCTGAACCGGGTGCTGAATTCAGCCGACCACTCGGTGGTCATCCAGTCTCCTTACATGGTCCTGTCGCGCAGCGCGCGCAAGCTGTTTGGGGCGTTGCGTGAACGCAATCCCGAAATTGAACTGGTCTTTTCCACCAACTCGCTGGCGTCCACTGACGGCGATACGGTCTATGGCAACACCCACAAGAAGAAAAAGCTCTATGTGAAGAAACTGGGCTTTCACATGTACCAGTTCAAACCGTTTCCGGCCGATGCGCCGCAGTTTTTTCCGCGCTGGAAAGAGCTGATCGAAGAGAAGAAAGCGGGTATCACCAGCCAGTCAACCGTCTCTGGTGACGGCTCCACCATCAATATCATGGCGCCGCGCGTTGGCCTGCATTCCAAATCCTTCGTGGTGGACGGCGAGATCGCCATGGTGGGTTCGCATAACTTTGACCCGCGTTCCGAAGACTTCAACACCGAGAACGGCCTGATCGTATGGGACGCGGAATTCGCGCAGGCGCTCGAAAGCCTGATCCGGCGGGATATCGAACCGCAGAACAGCTGGGTGGTGGCCATGCTGCCGGATGAAGATGAACCGGTACCCCGTGACATTCCGGTCAATTTCACGGCACAGGATTCGACGGTGCTGGCCAAAGGCCCGACCTCATTGTTTGAGCTGATTCCGGGCAAGCCGGCGGTTACGCCCGATTCGCCCGATTTCTACCTGAACTACTACCCGGTCGGCAGTTTTCCCGAAGTGGTGAAAACGCGGCGGCAATACCTGGTGCTGTTCCTGGGTTCGATGTTCGGCTTTCTCGAGCCGATACTCTAGGGCCTGCGGCGGGATGGCCGTGCACCATTTGCCGATGATTGGACTTAAGCTGCCGGTATCCGGCAAGCGAGCGAGAAGTCATGTTGAAACCCCACAAAGACACCATTGAAGCCCTGTTTCCCGCCATCGTGCAGCAGCGCGAGTATGGCGACAGCCCGTTGAATGAACGCCTGTTCCAGCTGGTCAAGGGCATGCAGGCGGATTACTCGATTGCCAACAGGGTGCAGGTGGACAGCATCACCACCGTTGGCGGCTACCAGCCCGATGTGGTCCTGCATGAATATTGCGAGCACGACCCGGTGTGGAAGGATTTCCTGAAGGCCATCGTCGAGCCTTCGGTGGCTGCCTACATGGCCGGGCACCAGAGGATGGTTGGTTGGCCGGTGCCCGGAACTTCATGGGATATCAAAGCCAGTTGGGCGGTGCTGTATCCGCCCGCGGCCTACCAGGCGCCGCATTTGCACCGTGATATCTCCTGCGTGCTCACCTACTACGCGCGTGTGCCGGTGCGGCCCAGGCCGGAGGGGGCCATCGGTTTCATCAACCCGCACCTCGAATCGACTTTCCCGGTGAAGAAGAACTGGCCATACGACCGGCACTATTTCCCGATGAACGGCACCTGCCTGGTGTTTCCCGGCTGGCTGCAGCATTTTGCCCATCCGCATTTTTCAAAGGATGAAGAACGGCTGATGTTCTCCCTGGATATCGTGTTCCAACCGCCTTCCTCGTAGGAGCGGCTTCAGTCGCGACATTCCGTGGACGGCGCTGAAGCGTCTCCTACAGTCGTCCATGCAGGAGCGGCTTCAGCCGCGACATTCCGTGGTCGGCGCTGAAGCGCCTCCTACGGAACCCGCTGCAGAATGGCCCAGGCTGACCAGGCGGCCACCAGCACAGCGGCGATGATCACGAATTCGGGGTGTTGCGGGGAACCCAGCAGCGCCAGCACGCCCAGGCTTAATCCCGAGACCAGCAACGGCTTGAAACGGGCTGGTCTGGCTTCCACGGCCAGCGCCAGGAACACAAACGCGCTGGCCCAGATGACGGCCTGGACGATGCCGGTGGCAGCCAGTGAATCCGCTGCCCAGATGGCCGCGACGAGAATCCCGACCACCACCCCGGTGGCCACACTGGCGCGCACCGTGTGCGCGGTCGCTGTCTGTATGGCTGAAGTGACTGCGTTACGAATTTCCGCCGGCTTTGGGGCATTGACGGCCTGGAAACGCTTGCTGATCGGGTTTGAAGGGGCCTGGTTTACGGGCCAGTTGATACTCTGTGATCTCATGTTACTCTCCCAGTTGAACTTACATGTATACTTACTGATAAGTAAGCAAATAAAACAAAATTTTTTAGTCGTTGATACCCAGGTCCAGGCGAATCTGCTGGAACAGGTCTTGCAGTACATCGAGGCCGTTGATCCGGGCCAGTTGGCGCGCACCCTGGATCATCGCCAGGATGCTCATGGCCTTGGTGCCCGGCTCGCCGCTGAAACTGAACTCTCCCTGCTCGCGGCCAACCTGCAACACCTTGGTCAGCCATTTCAGCGAATCCTGCAGGAAGCGGTCATTGGCCTGCTTGATCTCGTGCGGCAGGTCATCGTAGGCAACCGACAAAGAACCCACCAGGCAAATCGGCCGGCCACAGTTGCACTGGTGCAGGGTGTAGGCAAACAGGCCTTCCAGCTGCGGCCGCGCCTTGCCGCCATAGGCCATGAATTCGGCGGTGCCGCGGCGAGCTTTCTGGATGGTTTCATCCACCAGCG
>CAYYCX010000067.1:0-23283 GCA_964470455.1 uncultured Wenzhouxiangellaceae bacterium
GCACTCAGCCATTACACCGACTGGACCATCGGCCATGTCCACTCCGGCGCCCTGGGCTGGGTGGGCTTCATCACCATCGGCTCATTGTATTGCCTGATTCCCCGGCTGATGGGTGAAAAGAAAATGTTCAGCGTCAAGGCGGTGGACCTGCATTTCTGGCTGGCTACCATCGGTATCGTCCTGTACATCTCTTCCATGTGGATTGCCGGAGTGATGCAGGGCCTGATGTGGCGGGCCTTCAATGATGATGGCACGCTGACCTACACCTTTATTGAAACCATCGCAGCCACCAAGCCTTACTACATTGTCCGCCTGCTGGGTGGAACGATGTACCTGTCCGGCATGTTCATCATGGCCTGGAATACATGGAAGACATTCGGCATGAAAGCGGCGCCCAGGTTTGAAGCGGCACCTGCCATGCGCTGGGAGGATCACGCATGAGCAACGGCCACAAAGTTCTTGAGAAGAACATCAACCTGATGGGTATTTTCATCGTGATCGCCGTCAGTATAGGCGGCCTGGTGGAAATTCTTCCGCTGATTTTCAACGAGGAGCGGCTACCGGCGGAAGGAGTGAAACCTTACGGAGCGCTGGAGTTGGCGGGCCGCGATGTCTATGTGTCAGAAGGCTGCTATGGCTGTCACTCACAGATGATCCGGCCCTTCCGCAGCGAAACCGAACGTTACGGCGCCTACTCGGTGGCGGGCGAAAGCGTTTATGACCGTCCATTCCAGTGGGGCTCCAAACGCACCGGCCCAGACCTGGCTAGGGTAGGGGGGCGCTATAGCGACGAATGGCACGTCATTCACCTGATGGATCCACGGGCGGTGGTGCCAGAGTCCAATATGCCCGGATATCCCTGGCTGTCAAAGAACATGGTTGATCCCGAGGAAGTGCAGACCAAAATGCGTGGCCTGCAGATGCTGGGCGATCCATACAGCGACGAAGAAATAGAAGCGGCAGCCGCTGTGGTTGCCGACAAAACTGAAATGGACGCCCTGGTTGCCTACCTGCAAAGCCTGGGGCGGGCACGCAGTGGCCGCTGATCACAGCATGGCGGACTTTGACATCAATTACCTGCGCGGCGCTGCCTTGCTGTTGCTCATCATCGCTTTCCTGGCGATGTGGAAATGGGCCTGGAGTGACAAGCGCAAGGCGGACTTCAGGAAAATGAGCGAACTGCCGCTTGAGGAAGACCGGGATGGAAAAATTCCGGACGGCAGTACAGTCAAAACGGAAAAAAATGAAGCCAAGGAGTAACCAATGCTGAATGCATTCTGGAACTGGTATGTGATCATCGGGACAGTCGGCAGCATGCTGGCCTGCTGGTGGTTGCTGCACTGGACCAAGGGTGTCTCCAATCGCAAGGGTGGAGGTATTGGTTCAACCGGGCACGTGTGGGATGAAGACCTGGTTGAGCTGAACGCGCCACTACCAAGATGGTGGTTGCACCTGTTCAACCTCACCATCATTTTCGGGTTCATCTATTTCGCGCTCTACCCCGGCCTGGGTAACGTGAGCGGATTGCTGGGCTGGACCCAACTGTCCCAGTACGAAGAAGAAATTGTCCAGGCAGAGGCGCGGCAGCAGGAAGTCTTTGCCCAGTTTGAGAACCTGAGCAACGAGGAGTTGGTGAAAAACACCGAGGCACGGGACATCGGCCGGCGGCTGTTCGCCAACAATTGCGCCATGTGCCACGGTTCCGACGGCAGGGGCGCACCCGGATTTCCCAACCTGGCCGATGAAGAATGGCTTTATGGCAACAGTTTTGAACAGATTCTCACCAGTATCAACCAGGGCAGGCAGGGTGTGATGCCGCCACTGGGGGATGCCCTGGGTGAACAGGGTGTTCTTGAAACTGTTGTGTATGTGCAGCAGTTGGCGGGACAGAAGGCCGACAGTGCGCTGGCAGCCGCCGGCAAGGCACGTTTTGATGTGATGTGCGTGGCGTGCCACGGTGCTGATGGCCGTGGCAACCAGGCGCTGGGTGCACCCAATCTCACCAATGACATCTGGTTGTATGGAGGCAGCCCGGAGGCCATCGCGCAAACCATTCGCCAGGGACGCAACGGCAACATGCCGGCACATGAAAAGCTTCTGAGCGCAGACCGGCGGCGGTTACTTGCGGCGTATGTCGCGGGTCTGGATGATGAGGGCAATCGTTGAGGCGCATGCCGCCCGCAATCACTGGCTGACGCAGAACATGGGCAAATCAAGCGGCATACCGGGACGCTGGAATCACAGGAAACGCGACGCGGGTATCATCGTCTGGATTTCCTTCCTGGCCGCCTGCGTCGGAACGTTTGTCCTGTTCGCGCTGTTTGACCCTGCTGCGGTGGATGATGGCTGGGAATTGTCCTGGGAAGTCGGCCGCAAACTGGCTTACAGCCTGGGTTTCCTGTTCCTGTTGTTGATTGCGCTGCTGGCCAGTTCCCTGACCGTGTTCATGATTCGCAGTGGGCCGCAAGCCGGGCACTATCACGGCAAGGGGAGGCGCACGCCGCCACAGATAGACGAGCATGCCGGGGAAGACCCGCAATTGGATTTGGATCCCGGAGAGTGGCGTGAACCGTGAAGCAGAGACCCATGACAGCCTGTACCGCAAGGAACCCAAGGTGTATCCACACAAGGTTTCCGGGCGGTTTGCGCGCTTGCGTGACCTTGCCATGTATGTGCTGCTGGGCCTGTTCTACTTCATTCCATGGATCAATGTAGGCGGCAACCAGGCCGTACTGTTCGACCTTCCCGCACGCAAGTTCTACATTCTTGGCCTGACCTTCTGGCCGCAGGATTTCATCTACCTGGCGCTGTTACTGGTGAGCGCCGGCCTCACCTTGTTTTTTGTCACCGCGGTGGCTGGCCGCTTGTGGTGTGGCTATGCCTGCCCGCAAACCGTCTGGACCGAAGCATTCCTGATGATGGAACGCTGGACCGAAGGCAACCGGCAAAAGCGCATGAAACTGGACAAAGCGCCCTGGAATGCGGAGAAGATCCTGCGCAAGGGCAGCAAGCACTTGCTGTGGATCACCTTTTCGCTTTGGACCGGGTTCACATTCGTCGGCTTTTTTACGCCGATACGGGAACTGGCTGTGGCCATATCCAGCTGGAACCTCGGTCCTTGGGAAACGTTCTGGGGGTTTTTCTATGGTTTTGCCACCTATGGCAATGCCGGGTTCCTGCGTGAGCAGGTCTGCAAGTACATGTGCCCCTACGCGCGTTTCCAGAGCGCGATGTTTGACAACGAAACGCTGATCATTTCCTACGATGCGCAACGCGGCGAACCGCGCGGCAGCCGGAAGAAGGGTACTGACATCAAGGCGTTGGGCCTGGGTGACTGCATAGGCTGCACGCTGTGCGTGCAGGTTTGCCCCACCGGTATCGACATCCGTGAAGGACTGCAGATCGAGTGTATCGCCTGCGCCGCCTGCGTGGACATCTGCGACCAGGTCATGGACAAAATGGAATACCCGCGTGGCCTGATCCGTTATACCACCGAAAATGCGCTGCACGGCAGGAAGTCGCGTGTCCTGCGTCCGCGTGTACTGATCTACGGAGCGTTGCTGCTCGCCATCATCAGCGGAACCTTGTGGTCCATGACCCACCGCACGCCGCTTCGCGCTGACCTGATCCGTGACCGAAATGCCCTGTATCGTGAATTGCCCGACGGGCTGATCGAAAACGTCTATACGCTTAAAATCACCAACATGGATGACGCTGACCACGAGTACCGCCTGAGTGCAATCAACCTGCCTGAAGCCACCTTCGACCTGTCCCGGCCGCTGCAGTTGCCGGCTGGCGAAACCGGTGGTTTTTCAGTGAGAATACGGTTGCCCAGAACCGCAGGGCAGGGAACCAGGGAATTGCAGTTATCGCTGGCTTCCACGGACGATCCCAACATCAACCGGGAATTCAGGGCTACCCTGTTAATGCCGGTTGGCGGAGTCAACCAGCCATGAAACCCCTGAGCCCTAAGGCCACCGCTGAAGCCGCGCAGCACCCCGACTATCGCCCCTGGTACCGCGAACCCTGGGTGTGGTTGATCATCGCATTGCCAGGCATCACCATCGTCGGCTGCGCCATTACCATCTGGCTGGCCCTCACGCGGCCGGATTATCGGGTCGTCGATGAACAGGGTTACCAGCAGCTTCAGTCGGGATTTCACGCCCAGCAGGCAGACGGGAATCCCTCTGCTCCAGGCCAGGACGATGGAGACGGCTGAAACCGCTTGTTTCCATTGTGGAGAGCCTGTTTCCGGCGATAGTCAACTACAGATCGAACTGAACGGAAAACTCCACCCGGTTTGCTGCCAGGGCTGCCTGGCAGTTGCAACGCTGATCCGCTCTGCCGGCCTCGACAATTATTACCGGCACCGGCAAGAGCTCGCTGCCAAGCCCGAACAATCTTCCACCGAAGCCGCCGCCAACTGGCGGGCCATCGATGATCGCGAGGCCCTGTGGGGCAGTGAGACTGCCCCGGGCCAGCGCGACCTGCTGCTGCAGCTCAGCAACATCCGCTGCGCCGCCTGCGCATGGCTGATCCGCAGCCACATGGAGAACCAGCCGGGTATCAGTTCCGTGCAGGTGGATGTCAGCAATGGGTTCTGCCGTTTGCAGTGGCAGCCGGAAGCAACCCGCATGAGCCGGATAGCGGAACTGTTGTTTGAACTGGGCTATCCGCCTCATCTGCCTTTGGCCCAGGCGGAAGAAGACGGCCGGCGCCGGGAACGCATCGCCTCGCTCAAAAGACTCAGCGTTGCCGGCCTGGGCATGATGCAGGTGATGATGTATGCCGTTGGGCTGTATGCCGGCGAAGCCTTTGGCATTTCGGCGGCAGCGCAGGGGTTCCTGTCCTGGGTCAGCCTGCTGGTTTGCCTGCCGGTTTTGCTGTATTCAGGCCGGGTGTTTTTCGAAGGGGCCTGGCGCGGCCTGCGCAACGGCCGGCCGGGAATGGACCTGCCGGTGGCGTTGGCAATCGCGCTGGCTTTCAGCGCCAGCGTTTATCACTTTTTCATCGGCAGTGGCGAAATCTGGTTCGACTCGGTGGTCATGTTCATTTTTTTCCTGACCCTTGGCAGGCACGTGGAGCTCGTGCTGCGCCAGCGCAACCTGCTGGCGGGCAGCGCCCTGGCGCGCCTGTTGCCAGAATGGGCTGACCGGCTCACCGACCAGGGCCGTATCGAAGTGGTGCCAGCGCTCGACCTGCGTTGCGGCGACCGGGTGCGGGTCATGGCAGGCGCCTCTTTTCCGGCCGATGGCATCCTTTTGCGCGGCGCCACCGAAGTGGACGAATCGCTGCTGACCGGGGAATCGGTTGCCATCGTCAAATCCGCCGGAGATACCGTGATTGCAGGCAGCATCAACCTGCAACAAAGTGTGGATCTTCGGGTTGAGCGCAATCCTGAAGATTCCACCGTTTCCAGCCTGGGACGGTTGCTGCTCGCCGCCCAGGCCAGGCGCAGCGAGGAGTCCGGACTGCCGGGCTGGCTGGTGCCGGGTTTCATCGTGGTCGTGCTGTGTATTGCGCTGGGGGCCTGGAGCTTCTGGCAGCAGCATGAACCCGCGCGAGCCTTTGCCGTGGCTCTGGCGGTTCTGGTGGCCAGCTGCCCCTGCGCATTGTCATTGGCCTTGCCGGTGGTGCGCTCTTCCGCCAGCCTCAGCCTGCTGCATCGCGGAATTTTGCTGACGCGTCCGGCGGCCCTGTTTGAACTGGGCGATGTGGACACCGTGGTGTTTGACAAAACCGGCACACTGACCCGGGGCCAGCCGAGGATCAGTTCCGTCGAGCTCAATCCGCAACGGCCTGAATTCGACGAGCGCCGCGTGAGCAGCCTGGCAGCCGCACTTGAGGCGCACTCCCGCCACGCCGTGGCGCGGGCCTTTCGCAATTTTGAACCCGAATCGAATGTAAGCGCCGTCACGACGCATGCCGGGCAGGGTGTATCCGGGCAGTGGAATGGCCGGCTGCTGCGCCTGGGGCGGCTGGAATTCGCTGCTCGCGGAAAGCCCCAGAGCGAAGCGCAGGATCAATCGCTATGGCTCGCGGACCAGGACGGCTGGATCGCGCGTTTCAGGCTTCAGGATGAATTGCGGAGCGGGGCCGAAAAACTGGTCGAACAACTCGGTTCCGCAGGCCTGGAGACACAGATATGCTCCGGGGACAGCGCCCAGGCGGTCAGTCTATGTGCCGGGCAGCTTGGAATCACTTCCTTCAGTTTCCGCCAGTCACCGGAAGATAAAATTAATAATATTAAAGTATTACAGGATAAAGGTAAGAAAGTACTTATGGTAGGTGACGGCGTCAACGACGCTCCGGTACTGGCCGCTGCCAATGTTTCCATCGCCGTGCACGGCGCCAGCGAACTGGCCAACAGCGCGGCCGACATCATCCTCACCGGCGACTCGCTGGAGGGCGTGACAACCAGCTTTGCTGCTTCGCGAAAAGCACGTCGGCTGGTCCGGCAGAACCTGACCTGGGCCTTGCTTTACAACCTCAGCATCCTGCCTCTGGCCGTCAGCGGTGCATTGCAACCCTGGATGGCTGCCCTGGGAATGTCCCTGAGCTCACTGCTGGTGGTTCTCAACGCCACGCGCATGCGCCGCCGGAACAACGAGCCAAACCTGGATACGGCCCAGCAGGCCGCGTGGTCCAGGCAATGAAGGGGCCATGAAAAGGCCATGAACAAGTCATGAACATGCTGTATGTGCTGATCGGCCTGGCCCTGGTATTGCTGGTGGTGGCCATCTGGGCTCTGTTCTGGGCCATTGGCAACCGGCAGTTTGACGACCTTGAATCGCAAGGCTGGAGCGTGGTGCTGGACGATGACCAGAAGCCGCCGCCTGAAAAACAGCACACAAGCGACCAGCAGCCCGGCGGCTCTCAAAGGACAAGCCAGGGTAAGCCGGGGGAAAACCGGGAGAAAACCTCGAATGATTGAATTGTTGCCTGTGTGGCTCAGCGCATTCATGGCGGGCCTTCTGGGCAGCGGCCATTGTTTTGCCATGTGCGGCGGAATAGCCGGCAGCCTGGGTGTCCTGCAAGGCCGCTCCGCCCGTGCGGGTAGCCGGCAGTTCCTGGCGGCATTGCAGTTCAACCTGGGACGCATCACCGCCTATGCCGGCCTCGGAGCCATCCTGGCGCTGGGCCTGGGTGCGGCGGGTGATCTGGTGCAGGTACAGTCATGGGGCCGCGTGCTGAGAATCGCCAGCGCTGTGTTGGTGGCCATGATTGGCCTGCATTACCTGTTGGACTGGCGCGGGGTTGCCTTCATCGAACGCGCGGGTGCCGGCGTGTGGCGTAAGGTTTCCCCGCTGGCCATGCGTGCCAGCCAGCGCCGTGATGGAGCAGGGCGCCTGCTGGTCGGCCTGTGCTGGGGCCTGTTGCCCTGCGGCCTGGTCTACACCGTGCTGGTCACCGCTGCCTCTACTGGAGAGGCTGCCGGCGGTGCTGTCACCATGCTGGCTTTTGGCCTGGGCACATTGCCGGCGATGCTGGGCCTCACCCTGGCTGCGCCGGCAGTTTCGGTTTTGTTCCGGGACAGGGCTTTTCGACGCCTGGTGGGTTTTTTCCTGTTGTTGTTGGCAGCCTGGATGATCTACAGCCTGGGAATGCACGATGGCAGTGCCCACCAGCACCATGGAGCCGGACACTCCGCGCAGCAGGGTGAGCCGTGAGAGGATTACCCGCCAGCGTCTGGCGCCTCACCTTTGCCTACTCCCTGATGATGGCCGGCACCTCATTGCTGGTGCTGGTGGCCGGTATCATAGGCACGGAAATCGCTCCGCTGCCCGGTTTCGCGACCCTGCCGGTGGCCTGCGCCGTGATTGGGCTGGCATGTTCAACCCTGCCGACAGGCCGCCTGCTGGACCTCCTTGGACGCCGCCGCGTTTTCATTGCCTACGGCCTGGTAGCCTGTTGCGGAGCAGGCGGCGCCGCTTACAGCGTGGCCATCTCGTCATTCTGGCTGTTTTGCCTGGCGGCGTTCGTGATGGGCTGGTCCGCAGCTGCAGGCCACCAATACCGTTTTGCCGCACTGGAGGCTGTGGAACCAGAACAGGCCGCAAAGGCGACATCCCTGTTGCTGCTGGGGGGCATCATGGCGGCCGTGATCGGCCCTGAACTGGCGGTAAGAGGCCGCGATATCCTGCCAACGCCCTTTGCCGGCTCCTTCCTGCTGTTGATCCTGTCCTACAGCCTCGGCATGATCCTGGTGGCGCAGAACCGCAACCTCACGCCACCGGTTGGCCATGGCCCGGCTCGAGGCCGCACGATGTGGGAAATCCTGCGGCAACCCGCGGCCATGCTGGCCATTGGCGCCGCCGCCGCAGGCTACGGAATGATGAGCCTGGTGATGACGGCCACCCCGATCAGCATGCACCTGCATTCCCACCATGACCTGGAGGCCACCAAAGTGGTCATCCAGATCCATATCGCGGCCATGTATTTGCCGTCCCTGTTGTTTCCCCTGTTGCTGCGACGGTTCGGGATGTTCGGCATGATGGCCCTGGGCATCGCCGTCATGCTGGGTTGCCTGGCGGTCGCTTTCACCGGCGAGGGGTTCCTCGAGTTCTGGCTGTCGCTGGCCTTGCTGGGAATAGGGTGGAACTTCCTGTTCCTGGCCGGCACCAACCTGCTGCCGCGGGCCTACCGGCCCGAAGAACGGTTTCGTGCCCAATCGATGAATGACTTCATTGTCTTTTCCATCCAGGCCTGTGCGTCGCTGGGCGCGGGCGGCGTCCTGTACCTGTGGGGCTGGCATGGTGTGCTTTGGGCATGCGTGCCCATTTTGGGCGTGTTTTCAGCGCTGCTGTTGCGGTACCGCAAGGTACTGCCTGGTGACAGCGAATCCGGGACAGGTGAAGCCCGTGGAGGTGAAGGCTCTCGCGCCGAAAGACAAGCTTGACGCCGTGCCGGTCACCCCAACCAACTTGCGTATAATGTATATTATGTAAAATTAAATGTTATCCAGGCCTTCAGCGGCGATCAAGAACCGAGATTCGCGCCCCAACTGTCCGTGTCGCCTACGGCCACACAACCAGCTCGGCCTAACCATCGGCCTGGCCACATGCAAGCCCTCAAACAACCACGAATACGCCTTGGAACGTGATTCGGTTCCTGTTCGGCTGCAACCCTTCGCGCGGCCTTCACCCGCAAATCAGTTAAACTCTGGCCTCAGATCACTTCGTCACGGGCAAATCAAAACCGGAAATCCAGGTAATTCATGAACGAACAGACACAAAAAACCATCCGCATCGTGGGCGTGCCGCTGGACCTCGGCGCCAGCCGCCGTGGCACCGACATGGGTCCGTCGGCATTGCGAATTGCCGGCCTGGGCGCTGCGTTACGGCGCCTGGGCTACCAGGTGGCCCGCGAGGAAGACATTCCGGCGCCTGCGATGGAAACACGCACTCCCGAACAACGCGATGCCCGTTTCAAGCCGGAAATCCTGGAGGTGTGCAATCACCTAGCAAACAAGGTTAAAAATATATTACAAGCCAATGAATTTCCATTGGTTATTGGAGGAGACCACTCGATTGCCATGGGCACGGTTGCCGGGGTTTCCAGCTTTTATCGCGACCAGGGCAAGAAGATCGGGTTGATCTGGTTTGACGCCCATGGCGACATGAACACGCCGGCGTCTTCGCCTTCCGGCAATATCCATGGCATGCCCCTGGCGCATTTGCTGGGCCGAGGCGATGACGACCTGAAAAATATCGGTGGCTTCCATCCCAAGGTCGACCCTGAAAACGTGGTGCTGATCGGTGTGCGGGACATCGACGCCGGCGAGCGCCGCATCATTCGCGAATCGGGCATACATGCGTTCACGATGCGTGAGATTGATGAACAGGGCATGGCGGCGGTTGCGGCCCAGGCGCTGGAAATCGTCAACGATGGCACAGCGGGCTTTCACATCAGCTTTGATGTCGACGGCTGCGACCCCACCGTGATTCCCGGCTCCGGTACATTGGTACCCGGCGGAGTGAGTTTCCGCGAAGCGCACCTGCTGCTGGAATATTGCGCCGATGATGGCAACCTGGTGTCGATGGAAGTGGTGGAACTCAATCCCTTCCTGGATGAACGCAATATCAGCGCCAAACGCACCCTGCAGCTGATTCTCAGCGCCATGGGCAAGAGCATTCTTTAAGGAAGCTCTGAAAAATGCAGGCACATACCTGCACCGCGTAAATTCTGAACAAATCAGAATTTCCCAAAGCACTGCCCTGCCCGGTTTTTGCCCATTACTGTGGCCCGGCGGAAACTCCGCTGTTGTGGGTCTAGTCCCGCGCTTTGCAGGACTCCACAAACGCCACAAACCCCGCCATGAATTTTTCCAGGCGCTGCTGCAAGGAAGCCTCAATATCCTCTGCGGACTCACCGAGGGCCTGGGCAGCTTTTGGTACCAGCATCCGGCCGCCGGTCCACAGCTGGGTGCCCAGCGTGCGCATCACCGGCAGCCAGGCCGTCTGCGCCAGCGTGGTGCCGAATATGCCCGGTGATGCACCCATGATGGCCACCGGCAACTGGCCGAAAACCTGCGCGATATCCTCAGGTGGGCGCGACAGCCAATCGATGGTGTTTTTCAGCACGCCGGGAATGGAATTGTTGTATTCCGGACTGGCAATCACCAGGCCGTCCGCCGCGGCGATTGCACGCTTGAGATCCGCTACTGGCTGCGGAATGCCTGAACGTTCCTCGTCATCGAAGTTGTAGAGCGGCACATCCGCGATGGAGCGGATTTCCAGTTTGGCGTGGCCCGGCAGTGCGCTTCCTGCTGCGCGAAGCAGGTGGGTGTTGAACGAGGCCTCCCTGAGGCTGCCCGAGATACCTATCAGTTGAATGTTCATGCCCTTATCCTAACAGCAAAAACGGGCGGCAATCTCCGGATGGCAATTTGCCAGCCGGTTCAAGTTGGTTATTCCGGCCCAACGGCTATTCAGCGGCTATTCGGCATGCAGCGCCTTGATGGGATCCAGCGAGGCCGCCTTGCGGGCCGGGTACCAACCGAACCCGACGCCCGTTGCCAGGCAGATTGTGACTGACAGCACAACCGCAAACGGCGACCAGGCAGCCGGCCAGCCGGCAAACTGCTGGATCACGAAAGCCAGCAGCAAGCCAAAGAAAATGCCAATGAATGCGCCGATGGCGGCCACGGTGGCCGACTCCATCAGGAACTGCCTCTGGATATCCACCTTGCGCGCGCCGATGGCGCGAAGCAGGCCAATTTCCCGGGTACGCTCCAGCACCGTGGCCAGCATGATGTTCATGATGCCGATGCCGCCGACCAGCAAGGAAATTCCCGCAATGGCCGACATGACAATGGTGAAGATCTGCTGGGTTTGCTGCTGCTGTTTCAGCAAGGCAGCCGGCACCACCAGTTCAAAATCGTTCTGCTCGCCATGCCGGCGCGACATCAGGTGACTGACGGTTTGTGCCGATTGCTGCGGATCAGCCGCAGGATTCAAAGCCAGCCGCACTGCATCGAGTTCGCTTTCCAGCGGCTCAAAACGCAGCCGCTTGAAAGCCGTCTCCAGCGGCAGGAATACCCGGTTGCGGTCTCCGCCAAGGCGCACGCCCTGGAATTCCTCGGAACTGAGGTCACGATCGGCCAGTACTCCAACCACCTCTAGCCATAAATGGTTTACCTTGAGCCTTTGCCCCAGCGGATCCTGGCCGGGAAACAGATCACGCGCAGCCTGCGGGCCCAGCACCGCCACCTGCCGGAACCACTGGTTGTCGTCTTCCGTAATGGCTCGCCCTGCGGCCAGCCTGAGACTGGCCAGTTCGAAGTAGGATGGAGTGATGGCCAGTACCTGGGCATCGGAGGATGCAAAGTGACTGAACAGGCTCCAGGTTTTGATACGTTTTTCCTCACTCACACCCACCACGCTGGGCAGGGTTTCCCTCACCGCCCGTACATCGCTGCGCGACAGGCCAACGCTGTGCTCGCGCACTTCCTTCAGGGTTTCCGGATCCAGTTCCCGGTTCTGCACCAGCAGGTTTCGCAGGCCCATGGATTCGATCATGCGCATGGCCTCCTGCTGGGCGCCTTCACCGATACTGAGCATGGCGATCACCGCACCCACGCCAAACACCATGCCGAGTAATGTGAGCGCGGTGCGCAACTTGTGCGCGCGCAATTCCATCAGCGCATCACTGAAGGATTCGCGGCTCAGCAGCCGGTAACGGCTCATCAGGATTTTGCCCGTGGCGGAAACAGGGCAATTTCATCACCCTCTTCCAGGCCTTCCAGCACCTGCGAACGGTTGGCGCCACGCAGGCCCAGCCTGACGCTTCTCTCCACCAGCTCACCGCCCTGCTGCAGCAGCACCCAGCTCTCCGCGTTCCGCTGGAATACGGCCTGGTTGGGAACAGCAATGGTGTCGGCCAACCGGTTCACAAAGATTTCCGCGCGGACGATGGCGCCGGGCTTGATCCAGTCCGGATCCGCCTGATCCAGCGCCACCACTACGGTGAAATATTTCACCGGGCTGTCACGCTCGATAGGCGCGGCCGTGGCGCTGATGCTGCTGACGGCGCCTTCCAGCTCACGCTCCGGAAAGGCATCGATAACCACTTTGGCGGTTTGGCCAGTGGCCAGCCCCACCGCTTCGGTTTCCAGCACGTTGAGCACGGCTTCCATCTTCCGCAGGTTGGGAATGGAGGCAAACTTGCTGCCCGCGAACACCGTGCTACCGATGTCGACGTGCTGGCCGAACCAGTTTTTCTCCAGTACAAAGTAGCCGTCATGTGGCGCCTTCACCAGTTGGCTTTCCAGCAGGTTGTGCTGCTCCTGGAGCATGGATTCCTGCGTGGCGCGCTGCGCTTCCAGCACCGCCACTTCGGCCCCCTGCCGGTCGCTGTAGGTATCCTTCTTGATTTCGAGGTGGCCGGAACGGTAATCCAGCAATTCCTTGTTGCGCATCGCATCGATGATCTCAAAGCGTGAGTAGGCCAGCTCATTGTCGATGGCAAATTCATCGGCCATCAGTTTTTCAATGTCCACCAGTTCCATCTGGTTCCCGAGTTCATCGAGCAGCCGTTCCAGTTCCCGCTGCTTGCCCATCACTTGCAGGTCCACCTTTTCCACCTCGATGCCCACACTGCTGGCTTCGCGCTCGGCATTTGAAACATCGAACCGGGCCACTACCGCCCCGGCGGTTACCCAGCTGTTGTCGGGTGCGAGCCACTGGATGGTACGCGGGTTGCGGCTGCCGGGTGGCGGCATGATGGGGGTTGATTCAGTGGCCCTCAGCTCACCCTGGGTTTTCAGGGAAATGAGGAATTCTCCGCGCTCGATGCGCAGAGTTTCCACCGTATCTTCGCGCCGCTGGCCACAGGCTGCCAGCGATGTGATGAACACCGTCAGGCAAAGCAAAATCAGGCTGCGCCTCATGGCCCGGTGTCCCCGCTTCCACTCACGAGAATCTCGGCTTTCACACTCATGCCCGGACGCATCAATTCGGTATCGGCGTGCTCCAGCACCACTGTGGCATCAAACACCTTTTCCGGCTGGTTGATGGAGCGCGTGTGAATCACCGACGCCAACTCTACAATTTCGCCGCGGAACTGGCGATCGGGAACGGCATCGAGCGCAAAGCGCACGGTTTGTCCGACTTTGATGCGGGCTGATTCCCGTTCGGGAATTTCCAGGTGCGCCTGCAGCTTGGTCAGGTCCGGGAATTCCAGAACCCGCCGACCCATCCAGACATTGTCACCCACCGCCAGCTTGCCTTGGCGGCGATCGGTGGCGTGGATCACCACGCCATCGCCGGGGGCCTTGACGGCCATGCTGTCGATCGAGCCTTGCAGGCTGGCCACTTCAGCCTGCAACACATCCACTTCGCGCTCAAGAATTTCCACCTCGGTGCGCTGGATGTCCTCTTCCTTGAGCACCTCCTGCTGGCGCAGTTCATAATCCAGCTCCGCCAACTGCAGCAGGATCTGGTTCTCGCGGTAGTCGCGGTTGGCCAGGAGTTCGGCGGGAATGTCAGCCTTCAGTCGGGCCTTGTCCAGTGCGGCCCGCGACTCTTCAACCGCCAGGCGCGCTTCGGCCAGCGTTTCGCGAGCCACGATGCGGGCCTTCTCCAGCTCTTTCTGTTTCTCGTTCAGGGCGTTGCTCTTGTCGCGCATTCGCGTCATCAGTTCCTGCCCGTCAAAACGGAGGATGACCGTGCCCTCCTTCACTTCTTCGCCATCGGGAGCCATATAGGCGATGGTGTAATTCCACATATCGGGTATGGATGGCGGCCCAAAATAATAGGACTGGGACGACCGCAGCTCGCCGGTCACCCGCACTCCACCCGCTGCCGCGGCATCGCTGCCACCATCAACAACGCCCGGCTGGCACGCCGCCAACGGAACAAGAAAAAGCGCAGCGATGAGAGCCTTCATGATCCTGTTTCCACCAGTGCGCTCATGCCGGGCATGAACAGGGCGTCATCCAACCGGGGAATCTCAACGATTCCCTCGTAGTAAACGGCGTTACCCCACTCCAGCCGCTTCTCGCCGCTGTCGGAAATTTCCTCGAGCACTCCACTGAATTCACGCTCCGGCAAGGCATCCATCACAACGCGCACTTCGCTGCCAGCCTTGATATGCGGCTTGTCCACGCCATTGATCCAGACTTTGATGGCGAGGTCGGACGTGTCGGCCACCTGGGCGATCTGGAAGCTGGTTTGCACATTATCGCCTTCCTGGAATTTTGCGCGGGTCCACGGATGGTTACCGTAAACCACATACCCCGGCTGCCGCGCCTTCACCCTGAAGCTTTCCAGCATCTCCGACCACCATTGTTCCTGCAGTTCGGTTTTGCGCACGTCCATCTCAGCCTGGCGGTAACGCTCGGCGCGATCCTTCCGTTTATCCGCCAGCAACTGCTGCGCGTTGGCCAGGGCCTTGATGGCCTGCTCCCTGGCCAGCTGGTTTTCAGCATGTTCAAGGCCACCAATCAGCCCTGCAGGAATTTCGGCTTTCATGCTGGCCAACTCCAGCGTGGCTTTTGCCTGCTCGAGCTGGAATTCCGCCTGCACCAGTTCCTTCTCCACCATGGCCAGGTCACGCTCGGTGCGCGCCCGCTCGGTACGGGTGGTTTCACGCTGGGTTTCCAGTTGCCGGGCTGCTTCAGTGCCGTCAAACTCAACCACCACCTGCCCGGCTTCCACATAGCTGCCTTCCGGCACCATCACGCTGATGCGCGCCTGCCAGTTGGTGGTCAGGGGAACGATGATTTCCTGTGCCTGGCGCGAATACACCTCACCGGTGAGCAGGAAAGTATCGGCTTGCGCCGTTTCGGCCATGCAGCACAGCAGCGCCATACCCGTTACGGCTGCAAAGCGACGGGACTCAGTCATGAGCCTGCACCGGTTGCGATGATTCGACGATTTTCCCGTCCATCATGTGGATGGTGCGTTGCGCAAACTCGGCGATATCCGGTTCATGGGTCACCATCACGATGGTCTGGCCGTCGCGGTTCAGCTCCTGCAAAAGGTCCATGATGTCATCAGAGGTGCGGCTGTCGAGATTGCCGGTGGGCTCATCCGCCAGGATCACCCGGGGCCGGTTGATCAATGCCCGGGCAATGGCCACCCGTTGGCGCTGGCCACCGGACAATTCGTTGGGCTTGTGATCCAGGCGATCGCTCAATTGCACGCGCGCGAGCAGAGCCCGGGCGCGCTGCACATCCTCCTCACGTTCTCCCTGTTCGTGGTACCGTCGCGGCAACAGCACATTCTGCAACGCCGTCAGGCGTGGCAGCAGGTGAAAGCTCTGGAAAATGAAACCCATGTAGCGGTTGCGCACAGCCGACAACTGGTCATCGTCCATCTCGCTGACGGCCTGCTGGTCCAGCGTGTAGCGGCCTGCGTCGGGACGGTCCATGCAGCCCAGCATATTGAGCAGGGTGGATTTGCCCGAACCGGAACGCCCCATGATGGCCACGAACTCACCTTCGCCGATCTCCAGGTCAACGTCGTTCAGGGCATTTATGGTTTGGCCGCCCACCCGGTAGGTGCGCTTGATGTGTTCCAGCCTGATCATGCGTATTGTTTGATATTTGTTTTGCCGAGTGTTTGAACTGTGCTTGATGCTTCAAACGGATATGGCTTTGAAGTTGAGCAACAACTCAAAACCGGCTGCTTCGAGGCCATTGTAACCCGCCAGCCATGGCTCGAAGTCCCTAAGCTGACCCAGGAACGCAGCTAAAAGTTCTGCCGAGCCAACACTTCCTCCGCGTCGGCGATGGTCTGGTTTGCCAGGCGGTAGAAGCATAAGGTTCAAACGTGAACACAATGTGAGGAGTTTTCTGCCAGAATCTGCTGGCATCGTGAGGTGGAGCGACCAAGCACAATAGCATCCAACAGGAACTTTGACCCAACGTGAACCCATGGTGGTTTTTCACTGCAGTATTTCTCGCACTCGCATTGGCATTGTGGGTGCCGAGGTGGCGCCTGAAACGGGCACTGGACCAGCCCTTTCCCGAGGAGTGGGTGGAAATACTGGAGCGCAACATCCAGGTGTATCGCCACCTGCCCATGCCATTGCGAATGCAACTCCGCTCACTGATCAGGCAATTCCTGCACGAGAAAACGTTTACCGGCGCCGGCGGACTCGAAGTGACCGACGAAATCCGGGTGACCATCGCGGCCGAGGCCTGCATGCTGCTGGTCAATCGTTCTTCAGCGGTGTATCCCACGTTGCGTTACATTATCGTCTATCCAACGGCTTTCATTGCCCGGCACCAGAATATGGATGAAGCCGGCGTGGCCCATGAGCAGGCCCGCGACCTGCTGGGTGAATCCTGGCATAACGGCAAGGTGATCCTGGCCTGGGATTCGGTGCTGAGCGGCGCGCGAAATTTCGCCGATGGCCGTAACGTGGTGCTGCACGAGTTTGCCCACCAACTGGACAGCGAGACCGGCAGCACCAATGGCGCCCCACTGCTGGCCGGTGCTTCAAGTTACCGCAGCTGGGCAGCCGTGCTTTCGAAAGAATTCAATGAACTGCAGGACGATGCGCAGCACCAGCGCCGCTCACTGATGGACCAGTACGGCGCCACCAACCCTGCGGAATTTTTCGCTGTAGCCACTGAGACCTTTTTTGAGAAACCGCTGCAGATGGCGAAACACCACGAAGCACTGTTCGAGGTATTGAAATCCTACTATCGGGTTGATCCGCGCGAGTGGCAAAAGGACTTGTAATGGTGCCTGGGACCGGCCGCTCTCGCACTTCCTGTGCTTCGCGGCACCTGTACATCCATGTACATTGGAATCGAACCCGAATCTGTCCAACAACGATGTTTGGAATAATGACCTTTCACAGATTCGAAGTCATTCAGTAAAAAAGACCGGACAATTCAATACGAGGCGTTCCGGCCCAGGACCATTTCGATGGGCCTTGGCCCATTGAAATGGTGCCTGGGACCGGAATCGAACCGGTATGGTATTTCTACCGAGGGATTTTAAGTCCCTTGCGTCTACCAATTTCGCCACCCAGGCGTTTTTGAGGCCGGTCATTGTACCGCCCTGCCCCATTCCTTTCACCCAGAAATGCCCCTGAGTTTGCCCCTGAACTCACCATCATCTTTACAGGCCGCCATGCGGGGACAGGGAGGCCATTGATCTGCAGGCCCACAGTGCAAAATGGTCCCAGGCTCGCAGCCCGGTGGATCGTTTAAACTTCAGCCGGATCAATGAAGGTGATTATTCCGGCTTCTGCGCCAGGAACAGGATATTCGGACCCAGGTAACACGCCCTCTGGTCGGCAAAGCCCAACACCCGGGCATCCTTGAACCCTGATTGCTCCATCAGCCCCAGCAAATCCATTCCGAAGGACTGGAAACACAGCACCCCTTCATCAGACAGCGGGTCGCCGTGGTAATCCGGCGGTAAGTGATGTTCGATACTGCCATCCTCGCGGATGCTGGCGCGGATTTCGGTTGCTTCAGCAAAGGCAAAAGGCGCGCTGAGTATCAGCCAGCCACCGGGCTTCAGCACCCGACGAAATTCCTCAATCGCCGCCACATAATCGGGAACGTGTTCCAGCACATCAAAACTGAGCAGCGCATCAAATTCATTCTCATGAAAACTAAGCGCCGTGACGTCCTGAACCAGCACCCGGGTGCCACAGGCTTGGATCCAATCCCCGGATTTTCTGCCGGCCGCGTACTCACTGCCAATCACAAGCGGGTAGCGTTCCCGTAACTTCTGGTACAGCGGCGTTACCGCCTCGGTGATATAGATGCGAGTATGCTTATCCGGAGCGCACAGGGATTCAAATACATGCACGCTGCTGCGCCAGCGGTTGATCAGGTCACATTGAGGGCAGCGCAGGGTTTCCCGCCAGTTGACTACGCCATTGTGCTGCAGGACAGAAAATTCCTGCCGCGATTGGCAGACGTGGCAAAACCCCTCCAGGAACGGTGGAATTTCGCCGGAATCATTCAATAAACCCAGCTGGCCCTGGAAATACTGGAGAAGCTCCGGCAGGGAGTCGGTGTGGATACCAAAACCAAGGCGCTCTGTCAGGCCGGGCTTGTCAAAGCTGCTCATCAGATACCCGGTTTGGTTTGAAAATGGAGGCTAGGGTCGGAATCGAACTGCGAATCCACTTCTTAACTTCGGTTCGTTCAGTACCGTTTCTGGATTCGATTGTACGCTCCGGAGGAATCGTAACAATTGACAACGTGATTTCCCCTCGTCTTCATTTTATCGCCCTTCAGGGCGATAAAATGGAGGCTAGGGTCGGAATCGAACCGGCGTCCACGGCTTTGCAGGCCGCTGCATAACCACTCTGCCACCTAGCCCTGGTCGAAGAATGCGGGATTTCCCGAGCGGCGCATTCTACTATCCCCGGCCGGACATTGCCACGCCTGGCGCCGACTCTTTGATAACCCATTGCGCCAAACCGGGCCAAGACACGTCAGGCGGGCTTCGCAACCAGGGCTTGCAGGCGGCCGCGCATGGACTGGATATCCGCCGGACGGGTGCGGCAGCAGCCGCCAAACAGGCGGGCCCCGGCGGCATACCAGCCGGCGATGTCAAAATCGGTGCTGCCCTCGCCTACCCAGCAGTGCTCCTGGGCACGCCAGGTTTCGCCGCTGTTGGGGTAAACCATCAGCGGCAATGCACTTCGCTCAAGGCTTTCGAGCAAACCCTTCACCAGCCCGGGAGCGGTGCAATTGATGCCGGCAGCCACCACCTGCTCGCTGTCAGTGGCGAGGGCAATACATTCGTGCAGTGTTTCACCGTGGCTGACATGAACCTTGTCCTTGCAGCTGAAACTGATCCAGGCGGGTTGGCCGTTCAGGTCGGCGGCGTGTTTTTCCAGCAACTCCAGCAGGATTTCCGCTTCGGCCATCGATGGAATGGTCTCGAACGCCAGCAGGTCCGCACCTGCCTCGGCCAGCCATAACAGCCGTTCACGATGAAATTCGCTCACCTCGCGCCAGCTTGCTGCGTAATTGCCGTGGTATTCAGAGCCATCCGCCAGGCAGGCGCCAAACGGACCCATGGATACCGCCACCAGCGGCTTGGTAGCCTGCATCGATGTGTTGCCGGCCAGTGCTGATGCCCAGAACCGGTCGCGCACTTCAAGCGCCAGGCGGACACCCTGCTGCATCAGGTCACGCGCCTGTTGAGTCGACAGCCCACGGGCCCTGAAACCCCTCTCGCTGGCCTGGTAGGTCGCAGTGGAAATGATGTCGGCGCCCGCTTTCAGATAATCCTCATGGACTTCGGCAATCAGGCCGGGCGATTCCAGCAGGCAGCGGGCCGACCACAGCGGGTCGTCAAGGTCCGCGCCCTTCTGTTCGAGTTCAGTGGCCAGAGCACCGTCCAGCAACAGGAAACCCTGTTCTTCCAGGGGGATCGATAAAGGGTTGATCATCGTGCTCAATCCGTAAAGGCCGGCGACAGGTTGTTGCCATGCAAGGGTTCAATGCCGATGCCGAAAATATTTTCGACAAAGGCGGAAAAATTCGCAGCCACCAGAATGATTCTGTGGCAGGCAGCGGTAACAAAGAATTGCAAAAAAGGATTCATGGCAGTTTTCCGGACGGGCTTCTTGCTTGACATTCGGCTTGCAGCGCAGCATAAACCGCTGGTCGGCTTGTGGCCACCCAAAAAGCTTGACCGTTTTGGAAATGTGGGGACTGTGCCGGTTAACGCAAGTAACAGAGCATAATCACAGGAAGGAATATGCCATATCTGCTGCTACTGATCATATTGCTGTTGCCAGCGACAGGAGTGCTGGCCCAGGAAAACTCCCCTGCCCTGGATCCGCAATTGCAAAACCTGGCAACGGATTATTTTGCCTGGCGAAGCAGGCAGCAACCGGTATCTCGAACTGAGTTCACCCGGGTGGAACGACCTTCGGACTGGCTGCCTGCCTGGTCGAAGGAAAACCTGGCGGTGTATCGGGCCCGATACCAGGATTACGCCGAAAAACTGCAGGCGCTGGATTCCGCGAATTTCAGCCGTGCCGATGAAGTCGACGCACTGCTGCTCTCCTCGGCCATCAAGCGTGTGGGTTGGGAGCTGGACGTACTGGCCCATCCGCATCGCAACCCGGTTTTCTATGTGCAGCAAACCCTGGGGTCTTTGTTTGAACTGCTGGTGCTGTCATCACCCTGGACGGAAGAACGGCTGGCCTCGCTGCTGCGCCGCCTGAACCACTTCCCCGTCACCATCGAGCAGGCCAAGGTCAACCTCAATCGCGCGGCACAACCGTTTGCCCTGGTCGCCATCGAACAACTCCTGGCGGCTGAAGACCAGTTGCAGGCCATGCGAGCCGCGTTGCTGGCGGAAATTCCCGCGGAACAGGAACAAAGCCTGTCGGCTGCGGTAACCACGGCTGCGGATGCACTGGCCGACTATCGCTTGTGGCTGCAGAAGAACCTCAACCGCATGGATGAGGATTTTGCCATCGGGCCGGATGCTTACCAGTGGTTCCTCAGCAATGTCGCGTTGCTGCCTTACAGTGCCAGCGAACTGCTGGCCCAGGGCGAGTTGAGCTGGAACCGGGCGGTCAGCTTTGATGCCCTGCAGCAGAACCGCACCCTGGACAGCCCCGAATTGCCGTTGTTCGGATCGGCCGCTGAGCAGATCGCCGTGGCCGACCGCAACGAACAGGAAATCCGGGCATTCCTGAAGAACCAGCAGTTGCTGACCATACCCTACTGGCTGCAGGGTTACCGCTACCAGCCGATGCCCGGCTGGCTGGCGCCGCTGGCTTATCTCGGAGTGACCAGTGATCTCACCTCTGCCAGCCGCCTGGACCAGGACGCCATCCGCTTTATTGATGAGCCGTCGGAAACCTTGCCCTGGCTTGAAGTTTTGGCCGCGCGCGACCCCAGGCCCGCGATCATTCACGACGGTGTGCCCGGACACTACCTGCAGCGGGCACTCTCCTGGGCCAACCCCAATCCCCTGCGACGGCAATATTTCAGCTCGTCGGCCAATGAAGGCATTGCTTTTTACATGGAGGAAATGCTGCTGCAGGCCGGGTTGTTTGATTTCAGCCCGCGCACGCGCGAATTGGTCTACCGCCTGATGCGGCTCAGGGCATTGCTGGTGGAAGTCGATATACGCATGGCCATCGGTGACCTGACCATCGCCGAAGCAGGAGAATACCTGGCGGCCAAAGTGCCGATGGACAGGGTATCCGCCGCTGATACTGCCGCGGAAGTGGCCATCAACCCCGGCCATTCATCCGGTTTCCTGGTGGGCAAACTGCAGATCGAAAAATTCCTGGCGGACATGCGCGAGATGGTACCGGAACGGTTTTCCCTGCAGGCTTTTCATGATGCGCTGTTGCAAAATGGCAACGTGCCAATCGCACTGCAACGCTGGGAGAGTCTCGGGCTGGATGATGAAATCCAGCGCTTGCAATCCCTGGCCAGCCAACCGGCGACGGTGCCGTATTGAATCTCTGTCGATTCAACGTCGCCTGCAGCTCAAAACGGCGCAAAAAAAACCCGGCGGCGGTTGAACCGGCGGCCGGGTGTTTCGATCTGGAGCGGGAAACGAGGCTCGAACTCGCGACCTCAACCTTGGCAAGGTTGCGCTCTACCAACTGAGCTATTCCCGCATTGAGGCAGCGTATTGTAAGGAAAAGCCGGTGCGTGTCAACTGCGCGTTTTCCCAGCGCGTTTTCCCGGGCCGGCAAGGAATTTCCGGCCGGAACCGCGGCGGGACAATGGCCCCCGCATTGCGTCGCAAGCGTTGCCGGGCTTTCGATTCGGAAGCGGGGGTGGCACAATAGCCGCTCTTTAATTCCGGACTAGGGCTTATGGCCAAAGAAGACGTTATAGAAATGGACGGTAAGGTTCTGGAAACCTTACCAAATACCATGTTTCGCGTGGAGCTGGACAACGGTCATATCGTGACCGCGCACATCTCCGGGCGCATGCGCAAGCACTACATTCGCATCCTCACGGGTGACAAGGTCAAAGTTGAACTGACGCCTTACGACCTCAGCAAGGGCCGCATCACCTACCGTTCAAAGTAAGTTCCAATCAAGGTAAGTTCCAACCCCCATACAACCGGGCCGACTCAATCCGTGGCGGCCGGCAACGTTCCCTGCTCTGACTCGCCCCGCTGCCTGTTTCCGGCAATGCGCTTGATCTGAAGTTTGTCGCCCTTGTTGCGGGGCGCTGTGACGCGTACTTCACCACCATCAACCAGCTCACCGAACAGCAGGTCATCCGCCAGCGGGCGCTTGACCTGCTCCTGGATGACGCGTTTCATGGGCCGGGCGCCCATCTTCGGATCAAAGCCCTGCTCCGCCAGCCACTCGCGCGCTGACCGGCTCACCGAAATGGCAACATTTTTCAGTGCCAGCTGTTCTTCCAGTTCCAGGATGAACTTGTCCACCACCCGCAGGATGATGGGCATGTCCAGCGAGCGGAAATTGATGATGGTATCCAGCCGGTTACGGAATTCCGGCGCAAAGGTCTTGCGGATGACCTCCATGGCGTCAGTGGTGTGATCCTGCTCCATGAAGCCTACCGAACGGCGGGCGCTTTCGTGCGCTCCGGCGTTGGTGGTCATCACCAGGATGACATTGCGGAAGTCGGCTTCACGGCCGTTGGCATCGGTCAGTTTGCCGTGGTCCATGACCTGCAGCAGGATGTTGAAGACGTCGGGATGCGCCTTCTCCACCTCATCCAGCAACAGCACGGCGTGCGGTGTTTTCGTCACAGCCTCGGTCAACAGACCGCCCCGGTCAAAACCGACATACCCGGGCGGCGCCCCCACCACCGCACTGCCGGGCACCCGCCCCGAAGGCGGT
>CAYYCX010000068.1:0-22749 GCA_964470455.1 uncultured Wenzhouxiangellaceae bacterium
GATCTGCACCGGCGATGTATGCGTGCGCAGCAGGTCGCCATTGGCGAAGTAAAACGTATCATGCATCGCCCGGGCCGGGTGATGCGCCGGGAAATTCAGGGCTTCAAAGTTGTAATAGTCGCTCTCGACCTCGGGACCGGTGGCCACATCGAAACCGAGCCGGGAAAAAATGTCTATAGCCCGTTGCATCGCAAGAGTTACCGGGTGAATGCCGCCGCGCTGGTCGCCACGCCCTGGCAAGGTGATGTCCACAGCTTCGGCTTGCAGCCGATACTCCATGGCGGCGTTTTCCAGCGCACTTTTGCGCTCCGCCAACAGCTGGTTGAGCGCATCGCGCACGAGGTTGACCTGCTGGCCAGCCTGCTTGCGCTGCTCCGGTTCCAGGCCGCCGAGCGATTTGAGCTGCTCGGTGATCAGCCCTTTCTTGCCGAGATAGCGCACACGCAGTTCATCCAGCGCGCGCAGGTCGCTGCAGGCTTCGATTTCAGCCTTGGCACGGGTTTCTATGGCCTGAATATTGTCCACTCAAAAAGTCCAGTCACATGTCTCGCCAGTTTGCCCTGGCCTGCCTTGCCTGGGTATGCCGGCAGGTTTCCCGGCCGGAATCACACCAAACCGCACATTGAGCCCCGCATCGGGCCCATAAAAAAAGGGAAGGATTGAGGCCCTTCCCTTTCGTCATCCTTCATCACTTCGCCGATTGGCGAAGCGCAGCGCCCGGAACCGGCCGGACGCCTGCTGAGATCAACCCAGGCTGGCCTTGGCTTTTTCTGCCAACACACCAAATGCGGCCAGGTCATGTACGGCCAGGTCCGCCAGGACCTTGCGATCGACCTCCACCTCGGCTTTGTTCAGCCCGTCAATCAGACGGCTGTAGGACAGGCCGTGCAGCCGTGCCGCCGCATTGATGCGGACGATCCACAGCGAACGGAACTGCCGCTTCCGCTGGCGCCGGTCACGATAAGAATACTGGCCGGCCTTGATGACGGCCTGCTTGGCGACGCGATAGATCTTGCGCCGCATTCCATAATAGCCCTTGGCCTCATCCAGTACTTTCTTGTGACGGGCATGGGCCTGGACACCACGTTTTACTCTTGCCATTTTCCTGTACTCCTCTTATGCGTACGGCAGCATGCGCTTGATGGACTTGACGTCAGAGGCATCGACCATGTCGGTACCCCGCAAGCCCCGCTTACGCTTCTGGTCTTTCTTGGTCAGGATATGGCTGTGAAAGGCATGGCCACGCTTGAATCCGCCGGAAGCGGTTTTCTTGAAACGCTTGGCCGCGCCCCGATTGCTTTTCATCTTGGGCATGGAAAACTCCTATGTGCTTCTTTTCGAAGCTGTTCCTGTGCATTGCTCAAGCGGCCACGGTTCCGGATGAATGGTGCGTGGCTCTTGGTGGCTTGGCAGCGCTTTTATTCCCTTTCTCGAAAGCCTGTGAGGCAGGCTGCGCAAAGGGCCGCGCAGTATAACTGACTTTCCGCTGACGGAAAACCCTGCCAGGGGTTTTTCAGGACTTCTTGGGAGAGATCATCATCACCATCTGCCTTCCTTCCATGCGGGGGAATTGCTCGACAGTGATCTCGTCCGCCAGTTCAGATTCGATGCGCTTCAGCATCAGCGTACCAAATTCCTGATGGGCCATTTCGCGGCCACGGAACCTCAATGTGATTTTGACCTTGTCACCTTCATCGATGAATCGCCGCACGTTGCGGATTTTCACCTGGAAGTCAGCCTCTTCAGTGCCGGGGCGGAATTTGACTTCCTTGATCTGGATTTGCTTTTGCTTTTTCTTGGCGCTCTGGGCCTTTTTCTGGGCTTCAAAGCGGTATTTGCCGTAATCCATGATGCGGCAAACCGGTGGTTCGCCATTCGGCGCGATTTCGACCAGGTCCAACCCCGCCTCGTCGGCCAGGCTCAATGCCGCTTTGATGGACATGACGCCGGCCTGTTCTCCCTCTGCGTCGATTACTCGAACCTGCGGCGCCGTGATTTCGTCATTGCGCCGCGTCTCTTTAGCTGTTGCGATGTGTGTATCCTCTTTTCAGTTACTGGTTCTTCCCCAGCTGCTCAATGTCCGCAGCCAGGCGTTTGGCAAATTCGTCCGGACTCATGCTGCCCAGATCCTCACCGGCGCGGCTGCGAACGGCAATCATGCCATCCTCAACCTCCCGGTCTCCGACCACGAGCAGATAAGGAACCTTCGCCAGGGTGTGCTCGCGGATTTTAAAGCCGATTTTCTCGTTTCTCAAGTCTGGATCAACGCGGAAGCCTTTATTTCTAAGCACTTGGGAGACAGACTTGCAGTAATCATTCTGCTTCTCGCTGATGTTCAGCACCACCGCCTGCACCGGAGCCAGCCAGGCCGGAAAGGCACCGGCATAATTTTCAATCAGGATACCGATGAATCGCTCCAGCGAACCGAGGATGGCCCGGTGCAGCATCACCGGCACCTTCCGGGCGCTGGTGTCGTCGATGTAGGAGGCGCCCAGCCTGCCGGGCATGAAGAAATCCACCTGCAGTGTGCCGCACTGCCAGACACGGCCGATGGTGTCCTTCAGCGAAAATTCGATTTTGGGACCATAGAACGCACCTTCGCCCGGATTCTCCGTCCAGGCGATACCGGCGCCATCCAGGGCCGCGGCCAGGGTTTTCTCCGCCAGGTCCCACTGGGCATCATCGCCGATGCGTTTTTCCGGTCTCGTCGACAGCTTGACCAGCACCTCGTTGAAACCGAAGTCACGATAGATTTCATACAACAGGGCAATGAAATTGGCCGACTCCTCCTGCACCTGCTCCTCGGTGCAGAAGATGTGCGCGTCGTCCTGCACAAAGGCGCGCACCCGCATCAATCCGTGCAGCGCGCCAGAGGGCTCATTGCGGTGACAGGAACCGAATTCGGCCAGGCGCAACGGCAAATCCCGGTAGCTCACCAGGCCCTGGTTGAATACCTGCACATGGCAGGGGCAGTTCATCGGCTTGACCGCATAGGTGCGGTTTTCCGATTCGGTGATGAACATGTCGTCGATGAATTTCTCGGCATGGCCCGATTTCTGCCACAGGGAAATATCCACCACTTCCGGCGTATTGACTTCCTGGTAGCCATGCGCCCGCAGCTTGCCGCGCATGTAGCCCTGGATCTGCGTGTAGATGCGCCAGCCCTTGTCGTGCCAGAACACCATGCCGGGTGCTTCTTCCTGGAAGTGGAACAGGCCGAGCTGCTTGCCCAGGCGGCGGTGGTCGCGCTTTTCGGCTTCCTCGAGCCGGTGCAGATAGGCTTCCAGGTCTTTCTTGTTGGCCCAGGCGGTACCGTAGATGCGCTGCAGCATCTCGTTCTTGCTGTCGCCGCGCCAGTAGGCACCGGCCAGCCGCATCAGCTTGAATTCACCCAGCCGTCCGGTATCCGGTACATGCGGGCCGCGGCACAGGTCGACGAATTCGCCCTGGCGGTAGAGTCCGATCTCCTCGCCTTCGGGAATCGATTCGATGATCTCGGCCTTGTAAATTTCGCCCTGCTGGCGGAAGAACTGGATGGCCTCTCCGCGGCCCATGACCTCACGGCTGACAGGCAGTGCATCCTTGGCGATACGCCGCATCTCGGCGGCAATGCGGTCAAGATCTTCGTTGCTGAAGCCGGGCGGCCAGGAAAAGTCGTAGTAAAAGCCATCGGCTATCACCGGGCCGATGGTGACCTGGGCTTCGGGGTACAAGCGCTTCACGGCCTGCGCCAGCAGATGTGCTGTGGAATGGCGGATGATCTCCAGGCCTTCCTCGTCCTTCGCGGTGATGATGCGCAGGCTGGCATCGGCATCCATCACAAACCGCGCATCGCGCAGTTTCCCGTCCACCTCGCCGGCCAATGTGGCCTTGGCCAGGCCCGGGCCGATGTCGGTGGCGACATCCAGCACGCTGACCGGTTGTTCAAAGCTGCGCTGGCTGCCATCGGGCAAGGTGATAATGGGCATGGTCTTTCCTGTTCCTGCTGAGCTGTACTTTCCGGACTTTGGCTATTCGATACGGAATACGAAAAAAGGGCGCAAAGCGCCCTTTCCGGATTCGCTTCGCAATGCGTCTTGTTCAGGCGGTAGTTCGTGTCCGTGCGTTCATGGCTGACATTGTAATGGCATTGTGCAAAGGATCAAAGGCATGAAAGAAAATTACGCCCACAAAAAAGCCGGACGAATCCGGCTTCTTCGATATGGTGGGCACGACTGGGATCGAACCAGTGACCCCTGCGATGTCAACACAGTGCTCTACCGCTGAGCTACGCGCCCGAATTCGTTTCTACAGGGGCGCGCAATTTACCACATCCTGCAGGATTGACCAATAGAAATCCGGCACGACCGTGCGCTGCCGAATGAACTTGGGCGATGCGGGGAACGTGGTTCAAATGCGGCGGCAAGAGCCACATCAAATGGCCGCTCAATTGTTTTACAATCCCGATATGCCGCTGCCTTTCGTTCATCTCCACCTGCACACCGAATACTCGCTGGTCGACAGCACGATACGCATCAAACCCCTGCTGCAACGGGCCCGCGAGATGGGCATGCCGGCCATTGCCGTCACCGACCAGCACAACCTGTTCAGCCTGGTGAAGTTCTACCAGGCGGCGGAGCAGTCCGGCATCAAGCCCATAGTCGGCGCCGATATCCTGGTCCGTTCACAGGATGACCCGGCAGCGCTCAGCCGGCTGGTGCTGCTGTGCCAGAACCGCACCGGCTACCTAAATCTCTGCCGGCTGCTCAGCAAGGCTTACCTGGAAGGCCAGCAACACGGCGTCGCGCAGATCGAGCGCGACTGGCTGGCGCCGCATGCCGAAGGCCTGATTGCCCTGTCGGCCGGATTTCAAGGGGAAATAGGCCAGGCCCTGCTGAACAATCATCCCAACCGCGCAAAGCAGTTGTTGCAGGCCAGCATGGCGCTGTTTCCGGATCGCTTTTACGTGGAAATCCAGCGCACCGGCCGCGACAAGGAAAAGCGCATCGAGGCGCTGTTGCTCGACATGGCGGCCCGGGCCGGCTGCGCGGTGGTGGCCAGCAATGATGTGCGCTTTCTCGATGAATCCGGCCATGCCGCCCACGAAGCGCGCGTGTGCATCCAGGAAGGCCGTTTGCTGACCGACAAGCGGCGTGAAAGCCCCTATTCCCGAGAGCAATACCTGAAAAGTCCGGAAGCCATGGCGGCCCTGTTTGCCGACATTCCGGAAGCTGTGGAAAACGCTGCGCTGATCGCGCAACGCTGCAACCTGCAGCTCGAATTTGGCAAGTACCACCTGCCGGCGTTCCCCACGCCCCATGGCATGGATGTGGAGAGTTACCTGCGCAGCCAGGCTGAACACGGCCTGGAACAGCGCCTCAGCAGGATAGCCGGCAGCGAATCCATCAACCGTCAGGACTACCGCGACCGGCTGGACCTGGAATTGGGCGTGATCAACCGCATGGGTTTTCCCGGCTATTTCCTGATCGTGGCCGATTTCATCCGCTGGGCCAAGGAGCAGGAGATTCCGGTCGGCCCCGGCCGTGGTTCAGGCGCAGGTTCATTGGTGGCCTGGGTGCTCGGCATCACAGACCTCGACCCGCTGGAGCACGAGCTGTTGTTCGAGCGTTTCCTCAACCCTGAACGCATTTCCATGCCTGATTTTGACGTCGACTTCTGCATGGAGAAGCGTGACCAGGTCATCGACTACGTGGCCCGCACCTACGGCCGCGACCAGGTCTCGCAAATCATTACCTTCGGCACCATGGCGGCCAAGGCCGTTGTGCGTGACGCCGGCCGAGTGCTGGGACATGGATACGGTTTTGTCGACAGCATCGCCAAGCTGATTCCCATGACCCTGGGCATCACGCTAAGACAGGCGCTGGAAGAAGAGCCGCAACTGAAGCAGCGTTACGAGGGCGAGGAAGATACCCGCGGCGTGCTCGACCTCGCCATGGAACTGGAAGGATTGACCCGCAATGCCGGCAAGCATGCCGGTGGCGTGGTGATCGCGCCCACACCACTGACCGACTTCAGCCCGCTGTTCTGCGAGTCCATCGGCGGCAGCATCGTGACGCAGTTTGACAAGGACGATGTGGAAACCATCGGCCTGGTGAAGTTCGACTTCCTGGGCCTGCGCACGCTCACCATCATCGACTGGGCATTGAAAACCATCAACCAGCAACGCCGGCAACGGGGCGAAGAACCCATCGAGCTGGAAAAGCTGCCGCCGGATGATGCCAGAACCTTCTCGTTGCTGCAGGCCTGCAAGACCACCGCGGTATTCCAGCTGGAATCGCGCGGCATGAAAGACCTGATCCGCCGGTTGGTACCCGACAGTTTCGCCGAAATCGTCGCCCTGGTGGCGCTGTTCCGGCCTGGCCCGCTGGATTCCGGCATGGTGGGCGAGTACATCGAAGTGAAGCACGGACGCAAACCTGCTGTGTACCTGCACCCGGTGCTGGAGCCGATTCTCAAGCCTACTTATGGTGTAATTCTCTACCAGGAACAGGTGATGCAGATTGCCCAGGACCTGGCCGGCTACACGCTGGGCGGCGCCGACATCCTGCGCCGCGCCATGGGCAAGAAGAAGCCCTCGGAGATGGCCGAACAGAAGTTGATCTTCGTGGACGGCGCCACCAAACGCGGTGTGGAAGAACAGCTGGCGGAAAAAATCTTCAGCCAGATGGAAACCTTTGCCGGCTACGGTTTCAACAAATCGCACTCGGCCGCCTACGCGCTGCTGTCCTACCAGACCGCCTGGCTGAAAGCCCACTACCCGGCTGCGTTCATGGCAGCCGTGCTATCTGCTGACTTGCAGCACACCGACAAGCTGGACGAAATCATCCACGATTGCCGTGAGCTCGGTTTGAAGCTGCAACCACCTGATGTCAACCAGTCGCAGTATCCCTTCACGGTGGAGGATGATGCCACGATCCGCTATGGCCTGGGCGCCATCAAAGGCCTGGGCCAGTCGGCAGTGGAACTCATCGTGCAGGAACGCGAAAGCGCCGGTGAATACACGGACCTGGCCAGCTTTTGCCGCCGGCTGGACCTGCAGAAAGTCAATCGCCGCGCCATGGAAGTCCTGATCCGCTCCGGTGCCCTGGACGGCCTTGACCCGGACCGCAACCGTGCACGGCTGATGCAGGAATTGCCCGATGCCCTGCAAGCCGCGGACCAGGTGCAGAAGGATCGTGAATCAGGCCAGGTGGACCTGTTTGGCCGCGTGGAAGACCTCAGCGGCATCCGCCCCGCGAACCACACCGAAGTCACGCCCTGGACCGAACTGCAGTGCCTGCAATCCGAGCGCGAGGCCCTGGGCCTGTACCTGACCGGTCACCCGACCCGGTTCCATGCTGCCGACCTGGCCAAATTCACCTCCTGCACCCTGGACCAGGTACCCAAACGGATTCCCGCCGATTCGGCAGCCAACCGACGCGGCGGCGTGAACATGACACTGGCCGGCATGGTGCGCAGTGTGCGCCGGCGCATCAACAAGGGCGGTTTCATGGCGATTGAAGATCACACCGGGCGCATGGAAGTCGCCCTGTTTGAGGCAGCCTGGCAGCAGTACGCGCACCTGCTGGTCAAGGACGAAATCCTGGTGATCGACGGGCGCGTCGCGAAAGATGAATTTTCCGGCGGCTACCGCATGAAAGCCGACAAGGTTCTGACCCTGGGAGAAGCCAAGTCCGGGTTTTCGCGTGGCGTGCATATTTCGCTGCGCGGCCCGGATGAGGAAATCTGCACGCGTTTGCTGGATGCCATCCGCCCCTACCGGAACGGCAACGACGAGGTCTACATCGACTACAACAACGGCCGGGCCAAGGCGCGGCTGGTGCTGGGTTCGGAATGGCGTATCAGCGCCTGCGATGAACTGGTGGCCGCGCTGAGCAGCATCGAAACCGTCAAGGATGTCAGGCTGATTTACTGACGGGCCCTAACTGCCGGCGGCGCTGTAACGCTTGTTGAGTATGCCCACCCGCCGCACGTATTCACGCGTTTCTTCATAGGGCGGCACGCCGCCGTATTTAGACACGGCGCCGGGGCCGGCGTTATACGCCGCCGTGGCCAGAGTGATGTCGCCGTTGAACTGCTGCAACAGCTCCGCCAGGTAGCGGGTTCCTCCATCGATGTTGTTGGCCGGGTTGAAGGGATCGCTGACCTGCAGCATTTTTGCCGTATCCGGCATCAGCTGCATCAGCCCCTGGGCGCCCTTGGGCGAGACCGCATCGGCCTGGTAAGCGGATTCGGCGTGGATGATGGCCCGGATCAGCGCCGGTTCAACGCCATTGTCCAGCGCAGCCTGCAGGATTTCCGCATCGAATGACTGCGTATTGAGCGCCACTTTTTCCCAGCTGATGGAGCGGCACTTGGGGTCCGAGGCGTAACACGGAAAGCGCAGCACCTGGAATTCACGGCCGCTGGGCGGGGCGATATTGGTGTAGTTGACGATACCCTTGTCGTCCACGAACTTGTACACCTGGGCCTGGGCAGGAAGATGGAACACCATTGCCGGCAGGGCCAGCAACAGTGCTTTGGCAATCAACAACGCTATCCTTGGCATTGATGAATCTCTTTGATTTAGAAACATTTGCAATCCGACCCGCATATCTTAAACTGGTTCCGGCGGTCAGCGCATCTGTTGAAACCACCAATTTCAATCCTGGCCACCAACCCGAACGCCGCGCAATCGCGGTGACCTGATAACAAGAGGAGCGCAAAATGGAAGGTATTCTTATCTCGATTTTGATCGGCGCCATCGCAGGCTGGCTTGCCGGCCTGATCATGAAAGGAAAGGGTCAGGGATTACTCATCAACATCATTGTCGGTATTGTGGGCGCCGTTATCGGCGGCTGGCTGTTTGGCGTGCTGGGAATTTCCCTGGGCGCCGGACTGATCAGCGCCATCATTTCGGCCACCATCGGCGCCGTCATCCTGCTGTTCATCGTCGGCCTGGTCAAGAAATAGGCCAGGCGGAAACCAAGGGCGGAAACAGGAAGGCCAGTCCGTTCAGGCCAGTCCGTTTCTCTACCACCGGAAACATCCGGGCAGCCGGGTGTTTCCGGTAATCCAGGCGCCGCGGCTTGGCGTCACATTCCACTCATTCCCGGGGTGTCGGACGTACGCGAATCATGCCTTCCTGCGCCGTGCTGGCCAGCAAGCGTCCTTCCCGATTGAAAATCATGCCCCGGGCCAGGCCGCGTCCGCCGCCGGTGTTGGGACTGTCGCAGGAATAAAGCAGCCAGTCATCCATGCGGAATTCGCGATGGAACCACATGGCGTGATCGAGGCTGGCCATGATCAGGTTGCCCTTGGCCCAGGAAATGCCATGCGGCAGGTTGGCGGTGCCGATCAACTGGAAATCCGACACATAGGCCAGCAACGCCCGGTGCAACACCGGATCATCCGGCAATTGGCCGTGCAGGCGGAACCAGATGTGCTGGCTGGGTGGTTCCGGCCTCGGATCGAGCGGATCATAGTCGCCTACCCGGCGGAATTCAAATGGCCCGAACCGGTCCACCCAGCGGCGCAGTTTCTGCGGCAGGTGCTGCAGAGTTTCCGGGTCCACCTCGCGGTGAGTCCTGATCTCTTCCGGCGCAGGCACACCAGGCGCTTCGAACTGGTGCTCCAGTCCTTCCTCCGGACCCTGGAAAGAAGCCGACAAGGTGAAAATGGGGCGGCCATGCTGTATCGCCACCACGCGGCGGGCACTGAAACTGCCACCATCGCGGCTTTGATCGACGCTGTAGACGATCGGCGCCGAGGGATCGCCGGCCCGCAGGAAATAGGCATGCAGTGAATGAATCAGGCGGTCCTGCACCGTGGCGCTGGCAGCCAGCACCGCCTGGCCCAGCACCTGCCCGCCAAAAACGCGCTCGGTACCGATATCGCGGCTGGGGCCCCGAAACAGGTTCACCTCCAGCGTTTCCAGCCGGATCAGTGTCAGCAGTTCCTGAAAGCCTTCTTCAAATTCTGTCATGCGTTGGGTGCTCGTGGTTACGGGGAGAATGTCCGCTGCCGGGTTCGGGTTTCCATGGTGTCATGCCTGCAGACTGAGTCCAAGTGATTCGTTTGCGGCATTCACGAATGCTGGTTTCCCGGAGCCGGAAACAAGCCCGGGGCATTGATACAATCCCTCGACACTGTAACGATAGAGAGGCAGCCAATGCTGAATACGAATTTCTGCGGCAACTCTCTCATCCGGCAATGCCCATTAACCGACACGAACCTGGCATGTGAACAAGCAAGCAACTTTTCTCTGGCATGACTATGAAACGTTTGGCGCCCAGCCCATGGTGGACCGGCCGGCGCAGTTCGCTGCCCTGCGCACCGACTTGGAATTGCAGCCGCTGGAAGATCCGGTGGTTTTCTACTGCGCGCCGGCTGACGATGTGCTGCCCCATCCGGAAGCCTGCCTGATCACCGGTATCACGCCACAGGTCGCGCGCCAGCGGGGCCTGAAGGAAGCGGATTTCGCTGCCGCCGTGCTGGCACAAATGGAACCGGCCGGCACCTGCAGCGCCGGCTATAACAGCATCCGGTTCGATGACGTGGTCACCCGCAACCTGCTGTATCGCAACCTGCGCGAACCTTACGAGCGTGAATACCGTAACGGCAATTCCCGCTGGGACCTGATCGACCTGGCGCGCATGTGTTACGCATTGCGCCCCCAGGGCCTCGAATGGCCGATGGTGGAACGGGAAGGCGTGAATGAACCTGTGCCGAGTTTCCGGCTGGAAGACCTGACCCGGGCCAACGGCATCGAGCACGTCGGCGCCCACGATGCACTGGCCGATGTGAATGCCACCATCGCTCTGGCCCGGCTTATCCGGAAACACCAACCCAAGCTGTTCGACTGGGCCCTGGGCATGCGCGACCAGAAGGTGGCCATGAAGCTGCTCGATCCCACCGATGCGCAGCCGGTGCTGCACAGCTCGTCGCGGATTCCGTCGGCACGCGGCTGCACTACGCTGGAGCTGCCGCTGGCCGTCATGCCCGACCGGCCCAAATCGGTGGTGGCATTCGACCTGATGGGTGACCCGTCCGCGCTGATCACGGGATCAGCCGCGGATATCGCTGATCGTGTCTTCACACCGGCCGCCGACATGCCCGAGGGCATTTCGCGGCTGCCCCTGAAACTGATCCACAGCAACCATGTGCCGATGCTGGCCCCGGCCGCCACGCTGAAGGAAGCAGACCCCGGCCGGATCGGCCTGGACACGGAGCTGTGTTTGCGCCACGCGCAGCAGATCCGCGCCCACCTGCCGGCGATTCGCGCCAAGGTCATCGAAGTTTTTGCCCGTCGTTTTGACGACGACAACGACGGCGGCACCACTGACACGGATCCCGACCTGATGCTTTACAGCGGCGGTTTTCTCTCCAGCCACGACCGTTTCCTGCTGCGCAAGGTGCTGGAGGTTCCGCCGGAAAAGCTGCCAGGCCACAGCTGGTCATTCCAGGATGGCCGGTTACAGCAGATGGTGTTCCGTTACCGCGCGCGCAATTACCCCGAAACGCTCAGCATGCGCGAGTCCGAAGCCTGGGACAAAGACCGCTCACAACGCCTGTTCCAGCCAAATGATGAGCGGTTCCTGACCTATTCTGCCTATTGCGAAGTGCTGCGCGATTGTCGCCAGCGGCACGACGGCGATGCCCGCGCCATGCGCATCCTCGATGCCCTGCAAACCTGGCCGGAAGAAGCCGGGATCAAGCAACTCTGGCAGCAGTGGCAGCATGAGCATGGGGCTTAGTACCGATGCGAAGAACCAGTCGAAGAAGCCGGCAAATGCAGGGGCAACAGCGGACATTCCTGGTATTCCTGCCAACTCGCAGCATGCCGTTATGAACAACCACTCTCCCCTCATCGTCAATCATGCCAGCGAGGCGGTGGAATTCGTGCGCCAACGGCTGGGAGACCATTGGGTAATCGGCGCGCCGCTGGGAATGGGAAAACCCAATCACCTGATCAACGCCTTGTACCGCGCGGCCAAAGCAGACCCGGCCATCCGCATGGAACTGTTCACGGCGCTTTCACTGAATCCTCCGAAGCCCGCCAAAGGGCTCAAGCAGCGTTTTCTCGGCCCGTTCGTCAGCAGGCATTTTGGTGAATACCCGCGCCTGGAATACCTGCAGGACCTGGACCGGCGGCAAGTTCCGCCCAATGTCCATCTCAGCGAATTCTATTTCCGCTCGGGCTCCCGCCTGGGTGATCCCCATGCCCAGCAGCATTATCTTTCCAGCAACTACACGCACGTGGCCCGCGACATGCGCAACCGCGGTGTGAACCTGATCGTGCAGATGGTGGCGCGGGATTCCGGGCGGCCAGGCCATTACAGCCTGAGCTGCAACCCGGATGTCACCCTGGACCTGCTGGCCTCCGTACCTCGGGAACAACTGCTGGTGCTGTTCCAGGTCAACGATGACCTGCCCTACATGGGCGGTGCTGCGGAAATTCCCGCGGAACTGGCGGATCTCGTGCTGGAAGGCGCGCCGCAGCCCTTGTTCGCGGTGCCGCTGATGGCGGTGGATGACACGGACCTGATGATTGGCCTGCACACCAGCCAGCTGGTTCGCGATGGTGGCACGCTCCAGCTGGGTATCGGTTCGCTGGGCGATGCGGTGAGCTTCTGCAGCCTGCTGCGCCAGCGGAAAAACCCGGACTATCTGCAATTGCTTGAAAGCGCTGGCTCAGACTGGCGCGTGCCGACCGAACTGGTTGAGCGCTGGGGTGGCCGTAAGCCGTTTGAACGCGGCCTTTACGCCGCCAGCGAAATGCTGACTGAGGGCTTCCTGCACCTCTACAACGGCGGGATACTGAAGCGCCGGGTGTACGATCATGCCGGCCTGCAAAAACTGCTGAACCAGGGCCTGCTGGCTGAGGAGCTTACGGCGGATGCGCTTGAAGTCCTGTGGCTGCATGGTTTGCTGCCACCCCGGCTGGATGAGGAGCAGCTGCGCTGGCTGCAACACTTCGGAATCCTGGCGCCGGGCGTTCGGCTGCGGGGCCAAAACCTCTCATTTCCGGATGGCCAGGAGCTGCCCAATGACCTTGCCTTGCCAGAGCATCGGGAACGGCTGGCTGGCCGGGCCCTGGGCCAGTCGCTGAAAAATGGTGTGTTGGCGCATGCGGCATTCTTCCTGGGATCGAAGTGGATGTACCGGCAGCTGAACGAAATGCCGATGGCGCAACGCGATCTCTTTCAAATGACAGCAGTGTCGCGCATCAACCAGCTGTACCGGGGCGAAGAACTCGACCGCGCGCAGCGGCTTGAAGCGCGCTTCATCAATACCACCATGAAAATCACCCTGCTTGGCGCCGCGGTTTCGGACCAGCTGGAGGACGGCCAGGTCGTTAGCGGCGTGGGTGGCCAGTACAATTTTGTCACCATGGGGCAGGCGCTCGACCGCGCTCGCTCCATCCTGATGCTGCGCAGTCATCGCGGTACAGGATCCAAGGCGGTTTCCAACATCGTCTGGGAATTTCCCCACGCCACGATTCCACGCCATTTGCGCGACATCGTGGTCACTGAATACGGTGTGGCCGACCTACGCAGCAAGGAAGATCACGAAGTCATCCAGTCGCTCATCTGCATTGCCGACAGTCGCTGGCAGGAGTCTTTGCGCCAAAGTGCGGTTGCGGCCGGCAAGCTGCAGCCGGAATGGCGGGTGCCGCCGGCCTGGCGCTCCAATACTCCGCAAAATATCCAAAATAGCCTCAAGCCTTATCGCGACAATGAACTGTTGCCGGACTATCCGTTTGGCAGTGACTTTACCCCACATGAAGTCCAGATCGCCCAGGCACTGGGCTACCTGCAGGAGCGGACAACAAGCCGCCTTGAAAAACTGGCCATGCTGCTCAGAAGCCTCGGTCCGGCGGGCTCAACCCGTTATGCCATGCAACCGTTGCTGGAAAGAATGGGCCTGGATTCAGCCACTTCGTTGTCAGCAAAACTCGAAAGGCGGCTGCTGTGCCTGGCCTTCAAATCCACAGGGGCCGCCTGAACTTGAAATTCCTTGATTAACAACTGCCAGACGCTAGAAACAATCAAGGACTTAGCGCATGTTCCTCGAACAGATTCTCGCACTTTATGCACAAGTAACTGATTGTTCATATGACGGAATGATGACGCTCACCAAAGGCCTGCGCGTGAATACAAAACTCACTTAAGTGAATGTATTTGCTCGAAATTTATCCAATGGTTAAAATTTGATCAAAGCGCGAGGCGGCTGATCAACGCTACTCCCCCGCGCGGTTTCTCACAGGCTTATCCACAGGAATTGTGGATAAGTGCCCAGCCGTTTTTCAGGCGACATTCAGCGTCAGCTGCCCACCACTTTCGCACTCACGCTGGTAGCGCATGGAACGGCTGTCCGTAAGCCGGACAGGCTGCAGTGCCTGCTGTTTTGACGCTTTGAATGGACGCCCGGATGACGGCTGTTTGCGCGTTTGGCTGGCCGCGTGACGCAGGGTTTTGCGTCCGCCGGGCGAGACAAATTCCACATGGCTGCCATCGTCGAACTGCAGCATCCAGATCTCGCGCACACCTGTATCCCGGTTACGGTGGGCAATCACTCCGGTAATGGTTTTTCCGAGCAGGTCATCATTAACATTCATGAGTTTCTCCTGTTGCCTGGTCCAGCCTTGCGTGACTGACTTCATGGCTGTATTGAAACAGGGTCACTTCTCAAATGCTGAGAACATTCCGGAAAGTTACCCGGGTATTTTTCCTACAGTTGCATGGGAGTTTGGCCATAGGCGGAACTGCCTGCCAGGGGCTAGATTGAATGCGTCCGGATTGACTTCCGGACCGGAAATTCATTCAACCAGCATCGGGAGATTACCCATGAAATACTTTTTGATCAGTCTGTTGTTTTGCCTGCTGAGCCTTTCCGCCTGGGCCGCGGATACCGTCAACATCAACCAGGCTTCGGCGCAGGAGATTGCCGATGCATTGCAGGGTGTCGGCCTGGCGAAAGCCGAGGAAATCGTCCGATACCGTGACAGCAACGGAGCATTCAAACACGCCGACGAACTGGTGAATGTCAAAGGCATAGGCCTTGCCACGGTGGAGAAGAATCGCGACCGCATCAACCTCGGGGCCGCTCCGGCACAGGCGCAGGAATAGCGAGTAGCCCGACAGATTCGGCTGGGCATTCCTGGCCGGTAGCCACCGGCCAGGTTTTGTCAGGGAAGGAAATCAACGCTGGATGGTGGGCCCGGCCGATAGTCCGGTGTGGGGTGTTCTTGCGTACTGATTCCGGCTGGAGATTGCCTCAGTTCCTGATGGGCAATCGACTGGCAAAAGCATGGGCAATGGTGGACTGGTCAGTGAACTCCAGTTCGCCCCCAAGGGGCACGCCGTGAGCAATGCGGCTTACCGCAATACCCCGCTTTGCGGCCATGCGCTGCAGGTAGATGGCGGTGGTTTCACCCTCCACCGTCGGGTTGGTGGCGATGATCAGTTCGGCCGGTGGTTCCTCGTCGAGGCGCTGCGCCAGCTTTTCCAGCCCGAGTTCCGCCGGGCCGATTCCATCCAGTGGCGAAAGCCGGCCCATCAGCACGTAATAGAGCCCGCGGTAGCCGGTGGCCTGCTCAATGGCCAGCACGTCACTGGGCGATTCCAATATGCAAAGTTGTGTCGCATCGCGCTTGGGATCACTGCAGATGCGGCAGACCGGTTCCTCGGTGAGGTCCCTGCAACGGCTGCAACGCCCGATCCGATCCATGGCCTCCAGCAGGATTCCGGCGAGTTGCCTGCCACCCTCCCGCTCACGTTCCAGCAGGTGAAAAGCCATGCGCTGCGCGGTTTTTGGCCCTACGCCCGGCAGGCATCGCAGGGCGTCCACTAACTGAACCAGCAGCGGTGAATAAGCCAATATCGTACCTAGAAGGGCAACTTGAAACCGGGCGGCAATGGCAGGCCGGAGGTTACATCGGCCATCTTTTCCCTGCGGGCCGTTTCGATGCGGTTCACAGCGTCATTGAATGCCGCGCAGACGATGTCTTCCAGCATTTCCACATCTCCAACCAGCGAAGCGTCGATATGCACGCGACGCACGGCATGTTCGCCGTTCATCTCCACTTTCACCAGGCCACCAGCCGCTTCTCCGGTCACCTGCAATCGCGCCAGGTCCTGCTGCGCCTTTTGCATCTGCTCCTGCATTTTCTGCGCCTGTTGCATCAGGCCAGCGATATTGCCCTTCATTCCTTCCTTCACCTCATTATCTGGTTACGCGAGCGGAAAATCACTGCACCGGCTGGATGCTGTTCTCGATGATCTGTGCGCCCAGGTTCTTCTTCAACGCCAGCACCGTGGGATCCTCGCCGATGGAACGCTCCGCCTCGGTTAACTGGGTACGCCGGCGCGTTTGTTCAATGGCAGCAATGGTGCGCTGTACGCCATCGGCACTGTCCGTCACGCGCAATTCAACCTCTTCACCTGCCACTTCGCTGATCACCATGCGCAAACGCTGCAGGTAATCCCCGGTTGCAAGGTGGCGCAACTCGTGATCAATTTCGAACTCCCAGCGTAGCCTGCCGGCACGAACCAGTTGCAGGTTGCGCGCCAGCTCCCGGACCGCGCCTTTGATTGGCAGGGTTTCCACCAGGTCCAGCCAGCCCTCCTCATCCAGCTCCCGGATGGCCGCCCTGGGCCGTGTTTCTGGTGGTGCGCTGGCAGCCAATGTCTCGGGAAGACCGGCAATCGCCGCATCGGATAAGCTTCCGGAGCCTGTGTCGGGGTTGCCTTTGGGATTCGCCCCGGGAATGGCTTTTTTATTTGATTTGGGGCTGTCTTTGGCGTCGGCTATGGCGTTGGCTGCAGGTTCTTCCTTACTGTCCACCACAGGCTCCGTGGCTGACGCTAAGTGGCCTCGGGCCGAACGCCCGGCACTGCCACCGAACAATTCGGCTGCATGCGCGGCAGCGGCCGCAGCTCCGGATAGGCGTTTGCTGCCACCCGACTGCGTGGAAGCCGGCGGCGACTGCTGTCCGGCCAACTCGGGCGCCGGACGGAACGCGAGCATGCGCAGCAGTGTCATTTCCAGGCCGGTACGCGGATCCGGGGCAATGCCAAGTTCAGCCCTGCCCTTGATGGCCATCTGGTAAAACAATTGCGCGTCTTCCAGGCTCAAAAGGCCCGCCAGCTCATCGATGGCTTCCCAGTCACTGCGTTCATTGTCGGAATAATCCGGAACACACAAGAGCAGGCACACGCGATGCAGCGTCTCGGCCAGGCTGACCAGCACCGTGTCGAGGTCCCTGGACCTGGCCACCAGTTCCTCCACGATCCGCAGCATTTTTTTGGCATCATTCGCGGCCAGTGCCTTGATGATGTCGGCGATGAAGCCATGGTCCACCAGGCCCAGCATCTGTTGCACATCGGCCAGGTTGAGCTTTCCAGCGCCAAATGCGATGGCCTGGTCCAACAGGCTGAGTCCGTCACGCATGCTTCCATCGGCAGCCCGCGCCAGCCGTGCAAGCGCTTCCGGCTCTGCCTCAATATGCTCCGACTGGACAATCATTCGCAGGTTGCTCAGCACCTGGTCGGGTGTCATCCGGCGCAGGTTGAACTGCAGGCAGCGTGACAGGATGGTGACCGGAATTTTGTCCGGATCGGTGGTCGCAAGCACAAACTTGACGTGCGGCGGCGGCTCCTCCAGGGTTTTCAGCAGGGCGTTGAAACTGCTGTTCGACAGCATGTGCACTTCATCGATGATGTACACCTTGTAACGGCCACGGGTGGGCGTGTACTGCACCGATTCCAGCAATTCACGCGTATCTTCCACCTTGGTGCGGGAAGCCGCGTCGATTTCGATGATGTCGACAAAGCGGCCTTCGTCGATGTCCACACAGGCGGCGCATTCGCCACAAGGCGAGGAAGACATGCCTCGTTCACAATTGAGGCATTTGGCAAAAATCCGCGCCAGCGTGGTTTTGCCCACGCCGCGGGTGCCGGTGAAGAGGAAAGCATGGTGCACGCGATCCTGGTCAAGCCCGTTCACCAGGGCCTGGACGACGTGCTCCTGTCCTACCAGTTGGTCAAACGATTTCGGGCGCCACTTTCGCGCCAGCACCTGGTAACTCATGCGATTGCTGTATTCCCGGAAAATGCCAAGGGTGTCAGGATTCCACTATAACAGAGTGCCCGGATTGCGCACGATGGGTACTGCGGCTATGGCGCCCAATAGGGTGGCAACCCCCACCCGCCACACCCCGGCGCCCGAGTCTGTTGCTGCCGCTGCTCCCTTCCGGGCCTGACGGGGTTCACAACGTATCGTCGCGAGGGGACCGATGGGGGTCGCCATTGATTGGTCTGAAAGCCGCTTGAGCCAATCTGACAGCATGGGCTGGCAGCATTGTTTAAGCGGCTGGATCCAGAAGGTCGGGGATTGTGCCGGATGCCCGGCCACCACGCAAGTTTCCGAAGCAGTGAGGCGTGGTCCGGCCCGACCGGCCACCAGCCCATGAAACGGTTTCAGTGGCGCCAGTAGGCCGGCAGGAACAGGATCAGCAAAGTAAATACTTCGAGACGCCCCACCAGCATGGCAAAGACGCTCAGCCATTTGACCCCCGGACTGACTGAAGTGAAGTTGCTCGCAACTTCACCCAGCCCGGGACCGGTCAGGTTGATGGTAGCCATTACCGCGCCAAAGGCGGATTCCAGATCGAGGCCGGCGGCCATCATTCCCAACGTCAACAGCAGGCTGACCAGCAAATAGAGGATAAAGAAGCCCCACACCGAGTACATCACCTCGTCCGTAACCTTGGTGGAGCCCAACTTCATCAGTGCGATAGCCCTCGGATGCGCCAGGAGGAACAACTGGCGAACACCCATCTTGGCCAGCAGGAGTATGCGCAAGACCTTGATGCCGCCAGCGGTTGATCCGGCACAGCCGCCAATGAAGGCGATCATGGCCAGGGTAGCCGGTATATGCAGCGGCCAGGCCGCGTAATTGGCCGTAGTAAAACCCGTGCTGGTCAGGATGGAAGCCACCTGGAACGTGCCCTGCCGGAATGATTCCCAAACCGGTAAGGTTCCGGTGATCACCAGGCTGCCGGCCACCAGCAGGCAGCTGAACAGGAAGATGCCCAGGTAAAGACGCAACTCGGGATCGGACTCGTAGGGGTCAATACTGAGCCGATGCCAGCTGAAGAAATGCAGTGCGAAGTTGACTCCCCCGGCCAGCATGAATACTACTGCAATGCCCTCTATGACCACACTGTCAAAATAAGCCATGCTGGCATCGTGGGTTGAGAAACCACCGGTGGCCACGGTGGAAAACGCATGGCCCACGGCATCGAACAAAGACATTCCCGCCGCCCAGAAAGCCAGCGCGCAGGCAGCCGTCAGAACGAGATAAATCAGCCACAGCACCCGTGCTGTATCCGCAACACGCGGTGTCAGCTTTTCCTGCTTGGACACGCCCGATGCCTCGGCGCGATAGAGCTGCATTCCTCCCACTTTCAGCAGGGGCAGGATTGCCACTGCCAATACAATCACCCCCATGCCACCCAGCCATTGCATTTGCTGGCGATGATACAGCAGTGACCTTGGCATGGAATCCAGGTTGACCAGCACAGTGGCTCCGGTGGTGGTGAATCCGGATATGGCTTCGAACACGGAATCCGTCAGGCTCATGTGAGGGCCGAGCAGGAATGGCAACGCGCCGGCAAAACCAAGCGCCACCCAGAACAGAGTAACAATCAGGAAACCATCACGGACATGCAGTTCACGATGCGCCCGGCGATTCGGCCACCAGATCAAACACCCCACGGCTACTGAAATCAGCAGGGAAAGGCAAAACTCCGCTTCCTGGCCATCCGCATAGAAGAGAGAAACCGCAATTGAAGGCAGGAAGCTGATGCTGTATAGCATGATAAGCAATCCGCATAATCGGCCGATCGCCCTGCCGCGGCTGAGTTCGCGGGTTTCGGCGAGGTTTTGGGCAGGGACGGATATACTGGTGGCCATGGTGACGCGGTGAACCGGGGAACTGCTCGGGTTCTTTGGTGAGGTGCTTTATTTGATGAAGCCATTATCGGCCCGCCCACCACTGGGGTCACATAAAAAAACCATAAAATTTTTATGGGATTTTGATTTGCGCACGAGCGCACTGAACCGTTTGATGAAGGCGTGATACATGCCAGGTCAAAGCCCAGCTTAAAACCGATGTCATGAAACAGGTGCGGGAATTGCCAGCGGTTGATTCGTCAAGGTATGGACGGCTTCAGGATTATGCCCTTGCTCTGGGCCTGGTCGCACTGACCACGGGTTTGGGCTTTCTGCTGCAAAGCCTGTTACCCCACGCCAGCCTCCTGCTGATATTTCTGACTTCAGTACTGTTGATTTCCTCTCGCGCCGGCCTGGGACCCGCCCTGCTCGCCAGCCTGTTGAGCTTCCTGGCCATCAATTACTTTTTTACCCAGCCGTTCCATACATTGCGGGTTGACGAAGACGGTGATGTCACCACGCTGATTTTTTTTCTCATCATCGCCACGATCACCGGCAACCTGGCTGCCCGCATGCATCGTGAAATTGCCGAGCGCAAGTCGTCACTGCAACGCCTTTCCGAGCTTTATGAATTCAGCAGCCGGATGTCTTCGGCCAGCACAACATCGGCGGTTTTGCAGCAACTCGCAGATCATATTGCGAGGTCCCTGAATTCCCGAACGCTGATACTGCCGGCAATCCAGGGTGATTCTGCTGAAACCCCTACTGCCGTCCTCAGCCATTCCCTTCCTGCAGATCGAGGCGCAACCGGGGCGGGGCGAAATGTTTCAAACACAGAAGACTTCCTGCCCGGGATAGTTGCCGTGCTGCGGGACACTCCGGACCTGCGGTGGTGGAATGACTGGAACATATTTCGCCTGAACCCGACACAGCAGGAACGCGGTTTTGTGCTGGTGCATGGCAAGCTGCTGAACCAGGAGCGAATGCTGGAAGTTCGCAACCTTTGCGACCAGGCCGCCATTGCGCTGGATCGCACCGAACTGGTTGCGGAGATAGAAAAAGAACGCATCAATTCGGAAACTGAACAATTGCGTTCCGCCCTGCTGGCCTCTGTATCGCATGATTTGCGCACCCCGCTGGCAGCCATCATCGGCTCGACCTCGAGCCTGCTGGACTTGCAGGACGCGCTGAAAGCCGAAGACAGTCGGGAGCTGCTTTCAACGATTGACCAGGAGGCGCGACGCCTGGACAGCTATGTGCAGAACCTGCTGGACATGACCCGCCTGGGGCACGGCCACCTGAAGCTGAAACGCGACTGGGTGGATTTGCACGACATCGTGTCCAGTGCCACTTCGCGCCTTGGAGACAGGCTCGGCCGCCAGCAACTCGAAGTCGACATTCCAGCCGGCTTTCCGCTGCTGTGGCTGCATGGCGCACTGGTTGAGCAGGCTTTCTTCAACCTGCTGGACAACGCCATCCGGCATTCCCCGGAACCTGGGCATATCCGCATTCTTGCTCGAAGCGACCCGGACAATGCTGTAGTCGACATCTGTGACCAAGGCCCGGGAGTGCCGGAACATGAACGCGAAAAAATTTTTGACATGTTCCATACCGCGGCCCAGGGCGACCGTTCCGGGCGCCAGGGCACTGGCCTCGGCCTGGCAATATGCCGCGGCATGATTGCTGCCCATGGCGGCACCGTGGTGGCGATGGATGGCGATAACGGCCAAGGCACCTGCATGCGCATTACCCTGCCCCTGCATCCCGGGCAGGACGACTGATTGTCCAGGAAATGCCAATTGATGACGCCATGAACCTGAAAAAGCAAACGGTCCTGATCGTTGAGGATGAAGCACAGATTCGAAAATTCCTGCGCATCAGCCTGGAAGCCCATGGCTACGAAATTCTGGAGGCCCGGTTGGGCGCACAGGGAATTGAGTCATGTGCCAGCGCAAAGCCGGACCTGGTCATTCTGGACCTGGGGCTGCCCGACATGGATGGCCAGGAGTTCATTCGCGTAGTACGCGAATGGTCCCAGGTACCCGTGATCGTACTGTCGGTGCGGTCGCTGGAGGACGACAAGGTCCGTGCGCTCGATTCCGGAGCCAACGACTACATGACCAAGCCATTCGGGATCCGTGAACTGGTGGCCCGCATGAAGGTGCTGCTGCGCCACACTGATGGAGCGGAGAACGTTGCCACCGAATTCAGCATGGGCGGCCTCAGAATCGACCTGCCCTCACGCGAACTGACCGTGGATGGCAATCCGGTGCATTTGTCCAAGAAAGAGTATGAACTGCTGCATCTGCTGATTTCGCGACCCGGCCAGATTTTCACCCACCAGCAGATCCTGTCCAGGATCTGGAACCCCAGCCGCGAGAACGAAACGCACTACCTGCGCGTGCTGGTGGGCCAGCTGCGCGCCAAATTGGGGGATGATCCTTCACACCCAAGGTTCATCGTGACGGTGCAGGGAGTGGGTTACCGGCTGGCAGCGGAGGATGGGTGACCACCACAAACCCGACGTCTCAGGAAAATAGAAAGCCCCGCAACAGCGGGGTGAAAGTTCAATGTTGGCGGTAGGGATTGACTCACGCCATCCATGGAGTTCTCCCTTGCAGGCACTCAGGTCGCTGCGCGCTCCCAATCGGCCCGAATTTGAATGCTGGCTGCCGATTGGCGAACCCTCCAGTGCTCCGCACAGATGGCTCTCACCCGACCTCCCGTGAGAAACAAAAAACCCCACTTTCGTGGGGTTCAGACTGCTGACAAAGCCCTGGCCATTTGGCCGGGGCTTTTGTCTAATAAGGGT
>CAYYCX010000069.1:0-22607 GCA_964470455.1 uncultured Wenzhouxiangellaceae bacterium
AGTGGTGCGCGACCACCAGGACAACTGCATCATCATCTGTTCCATTGAGAACTTTGATCCAATGGGCATCCACACCGGCGATTCCATCACCGTGGCGCCGGCGCAGACACTCACCGACAAGGAATACCAGCGCATGCGCAACGCTTCGATTGCCGTATTGCGCAAGATCGGGGTGGATACCGGTGGCTCCAACGTGCAGTTCGCCATCAACCCGGCTGATGGCAAGCTGGTGGTGATCGAGATGAACCCGCGCGTGTCGCGGTCCTCGGCCCTGGCCTCGAAAGCCACCGGCTTCCCGATCGCCAAAGTCGCCGCCAAGCTGGCGGTGGGTTACACCCTGGATGAACTCAGGAACGAAATCACCGGCGGCGCCACCCCGGCCTCTTTCGAGCCGGCCATCGATTACGTGGTCACCAAGATTCCACGCTTCGCCTTTGAGAAGTTTCCCGCCGCCAACCCGCGCCTGACCACGCAGATGAAGTCGGTGGGCGAGGCCATGGCGATTGGCCGCAGCTTCCAGGAATCGCTGCAGAAAGCGCTGCGGAGCCTGGAAACCGACCGCGATGGCCTCACTTCCATACTGCGTGGTGATGACGCTGAAGAACGGCAGTCCTTGCTGAAACGCGAACTGCGCGAAGCCGGGCCGGAACGCATCCTGTACGTGGCCGATGCCTTCCGAGAAGGCATGAGCCTGGATGAAGTGCACAGCTGGACCTGGATCGACCCCTGGTTCCTGGCGCAGATCGAGGAACTCGTACAACTCGAGCGGGGGCTCCAGGGCCGCGAACTGGAATCCATTGATGCGGGCGAACTCTGGCAATTGAAACGCAAGGGCTTTGCCGACAGCCGCCTGGCGCGCCTGCTGGGCGTGAAGGAAAACGAGCTGCGCGAGCATCGCCATCACCTCGAGGTGTTCCCGGTGTACAAGCGGGTGGATACCTGCGCCGCCGAGTTCGCCACCTCTACCGCCTACATGTACTCCACCTACGAGGAGGAGTGCGAGTCCAATCCCGGTGGCCGACAGAAAATCATGGTGCTGGGCGGCGGACCCAACCGCATCGGCCAGGGTATCGAGTTTGATTATTGTTGCGTGCATGCCGCGCTGGCGTTGCGAGACGATGGTTTTGAGACCATCATGGTGAACTGCAACCCGGAAACGGTTTCCACCGATTACGACACCTCGGACCGGCTTTATTTCGAACCGCTTACGCTGGAAGACGTGCTGGAAATTGTCCGGACCGAGAAACCCATGGGCGTGATCGTGCAGTATGGCGGCCAGACGCCGCTGAAGCTGGCGCGGAAGCTGGAAGCCGCGGGTGTGCCCATCATCGGCACTTCTCCTGATTCCATTGATCTTGCTGAAGACCGCGAGCGTTTCCAGCACCTGCTGCAGCGCATAGACCTGCGCCAGCCGCCGAACCGCACGGCTGTCAGCATCGAGGGTGCTGTGCAGGGCGCCGAGGAAATCGGCTATCCGCTGGTGGTGCGTCCTTCCTATGTGCTGGGTGGCCGGGCCATGGATGTGGTTCACAGCGAGGAAGAATTGCGCCGTTACATGACCATGGCTGTGGAGGTTTCCAACGACTCCCCGGTGTTGCTGGACCGCTTTCTCGACCACGCCATCGAAGTCGACGTGGATGCCATTTGCGACGGCACGGACGTGCTGATCGGCGGCATCATGGAGCATATCGAGCAGGCGGGCGTGCATTCCGGTGATTCGGCTTGTTCCATTCCGCCTTATTCGCTGGGCCAGGAGTTGCAGGACGAGTTGCGCCGGCAGATTCGGCTGATGGCCCTGGAACTGGGCGTGATCGGCCTGATGAACACCCAGTTCGCGGTGCGCGGAAACGAGGTGTTCGTGCTGGAAGTGAACCCGCGGGCCTCGCGTACCGTGCCCTTTGTGTCCAAGGCCACCGGCGCCCCGCTGGCCGGAATCGCTGCGCGTGTGATGGCTGGTAAAACTCTTAAAGAACAAGGATATACGCAGGAAATCATACCTGAATTCTTCTCCATAAAGGAGGCGGTTTTCCCGTTCATCAAGTTCCCAGGCGTGGATCCCATCCTCGGCCCCGAGATGCGCTCCACCGGTGAGGTGATGGGCATCGGCTGGAGTTTCGGCGCCGCCAGGGCCAAATCCATGAAGGCCGCCAGTTATGGCCTGCCCAAACCTGGCAAGGCCTTTCTCAGCGTGCGCGACGGCGACAAGGAAGGCGTGGCGGAAATCGCCCGCGAGCTGCTGGAGCGTGGCTATACATTGGTGGCCACGCGCGGTACCAGCCACTACCTCACCGAACACGGCATCACCTGTGATACGGTGAACAAAGTGCTGGAGGGCCGGCCGCACATCGTTGACCTGATCAAGAACCATGAGATCAGTTTCATCGTCAACACTACCGAAGGGCGGCAGGCCATTTCCGATTCATTCTCGATCCGGCGCGAGGCATTGCAGCGCAAGATCAGTTACTCAACCACCATTGCAGGCGGCAAAGCCACCCTGCGCGCGCTGGATTACGAAGACGATTTCAGCGTGCACAGCCTGCAGCAACTGCACCAGGACCTGGAGAAGCAGAACCAGAAATCCACATCCGGGACTGGCAAGCAAGGATAAATGCAAGGACAGAACATGAGCAGACAACCCCTCACACTGGAAGGCGCCGAGCGCCTGCGTGAAGAATTGGCAAGGCTGAAGAAAACCGACCGGCCCGCCATCATTGCCGCCATCGCCGAAGCGCGGGCTCACGGCGACCTCAAGGAAAACGCCGAGTACCATGCCGCGCGCGAGCAGCAGGGCTTTATCGAAGGGCGCATCCAGCACCTGGAGTCCGGCCTGTCGCTGGCGCAGATCATCGATGTCAGCACTCTTAACCCGGGAGACAAGGTCGTGTTCGGCGCCACGGTGACCATCGCCGACGAAGAAAGCGGCGAGGAAACCACCTACCAGGTGGTGGGTGACCTGGAGGCGGATATTGCCGCCAAGCGCATCGCCGTGAGTTCTCCCATTGCCCGCGCCATGATCGGGCGCAGCACCGGCGACATCATCACCGTGCAGGCTCCGGGCGGCGAGCGGCAGTACGAAATCGTCGAAATCAGCTACCGCTGAGCGCGGGCCACGGCCGTAACGTGCCGCATCGTAAAGCCGCAACGGCGCCGTCACTGACCCTGCTGTTGCCGCGCCTGTCCGGGTGGATTCACCAGCTGGACCCTGCCGCACGCTATCCCGCGCTGGAACTCCTGCTGGCGCGCGGGCGATTCAGCCCTGCCAAAGCAACCCGCATCGACGCGCTGCGCATGGGGCTTTTCGGCCAGGATGCCGGGTTCGAAATACCGGTTGCGGCGCTGGGCCTGCTGGCAGATGGCTGCATTTCGCCCGATGACCATTCTTACCATTTGCGACTGGACCCCGTTACCCTGCAGGCCGATATGAACCGGGTCATGCTGTTGCGCACGGGCTTTGGCGGTTTGCCGCAGGAATACCGCCGTGTGGTCGGGCATGCCCTTCAGCAGGTTTTCCATGAGCAGGACTGCGAGAACGCCGGAATGAAATTGCGGGCGAGTGGCTCGAATGAATTCTGGACCATCAGCCTGCCGGAACATCCGGGAGTGGAATTCACCTCGCTGGACGATGCCCTGGGCGCGGACATGCTCGAATGCCTGCCGGCGGGTGAGGCGGGGCGACCCTGGCGCCGCCTGGCCAACGAGATGCAGATGGCCTTGCACGCCTTGCCGGAAAATGAAGGGCTGCGAACGCAAGGCGCCGCCACCGTAAACGGGACCTGGTTCTGGGGCGGCGGTCGATTGCCAGCGGCGGGGGAGCACAAGAGTTTTGATTGCGCCTATTCCATCGATCCGGTCAGCAGCGGGCTGGCGCGCCTGCAGCAAACCGAGCTGCGGCCTTTGGAAGAAATGTCGCGGGTGTCGCCCCTCTTGCAGGACCAGGAACCGCGGGATGAGATGCGTAGGAGCGGCGCCAGCCCCGACCCGGGTATGTCGAGGGTAAACCCCCTCCTGCAAGGCCGGGTTTTGGTGGATTGGGCAGTGCCGGCTTCCGTCGCGAATGCCGGATGGCTGCTTACCCCGGATTCACTTGAGGCGACTTGCTCAATCGCCGTGGATGGCATCCGAAAAAGCCGTGGTTGCATCCAACTGCATACCCCGGAATTTTCCTGCTGCCTGACATCGCGCGAACTGTGGCGCTTCTGGCGCCGACCCAAACTTTTGGCGCAGCAGCTTCAGGCACTGCTGCAGTCAGCCGGGGAAGCCGAATGAACCGGCTGAACATTCGCCAGCGCGAACCACGGGCCAGCGAGGATGAGCTTCCCGCCGGGCTGCATCCGGCAATCCGCCGGATCCTGCTGGCGCGCGGCATCGGCCATGCTGCTGAACTGGACCTCAAACTCTCACAATTGCTGCCGCCCGACACCCTGGGTGGCAGCGATGCAGCAGCGAGCCTGCTGGCTGACGCCATTACCGGTGAACAAAGCATCCTGGTCGTGGGTGATTTTGATGCTGATGGCGCTACCGGTACTGCGGTGGCGATGCTGGGCTTGCGTGCCCTGGGGAGCGGTAACGTCAGCTTTCGTGTGCCCAACCGCTTCGAGTTCGGTTACGGCCTGACCGAGCCGCTGGTGGAAACCCTGGCGGATTCACCGCCTGACCTGCTGGTCACGGTGGATTCCGGCATCGCCTGCCTGGCCGGCGTGGCTCGCGCCCGTGCGCTGGGCTGTCGCGTGATCGTCACCGACCACCACCTGCCCGGGCCGCAGTTGCCACCCGCCCATGCCATCGTCAACCCCAATGTTCCCGGCGACACTTTTCCCAGCAAGGCCATGGCCGGGGTAGGGGTGATGTTTTACCTGCTGAGCAGGGTGCGGCAGACATTGCGCGATCGAGGCTGGTTTGATGGCCGTTCGCGCAAAGAGCCAAACCTGGCCAGCCTGCTGGACCTGGTGGCGCTCGGTACCGTGGCTGACCTGGTGCCGCTGGACCGCAATAACCGCATCCTGGTCAAGCAGGGACTGCAGCGCATCCGGCGAGGCCAGGCGCGGCCGGGGCTGCTGGCGCTGCTGCGCGCAGGCAATCGCGACTACCGTTTTGCACAGGCCGCCGATATGGGATTTGCCGTGGCGCCGCGGCTTAATGCCGCCGGCCGGCTGGAGGACATGAGCGTGGGCATCCGCTGCCTGCTCAGTGATGATCCTGACCAGGCCGATGCGCTGGCCCGCCAGCTGGATGAGCTGAACCAGCAGCGCAAGGACATGCAGGAAGAAATGCAGGCCGGGGCGATGCAGCAGGTGCAGCAACTGATCGCCGATCTCGGCAGAGAACTGCCGCAGGCCGTGTGCCTGTTCGACCCGGGTTGGCACCAGGGTATCGTCGGGCTGGTGGCCTCGCGGGTGAAGGACGCCGTGCACCGCCCGGTAATCGCATTTGCGCCAGAAGCAGCCGGCTCGGAGCGCCTGAAAGGTTCGGCACGCTCGGTTTCCGGACTGCACATCCGCGATGTGCTGGCGCTGGTGGATAGCCGTGCGCCCGGTCTGATGAGCGCTTTTGGCGGGCATGCCATGGCCGCCGGCCTGAGCCTGCCGCTGTCACAACTGGATTCCTTTCGGCAGCATTTGCAGGAAGCGGTGCTCACCGTGCTGAACGGCGAGAGCCTGGATGCGGAAATCCTGGTGGATGGTGAACTGCCCGGCGCGGATATCAGCCTCGGGCTGGCGCTGGAACTGGAGCAGCTGGGGCCCTGGGGCCAGCGTTTCCCTGAACCGCTGTTTGAAGGCCGGTTTGAAGTGGTGGAACACAGGGTGGTGGGCGGTTCGCATCTGAAGCTGGCATTGCGTCCGTTCAATGCCTCCTCCGTGCTTGACGGTATCGCCTTCAATTGCGCGCCGGAACAGGTGGGGGGCGGGAGCATCCATGCGCTTTACCGCCTGGATATCAACCGCTGGCGCGGCATGGAGAGCTGCCAGTTGCGGATCGAGCGGATCATCGCTGGCTGAACTCGCTCGTTAACCTGCTGTATTCCTCGCCAGTTCGCTTTATTCGGGTTAGAAGTAATCCCAACCTTTCAGACGTAATCCCGACTTTTCAGACAGCATCCCGACTTTTCAGACGGCATCCCACCTTTTCAGACGGCATCCCAACTTTTCAGACGTCATCCCAACTTTTCAGACGTCATCCCGGACTTGATCCGGGATCCATAAAGGCACGGGTATTTCGCTTCGTTTGACACTGTACCGCGTGCCGTCCCCGGAAGTTCCTTCCCGGGCACGCTCAAGACATCCCTGTGCGCTCCTCGGATGTTCCCGACATCCGAGGGCCCGGAAAGAAACTCCCGGGGACGGCACGCTCAAGGCTTTGGCATTGGAGCCACATGAAGGGTCTGATAATTTGCCCTAACGTGATTCAGGGCCAAGCGAAGTGAAAAAACCGTCCGGTTATGGATCCCGGATCAAGTCCGGAATGACGGTGGGAACAACTGGGCGAGGTGATACAGTGCTCCCGGCCCCGAGGACTACTGAAGCACGTACAGCATCAGCACCTCGGCGAGCATCGCCGGCTTGCTGCCACCCTCGATTTCCACGGTTACTTCCAGTTTCACCAGCCAGTGCGTGGCGCTGCGCTGGCTGACATCCAACACTTTCTGCCTGGAACGGATGCGGCTGCCCACCCGCACCGGCGCCAGGAACCGTACCTTGTCAGAACCGTAGTTGATCAGCATTTCCATGCCTTCGGGCTCCAGCGCATGCTGCGAGTTCAGGTGCACCAGCAGCGACAGTGTCAGGTAACCATGCGCGATGGTGCCGCCAAATGGCGTGGCAGCGGCGCGTTCCGGGTCGAGGTGGATGAACTGGTGGTCCAGCGTGGCATCGGCAAACTGGTTGACTCGTTCCTGGGTTATTTCAAGCCAGTCGGAAGGAGCCAGTTCACGTCCCGCGCTGTTGCGGAATTCTTCAAGGCTTACTTTGGTGCTGATCTCAATTCTCCTTCATGTTCGCGAGCGTGGCTCGCTCCTACAAATTTCCAGTGGGAGGCAGCCATGCTGCCGACTTTTCGTTACCAGTCGCGAGCATGGCTCGCTCCTACAATCCTGCTTCAATGCCCGGCGTACGGAACGCCGTCATGCCGCCATCCAGTGGAATGATGGCGCCGCTGATGTAGGCGCCGCCGGCGCCGCACAACATCAGCACCAGCCCGGCCATGTCTTCCGGCATGCCCATGCGGCCGAGCGGCACGCCGGACAATACCGCGGCTGACGCCTTTTCATTCTTCACAAAGAACTCGGTCATATGGCTGGGGAAAGGGCCCGGCGCGATGGCGTTCACGGCAATTTTCCGTTCCGCCAGTTCATTGGAGAGGATGCGCGTCATGTGGTGGACAGCGGCCTTGCTGGCGGCATAGGAGTAGGCCGGGTTGCCATGCGGCATGGTGCCCATTACGGAACCGATATTGATCACCCTGGCGGGGGCGGTATCGGTGGCAGCCTTGGCCAGCAGCGGCACGAGGTTGCGGGTGAGCGTGAACGGGGCAGTCACGTTCAGGGTCATGATGTCGTTCCAGGCCCGCCACGGGAACTGTTCCAGCGGTGCGCCCCAACTGCGGCCGGAGTTGTTCACTAGGATGTCCAGCCGGTCGCAGTGCTGTTCCATGGCCTGGGAAAGCTGGTTGACGCCTTCCTCCTGCTGCAGGTCAGCCTGCAGCGGAATGCATTTGCCGGGCAGGTTCTGCATGCTTTCGGCGGCTTTCTCGCAGGCTTCCAGCTTGCGTGAGGCGATATACACTTCCGCGCCGGCACTGACCAGCGCGCGGCTGATCATCAGGCCGATGCCGCCACCGCCGCCGGTTACCAGCGCTTTACGGCCGCTGAGGTTGAACAGCGAACCGAGGTAGTCGTTAACTTGGCTCATTTCAAATGGTGCTCCCGCAATTTCAGGGAAACCCTGATCTATTCAGGGTTTCTTTGGCACATGGAGGTGCCAACATTTTCAATGATGACAAATCATTGAAAATGAAGCCAAACAAAAATGACACTTTTTGTTTGGCGTGCTCTGGGAATGCCAGGATGGCATTATCCAGAGCCTTTTTATTAATAACCGCGCTGCTGCGCAAAGCGGTCCAGGTGGTAATAGCGGTCGCCCAGCAGGGTTTCCAGAATGCGCGCGCGCTTGTAGAAAAAGCCGATTTCGAATTCATCGGTCATGCCGATTCCACCGTGCATCTGGATGGCTTCGGCTGTCGCACTCATGGCCGTGGCGCTGAGCTTGGCTTTGCAGGCGCTGGCCAGTTCCGACAGGTTCTCGCGGCCTGCATCCAGCTGCTGCAGGGCATTGAGTACCATCGACTTGCACATTTCCAGTTCGCTGTAGAGCATCGCCGCGCGGTGTTGCAGGGCCTGGAAACTGCCGATGGGAACACCAAACTGCTTGCGTTCCTTGAGGTAGTTCATGGTGCGTTCAAACGCCTCCAAAGCCAGGCCCAGCAGCTCGGCGCTCTGGCCGATGCTGGCAACGTCCAGCAGCCGGTTCAGGGCCGCTTCGCTCACGGGCCCATCGCCCAGGCGGCCGATGGCAACGGCGTTGTCCAGCGTCACATCTGCCAGTACATTCGTATCCAGCGCTTGCCTTCGCGTGCGCTTTACACCTTCGGCATCGTTGGCGACGATGAACAGCGACAGGTCTGGTTCACCTTCCAGCCTGGCCACCACCAGCAGGTGGCTGGCGCCCATGCCGTCGATCACGCCGGGCTTGAAACCCTTCAGCCGGTAACCCGAACCATCCGCAACGGCGGCAGCCTCGATGGCGAAGGGGTGATAGCGCACCGCTTCGTTCCAGGCCAGGCTGAAGATGGCCGAACCGGCCGCAATCTGTGGAAGCCAGTCGGACTTCTGCGCATTGGTTGCCAGGCTTTCAAACGCGTTGGCGGCCCACAGCCCGCTGGAAAACAGCGGACCCGGTGTCAGCGTGCGACCGGCCTCCTGCAACACCACACCCATGCCGGTATAGCCAAAGCCGAGGCCATCATGTTCTTCACCGATGATCATGGCCGGCCAGCCCATGCCGGACATCTCGGCCCACAAATCCGCGTCAAAGCCGGTTTCACTGCCGCCATCGCGCAATCCGCGCAAATGGCTTACCGGTGCTTTCTTCTGCAGGAATTCGCGGGCGGATTCCTGCAACATGCTCTGTTCTTCTGTCAGTACCAATGCCATGACTTACCCCGGCAGGCCAAGCAGATGCTTGGACACAATGTTCAACTGGATTTCGGTGGTGCCACCCTCGATGGAGTTGGCGCGGGAGCGCAGCCAGGCTCTCGGCAGTTGGCCATCGTTGCTTTCCGGACCCACCCAGTCGAGCGCCGCAAGCCCACTTATGGACATCAGCAACTCCTGGCGTCGTTTGTTCAGTTCGGTGCCGAAATACTTGAACATCGCCGAACTGGCGCCCAGGCTGGCGCCGGCGCGGGCTTCGTCGCGCGCCCGGTCCAGGCTGAGGCCAAGGGCCTGCTCATCGATCTCCAGCCAGGCGATGTCGCGCCGCAGGGCGGGATCAGCCAGGCGCCCGTGTTCCAGGCCAATGACTTCGCGGGCCGTTTCAAATACCGGACGGCTGCCGGCCTGGCCCAGGCCCGATTCACCGATCATTTCGCGTTCGTGTGTGAGCAGGTACTTGGCCACGGTCCAGCCGCCGTTCAGTTCACCCACAACCTGGTCTTTCTCCACCCGCACATTGTCGAAAAACGTTTCACAGAACGGCGACTTGCCGCTGATCAGGCGGATGACCTTGGTGCTCACTCCCGGCGATGCCATATCGAACAGTACCAGGCTGATCCCTCCGTGCTTGGGCCCGTCGCGGTCGCTGCGCACCAGGCAGAACATCCAGTCGCCTTTCTCGCCGTAGGAGGTCCAGATCTTGGAGCCATTGAGGATGTAATGATCGCCGTGATCGACCAGTGCCGCCTGCAGGCTGGCCAGGTCAGAGCCGGCGTTGGGCTCGCTGTAGCCCTGGGCCCAGCGGATCTCGCCCCGCACAATGGGTGGCAGGTGCTGGCGCTTCAGTGCTTCGCTGCCGTATTTGAGAATAGCCGGGCCGATCATGGAAATGCCGAAACTGTACAGCGGCGTGCGGGCGTTGATGCGCTGCATTTCTTCCTGCAGCACCTTCGCCTGGGCGCGGTCGAGGCCGCCACCTCCGTACTCGGTGGGCCAGGTGGGCGCGGTCCAGCCTTTGCCGGCCATGGCGCGTAGCCACTGTTCCTGCGCTTTGCTGATGAACTGCGGATTGCGGCCGCCCCAGCAGATTTCGGACTCGTTGGCAAAGGGTTTGCGCATTTCCTGCGGACAGTTCTGGTCAAGCCAGTCACGGACTTCCTCGCGGAAGCTTGCTAGATCATTCACATTTCTACCTCGGCTGAATGCGCCCCGGCCGGGCGGCCAGGGCAGGGAATAAATTTTCGTTGCGGCCTCAATTCTTACCGGAAGACAGATCCGGTCGGTGCACCCAAATGCCGTAGCTGGATGAACTGGCACTGGACGTAATCCGGTCCATCAGTCCGGCAGCTTTTTCAGGGCCCATCTTCTCGGCCAGGAACCCGCCGATCTGTTGTTCACCCGGCGTCATCGCAGTGTAGTTGGCGAAGGGCACCACCAGGAACGCGGCGGGTTCACCGCCGATCCGGTCCGACCAGGTCCACTGCTTGCCGCTGGACGCCCAGCCCTGGTTGATGGCGATCTGGCTGAGCTCAGCACGGGCGGCGTGGAATTGCGCGACTTTACCGGGTGCCAGGGAAAACTGGGTTACTCCCATCATGGCAGGTGCGGTGTCCGAATCGGGCCAATGGCTGTTGGCAAAGTCCATCTCATAATAGTAGTGCTTGAGGCTTTCGACATGTTCGGCAACCTCCTCGTCCCACATTTCCAGCAGGGCCCGGTTCTGCCTGTGCCATGCCGTATAGGCATCCTGGTCGGCCCAGCTGTAGCAGCAACTCAGAACCACATAGCGGCCGAGCACGGACCCGGTGTCGGGCGTGTAAACATCCAGCTCACGCGGATAATCGGCCTTTTTGCTTTCTGCCATATAGTTGCGAAAAGCTGCTTCGAATTCCGCCTTGTGGCCACTCTTGACCGAAATTTCCCAGAGGTCCTGTAGATTCCCGGAGGGTGCCTGGGCCAGCGCAACCAGAGGAAAAATGGCCAGCGATTGCAATGCCAGGGCCAGTATCAGGGCAGTAACTCGCTGTTGCATATCTGCTCCTTCGTGTGAACTGCGGGCAAAACCCGTTCCATCATACCGCCTTAGGGCTGGATATGTCTTGCCTGCCGGCGGGCGATTTCATCGCTGCGATAATAGCCAAAGAATGGGCTTGATCGCCAATCAGGCCAGAGCTTTAGTGTAAAATGCTGCGCTTTGCCAATTACCCGCAAGGGCGCGTGAATTACCGTGGAAACCAATCAGTATTTGTACCAGATCGAAGACCTGCAGAGCCGATCCGAAGGGCTCAGGGGGTATCTTTGACTACGCTGCCAAGCGTGACCGCCTCGAAGAAGTAAACCGCGAACTGGAAAACCCGAACGTCTGGGATGATCCCGAGCACGCCCAGGCGCTGGGCAAAGAGCGTTCGCGGCTGGATGAAATCGTCACCACCCTGGAAAAGCTGGAACGGGGCCTGAACGATGCCGGCGAAATGCTGCAGCTGGCCAAGGAAGAAGGTGACGAGGAAGTCCTGAACGCCGTGGCCGCCGACCTGCAGCAGTTCGAATCGCAGGTTGCGCAACTGGAATTCGAGCGCATGTTCTCGCGCGAGATGGACACCAATCCCTGTTACCTGGACATCCAGGCCGGTTCCGGCGGTCCCGAGGCGCAGGACTGGGCGGAAATGTTGCTGCGCATGTATTTGCGCTGGGCCGAGCGCAAGGGCTGGGAGAATGAGCTGATTGAAGTCTCGCCCGGCGATGTGGCGGGCATCAAGAGCGCCACCATCCACATCAAGGGTGACTATGCCTACGGCTGGTGCCGTACCGAAACCGGGGTGCACCGGCTCGTGCGCAAGTCGCCGTTTGATTCCGGCAACCGGCGGCACACTTCGTTTGCGGCGGTGTTTGTTTCCCCCGAAGTGGATGAGAACATCGAAATCGACCTGAACCCGGCCGACTTGCGTATCGATGTCTACCGCTCATCCGGCGCCGGTGGCCAGCACGTGAACACCACCGACTCCGCGGTGCGCATCACGCACATCCCGAGTGGTATCGTGGTGCAGTGCCAGAACGACCGGTCGCAGCACAAGAACAAGGACCAGGCCATGAAGCAGATGCGCGCCAAGCTGTATGAGCTGGAGCTGCAGAAGCGCAACGAGGCCAGCCAGGCCCTGGAAGACAACAAGTCGGACATCGGCTGGGGCAGCCAGATCCGCTCCTACGTGCTGGACCAGTCACGCATCAAGGATTTGCGCACCGGCGTTGAAACCGGCAATACCCAGGCCGTGCTGGATGGCGACCTGGATCCCTTTATCGAAGCGTCGTTGAAACACGGCCTCTGAGCAACTGGCTTCAAGCCGCAGGAAACCGAGTTCCATGAGTGAAGTGAAATCTGAAACCGCCACTGGTGTTGTCGAGCAGGCCAAAGATCAGGCTTTGGAGCAGGATGACAACAAGCTGATCGCCGAGCGGCGCCGCAAGCTCGCGGAACTGCGTCAGCAGGGCGAAGCTTATCCCAACGATTTCGAGATCAATACGCACGCCGGTGAATTGGCGCAGCGTTTCGCTGACACCACCGCGGAAGAGCTGGAAACGGTGACGGAAACCTTTGCCGTGGCCGGCCGCATGATGGCCAAGCGGGTGATGGGCAAGATCGCTTTCGTACGCCTGCAGGACCGCAGCGGCGACATCCAGCTGGTGATCCAGCGCGACCATCTCCCCGAAGGCGTTTTCCAGGCCTTCAAGCACTGGGATGTGGGCGACATCATCGCCGGCAAAGGGCGCATTTTCCGCACCCAGAAGGGCGAACTCTCGGTCAAACCCGACGAACTGCGGCTGCTGGCCAAGGCGCTGCGGCCGCTGCCGGAAAAATGGCATGGCCTGACCGATACCGAGCAGCGGTATCGCCAGCGTTACGTCGACCTGATCGTCAACGAAGAATCACGCCGGGTGTTCCGCACGCGTTCAGCCATCATCACGTACATCCGCGCCTTCATGGAAGCGCCGGGACGCGAATTCCTGGAAGTGGAAACCCCGATGATGCACCCGATTCCGGGTGGCGCCGCGGCGCGGCCGTTCATCACGCACCACAATGCGCTGGATTTGCGCATGTACCTGCGCATCGCGCCCGAGCTTTACCTCAAGCGCCTGATCGTAGGCGGGCTGGGGCGGGTGTACGAGATCAACCGCAACTTCCGCAACGAGGGCATTTCCACCCGGCACAACCCGGAATTCACCATGATGGAATTCTACTGGGCCTATGCCGACTACGAAGACCTGATGGACCTCACCGAAGCCTTGCTGGAGGGTCTCGCGAAGCATGTCACGGGCGGCCACACCCGCCTGGTTTACCAGGGCCAGGAGATCAATTTTGCCGGGCCTTACGAACGCCTGCCGGTGGAAACCGCCGTGCGTCGTCATGCCGAAGACCTGAAAGATGCAGACCTGTTTGACGAGCAGGTGCTGCGCGAAGCCTGCCGTCGCCGCAACATCAAAATCGAGAAGTCCTGGGGTCCGGGCCGTCTGTTGATGGAGTTGTTTGACGTGGTGGCCGAACCGCATTTGCAGGATCCGGTATTCATCACCGCCTATCCCACCGAGGTCTCGCCGTTGTCGCGGCGCAATGACCAGAACCCGTTGATCACCGACCGCTTCGAGCTGTTCATCGGCGGACGCGAAATTGCCAATGGCTTCTCCGAGCTGAATGACCCGGAAGATCAGGCCGAGCGCTTCCGGCTGCAGGTGGAAAACATGGATGCCGGCGACCTCGAAGCCATGCATTACGATGCCGATTACATACGCGCGCTGGAATACGGCATGCCGCCCACCGCCGGCGAAGGCATCGGCATCGACCGGTTGGTGATGCTGTTCACCGACTCACCCTCGATCCGCGATGTGTTGCTGTTCCCCTACATGCGGCCGGAGCAATAGGGGACCGCTGGCATGGGTGACACAGCCGCATTGCAAGTACTGATGGTGCAGGCGCAATTGCGCTGGAAAGACCCCGCGGCGAACCGCGACCACCTGGCCGTCTTGCTGCAGCAATCCCGGCAGTCATTTGACCTGGCCCTGTTCCCGGAGGCGTTCACCACCGGCTTTCTCGGCGACACTGATTTGCCGGAGGAGGGAATGGACGGGCCAACGGTTGCCTGGATGCATGAGATGGCCCGGCAGCACCAGTCTGCCATGGCGGGCAGCGCGGTGATCGTCGAGAACGGCCAGCGCTTCAACCGCATGCTGTTCGTGACGCCCGAGGGGGATGCGTGGCATTACGACAAGCGCCACCTGTTTGCCTTTGGTGGCGAAAACCGGCGTTATGCGGACGGCAAGGCTCGCCTGGTTTGGAACTGGCGTGGCTGGCGCATCAATCCGCAGATCTGCTATGACCTGCGTTTCCCGGTGTGGTGCCGCAACCGCAATGATTACGACCTGCAGATTTTCGTCGCCAACTGGCCGGAAAAGCGGGTGGAGCACTGGATGGCGCTGCTGCGGGCCCGGGCGATCGAAAACCAGGCCTGTGTGATCGGCATCAACCGGGTGGGTGAAGACGGCAATGGCCTGGCGTACCCGGGCCGCAGCCAGGCCTATGATCCGCTGGGCAACACGCTGGCTGACCTGGAAAGCATCGAGCAGGCCCAGGCCGTGCGCATCGACTTGCAGCAGGTCAATGAAGTGCGCCGGCAGTTTCCCTTCCAGGCGGATGCTGACGGATTCAGTTTGGACCCGGCCTGATGTTTCGGTCCGCGTCCGTGCGCTTGCTTCCGGCAATCCGGCGGTCGGTCCTCAACCGTTAAGCGCGCGTTTGCCGGAACGGCGCCGTTCCAGCCAGCGGAAAAAAGCCCCCCGCGGAACCGGTTTGCCCCTGGCATTGCCGATCACAATGTCGGGTTCGGTCAGCGTCCAGTCGATCTCCAGGCGTGCCGACTCCCGGCCGGCAAACAGCAGCTGGTCGCCCTCGTGCAGTTCCTGGTCTGCTTCGGGCAGGAATATCCGCCCCGCGCCGCGCTGCAACAGCAGGCAGACGCAGTGCAACGGCTCCTTGCCGCCCTTGCGTGAGTTGAAGCTGATATGTTCCAGCCGTACTTTCAGCCCGGTTGTCCGGGCCGTTGCCAGCCCCCTGGCCAGCGACCCGCTCAACTCCCGCGTCCAGATGCTCGGCGCAAATCCCATGAGATTGTTTCTGAGGCGGGCCGCCACCTGGCTGGCGAATTCATCCTGCTCCTGCACCAGGTGGTGCAGGAAAGTCTGCAGCAGTGGCGTGGTGCAGATATACAAAATGCGCCGCGCCACGATCAGGCTGCGTTTGGCGACCAGGTGGGCCTGCGAGGCTGCGAACAGCGCATCGTTCTCCTGGCGCTCCTGGCGGGCCACCATGAACAGCTTGGGATTGAGCTCGTGAGCTGTCATGAGGATCGAAAGGTTGTCCACATCATCACCGGTTCCGGCGATGATGCCCACGGCATCCTTGACCCCCGCCGCCAGCAGCGTGTCGGCGGAGGTGCCCCGCCCGACGATGCCGTGGTCCAGGCCGGCAATGCGGTCCGGATGGACATCGATAACCGTGTAGGGCAGGGCCGCCTCGTCAAGTTTTGCCGCAATACGCGTGCCGAACCTGCCCAGCCCGCACAGTATCCAGTGTCCGGCAGGAGGGTGCAGCGGAGCGCGCAGCTTGCTTCCGGGCACGCTGATCAGCCAGTCCTGCACCAGGTACTTGATGGGCGAACTCAACGCCAGGTAGAAGCGGGAGGAGAAGATTTCATACGGATCGACGATGTAGTCGGTGCCGAATGAGGCCATGTTGGCCGTCGCGAGCTGGGTTTCGCTGCGCGCCATCACCGGCAGCCCGGGCCGCAGCAGCTTGCTGGTGATGGCAATGGTGAGGTTGGCGTGATCTTCATTGGTGATGGCAATAACGCCACGGCAGCGCGGGTTCATCAAACCGGCCATTTCCAGCAGTCGCCGGTCGGTGACATCGCCCGCAAGCGCGGGCACATGGGCAATATCATCCTTGAGGCTGATGCTGTGGATGATGTGCTCTTCCCGCTCCAGGATTACCGCGTTGTAACCGCGTTGCAGCAAAGCGCTGACGATCATGCTGCCGGTGTTGCCAAAGCCACATACGATGAAAAAGCGGTGGGGCAGGCGTGACACCCGTTGCTGGAACCGCGAACGCCGCAAAACCGTGCGGAATTGCGGGTCCAGCAGCAGCCCGAGAACCGTACCGAAAGAATAAAGCCAGGCCGCGACATTGGGAAATATGATGATGAAGACAAACAGCCTTTGCGCTTCGGTAAAGGAATGGGGGATTTCCCCGAGGCCAATCGTCGTTGCCAAAATGGCCACAAAGTAGGCCGCATCAAGGTAGGACAGGTGATATTCCCGGCCCTGGTCATCCAGGCCCGGCACCAGCACCATTCCCACTACCGACAGGAAATAAACCAGAACCATGATGATAAGCGGCACCCGCAGGCGCTTGATGGTCAACCAGATGATGTCATTCATGATTCTGTGTTGTTAGCGGGCATGGTGGCGGGCCGGGGAACAAGCACGGTGGTCGGCGGAAACCGGGTGCAGCATGGTCCCTGCATGAATCAGACCGTGGCGCCTGTGGCTCAGCGCCGGATGCTGAGTGTTTCGCCAACCAGCAGTGTCACCGAAATGAAATTGGCCAACAGGGCGCCGCCGGACAGCGATACCACGCTGGCCATCACGCTGTTGGTCACGCCATGGGCCGACACATTGGCGGCATACACCCAGGCCAGCGCGGCTGCCAGCAGTTGCAGGTCCGCCACCAGGCTGGTGGCGAGCATGACGTTACCGAGCTGGGAACGGTCGCCAAACTTCAGGATGGTGGCAATCATGCTGACAATCAGGGCAGCGCCCAGCTCCGTGGGGTGATGGTGGATGGGGTTGTCCATGTCACCGATGAAAAAACCGAAGTTCAGGGTCAGGGCGAGCACGATGAAAAAGGCAAAGAAGATTTTTTCCAGGTTCAAGCTTGCATCCCTCCGGGTCAGGCCAGTTCAGTGACCAGTTCAGTAGCCATTTCAGTGGCCAATTCAGGGCAGTCGGGTTCACGGCTGCACGATTGCCACGCCAACTGCCGGCGCGCGGCATTCAGGGCACTAGTTTGCCATCACTGTCCATGGCCTGCACGGGAGCCAGCCGCAGCTGTTCCAGGCTGTCACGGATTCTGGCCGCGTCACCCACGATCACCCAGGTCAGCGCTTCGGGGTGCAATACTTCCTCAGCCGTGGCCTGCACCTGCTCCAGCGACAGGGACTGGAATTGCCCCGGCAGGCTGCTGACGTAATCGTCCGTGCGGCTGAAGCGCTGGTTGGCCAGCATGGCGTTGAGCACCGCTGAATTGGTTTCATATTGTCCGGGCAGGCTGTACACGCTATTGCGCACCACACGGTTGAGCTCCGCGTCCTCGGCGGGGTGCCTGCCCTGGAACTGCCCCAGTAATTCCAACAGTTCACGGATGGAATCGGCCGTCCGGTCGGTTTGCACCGGCGCGTACAACATCCACGGCCGCTGTCCGCGCGCATCCGGCAGGAAGCTGAACGCGCCGTACGACCACTGCTTCTGCACGCGCAGTGTCTGGTTGACCCGCGCCGAATAGGTTCCGCCGACGATATCGTTCATGGCTTCGATGGCGATGTTGTCGGCTGCCCCGGCGGGTGGAGCAATGTGTGCCGCCAGGATCAGTGACTGCGGAGAATCCGGTTTGTCCACCAGCAGCAGGCGGGCCTCGGGCGCCAGGTTGACTGTCGCCAGTTGCTTTGCCGGCACGGCGGATGACGGGGCTTTCCAGTTGCCAAAAACACTTTCCAGCATGGGCAGTGCTTCTTCCAGGCTGGTGTCGCCCACCACGAACAGCGTGGCGTTGTCGGGGCGTAGCCAGTCCTGGTGAAACTGCTCCAGGTCTTTACGGCTGATGGCGTAGATCGAATCTTCCGTCCCGCTGCCGGTAAACGGAATGCCGTAGGCGTGATCCTCCCCATAGATCAGCGGCGGTAGCGTGCGCAGGGCGATGCTTACCGGGTCGCTCTTCTCCTGCTCCAGCCCGGCCAGGCGCCGCACCCGCATGCGCTCCAGTTCCTCATCGGCAAACGCGGGGTTGCGCACCACATCGGCCAACAGTTCCAGTGAGGACTTCAAATTCCACTTCAGCGCATCGAGGTACACCGTGGAGGTATCCAGTGTGGACGCGCCGCTGATCTCCGCGCCCAGCCGCTCGGATTCGGCATCGATTTCCAGTGCGCTGCGGTTGCGCGTACTTTCGTCCAGCATGTCCAGCGTGAAGCCGGCGGTGCCCAGTGGGCGACCCTGGTCGGCGGCATAACCGGCATCAAACTGGATGGCGACCTCCACCGTGGGCACAGCGGTGCGGCGGCTCAGCACCACCTCGATGCCATTTTTCAGCCGTGCCCTTTGTGGCAGGGGAAAATCCAGCTGCGGCAACGCGGTCACGGCGGGCAACCCGTTGCTGCGATCCACGCCTTCCGCCGCGGCCACGTATTCGGGGTAGGGCAGCACGTCCAGCTGGTAGCGCCCTTTTGAGAGCCATGCAGCGGCAACTGCGCGTACATCCTCGGCACTTGCTTCATTGATCCATTGCAGCATGGTCTTGAAAAACACCGGGTCGCCATCGTAGAGCTCGCCCTGCGCCAGTGTGGCAGCCTTGCCGTCAAAGCCGCCGACGGCTTCAAGGCCCCGGACCATGGATGCGTTGATCTTGCTGCGGGCGCGCTGCAGTTCTTCTTCACCCGGGCCGTTTTCCATGAACCGGGCCAACTCCCAGGCGATGATGTCGTTCACCTCATCCAGCGATGCCCCGGGCGCCAGCGTGGTGTCGATGTTGAAAATGCTGGCCAGCTCCTGCGCCTCCACCACTACATCAAGGCTCACGGCATGCTGGGTTTGGTAAATCAGCGCCTGGTACAGGCGCGAATTCTTGCCATCACCGAGTACCGCAGCTGCCAGCTCCAGCAGGGCGCGCTCGCGCGTGGTGCGCCCGGGCACGGCCCAGTTCTGGAAGCTGCGCACCTGTGGTACCCGGTCATACATCTGTTCGACGGTATCATTCCGACGGTCGGGCACCCAGGCCTTCAGGCGCTGCAACGGTGGGCCCGGCGGAATATCACCAAAATACTTCTCGGTCAGCTGTCTGCCGGTGGCCGCGTCGATGTCACCCGCCAGCACCAGCACCGTGTTGGCGGCGCCGTAGTACTGTTTGAACCAGGCGTGGACGTCCTCGAGGCTGGCGGCATCCAGGTCCTCCATCGAACCGATGGTGTCGTGTCGATAGGGGTGGCCGGGCGGATACAACCCTTCCAGGATGCGGTAACCCACCATGCCGTAAGGCTGGTTGTCGCCCTGTCGTTTTTCGTTCTGCACCACGCCGCGCTCCTGGTCGAGTTTTTCCTGCGTGAGCGCGCCCAGCAAATGGCCCATGCGGTCGGACTCCAGGAACAGCGCCAGTTCCAGCGCCGGGGTAGGGACGTTTTCAAAATAATTGGTGCGGTCAAACCAGGTTGTGCCGTTGAGCGAGGTGGCGCCCACTTCTTCCAACGGCCTGGAGAAGCGGTCGTTGTAGTTCTCCGAGCCCTCGAACATGATGTGTTCAAACAGGTGGGCAAAGCCGGTGCGTCCTTCCGGCTCATCCTTGGAGCCCACGTGGTACCAGACGCTCACTGCGACAATCGGCGCCTTGCGGTCTTCATGAACGATGACCGTCAGGCCGTTGTCCAGCACGAACTTTTCATGCGGCAGGTCGATTTCAACCGAGCCAGCCCCCAAGCCACTAGTGGCCGAAAGACCCTCCACGCCCGGGGCGATTCCCAGGATGAATGCCAGCGCCAGCAGGCCGGCCAGTGCGGCTGGTGACTTCGGTTGCGGACGGTTGGGATTGGTGCGGGACAGGTAACTCACGATGATTTCTCCACTAAGCGGAACGGTGAACGCTGCTCGGCCAGTCGTGGAACCCCTTGCATTTACTGACCCTGCGGCAATCCTTCCGGTAATTCTTCCGGCATTCCTTCCGGCACCGGGGCCGGCATTTCCCCTGCGGCATTTTCCTCGGGAATGACATCAAAGCCGGTCACCAGGGCCAATACGCCGATGACCGGACCGTCGAAATATTCCATCTGCTCGGTCTTCACCTGGCGGCGCTGGTCGATGCGGTGGATGCGGAACGCCGTGGCGTCGGCGGTTGGGCCGGATCTTGTGCCCGGTTCTGCGGGAGATATTGCTTCCGGGTTGGTGGCAGCCACCATTTCCACGGCCCCTGGTTCGGGACCTGTTTCCGTCGCTGCGTTTCCATCCCCGGTTTGCCCGATCCGCGGATCATGCAGCGGAACATGCAGCGGCTCATACAGGGGTTCGCGCAGTTCGATATCGAGGTCCAGGTGCAGGAAGCGCGTACGGGTCAGGTTGGCCGTACCATCGATGCGAAAATAATATTCGGGTAGTGGGAGTGGCGTTTCCTGGCCGGTATCGGATGCAGTATCGGCCTCGGGGTCGGTTAGGCCCTGCCGCAGGGTCTGGTCGGTGAATACCAGGGCGCCGTGTTCATCCAGCGGCACAGCGGCCAGCGGCTCAGTCGGGTCGACCTGGAAGAGGATTTCGTCGTCGTGGATACGCAGGTCAGGGAACGGTTCATCACCGGACTGTTCCCAGGCCCGGAACAATTCCGGACGGAATCCGGCACTGCCGCGCAGCCGCCGCCAGACCTCGCGCATGGTGTCACTCATTTCATCCACCGGCACGGCCAGGGGCTTCTCCGGCTCCGCATCCTCCGCGGCAACATCCGCTCCATCGGCATCGACCGCATCGGCTGCATCGACCCCGTCGGAAGTTGCCTGTACTTCGGCTTCAACGGCAACATCCTCTGCCACTGGCGGCGGATACAGGTCCAGAATCCCGCTCAAGTCGCGCAAATCGGTTTGCGGCGTGGTGTCCGAATTGCCGGCCAAGTGCCGCAGCACGATCAGTTCAACCCGGTAATGGCGTTCCGCTTCCGGCTGGGCTGCCAGGGGCATGGCTCCCAACATGAGAATAAAGATAAAGAATAGGCGACAACTTATTGACATTATTTAATATTCTTCACAAAAACAGCTTAACTGATCGGCCTGGATGGCCCGCCGCAACTGCCAGTGTAATGGACGCAGCGGTTTCATGAAGAAAAATCAGGCCGCCGCCAGGGCCTGCAGCAGCTTTTCCGCCAGTTGCAGGCGCTCAGCCGCCTGTTCGCGCCGCTGCAACAGGCGCAGACGTTGCGGACCATCCAGCCGGTAATCCTGCGGCGAACGCTGCATCAGGCGAATGAGGTTCTGCGGGTCGACCCGGGTGTCGGCGGCGAATTCAAGCCGGCCTCCCTGCGGCCCCAGGTCCAGCCGGTCAATGCCCAGTTCACGCGCCTGCAGCCGCAGCTCGGCCACGGCAAAGAGATTTTTCACCGGTTCCGGCAGCAAACCGAAGCGATCGATCATTTCCACCTGCAGTTCGCGCAACGCCGCCGAATTGCCCGCCCCGGCGATGCGTTTGTAAAGCGTTAGCCGCGCCTGCACATCCGCCAGATAGGTTTCAGGTATGAGTGCCGGCAGGTGCAGCTCGATGTCAATACCGCGATTGAGCGGCGCATCCAGTTCGGGCTCCTTGCCGTTGCGCAGGGCATCCACGGCGCGCGCCAGCATGTCGCTGTACAGGCTGAAGCCGATCTCGTGAATCTGTCCGCTTTGTTCCGCCCCCAGCAACTCGCCGGCGCCACGAATCTCCATGTCATGCGTGGCCAGGGTGAAGCCGGCGCCCAGTTCCTCCAGCGAAGCAATGGCCTCGAGCCGCTTTTTCGCATCGGCGGTCATGCTGCGCGCATCGGGCACCAGCAGGTAGGCGTAGGCGCGGTGGTGCGAACGGCCCACGCGGCCGCGCAACTGGTGCAGCTGGGCGAGGCCGAACCTGTCGGCGCGGTTGATGACGATGGTGTTGGCGGTGGGTACGTCAATGCCGCTTTCGATGATGGTGGTGCACACCAGCAGGTTGTAACGCTGCCGGTAGAAATCCAGCATCACGCTTTCCAGTTCCTTCTCCGGCATCTGGCCGTGGGCGATGGCGATGCGTGCATTGGGCGCCAGTTCCTGCACTTCGCGGGCGATTTTCTCGATATTGCGCACTTCGTTGTGCAGGAAGAACACCTGGCCGCCACGTTGCAGCTCGCGGTAGATGGCCTCGCGAATGAGCGCTGCATCCCACGGTGAAATCAGCGTTTTCACGGCCATGCGCTTGGCCGGCGGAGTGGCGATGATGGACAGGTCCCTGATGCTGGCCATGGCCATGTTGAGCGTACGGGGAATGGGCGTGGCGGTCAGCGTCAGCACATCGATCTCGGCGCGCAGCTGCTTCAGCCGCTCCTTCTGCT
>CAYYCX010000070.1:0-21868 GCA_964470455.1 uncultured Wenzhouxiangellaceae bacterium
GCGGCAATGATCAGCGTGGAATCAGGCTTTTCGGCCTTTTCGCGCTCCAGGTTGGCTTCAACCGCGGCTTTTTCCAGCACCCGGCCCTTGATGCTGATCAGGCTGCTGGAGTCGATTTTTACCACGATCGGGCCCTTGTCCTGCTTGATTTCCTTCGGCGGCGCATTCGACGGGCGCGACACTTCCAGACCTTTTTCTTTTACGAATGAGGTAGTTACGATAAAAAAGATCAGCATGATGAAGACGATGTCGAGCATCGGTGTGATGTTGATCTCAGCTTCGTCGTCGATCCGGTGTTTTCTGCGCATTGCCTGTTTGACCTCATGCCGAATGAACAGCTGCGCAACAGCTGCTCGCGGGGGCAACCACTTTACTCAAAAGGCCGTTATTTCTCCAGTATTTGTCTGCTTACGGGAGCCTGCCCGGCTCCAGATCTGGCCAGCCTGATTGGCTACTTTCAGGCGTTGTTCCTGCGCCATTCCGCCGGCGGCGAGCCGAACTCACGCTTGAATGCGCGATTGAAAGCCGCTTCAGAATCGTAACCCACCTGGCTGGAAACCCGGGCGATGGATGAGGCGGGTTGCAGCAACAGGCGGCGGGCCTTGTTCAGCCGCAACCTGGCCAGGTAACGCATGGGCGACTCGTTCATGGTGCGGGTAAACCGCGTGGCAAAGGAAGATCGCGACATACCGGCTTCCCGGGCCAGTTCCTCCGTGGTCCAGGGATGCTCGATCCGGCAGTGCATCAGTTGCAGCGCCACCGTTAGCTTGATATCGGCCACCTGCAGCAACCAGGCGCTTTCATCTTCGGGCAGGGTGGCCAGATAGTGCCCCACGGACTCCACGAACAACAGCTCCGCCAACCGTGCCAGCATCTCAGGTGACTGCCCGATTCCGTTGGCAATTTCTTCAGCGGCCAGGCGGAAAGAGCTTTCCACCCAGGGCCCCAGAGCGCCCTGGGAGACAGCAACTTTCATCGCCGCCGGCAGTAATGACAATACCGGCTCGGTCTGGTTGGGCGTTCCCAGAAAGCCACAGATGATGCGCGAATGCTCGCCGGCGCCGCCGTAACGGATACGGGCCAGATCGCCGGCTGCATGGCTTTCGATCAGTTTTTCGGCGCTGACCGGCAGGATGTCGAGGTCACTGCCGAGGATATGGAAGTCGTTGCGGGGCAGGATGATGATATCGCCGCCTTTCGCAGTGAGTGGCGCCTGACCGGAAACCGCCACTTTCAACTCGCCGCTGAGGACATAGTGAAATGCAATCAGGCTTTTTGGTACCGAACCGTATGGACCACAGTCTTCGGGCCCTACCCGGGCGGACACGCACCATGGGGCTGAGAATTCGGCCTCCAGGAATGCACCCCCGGAGATTTGCAGGGAGCGCAGGACATCAGTCAATGAGTTCATGTACTGCCCGATAAACGGTTTGCCCAACCAGCCGGGTGATTTGGAGCCCCTGCAAAAACATTCGGCGCCGCGGATATTTCCCTGAAATCACCACGGACTAAGCTTATCACCAGGCTGGCGGCCTTCACCACGAATAAAGCTGGCATTCCAGCGGGCTGATCCAACCCCGCCGGAGTTACTGGCGGAGTTGCTGCCAGAGTTGTGGCCGGAATTGCCGGCCGGCCAGACAATTGATGAATAAACCAGGAGAGAGAAAATGAAGAAAGACCCGCAAGGCAATACCCTGACCGGCGCCACCGCGGAGGCGCTGGTGCCCTACGAACAAGCCATCACCGCCTTCAATGAATTTCGCGGCGATCCGATCAGCCTGCTGGACCACGCGATCGCGCTGGCGCCCGAATTTGCCATGGCTTTCATCGCCAAGGCTTGCCTGTATGTAACCAGTTCCGAACCGGCCGCGATGCGCGAGGCTGCCACGCTGATTGCCAGCGTCAAGGGCCTGCAACTGAATGATCGCGAGCAGTCGCTGGCGGGGGCCATTGAATTGGCCAGCAACGGACATTGGACGGACTCCGCGTTGGCGCTGGACCGGCATTGCCTGAATTATCCGCTGGACCTGCTGGCGCTGCAGACCGGCCACCTGATTGACTTCCTGTGCGCCAACGCGCGTAACCTTCGTGACCGCATTGCCCGCGCCTTGCCGGCGTGGTCGCGCGATGACCCGGCCTATCCCACCGTGCTGGGCATGTACGCGTTTGGGCTGGAGGAATGCGCGGATTACAGCCGCGCCGAGGACACGGGACGCCGCGCCCTGGAAGGACGGCCGCATGACAGCTGGGCCCACCACGCGGTTGCCCATGTGATGGAAATGCGGGGCCGCGCTGAAGACGGGATCAGCTGGATGACCGACCGCCAGGATTACTGGAATACCGAGGACAACTTTTTCAAGGTTCACAACTGGTGGCACAAGGCACTGTGCCATCTTGAACTCGACCAGAAAAACCAGGCCATCGCCATCTATGATGGCCCGGTGCGCCAACAGCGCAGCCAGACTGCAATGGACATGGTGGATGCCTCCGCGCTGCTGTGGCGCCTGCACATGTCAGGCTGCGACGTCGGCCAGCGGTGGAAGGAACTCGCCGACTGCTGGCTGCCCCATGCCGACGGTCGCAGTTACCCGTTCAACGACTGGCATGCCGCCATGGCGCTGCTGGGAGCCGGCCGGAGCAAGGAACTCGACGAGGTTCGCCTGCGTCTGCGCAAGGCCCGCGCGGGCGGTGGTGAAAGCGGCCGCTGGGCCGGCCAGTACGGCCTGCCGCTGGTGGAAGGATTTGCTGCATTTCACCGCGGTGAATATGCCAGGGTGGTGGACCTGCTCTATCCCGTGCGCAATATCGTCAATGCTTTTGGCGGCAGCCATGCCCAGCGCGACATTATCGACTGGACGCTTACCGAAGCGGCCGTGCGTTCCGGACAATGGCCGGAGGCGACCGGGCTGGTGAATGAACGGATGGCCCACAAACCCTCAAGCGCCGTCAACTGGAACTTCCTGTCGCGCTTGCACCAGCCGGTTTGCGGTGTGCAGAAGGCAGTCTGAAAGTGATGCAAGTCTCCGGGGTGATGCCAGGCCGTCACCCCGGACTCATTCTTCCTTGTAGTCCGGCTCCAGAATGCCCTTTTCTTTCAGGGTTTTGGTGAGCTTTTCCACGCGCACAAAGGCAATGATGCCCAGCACGCCGCCAATGAACGCCAAAAATTCCATCGCTGTTTCCTGTTAAAACTACTGTCCGGAAGCTTACTCAACCGTAACGGATTTGGCCAGGTTGCGCGGCTGGTCCACGTCGGTGCCGCGCAACACTGCTACGTGGTAAGCCAGCAGTTGCAGCGGAATGGTGAGCACCACCGGCGCCAGCAGCGCGCCGCCGGTTTCGACCTCGATGATTTCACCGAGGTTGCGTTTCAGGCTGGCGCCGGCTTCGGCATCGGCTATCACCAGCATCTGGCCGCCGCGGGCGCGCACTTCCTCGATGTTGCTGATCAGCTTCTGCAACAGGTTATTGTTGGGCGCCACGGCGATCACCGGCATCTCGGCGTCCACCAGTGCCAGCGGGCCGTGCTTCAGCTCACCGGCCGGATACGCTTCGGCATGGATGTAGGAGATTTCCTTGAGCTTCAGCGCCCCTTCCATGGCGATGGGGTAATGGCTGCCGCGCCCGAGGAACAGGGCATGGTGCTTGTCGACGAATTTCTCCGCCAGCTTCTCGATCGGCTTGTCCAGCTCCAGCGCCTTGTTCAGCTTCTCCGGCAACTGGTGCAGCTCATCCACCCACTGTGCAATCAGTTTGGCGTCCACGCCGTTGAGCTGGGCCATCATCAGCACCAGCAGTTGCAGGGCAACCAGCTGGGTGGTGAAGGCCTTGGTGGAAGCCACGCCGATTTCAGGGCCGGCACGGGTCATCAGCACAAAATCCGCCAGCCGCACGATGGAGCTTTCCGGCACATTGCAGATGGCCAGGGTGGCCAGGTAACCCGATTCCTTCGCATGCCGCAAAGCCGCCAGCGAATCGGCGGTTTCACCCGATTGCGAGATGATCACGAACAGCGCATTCGCCGGTATCACCGGGTGGCGGTAACGGTACTCGCTGGCCACTTCCACCATGCAGGGAATGCCGGCCAGTTCTTCCAGCTGGTAACGGGCCACCAGGCCGGCGTGGTAACTGGTGCCGCAGGCGACGATATGCACCTGGCGCACCTTCTTGAGCATTTCATCCGCGCCCACGCCGAAAATATTCGGCAAGATGCGGTCCACGCCGATGCGTCCTTCCAGCGTTTCCGCCACTACCTGCGGTTGCTCAAAGATTTCCTTCTGCATGTAGTGGCGGTAATCTCCGCGCTGCACCGCATCGGCGTTCAGCTCGGCTTCCTTCACCGGGCGTTCAACCACCTGGTCCTGCTCGTCGCGAATCTCAAACCCTGCCGTGTCGATGCGCACCACATCTCCTTCTTCAAGGTAGATGAAGCGGTTGGTCACCGGCAGCAGCGGATGGATGTCGGAAGCCAGGAAGTTCTCATCAAAACCAAGGCCCAGGACCATCGGGCTACCCACGCGCGCGCCGACCACTACACCGGGCTCGGCGGCGCTGACCACGGCAATGGCGAAAGCGCCGCGCAGGCGCGTGACGGCTTGGCGCACGGCCGCAAACAGGTCATTGCCTTCGCTCATGAGGTGGTTGACCAGGTGAGCCATCACCTCGGTGTCAGTTTCAGAGGTGAATTCGTAACCCAGCGCCTGCAACTCGCTGCGCAGCTCTTCGTGGTTCTCGATGATGCCGTTGTGGATCAGCGCCACGTTATCGCGCGACATCAGCGGGTGCGCGTTGACGGTGTTGGGCTTGCCATGCGTGGCCCAGCGCGTATGGGCGATGCCGCACACGCCTTGCAGGGGCGTTTCATCCAGCAGGGCCTGCAGGTCATTCACCTTGCCATAGGTGCGCAGGCGCTTGATGGCCGTGCCGTTCTGCATGGCGATTCCGGCCGAATCATAGCCGCGATATTCCAGCGTATGCAGGCCGGAAACCAGGATGTCCACCACATCGCGATGAGCGCTGGCAGCGACAATTCCACACATGGTTCAGGTGTCCTTTTTCCTGGAATCCGGCTTTGCCGGACGTTGCCAGCCTTTGACCGTGGCCTGCCTGGTCCGGCTCAGCGTCAGCTCGCCCGCGGGTACATCGCGGGTGATGGTTGACCCGGCGCCGATGGTGGCGCCTTTGGCCACGGTGACCGGCGCCACCAACTGGGTATCCGAACCGATGAACACATCGTCTTCAATCACCGTATGGTGTTTGTTGGCGCCATCGTAATTGCAGGTGATGGTGCCGGCGCCGATATTGACGCGATCGCCCACCTCGGCATCGCCGACATAGCTGAGGTGATTGGCTTTGCTGTTCTCACCCAGGCGGCTGTTCTTTACTTCAACAAAATTGCCGATGCGTGATCCTCGCGCCAGCTCGGTGCCGGGGCGCAGGCGCGCGAACGGCCCGATCTCACAGGCGCCGGTGGTTTGCACTCCTTCCAGCACGCTGAACGCCTTGACCACCGTTCCGGCGGCCAGCCGGCAGTTTTTCAACACGCAACCGGGCCCCAGTACCACGCCGTCACCCAGCTCAATTTCGCCTTCCAGCACAACGTTGATGTCGATCACTACATCGCACCCGGCGCGAACTTCACCGCGAACATCGATGCGTGCCGGATCCAGCAAGCTTACGCCCTGTTCCATCAGCTCATCCGCCCGGCGCTGCCGGTAACGGTGCTCCAGGGCAGCGACCTGGCGGCGGTCGTTGGCGCCCTGCAGGTCACGCGGATCGGGCGCCGGCACGGCGCGAATCTCGTAACCCTGCTTGTAGGCCATGGCAAAGATATCGGTGAGGTAATACTCGTTCTTGCTGTTGGAGCATTCCAGTTGCTGCAGCCACTGCCGCAAGGCTGCGGCCCGAGCCAGGATGATGCCGGTGTTGACTTCATGGATGGCGCGCTGCGCCGGTGTGGCATCGCGCTCTTCCACGATGCCATTCACCCGCCCGGTGCGATCACGTTCGATGCGGCCATAACCTTTCGGATCGTCCAGCACCATGGTCAGCACGCCCAGCGGCGGCAATGGCGGACGCAGCAATTGTTGCAGCACGCCCGCTGGAATCAGTGGATGGTCGCCGAGCAGCACCAGTACGTACGCGTCATCGGGTACACCCGGCATGGCCTGGTCGGTGGCATGGCCGGTGCCGCGGCGCTCGGCTTGCTCGACCCACGACACACTGTAACCCTGGCAGGCCTCACGCACCTGCTCGGCGCCGCTGCCAATCACCACGTGGATGCCGGCCGGCTGCAACTCTCCGGCGGTCTGCAGCAGGTGCAGCAACATGGGCTTGCCGCCCACCGGGTGCAGCACCTTGGGCAGCCGCGACTGCATGCGCGTGCCTTCGCCAGCCGCCAGGATAATGATGTGCAGACTTTCGGTCACGATGGTGAGAGCGCTCTAGGGCCTGTTAACACTACTTGAATCGCCACTGTTGCGACAGTATAGCCGGATAGCAAATAGGGCACTATTAGAGCCCATTAGCCATACGCGATCATGGCGCTATTGAGTGCCGCCGATGGCATTCTGGTGGCACCCAACCACCCGGGGCCGGCGGGAAACCGGCATGGAATCCATGCCGATATTACATAAGTCTCTGTAATTTAAGTGATAATTTGAAACACGAGGCAACCAGGCGATGGCCGGGGTAACGGCTATCGAAAATGTTCAAGAAAGCGGGATTCTGAGCGTGAAAGTTTATGGTTGTTGCCTGTCGCCGTTATTTTCCGCACCGGGGATGCGGGGTGGAAGCGACGATGTCTCCCAAACATCCGAAGCCGTGGCGGCCAGCTCTTTCATGTTTGTCCAGGTTCGCTCACCCGGAGCAGAGTCCCGGCCCAGTGCCGCAGCGGTTGAAAATGCGATCATCCGCTCCGCGACGCGTTGATGTTCCAATGCTGGCCAGGTTTCAAATGCATGCGGCGCACGCACCACGACGATCTCCCGCAATCCCGCAACCCGGTCGTAAGCGGCAATTGAACCCTCCAGGCTTTCCGCGTAATCCCACAAGCCACGACCGATGAACAGGCCGGGCCAGGTGTGTATGCCCTCAAGGATTTCGGAGTTGGGAAAGAAAACGATGTGGTAGCGGCTGGCGCTGCCGGCGATGAACAGGCCGCGGTCGGTATCATCCTGGCTGGTGGGTGCGGTCACGTAACCCACGCCGCTGGTAAAGCCCGCCAGCATCATGGCGCCGCGAATGTTGGCCAGGCCGACGGGCGGCCCGCAAGGCCGGTCCGGCAGGTCGTAATCGCAGCTGCGATAGAAATTCCGCGTCATGGCCCAGCCGGTTGACATGGTTCCGCGCGAGCTGCCGCCCAGCACTACCGGCAAGGATTCTGCCGGCGCGCCTGCAAGAAGTGCATCTGCTGCCTGCCGCCCCTTTAGCACTTTCGCATCAGGCGTCAAAACCCGCATGCCGTCACCGTCGCGCAGGCTGCCGATGACCGTCAGGATATCGCGGCCCTGCTGCAGGGTGTTGGTGTCGCTGAATCCGCCGGAAATACCCACGCCGCGGCGGTCGTAACTCAATACATCAAACCCGGCCTGGTTGAGTTCAAACAGAAACCGGCGCCAGTTGCGCATGCCGGAAGCTCCCGTGGACCCTGCCGGGTAGGTATTCAGCACACTGAATCCGGTCTGCGGATCCAGCGTGTACAGCCGGTCGGAAGGGTGTTCAATGGCCACAAGCCTGCCGCCGCCACCCATACTCATCAATATCAGGGCGCGGGTCCTGCCGCCGCGGCCATCGTCTATTCCTCCACCCTGCAAATACCAGCCACGCAATTTCACCGGGGCGGTACGTTGCTGGACCAGGCGCTCATAGGGCTCGGGCTCAACGGTAAACTCGACGGTGAACGTTTGTGCCTCAGCCGCGGCTACGGCCTCATGGTATGGGGCTTGCGCAAAGAACGCCGGCCGCCGGATGCTGGTGAGGTCGACTTCCGGGTTTTCCGAATCGATGCGCCCCAGCAACCAGAGCAGGTGCGGGTCCGTGATCCCATGCTCGCGGTGCGGTGGCTTGCGCCGCTCGACGTGTGCGTTCAGTCGCTCCTGGCAGGCCGGTTCCTGCTGGCAGGTTTCCCAACGCTCACGCAGTTTCTGGTCGGTAAATTCATCCACATAAAAGTCGTCGCCCGCATAACCGGGCGGTGGTTTCAGGGCGGTTGCCGTGAACGGCACGCAGGTTTCAGGGCCGAAAGCTGTTGGTAACCGATAGCCTGGCAGGAAAGTATTCCGGTCGTAAGCTACCCAGGCTGAGCACTCGGGAGGCGTGATGCGAGGAAGGCCGGGGTATCTGCCGGCCGCACTGCCATCAACAGGTTTCCCGGACGGCGCGGAACTGGCCGCATATGCCGTATCAACCTGCAACAGTGCGAGCAATCCGGCCGCGAGCCCAACTGATACCACGAACACCCTGAATCGCAATTCCTTCACTTTTTTCTCCCGGGGATCCCGTTTCTTCCCGTTATTTCAGGTGTTTGCCAAAAAACTCAACGATCCGGTTCAGCGAATCCTCGGCTTCCGGGGTTTCACCATCACTGTAGCCATGGCCTCCCGGCGCGCGTTCATACAGCTTGTATTCGTACTTCTTGCCATGGGCCTTGAGGGCCTCAACCAGCCGTTCTGAATGCAGCTGGTGATTGACGATCTGGTCATAGGTGGTGGCGTGCACCAGCAGGGGAGTCTTGATTTTTTCCACGTGCATGATGGGTGAGGCATCGATATACGCCTGCAGGTTGTCAAAGGGCAAGCCGTTGAAATGCGGCTCCTTGGCCACTTCGAGCCTGCGGTATTCGGGCTTGTAGGCCATGTACATCAGGAAATCGGCCAAACCCACCACGTCCGCTGCTGCGCGGAACAGGTCGGGCTCCTGCTCAATGGCCAGCAGGGTAATCATGCCACCGCGGCTGCGGCCGACGATGCCCATCCGGCTGGAGTTCACGAAATCCCTGCCGGCGAACCATTTAGCCGCATCCAGCACATCCGCCACATCACTGGCGCCGTATTGCTGGTCATCGTAATGAGATTTTCCGTAACCACGGCTGCCCCCGTATTCCGGAAAAATAACCACATAGCCTTCGCTCACGAACCTCACCAGGAAGCCGAAATACTCTTCATCCAGGGAATAATGAAAACCGCCATGAACGGCCACGATCGCGGGGTACTTTTTGCCGGCCTCGTTGCCCACGGGCTTGAACACCCAGCTGGGAACCAGGTCATAGTCGCGGTTGGGAACCATCGCGCGTTCCATGGTGATGCGATCACCGTAACGCTGCATGAAGGTCAGCGTGGTGACTTTCTGGTTGACCTCGTAGAGGGTGTGAACGAGCAGGTCCAGCCGCGTATCAATATCCTTGGCATCCATGTTGAGGTAGGTTTTCAGGTGGTCCTCACGCCGCTCTTGGGCCGGCTGGGCCAGCAGACTGCCGGTCATGAGCAACGCTCCCAGCATGCAACACAGCTGCATTCTCATTGATTCATCCTCACTCACTCCCGGCCGGAGTATCCGGCGTGTTCGGATTCAAGCTGCACGATACATAGTCACCCCAGTGTGCATCCATCAGGGTGAATTACTCCAGGCTTTCCAGCCTGGCCAGTTCTTCTTCGGCAATCGTGGCTGACAGTGGCAGGTACTTGCCGTCTTCCTCGACCAGTTGCTGGCCTTCGCGGCTGAGCGCGAAGCGGATGAACTCGGCGGTCCTGGAGTCGATGCTGGCGCCGGGTTTCACATTCACCCAGAACAACTGGTCGCCCCACAAGGGATACTTGCGGGTCTGCAGGTTCTCAACGGTAAAATCGTAGTATGGTCCGTCAGCCTGTTCGGCCAGGGCCAGGACTTTCACCCGGCCTTCAAACTGCGACTGCCAGCGGATGTAGGCGATCCCGTGCGGGTCGTTTTCGATGCGTTCCATGATCTGGTCGGCCTGCAGGCTCCTGACTCCGTCAGGCGATACATAGTTTCCGAACGCCAGCAGGTTTTCATTCCACTTGTCGCTGGCATGAAGGACCCGGTTGGAGAACTCCAAAGCTGTCGCGTAGCGCAGGCTGTAGCCGTAGGTATTGATCACTGCTTCCCGCCAGGCACCTTCAAGTCCGAGATGGCCCCATTGACGGATATTCCCTTCAGGGCCACGGGCAAATTCAGGTTTCCAGGTGGTGCCCTGCCAGCCTCCCGCCCGTTGTGACCCAAAAATTCCATCCAGCTGTGGCAGGCTTATGCGACTGATGGGGTTCTTGTTATTGACGATGATCGCCATCGAGTTCTGCCAGCCACTGACATCATAGGAACCGGTGACGACCGAAAACCCGGTCGGCTCGTAACCCAGGATCCGCACGTTGGCCAGGTAATCGTAGAAACTCAGCTCATGGTTCATGGCGATATCCGCCAGGCCGAAATACAGCGAAGGCGCGGCCACGGCTGCGGTTGGCAGCACCCATTCGAACTCGATACCCGGATGGAACTTCGCAAAGCCTTCCTGCCACAGCCCGGCCAGCCCTGAATCACCGATGTAGTTGTTACCCCAGAAACGCACCGTGCCGGTGATGGCCTGTTTTGGGGCATAGGATGGAAGCTCACTGAGATCAAAGTCGAAGCCGTACCTGCTGGCTGCCCTCTCTGCCAGCCGCTTTCTCCGCTCCACGGCAGAACCGCTGTAAGGCTTCAGCTCTTCATCCGAACTGACCGACTGGGTGACAAACTCGGCCGGGCTTTGGCGTACTGCTTCCGCCGCGACGCCATCCGTCAACAGGCCGGCCATCAGGAAAACTGCCAGGACGTGCCTTTGGAATCGATGGATTTTGCTGGAGACTGTCATGCTGAACCTGCCGGGAAGGTAAGGAAGCATGGACAGCCCAAGCGGGCTGCCCATACCTGTTACTTCAAGTGATCAGTAGAAAGACTTGCTGACGGAAAACGCAATATTTGCAGGATTTCCCGGGGTGATGCGGGTCTCCGAAAATGCACTGGGGTAGTACCTTTCATCCAGCACATTGCCCAGCTTGAGCGTTACGTTGATGTTGTTGGCCTCGTTGTAGTAATACACAGCCAGGTCCACGATGGTATAACTCGGCAGGTCCAACCGGAAATCGTCGCCCCTGGGATCGGGACTGGTGCCGAAGCGGCCGCTGACATAGCTAAGGCCAGCGCCCAGCGAGAACGCATCAGTGAGTTGCACCCGGTTCCAGATACTGACTGAATCCTCCGGGGCATTGCGCAGTTCCTGGCCGATGATGGCGGTATCCACATCATCCTTGACGGTCGCTTCAATATGCGAATAGCCGGCCAGGATCTGCCAGTTTTCCGTGACGGCAAAATCACCCTCGATTTCAAAGCCATTGCTTTCCTCGACACCCGTCAAGCGGAAAACACCGGAAGTGCCGATGGCCTGCAGCGAATTTTTCTTTTCAATGGTGAAGATCGAGGCGGTAAATGACCCCCGCCCATCGGGCAGATCCGCCTTGATACCGGCTTCGTACTGGACGCCTTCTTCAGGTGTTGTGAAAACATCGCCATTGATATCCAGGCGTCCGGGCGCGGGCGGGTTGAATGACTCGGCATAGCTGACATAGTAGGTCCACGAGTCGTTGGGCTGGTAAAGCACGCCGCCCATGGGCACGAAGGCATCACCCTTGGTGCTGGTCTCCGCCCTGAAGCCAGGGTGGCCTACGGGCCATTGTGAACGGGTGACGATGTCAAAGTCCTCGTAGCGGCCACCGGCCAGGACCTTCCAGTGGTCACCCAGCGAAATCTGGTCCTGCAGGTAGAAGGCCAGTGAATCATAGTTGGTCTTCGGCCAGACATCCGCCCGGTCGGGAAGCGAAGTACCCTGTCCGTAGATCGGGTTGTACAGGTCGATGTCCAGCGTGTTGTTGTTGGCGCCAAAATTGATTCGTTTGAAATCGGCGGTCTCGGTACCGCCATTGATGCCGAACATGAGTTTTTGGGTTACCGCGCCCGAACCCACGTCCCAGACCAGGTTGGTGTCGTAGAAATAGTAGGTGCGCTCGTTGTATTGGTTCCGGTCACGTCTCCGCACACAGATGTTGGTGGGATTCAGCATGCCAGCCGCGGAAGCCGGATGACAGGTGCGGGTTCCCTGGATATCCTGCGAAACCCGCTGGTCTTCGTGGTCAGAACCACGGAAAGCGCCGCGCCATTCCAGGTTGGGGGTGAACTGGTGCGAGAAATCCAGGATATACGTGACGCCTTCTTCGTTGTTGTAGGACGCCGGCTCCTGGTAGGTGGTGGTCAAATCCTTGTTGATCAGGGTGATGTCGGCCACGCCCGCGGCGTTGATGGGCGCAATCAGGCCATCGCTGTACGAAGCATCCAGCTTGCGATACTCGATGGAGCCGGTAATCTGGGTATTATCGGTCGGCGCCCAGGTGATTGAAGGCACGAGGTACTTGTCTTCGCTGACACCAAAATCAATAAACCCCGGGTTGTCACCATATTGGGCGATCAGGCGGTACATCCAGGTTTGATCCTTGTTCAAGGCTCCGGTGCTGTCCAGCGACAGGGTATAGCCAAAGGTGTCGCCAAAATCGGCTTCGTCCCCGTAGAAGTTTTCAGTCCGGACTTTCACAAAATTCAATCGCTCAGCCTGGGGCCGCTTGGTGACGATGTTGATAAAGCCGCCGGGCTGGACCTGCCCGTAAAGAACAGACGCCGGGCCTTTGACCACTTCGACCCGCTCGGCATTGATGGTCGGCGGAGATCCCCAGCGGACTGCCAGCCCCGGCAACCCGTCCACCATGATGCTGTTGCGGTCGGCAGCGCCGGTTGCGAAGCCACGGATGGTGACATCGTAGGCCGTGGTGCCGGCGCGCTGCACGCCCGTCATGTAATCGTAAAGGTCGGCAACCGTCACCGTTTCGACGGCGGCAATGAAATCATCGGTGTAGCTTGCGACCGTCATCGGCACATCCCGCATGGGGACATCTGATTTCAGCGCGCTACGCCCCGTTTCACCGATAAAGCGGCCTTCTACCAACACTTCCTCAAGAACCGGGTCATTTTCGGCCTTGGGCTTGGCCTGGGCAGCCGAGTCGGCGTCCGGGTTTTCCTGGGCCAGGACCTGGTTGAAGCCTGCCACCATCGACAGGGCCAGAACCACCGGGATTAATGCGTTGCTGTGTAAGTTTCATGTGTTGCCCTCAAAATGCTGAATAATGTCGTTATATTGATCCAGAACCTGTATCTGTCCTGTGCAATTGTCGGCTTCTTGACAGTCGGCCACTCCAATCGGGCAATAAACGTCGCACAGACGGAGACACAGCCACCATCCGTCAACCGTCTCAATGAGGGCTGAGCGCATAGGTCATTTGTCTTACCATCCGGATACAGCTGCCATCCCGGCCGGTCCGGGACGTGGGCGCCAGGCGGGACGCGCCTGCGGCACCGAACACTTGCTGGTGATTCAAGCACCTGCGTGCGGCATCAGCCTTTTTTTGGCATTTGGCGTACACATCAGTCCAAGGGCTTACGTTGAAAGCCCTGGCCTGATCGGGCATTTGTACTATATCGGCCTGCCAGGCGGTCATCTAGACTGCTTGCCTGGCAAACTGATTCATGAAAAGTGAGGAGTGAGAATCATGAGCAATGACCCTGCGAATGTGAAATCACTGGCTGTTTACCGGGCCTGGGACCTTCCGACCCGCTGGTTTCACTGGATCAACGTACTGTGCATCATCGTGCTGGCGGCCATCGGAACCGGCATCCTGTTCGAACATGAGCTCGGCTTCAGCCCGGAAGGCATCATCCTGATGAAGACGGTGCATGTTTACGCAGGCTATGTCTTTGTGTTGAACCTGCTGGTGCGCATCCTGTGGGCATTCGTTGGCAGCAGGCACGCGCGCTGGGCGGCCATACTGCCGGTCGGCCGTGGATATCTGGCCGAACTCAAAACCTATGCCTGGGCGTTTTCCTCACCGAACGCTCCTGCCTATGTCGGCCACAACCCGCTTGGCCGGTTGATGGTTGGTCTGTTGCTGGCATTGATGCTCACCCAGGCGGTCACCGGCCTGGTGCTGGCAAGCACAGACCTCTATAAACCGCCTTTTGGCGGCATCATGGCCGAGTGGGTTACCGGCGGGGACGCCGACAAGCTGGCCAATCTCAAGCCTGGCTCCAAGGAGTTCATCGACCAGGCGGGGTATGACGAAATGCGCGCGTTTCGGAAGCCGTTCAAATCAACCCATGAAATCGTCTTCTATATCCTGGTGATCGCCATAGCGCTGCATATTTTCGGCGTGGTCTATTCCGAAGCCAGGCACCGGCACGGAATTGTTTCCGCCATGTTCAGCGGGCAGAAAGTGTTACCGGCAAAGCCTGTGGACGGGGAGGCATGACGCTGGCTGTCAGTGCGCCGGGGTATCGTTGGTTTCCATGGATTGCATGACGTCTTCGATGAAGTAGGCAGCCAGCTCGAAACGTCCGTCCAGGTTGGCTTTCTTGTACACCGCCTGGGCCTGCTGCCGAACGGTGCGTTCGCTGGTGCCGCGCGCTTCAGCGATATCCTTCAGGCGCAACCCTTTCAGCAGCAAAACGGCAATTTCGCGTTCCGCCACCGTCAGGTTCCATTTGTCGAATTCGTTCTGGATGTGGTTGTGCACATCGGCCAGGGCCCGCTCCAGTTCTTCGGTATGCAGCAGGGCTTCGCCGGTCGCGGCTTCGTAAGCCTGCTGCAGGCCTTCTTCCCGCTGGTGAGCCCGGTGCCGCTGCACCAGCATGCCGATGATCAGCAGGATTGACAGGCCAGCCAGCGCCACGGCCCAGGCGTAGCGCCTCAGCAGGACGCCGCTGATAACCTCGTCATCGGCTGGATTCACTTCTTTCATGGCCTGCAGGTCGGAACTGATTTTCTCCTGCTCAGCCGCCAGGAACTCGGAGAATTCCCGGCCGGGCAGGTAAGCGCCCTCCCAACGGTTCCTGGCCAGCATCTTCTGCCACGAATCGCTTGCCACCATCCTGCCGATGATGGAATCCAGCAACTCAAACTGCTGCTGGTCGATGCCGGGTGGCGCAAACACGCCGCGCCAGTTGTACCTTTCAATCCTGATACCCAGCGAATCCAGGCTTGGCACTTCAATTCCAGTCACGCTGTCATCAGGCGCAACCGCCAGCACCCGCAAACCACCAGACTCGATCAATTCTTCAAATTCGCTGTAGCCACTGATGCCAACCTGGAAGGCGCCGGAAGCCAATACAGAAGCCACTTCGCCGCCACCGGGCAAGCCGCTGTAGCGCAGGCGGGATGGCGCGATACCCAGCGCCCGGGCAATTTCGTGCAGGTTGAGCTCATCAACTCCGGCGCGGGATCCGCCCACCCAGGAAACCGATTCGGGCGCGGACAACATGGCCTCAACAAGATCATCAGCGGTCTGGAATTTGGAGTTGGCAGGAACGGCAAGCACGACATTATCGACAGTCAGCCTGGCCAGCGGCGTTGTGTCCAGCAGGGTGACGCTGGCGTGATGCTGGACCGCTGCGCCAACGGTAAACATGCCACCTACCATCAAGGCGTCACCTTGCCCTTCCTGCGCGGAGACGAATTGCGCCAGCCCGATCAGCCCGCCTGCTCCCGGGCTGTATTCAATTTCGACCGACTCCATCAAGCCACTTTCCTGCAGGGCCGTGGCCATCGCTTTCGCGGTCAGGTCCCAGCCACCGCCGCGTTCAGCCGGAACCAGGATGGTCAGCTTCTGCAGGGCTTCCTGGGCCGGGAGGATTACCGGACAGCAGGCCAGCACCAGGCCTGCCAGCAACACCGAGGCCAGCTTTGGAACAATGCCTGCTGAATTTCTGTGCATATTCTGGTGTGCCAAGGTCGTTGTTATCCGCCACTTCGCTGGTTTTAATTTACCGCATTCTAATACACCGGGAGAAAAGCGGCTTTATTGTGGAAATTCGCATCGCTTGAATGTCCACCGAAGAAAGTGCGATTCAAAAAAGGGATTCAGTATTCTTCTGAAAACTAGTCTGCGGAACTGTCGGTAGTCCTTGAAGCCAGGACTGGTTTTTGCTCTGCAGCAGGGTCAGCCGGCCTGGAGAAAAACAGACGCCACAGTGCGGGAGCCAGCAGGACAATGGCGGCCATGATCCACAGGATGACCGACAGCGGGCTGGCAAACAGGATGCCGATATCGCCATCGGATATGGAGAGGGCTCGGCGCAAATTCTGTTCCATCAGCTGCGCGAGCACGAAACCCAGGATTATCGGCCCGGTAGGAAAATTGAGCTTGCGCAGCACGTAACCGAACAAGCCGAGCGCCACCATCAGCACCAGGTCAAAGGTGGAGCTGTGGATGCCATACACTCCGATGAAACTGATCGATGCAATCAACGGCACCAGGATGGCATTGGGAATTTTCAGCATGCGGGTGAAAAACCCGATCAACGGGATGTTCATGACCAGCAGCAGGACGTTGGCGATGAACAATGAAGCGATCAGGCCCCAGACAATGTCCGGCTTGGAGTCCAGCAGCAAAGGACCCGGCGTGATGTTGTACAGGGTCAGGGCGCCCAGCATGACCGCGGTGGTGCCGCTGCCCGGAACCCCGAGCGTCAGCATCGGAATGAAGGAACCGCAGGCCGAAGCATTGTTCGCCGCCTCGGGTGCGGCGACACCGCGCAGATCGCCCTTGCCAAACGTGTCCTTGCTGTTGGATATACGCTTTGCAGTTGAGTAGGCGATGGCGCTGGCCACGGTCGCCCCGGCGCCGGGCAATATGCCGATGCCGAATCCCATCAGCCCCGACCGCACCATCGTACCCACGGAACCTGCGAATTCACGCGCGTTGAACAACATGCGGCCGGAAACTTTCGCGACCACACCACCGAAGTGGGTCTGCTCCAGCAGGACCAGGATTTCGCTGATGGCAAACAAGCCGATCACCACCACGATGAATTGAATGCCATCGCTCAGGTGCAGGTTGCCAAACGTCAGGCGATACACCCCGGTGCCGGAATCAATTCCCACCATGGCCAGTGACAGGCCGATGAAGCAGCCCAGCAGGGCTTTGGCGGGCTTGCCGCCCAACATGCCACCGAGAGTGGCAATCGCGAACACCATCAGGGCGAAATATTCCGCCGGCCCGAAACTGAGGGCCCAATTCGACAACAGCGGCGCGAACAGAACGATTCCGACCGTGGCTATGAACGCCCCGGCAAATGAGGCGACCGCGGAGGTCGACAGCGCGATGCCAGCCTTGCCCTGCTGCGCCATGGGATAACCATCTACCGTGGTCATGACCGCGCCGGCATCCCCGGGCACGTTCAGCAGGATGGCTGAAATGCGGCCACCATACTCGCATCCCATGTAGACCGACGCCAGCAGGATCAAAGCGGATTCCGGCGGCAGCTGCAGCGCGAAAGCCAGCGGCAGGAGAATCGCCACTCCGTTGATGGGCCCGAGACCCGGCAGCAAACCCAGCACCGTGCCGATGAAACAGCCGGAAGTTGCCAATAGCAGATTGAGCGGCTGCAAGGCCACTCCAAAACCCTGTCCGAGGTGCTCCAGGCTATCCATCAGCGCGCCGCCATCTCCATTCCATCATCGCCAGATCTGGCCGATGGGCAAAGTGACTTCCAGCACCCGGTCGAAGACCAGGAAGCCAAGAATGCCAATGGCAGCAGCGGTGATCAGGGTCGAGAGCCAGCTGCCGCCAAACAGGCGCGATACGACCACCGACATGGCAGCGGCTGCCAGCGGATACCCCAGCATTTCGAAGAAGTAGCCAAAGGCAAACAGGGTGCCGAGCAGAACCACGCCTTTGCGGAAAAACGCTGCTTCAGGCCAGACCACTTCCCGGTCAGGGCTGACGAGCATGAGCACGCAGCAGACGGCCATGAGGATCGCGAGCAGTATGGGAAAGGCCTTGGGCCCGACCGGCTCATAGGCAAAGGGTACCGACAGGCCCCACATCTGGTAAATGACCAGTGCGCACACTCCAAGCCAGGCGAGGCTGAAGATGCGGTCACTCATCCCGGGAACCCTGCAAGGCGTGACAGCAGCTGGCCGGTACTGAGAACGGGCCCGGTTTAACCATTTTCGGCAACTTCACTCGCGAGCCCGAATTCGCTGACCAGTTCCCGGTACCGGGCCATGCGCTCCTTGATGACTGCATCCAGTTCCGCGCCGGTCTTGGCATACGGAAACATGCCCAGTTCCTGCCTCAGCTGGTCAAACCTGGGATCCTTCATCATCGTGTCGAAACTTTTCACCCACCAAAGGTACTCTTCCTCACTGACGTTTGCACCAATGTAGAACCCCCTCAGTATGGGCCAGCTGACGTCATAACCCTGCTCTTTCGCAGTCTTCACTTCGGCGAAAGGCTGCGGCAACCGGGTGTCTGACATGACTGCCAGTACACGCAGTTTTCCGCCTTCCAACATGCCCTGCACTTCGGAAATGTCGCCTGAGTACGCCTGGATATGCCCTCCCAGCAGGGCAACCTGGGCTTCACCGCCACCCTCGAAAGGCACGTAGCGCATGGAGCGGTAATCGATGCCGGCTTCCCTGGCGATAATGGCGCTTTTCATCCAGTCCTGGCTGCCAACCGTGCCACCGGCGCCGAACACGATGGAAGTGGGATCCGCTTTGAGCGCTTCGATCAGGTCATGCAAGGTCTGGTAAGGCGAGTCCGCACGCACCGCCAGCATGCCGTAGTCGATTCCGCCCGCAGCCACCCAGCGCACATCATTTTCGGTATAGCGGCCAAATTTTCCCTGCGCCAGGTTGAGCAAGGAGCCGCCGGAGAAGGCGACAATCAGGTTGTTGTCATCGGACCGCTGGGCCACCACGGTATTGAGCGCAACGGCGCCGATGCCGCCCGGCTGGTAACTCACCCTCATGGGCCTTTGCAGCAGGCCCTGTTCCATCAATCCTTTCTGCGCCAGCTTGCAGGTCAGGTCAAATCCCCCTCCCGGCGCCGAAGGGGCCACGCATTCCGGCCGGTCCGGCCCGGTGTATTTCCCGTCGGCGTCGTTTTCACTTGCCGGCCCATCGCTGCAGGCGGCCAACACGAAGGCCAGCGTGGCGGCCAGCAGAACTGCGAAAAGAATTCGATAGCTAATGCGGTTTTCCATAACGAACTCCAGGTTCAATCCAGTGCGGCCCGGCTTGCTTCGGCTTGCCAGCTTCTCAGAGGCAGGTAGATGGCCTGGTCAAGCACGACCTGCTGGCCTTCACGGCTGAGCACGAAACGCACCAGTTCATCCAGGACCGGCGGAAGCGGGCTGCCCGGATTCTTGTTGGTATTGAAATAGATCAGGCGGCTCAACGGGTAACTGGCATTGGCCACGTTTTCGTAACTGGGCGCCACATAGTCGCCGCCGGTCTCAACGCTGATGGGCAGCATCTTCACTCCACGCGTGACATAGGCCAGCCCGGTATAGCCAAGCCCATTCGGGTCAGCGGCCACCTGCTCCGCCAGAGGAAACACCACGTGCGAAAAATTGATGCCTTCCCGCCATTCCCCCCGCTGCTCGCCCACGCTGAGCGCGCGCTGGCGGATGAACTCTTCAAAACCATTCCAGGGTTCTATGCCGTAAAGGTTGATCGGGCGGTCGCGCCATTCCCCGCCCAGCCCGAGGTCTCCCCAGGTGGTGATGGCCTGGCCGCCGCGGTGGCGGGTGGAAGAGAAGATGGCGTCAATCTGGTCAAATGACAGCCGGTCCAGTGGATTGTCGACATGGACAAAAAAGCCCATGGCATCGAGGAAGCCATAGTGCCGGTACGAGCCGCCTGCTACCGCGATGCTGAACGGTTTGTGGCCGAACTTTTCCTCGAACGAACTGATATCCGTAGGTTTCAGCTCACGGGAGACGAAAACAAAATCATAGGTTTCATCGATCACCTCCAGCATGCCGAGGCTGCCTGCATAAGGTTTGGCGATTTCAATCGACACATTGGGGTAGTAAGTCTTGAAGCTTTCAATCCACGCCAAGACCAGTCCCGGAAGCACATCCGAAGCACCGCCGGTGTACCCGGCCTGTATCGCCGGATCCAGCGCGGGCACAAAAGCCGGAAGCGTTTCATCCAGCCGGGGCTGCAGCAGTTCCGGTTGCGGCAATTCGCGGCCGGATTCCATGCCCCTTTGCTTCTCTTCCTCCGAACGCAGGGGCAAATCCGCTACGGCGGGTTGCAGCCATTCCACCATGTTGGTAACGGTGGGCTCCCGAGTGCCACTCGCTGCACTGGCAGGGCTGGAATCCACGGAAGAAGAACCCGGGTCCGCTGCGCTTCGCTGGCCGGATTCGCAACCTGTTACCCAAAGGCTGGCCGCCAACAATGAAAAAAGCACTCGCAACATGGGTCGTTCGCCTTTCAGTGTACCGCTCGCCGGGCCGTTCCACCCTGCGGACGCTCTGTGTGTTGATATAAAGCCTTGATCACTCGATTTCCTTCGCCTAATAAAACAAACCCGAACCCGGAGTTCCATACGCCAAGTGTTGGGCTGAATTGACAGGACAACTGATAAAGCCATTTTCCCCTAGTGCAAACGACGGATGCAGCGGCATTTGGCCTTGCAATGCACTGCTTACGGCCAGATCCCGCATGCAATCCGTGCTTGATGGAGCCGGCGTCATAAGGCCTTGGGGCGGCTTATTCAGCAGCGGGTTCAAACAGGCTGTCAAAACCCGCGATCCGGCTGTTCAGGCCATCCCGAATGGCCACTCCAGGCGCCATGAAGTCGGTATCCATGCGCGGGTCGTCCTCTGAAGTAGTGAATGCCACCACCATGGCCGCACGCAGGTAATTGCCCTGTGAGTCCTTCAGCGGCAGTACGATGGACACTTTCTTTTTCCAGTTCGGCGAGCCCCATTTTGACTCCACCTGGGTGACCCCCTTGACGATGCTGATGACATCCCCGGGAGATGACTGGTTGCCGATCCGGTCGGGAAATGATCCGGCGACCATGGAAAATACGGTTTCATCCATGCCCGGCGGCGTGGCATGGATCGTGATGCTCATGATTTCAGGGTGCCCGGCCATCAGTTCATCCACCAGTTGCTGGGCGAAAATCCGGTAATCCGGCGCCATCCAGTTCTTGGGCGTGTCGGGAGTGGACGGAGCCCGGGGAATTTCATCAACCGCCGCGAAAGCGGCGGTGGCATGGCTCGCAGCCATCACCAGCAGGATCAGCAGTGCTGAGCGCTTTATCATCTTCTGAATTATTATCTTCATCGTCATTGCGGGCTCCTTGAAATCAGTCCTGACCTCGGGTCGAGTGGTGGATAGCGGAATTCGAGCCTGAATGGTCCTTGAGTCCAGCCGGCTTGGCCATCCGCCGAACGACTCAGGTTTTTCAAACCGGGCATGCCATCCGCAGTAAAGCCAGAACATCAGGCGTCGCCGGGCGGCGGTGTGGCATATGACGGATAGCGGTTTCCATTGATTGACTGCTATTACTTTCGCGCTCGCACAGCGGGCTTCGACCAGTCTTGGTTCAAAGGACACACACAACAGCTGCCATGGCATCCCAATCCTTGAAAACAACCTCAAAACTGCAGCGCACCATACAGAATGCAGGCCTGGTCGGCGGCCCGATGATCGCGGTGGCCTGCGCTTTACTGCTGCCGGACATCTGCCAGGACGATGTTTGCCATGAATTGTCGCCGGCCGGCCGGGCCACCGTGGCCGCGGCGATCTGGATGGCGATCTGGTGGCTGACCGAGGCCATTCCGGTCTACGTCACCGCCCTTTTGCCGCTGGCCCTGTTTCCCCTGCTGGGCATTGCCAGCGCCAAGGCGGCGGCCGCCCCTTATGGCCACGAACTCATCTACCTGTTTTTCGGCGGGTTCGTGGTGGCCCTGGCGA
>CAYYCX010000071.1:0-21803 GCA_964470455.1 uncultured Wenzhouxiangellaceae bacterium
TCGCGGAAGGCAGGATCCAGTGCTTCCTTGAAAGCCACGGCCTTGGCGGCGATCACGTGCATCAGCGGGCCACCCTGGGTGCCCGGGAATACCAGCGAGTTCAGTTTTTTCTGGATGGCTTCATCATCCTGGGCCAGTATCAGGCCACCACGGGGGCCGCGCAGGGTTTTGTGCGTGGTGGAGGTGGTCACGTGCGCATGCGGCACCGGGTTGGGGTAAACCCCTGAGGCCACCAGGCCTGCCACGTGGGCCATGTCAACCAGCAGGTAAGCACCCACCGAATCGGCGATCTGCCGCATGCGGGCCCAGTCGACCTTACGGGAATAAGCGGAAAATCCGCCAATAATCATTTTCGGCTGGTGTTCAACAGCCAGTTTCGCCATGGCATCGTAGTCGATCAGGCCAGAGGCGGGATCCAGCCCATAAGGCACGGCCTTGAACAATCGGCCGGAAAAATTCACCGGGCTGCCGTGGGTCAGGTGGCCGCCTTCGTTCAGGTTCATCCCGAGGATGGTATCACCCGGTTCCAGCAGGGCCAGGTAAGCCGCTGCATTGGCCTGCGAGCCGGAATGAGGCTGGACGTTGGCGTAACCGGCGCCAAACAGCTGCTTCGCGCGGGCTATGGCCAGGGCTTCCGCCACATCCACATGCTCACAACCTCCATAATAACGCCGTCCCGGATAACCCTCGGCGTATTTATTGGTGAGGACAGACCCCTGGGCTTCCAGAACCCTGGGGCTGGCGTAGTTTTCCGATGCAATCAGCTCGATATGGTCTTCCTGGCGCACGCGCTCGGCGTCGATGGCCGCGGCCAGTTCATCGTCAAATCCGTGAATCCTGTAGCTCTGGTCAAACATGAATCGTCCCGTGGAGTTGTGGCATGAATGCATCGTTGTTAAAGAATCATGGCTGATGCCCGCAACGCAGCGGGCTCAACCAAAACAGCTCGGCATTTTAGCACTATTGCGGCTTTAACCGGTCAACCGCGGTCGAGGCCTTGAAAACAGCGCATCGGCTGGAAAGGCGGGCATGCATGCCCCATAATTGCGCCTCGAAAATTGCAGACCCGCTGCAATCCTCCACTTCACCAGCAGCAACCCCACGGATTCACCCATGTCCCAGTACATTTACACCATGATTGGCGTGAGCAAGATCGTTCCGCCCAATCGCAGCATCATCAAGGACATTTCCCTGTCCTTTTTCCCCGGCGCCAAAATCGGCCTGCTGGGCCTGAACGGGTCCGGCAAATCCACGGTGTTACGCATCATGGCGGGCGTCGACCAGGAGCATGACGGTGAAGCGCGCCCGCAAACCGGTATCCGCATCGGTTACCTGCCGCAGGAGCCGGTGCTGGACGAAAGCAAAACGGTGCGGGAAGTGGTAGAAGAAGGCGTGGCCGAAACCCGCCGCCTGCTCACCCGCTTCGATGAAATCAGCATGCAGTTTGCCGAGCCCATGGATGACGATGCCATGAATGCCCTGTTGGCCGAGCAGGCTGAGTTGCAGGAAGCGATAGAAAACGCCCGTGGCTGGGAGCTGGAACACACCCTCGAAGTGGCTGCCGACGCATTGCGCCTGCCGGATTGGGATGCCTCCGTGGCTCATCTTTCCGGCGGAGAGCGTCGCCGAGTGGCTATCTGCCGGCTGCTGCTGGCTAACCCCGACATGCTGCTGCTGGACGAGCCCACCAACCACCTCGATGCCGAGTCGGTGGCCTGGCTGGAGCGCTACCTTACGGATTTTCCCGGCACCGTCGTGGCCGTCACGCACGACCGGTATTTTCTCGACAACGCCGCCGAGTGGATTCTCGAACTCGACCGCGGCCATGGCATTCCCTGGAAGGGCAACTATTCCTCCTGGCTGGAGCAGAAAGACGCACGCCTGCAGCAGGAAGCCAGCAAGGAACAGGCCCGGCAGCGCTCCATCCAGGCCGAGCTGGAATGGGTGCGGGCCAATCCCAAGGGCCGCCAGGCCAAGAGCAAGGCGCGTTTGCAGCGGTTTGAAGAGCTCAGCCAGCAAAGCTACCAGCAACGGAATGAAACCCAGGAACTGTTCATTCCACCTGGCCCGCGGTTGGGCGGACAGGTGATCGAGCTGGATGGGGTGAGCAAGGGATACGGTGACCGTCTGCTGATCGACAACCTCAGCTGCAAGATCCCGGCCGGCGCCATTGTGGGTGTGATCGGCGGTAATGGCGCTGGCAAGTCGACGCTTTTCCGCATGATTGCCGGCGAGGAGCAGCCCGACAAGGGCACCGTTACCGTAGGGCCCACCGTACAACTGGCCTACGTCGACCAGAGCCGCGACAGCCTGGACGGCGGTCGCAGTGTCTGGGAGGAAGTTGCCGACGGAGAGGAAATCATCACCGTGGGCAATTTCAAGCTGCAGTCCAGGGCCTATGTCGGTCGCTTCAATTTCCGTGGCAGCGACCAGCAAAAGCGTGTGAAGGATCTCTCAGGCGGCGAGCGCAATCGAGTCCACCTGGCCAAGCTGCTGCGGGCCGGCGGTAATGTTTTACTGCTTGACGAGCCCACCAACGACCTGGATGTCGAAACCCTGCGCGCGCTGGAGGAAGCCCTGCTGGAATTCCCCGGCACCATCATCGTGATTTCGCATGATCGCTGGTTCCTGGACCGGATTGCGACGCATATGCTGGCGTTTGAAGGCGACAGCCACGTGGAGTGGTTTGAAGGCAATTATTCCGAATACGAAGCCGACCTCAAGCGCCGCACCGGCGCGGATGCAGCGACGCCACACCGACTGAAGTACCGCCCGCTTAAAGCATGATCCCGGGACCTGATACCGAGGCCTGATTCGGAAGCAGTGGCCTGCAGTCCAGGTCAGGCGTCAGGTGATCCCGAGCCAGTGCGGCGCATGGTCTGAAATCACCGCCGGCAACCTGAAGTCTGCAGGGCCGGGGGCAAAGCTGCGTGGTTGAAACCCGAAAACCTGCCTGGCCTCAGAGTCATCAAAAACCAGGTCGACATTCTGGCGCCCGGCCATGGCGGCATTCAGGCCTCCAAGACCAGGCAGTTTGCCCGCAACCGGCAGGACAAAACCCAGGAGGGCAGGCGGCAGGCTGACCAGGCGCTCTGGTTTTCCCAACGCCCTGAAAACACTCGCCGCCATTTCGCGATAACTGATGGTGCTGCCACCTGCCACATTGAAGGCGCGCTGGTCTTTGAATTCCGACTGGATGGCACGCGCCATCAAGCCCGCAAGATCCGCCACATGGATCGGCTGGCGCAGTCCCGCGGCGCGCCCGGCCACGGGCAGGAAACCGAACTTTCGAATGAAGGCTGCCATGCGGCTGATGTTCTCATCCATGCCGCAACCATAAATCAGGGTAGGCCTGAAAATACGAAGGCCGATTCCGCGCTCAGCGCAAAGTTCAGTCAGATGGTTCTCCGCCTGCAGGATGATGGCAATCTGCTGTCGTTCAGTTTCGCTGGAGGAATCCGCCTTGGTGAAGATGCTGGTTGTCGAAAGGCATACGATCTGCTTGATACCCTTGCAGCGCTCCAGCCAGTCAAGCGCGAACGTAATGGGCCCAGCGGACACCAGGATATCCGGGGTCGGCAAGTTTGCAGGGCTGTCCTGCCGCAGCCTTTCCAACCACTGCCGTAACGGTCCGGGCGCGAACCAATGGACTCCTCCAGGTTCAGCCCGGAGCGGCGTTTCATTCGCCGGAACCCGCCTGCTCAGGGCCAAGGTGCAAAAGCCGGCTACCTGCAGTTCGGGCAACAGGTGCAAACCGACCTGGGACGTAGCCCCGGTCAGCAGGGCGGTCGGCACTTCATTCATGCCCGCAGCTGGCGCAACAGCGCGAAAGGCAGGCCCAGCAGGTAATGCAGCCAGTTGGCGGCACTCACAGCCAGCCGGATAAAGTACCCACCGTGATCGAATACATGCTTGCGGAAGTATCGCTGCAGTCCAAGATGCTTCTGGCGATAGACCCACAAAGGCCGGCTGGCGCTGGACACCCCCGCGTGATGGACCGCTTTGCAATCGGGCACCAGCAAGCAGTGAAAACCCGACTTCCTGATCCGCGCCATCAGGTCCAGGTCCTCGAAATGCATGGCGAACTGTTCGTCAAAACCGCCCAGGGTACGGAACACTTCAGACTTCACCAGCATGCAGGCGCCGGAAACCGCCTCGGCCGGGGCGGTTTTCCCGGGATAGTCCGCAGGACGGATTTCCACTCCAGCCAGCACCGGGAACCAGCAGGACAGGCGACACAACCCGGTCCCGGTTGTGAATGCCCGCCACGCGGTCGGCAGGTGGCGAAGGTTGCCGCGCAGCGGAACGCCTTGCGCATTGACCACTACCGGAGCCGCCAGCGCTGCCCGGCTGTCCTGCTCCAGCGACTGGCGCAATTGCAGCAGCGTGTCCGGAAACAATTCACAGTCGGGATTGAGTATCAGCAGGTAGGGCTCCGTGGCTGCGTGGGCGCAGGCGTTCACCGCCTTGCCAAAGCCCAGGTTCAGCGGGTTTTCGGTAATCCGGAGTCGCGGCGACGAACCGAACCGGCTGCGCAAGCGCTCAATGCTCTGGTCTTGGGAGTCGTTGTCAGCTACGTGGGCAACCAGGGGCTCCCGAGTGCCAAGCACCGACGCCACGCAGGCCAGCAAGGCGTCACCGGCGTTATAGTTGACGATGATGACGCGCGTGTCGTTAGCCAAGGTCTAATCCGGATCCTAAAGCGACTTATTTGCCCAGCAGGCGCGAGAGCCAGGACCTGGGTGGCGATGCAACCTGGGCCGATGCCCGGGATTCAGGTTGAGCTCTGGGCCCTGGTTTGCAACCGGACTCTCCCGGCGCTCCCACTGTGCTCGCCTGTGCCCCGCCTCTCACCCGTTCAAGTTCGGCCTGCAGGCTCGCCAGCCGGCGTTCCAGGTCCCGCAATACTTCACCTGCCGCCAGGTTATGGCGGATCTCATGGTTGTAGTGCCGGTACACCGATTCCTGTTCGTCATCGAACAGGTACAAGGCCTGGTCAGCCATCGGCAGGTCATCAGCGGAACCGGCGCACAAGGCCAGCAGATAGACCGGATCCGCTGCGGGTTGCTGAAGCCTGGCTACCGACTGCCCGCTTTCCTGCTGCAGCCAGAATTCATTCCGGTTGCCGGGCTGTAAAGGCCAGATCATGGAATGAAAACCCAGTTTCTGCCCCAGCCACCGCACCGCCGAAAAATGCCCGGACAGCAGCTGTTCAAACTCGGGTTGGTAGAGCTCTTTAACGTGAAACGGGTTTTCGTTCCCCAACCTGTCGGTGTAAACCGCTTTATCCGGGGATGAGATCACCAGGAAACCTTTCGGTTTGAGTACCCTGCTGAATTCCTCCAGTAGTGCCTCATGGTCATGCAAGTGTTCCAGGGTTTCGAAACTGATGACGCAGTCGAAACTCTGGTCTTCGAAAGGCAGGTCGGTGCAATCAGCCTGGAGGAATGACAGGTTGGCTGCGGTGTAGGCGTTGCGGGCATGGGAGACTGCGTCGGCGGAAATGTCGACTCCCGTAACGTCAGCGGCCCGGGCAGCGAGCAAATGGGAGCCATAACCCTCGCCACAAGCTGCATCCAGTACTTTCAGTCCACCGGTCCACTCAGCCGCCAGTGCGTAGCGGTGATAATGCTCATAGCGGATTTCACGGGTGCAATCCGGTGTAAATCTTTCGCCTGTGAATTCCAGCTTGATTGGCACAATAGAAAACCCGTCAAAAAGTTGCTGCTTTCCATGTTTCAGCAATGAATCGGTCAAGACTTTGCTGACGATCAAAAAGCATTGATGATTCTAGCCCAAAGCAATACCCGCTTCGTAAATCGCTTCGAGCAGTTCCTCCCTTCTTCCGGACAACGGATCCGTGGCAATGAACTGCTCAACGATTGCCAAGTACCCCGGGTGGCGTGACAACAAACGCTGCATGGATGCCTCGTTCGGAGCCAGGCCGCGCGGCAGGAACGAACTTCCGCCCACATGCGCCACGTACACATCATCACACAGCACGTTTTTCAGCCCGGCGGCTATCGCCCGCTGCGAAAAGTCATTTTCCTCGCCATATCCGAGGCCGAACAAATCTTCATCAAACACGCCCAGCGAATCTATCGCAGCACGGGAAATGGCCATGCAGAAACCCACTGCCGTGGGAAGCTCCGGATACATGGCCATCCCGGTCCGGCCAATGACAGCGGCAACCGCCTCCACGGCCTCCGGCACCGGGTTACGGGCGCAAAACCTGGGCAGGGAAACAATTTCACCGTTATTGGTCCAGGGTGTGGCCGTGGCAATGTTGCTGCCCGAATCCAGGCATCGTTGCAAGCCCTCCAACCATCCCGTGGTAACAATGGTATCCGAGTTGAGCAGCACAACATCGCCCGTGGTCATCTGCATGCCCCGGTTCACGGTCGCAACAAAGCCCAGGTTTTTGGCCTGTAGCTCCATGCGCCACGCGGGGCCGGACTTACCGAGGAATTCCCGCAGCAGGGGTTGTATCGAAGGATCATCGGAGGCGTCGTCCAGGATCAGGACCTGGGCATCGGGGGGAACCGTCAGGCGGACGGACTCCAGGCAATCTTCAAGCTCCCGGATGGCGTTATGCACGGGAATAATGACCGTCGGCAATGAACGGGCGGAACTAGCCATTGTTTTCCAACCCATCCGGAATATTTGCCACCGCCATTTGTCCCAGCCACTCGTGCTTCAATCGAACAAAGCCCAATTCACGGCTGTTGCCCGTGACGCGAAAGCGCTTTTCACTGGTATCGCAAACCCGCAATCCCTCCGGGTCCATGGCATGGCCGCGAATGCTGTAGCTGCCGGGCAACAATGGCAGTTCGCTGAACCTCAGCCGGTAGCGATATCGGTTGTCATCCAGCTTCTCGGCGGGAATGTGGTCGAAATCCGAAGACACGCCATAAATCGCCGTTCCATCCGCCCGCACGATGCCGAACAGGGCAACGGGTGGCCGGCCATCCGGCGAGATCAGGGTAAGGCTGGTTTCCAGAGTGGCGCCCTGCTGCAGGTCCAGCTCCTGCGGCTCCACCGTTCCATTGAGTTCGAAATTTTCAATCCGGTAGATTCCACTGTTGCCTGACAATTCATCCCGCTGTTGTCTTTCCCGCTCACTTCGCGCCTCATGCCAGGCAAGATAGGATTGCGTGACATCAAATACATCACCCTGCATCCGCGTCCTGCCATCATGCAGCCACAAGGCTCGCTGGCACAGTTTCTGCACCAGGAACATGCTGTGGGAAACCAGCAACAGGCTGTTCCCCCGGTCAAGGAAAGATTCTATCCACTGGATGCACTTTTTCTGGAAAGACTCATCGCCGACCGCCAGCACCTCATCGGTAATCAGCAACTCGGGATCCGAAGCCGCCACCACCGCGAAACCCAAACGTACAACCATGCCGGATGAGTAATGCTTGACGGGTTCATGCACGTACTCACCGATGTCCGCGAATGCCAGGATTTGGTCCATGCGCTGGTCGAGTTGCGCTGGAGTGAGTCCGAGCAGGGCTGCTTTCATGCGTACGTTGTCCATTCCGGAAAAGTCCGGCTGGAACCCGGCGCCCAGTTCCAGCAACGCCGCTACCCTCGGCCGAACCACCACCGAACCGCTGCTGGGGCTGATTACACCGGTCAGTACTTTCAACAGGGTGGACTTGCCGGCGCCATTTTCACCGATAATGCCGTAAGACTCCCCGGGCAATACTTCAAAACTGACGTCCTTCAGCACCTGGGCCCCCTGCGAAGGCTCCTTGCCACGCAGCAGCGCGGAAAATGCCCGCAACCTCTCCCAGGGATGATGAACCCGCGGATAAAACTTGCTGACGTTTGAAACCTGGACCAGCGGCTGCGTCACAGGAAGTCCTCAAAGTGACCGCGCAAGCGCCTGAACAGCAACAGCCCTGATACCAGGACCAGAGCGCTCAGCACCGGAACCACCAGATCGGCCAGGCCCACGGATGAACTCCCGGTAAGCAGTGCGCCCCGCAGTCGCGAAATGAACCACGCAACCGGATTCCAGCTGAAGATGAATGCCACTTTTTCCGGCAGCATGGAAGTGCTGTAGAGAATGGGTGTGGTGAAAAACCAGAAAGTCATCAGCGGCGGGAGTATCTGGGCAAGGTCGCGAATGAATACCTGCAGGGCGCTGGCAAACAAGGCCAGTCCAGCCGCAAAAATTGCCAACAACAGCAACAGTGGTATTACCAGCAAGAGGCCCACCCAGTTCAGTTCCGTACCGGTCAGCGACAGCACCAACAAAACTACAAGATATCCCACCATGTGCATGGAAAATGTGGCCGCAACCACTGACAGCGGCAACATCTCGGTGGGAAAGGCAACCTTGCCGATCAACGCAGCATTGGAAGTGATGGCGGAACTGGCCTTGAGAATGGACTCAGAAAACGCGGTCCACGGCCAGAAAGCCACCGCCAGGTAACCGATAAAACCGATATCCGCGGCATCCGGCACTCTCGCCTGGAAAATAGTTGAAAACACAAAAGCGTAGACAGCCAGCATCAGCAGGGGCTGCAGAATCAGCCATGCAAAGCCGGTCACGTTTTCCAGGTATTCAGTGCGAATACTGCGTGATACCAGTTGCAGGAATATGACCGAATTGAATTGATTCACACGGCGTATTGTACGCTGGAATGAACACTGATCGGATCAATCAGGCGGATTCCCGGCAACACGGGTAGGCCCCTCAGTCCGCAACGTCTTCCTTGAAAACCGGCGCCAGTTCAAGATTTTCCCCAAAGTGCCTTTTGGCCATGACTTCCACCGATCCTTCCGGGAATACCGCAGGTTCGCTGAACAGCCTGCTGAGGTATTTGCGCAGGTAAGACTGCTGGTATTCGCGTTTCTGCTTCTGGATGGCCTCTTCGCGAACCTTCTCGAATGGAGGAATTCCTGCGCTGTTCATCGCATCCAGGCGGATCAGGTGAACACCATACTGGGTGGTGACGGGTTCGCTGATTTCACCCACAGTCTCCATGGCAAATGCGACATTTTCAAAGGGGGGAACCATTTTTCCTTTGGTTACTTTTTTCAGCTGGCCAAAGTTGGTGAGCTTGGAATCGTCATCTGAATAGAGCGCAACGAATTCCTGGAACTTTTCGGGTTCAAGATCCAGTTTTGCCTTGAGGTCTCGCGCAATTTCCTCTGCTTCCGGCAGGCTTCGTTCATCGGTGCTAATCAGGATCTGGGTGATATCGATGGAAGCGCTCTTGTCGTAGCTTTTCGGGTTTGCCAGGTAATCTTCTTTCGCCATGGCTTCGAAATCGGCATCAGGTGCCAATTCGGGAATCCTCTTGGTCCAGATCTTGGCCAGTTCGCGAGTGGCGGCCATCTGCATCGCGGCGACGACCAGAGGCTCGTCCGTCAAGCCATGCTCGACTGCATCATTGCTCAGCATTTTTGCTTCCAGCAGGCTTTTCGCCAACTGGTCAACCTTTGCGCCATCGCGGATGAAGGCCAGCCGAAGATGCTCAGGAATCTCATTGAAGGCAGCGTCGATTTCGTTTTGGGTCAATACCGCATCGCCCTGGTATACCAGTACCTGATTGGGATCATTCTTGTCCACGTTGGGGTTGCTCAGGTTGGGCGCTGTCGCTTCGGCTTGGACATTGGCTACGGCAAACATCAGAACAAACGCGCTGGAAATTGCAGCAGACAGGTTTTTGGTCAGTTTCATGGTTTTGAACTTCTCGGAATTCGCATGGGTGGTTTATCAGGAAAGACAGGATTCGTTCTGACATGCATGAGGTGATTCAGTTCAAACCAGCACCTGGTGACATTGAACCGATTCACATAAAACGAAGGGGCTGCCTAGGCAGCCCCTTCTTTTACAGCTTGAGTTTTGCAACTCAGTAACGCTTGGTTCCTGCTTTGGACTAATCCGGGCTCGGACGCTCGCCAGAGTAGGAACGACGGACGTTACCGCGGTGTTCAAACAGACCACCGTAGTTGGCCAGAACGCTTGCTTCTGGTGTACCCAGGAAGCCGTTCTCGAACCGTACCGCCCAGTAACCGGTGACTGGCAGACCAATCAGACCAACATCGTCCTCATGTTCCGGATCAGCACCCCAGTTAATGCGCGCCCAGCCAGCTTCGATTCCGGTATCAACTGTGTACAGCAGGTCGCTGTCACCGAAGATATCGTTTCCGCCAAACTTCATGCGGTTAACTTCGTAGCACAAGGCAAACGGAGTTGATGAAGGAGGCGTTCCGCCTGGAGGAGGCGGAGAAACGATTGGCGGCTTGTTCACGGTACCTGGGGTGGACGGACTTTCTTCCTGATCCCAGTTTTCCAGACCAAACAGTTCACACGCTTCACCGTCAAACAGGGTGGTGAACGGGTTGCGGGGTTCAGTGTAGTCAACCGTTACTTCTTCATACGTACACAGTACCCAGTCTTCCTGGACATCAGGAACACCGTTGCCGTTTATGTCAGTCTTATCGATACTGGAATCATCGAAAGGACCAGAACGTGCCGGGAACGGCTCGCCAGGAATCCAGCCACCGCAACCTGGGTCGCTGATCTTCGGAACCCATACGTCATCCAGGTCCTGCAGCAATTGATAATCCACGTACCAGTTCTTGGTCGGGAAAGTCACAATCCACTCAGAAGCAGCATTCAGGTTTGCATTCTGGTTGAATTCGTTCATGGTGTACTCATGCATGAACGTTGCAGACAGGGCGTCTACACCACGGTAGTACGACAGGGATACAGCGGTATCCTGCGGAACACCGAAGAACAGGGTAGCCGTCATCTGGTCGCCTGAGTTCAGGCTCGGGTTGATGTTACCCGGCTCGTAGTGCAGGCTGGCGCTGTCCAGATCCTTGTCAAAACCCTGGATGGCTTTGGCGTTGTAGCTGAACAACGTACCGTTACCAACGTTGATCACACCAGCGCCACCAAACAGGCCGCCGCTGTTGCGCTCTACGTCGAGGTCAGAAGTGCCACCGGACAGATCATCAATCCACATACCGTTTACGCTGTTGATGATTGACCAGTTGTCTACCAGCTGCTGGCAGTTCTTGGGAACGGCCTTGCCGTCAACCAGAACGTGGGTGGCAGCGGTAGCAGAACCATCACGCTTGGCAGTTTCACTCTCGTCGGTCAGGGTGCCCATTTCGATGATTTCGAAATGACCTTCAGCTGCACGATCGATAGTGGTCGGGCCACCGTCTACGTTCTTGCCGGTGTAGGCGTACGGCAGGAATTCCTGGGTGCCTACGGTGTTGCCGAATGCATCGGTATCGTTGCCGTAGAAGTACGGAACGGTACAGGTGGTATCGGAGGTAACCATTGTCGGGGTGCCGGCATCGTCATACAGAGCCGCAGTCCAGACGTCATAGGCTGACATGTACATGTTGAAGTCAAGGACTTCACGTGAGTTGTAGCCTTCCTTGAAACGAACCTTGACGGCCTTGGCGCTGTCAGTGGTGTTGACCACAGACAGGATTGTGGTGTTGCCGTCCCTTACGGTGTAGTACGGATAAATGAGCACCTGGCCCAATCCATCCGGATTCATGTTGACTGCTTGCGCGGTACCAGCGATACCGGCAGCTCCTGCCAGTCCCGCCAGCACTGCAGCTGTCAGATTTTTTCTGTTCATTACAACACTCCTAATTTGTGTACACAGGGGCTTAACAAGACCAACCAGACACTTGGCATGGCGCCCAACTCCAAAGGCGAACCGGACCTTGGTCTGGTCGATCGCGGGCCAATATTACGACAATTGATATACCAAAGCAACAAAGCGGCCAGCGTCCAGGAGACTGGAACGAAGCCTCATTTCAGGCCCTTATTGCTCCGGAACATACCACCACTTTCCTTCCGTCCTAACCCATCTTTCCTGCAGTTTGCTGCTGCTTTCCCATTTTGAAACACCCGGGGCGGGCGCACCAACCCGGTATTGAACATGCGCGGTTACGGTGCAGGCTTCAGGCTCACATTCGCTGCTTTCAACCTTGGCCGCGAGTATCGCCACTTTGCGTGATCTTTGCGAAATTTCGAAGTCTACCCGTGAGTTAGCCGAACGGTAGCCGGGCGAATACAGGCTGTAGGCAGTGTCGAAATCGCCCGCCAGCAAGGCGTCCCAGCGTTGCTGGGCACGATCTTCAACCGGGTTTTTCTTCTTGGCGCCGCTGCCTGCGCAGGCGGTCAGCAACATGCCGAGAGCCAGGGCTGCCACCAGCGGAAAGGATCGATGGCTTTGCCGGGCCAAACGCGAAAATAAGGTGTGCATGGACTTCATTCCTGTACTTGTTAACGAAAATTTACCGTTTTTTACATCACAGATCCGGCCATTGCCCGGGTCACTGTTCATCAGGCTCTTCCTCCGGCTCACGCACCAGTGTGGATATGCGTAATGGCGGCACGCGGGAGAACTGGTTTTCCATCTCTTCACTCACCGATTTCAGGTCAACGGCTGTTTCAACCACGGTAGGCGTAATCATGACCAGCGTCTCGCTGCGCGCGTTGGCCTTGCTGCGGGAGCCGAACAAAGGCCCTACCAGGGGCACGCGGTTGAGGTATGGAACACCGCTGCGGCCCAGCGAGGTCTGCTCGGAAATCAGCCCACCCAGGAATATGGTCTGCCCGGACTGTACGGCAACCTGGCTGGACACGGTCTTGCTGTTGATCGGCGGGTTGCCGCTGGTGGAAATATCCGGGTCCCGCGCACCGGGGCGGCTCACATCCTGGGAAATTTCCATGTAGACCAGGCCGCCGGGATTGATGCGGGGTGTAACAGTCAGGGTAATACCAGTGGACACATACTGCGCGCTGCTCACGACGTTGTTGTTACCGGTTGAGATGCTCGAGGATTGCACCGGTACCTGGGTACCCACGGTGATGGTAGCCGTGGCATTGTTGCGAACCAGCAGCGACGGGGCCGCCAGTGACCGGACGTCGGTCACCTCATCCAGGGCGGCGATGGTGGCCTGGATGAATGCCGCGCCCTCGCTGAGCGGGCGTGAAATCGTGGTCAGGAAATTGAAACCGCCTGACAGTTCGGATTGTCCGCCAAACCCGGCCGAATCGATATACCGGCCGGATGGATTGCTGTAAGGCTGCGGCACCAGGTCCGGGTTGTTGGTCAGGAACCAGTTGACACCGAATTGCAGTTCCTCGTTGAGTTCCACGTCCAGTACCTGGGATTCGATCAGGACCTGCAATGGCTCAATATCGATGCGCTCGATGGCGGCCAGGATCGAGTTGTACTGCGACTGCGTGGCCTGGATCAGCAGTGAATTGGTTTCGGTGACGGAGGTGATACGAATGTCTCCCTCGCCCACATTCAGCACGGACCCGCCGCCCTCGCCGGTGGAAGTGGTAGCCTGGGTTTCAGAGCCTAGCCGGTTTTCATTGAAATCAGCCACACTGCCAATCTGCACCGGCTCCAGCCCCGGCGCCAGCGAGCCGCGCTGGCTCTGGCGCTGGGAGCCCCCGGCGCTGCCGCCGAATATTTCGGTCAAATACCCTGCCAATACCGGCGCCTCGAGATTTTTCACCCGGTACACGTAAAGCTGCTTGCCTGCCCCGGCGGCGCCCCGGTCGAGGATTTCAATCCACTCTTCAGCTTTGTGCAGGTATTCGGCCTGGTAGGTAATCACCATCACCGAACCCAATCGCTCCAGTGGCATGAAACGGAACATGCCGGCCAGCGGGGTTTCGCCCTCCGCAGCAAATATGCCTTCCAGCTCGGTGATGATGGATTGAACATCAACGGTGCGCAGCGGATAAATTCCCACTGACATGCCTTCCAACCAGTCCACATCAAACACTTCGATGGTTTTGCGGTAGTTGCGCAACTCTTCCGGGGTACCGGCCAGAAACATCATGTTACGGAACTGGTCGGCGCGGACGATGGCATCCGGACGCGCATAGGGCTCAAGGATCTTGGCCATTTCGATGGCTGACACGTACTGCAGCGGCACCGCCTGGACTTCATAGCCCTTGGCAGCCTGCGCAGGCGTCATTTGAGGAGAGAGATTGCCCTTGATGGCATCCGCAACCGGCAGGATGTTATAACGCCCGTCGGTATACACCAGGGTTGCGCCGTTCCAGCGTAACAGCAGTTCCAGAATGGGCTTGAGCTGGTCGCGGCTGACGGGCTTGGAGGTAGAGAATGTGACTTCTCCGGCAACTCCCGGGCCGATCACAAAGGTCTCCTGAAGCACCTCGCCCAGGATGGTGTGAACCACGGACTGTATGGATTCGCCTTCAAAGTTCAGTACGATTTCGCCGTCTTCGGCGACCGGGGCCGGGCGGCGAGCCGCGGCTTCTTCGTCGATGAACTTGCCGGTGCCCTCATAAATTTCTGTTTTCTTGATGCCCGGGCTGGCACTGGAATCAGTAGATGGTCCGGCAATCACTTTGGCATCCGGCAATGGATCAGCCGATGTCTTGACCGGCTTGCCGATGGTCTGCGGGCGCACCGGCGGAGGCGCGCTGCAGGCAGCGATGATATTGATTGTCAGGACCAGTGCCAACCGCGTTGGCCACCGGCTGCGTGTCTGGCGGCCCAACAGGCGGCATGGGTCCTGCCATCGCGGTGCGAATTCAGCGGTGTCTTTGTTCATGGACGCTGCGCCTCTATTGTTCATTTTCAGGCTCTTCTTTGGGGGCCGATCGACGGTTAATCATGGCACGGATTGCTTCTTCATAGCTGGGCTGGGCATTGTTCTCACCCGCACGGTCGGCCTCTTCGGCCTCACGCCTCAGCTGCTCCCGCCGCTCAGCGATGCGCTGGCGGATTTCATCCGCCCGGGTCATGGGCGCGGCGTCATCCTGCTCGACGCTTGCTTCCCCGGCGCTGGCAACCTCCTCGCCGGCGGGCTCCGCGGGCAACTCGGGTGGCTCAATTCTCTCGTCATGGACCTGCAATTCCAATTGCAGTTCCTTTCCGGCGCCGGATGTAAGGAGCACCTGGCGGTCTTCCACGCGGGTCAGCTTCCAGGAGCCGAATTCGCCTTCCAGGTACCTTCCTTCAATCGCCACCAGGGATTTTGATCCATCGGTCCTCTTCAGGGTCGCCATGCGAAGCGTGGGAGTGATGACAATGCCTGACAACTCCACTTCGAGGTCCGTTTCATCCGCGACCACGACCTCTTCAACCGGCTCCTCCGAATCCAGATCGGCCTCCATGATGGGCAACCGGGTTTCGTTGAACAACGGCCGTTGCACAATCACCGAATAGTTTTCCACCGGCTGGCTTTCCGCCAGCTCGGGAATCCGGACCAGGGAGTCGTCGCCCAGGCTGGTTGCTTCCAGGTCGCCTTCACCCACCGGAACAAATGACCAGACTGCGATGATCGCAATGCAAAGCAGCAGGAAGGCTCCGGCTCCCGCCAGGGCCAGCCCAATCGGGTTATCCTGCAACAGCCGGTTCATGAGCCGCCCTTCCGCAGATACCCGGACATGTTGAATCGGATGTCCAGGGTCTGGGCATCAACCACCTGGTTGCCGCGCCGCCTTGCCCTGGGCTTGAGCACGGTCAGCTCTTCGGCAAAAATCATCGGCGCGCCGTTTTCCAGGTTGTACAGCATCATCATCAGGTCTTCGATTTCGCAGCGCATCCGCACGTTCACCGTGACCTTTTCAAAACGTTCCACTTCCCGGGCCCGCTCCGGCTGGCGGCTGACGATCTGGCAGGAGTCATCCGCAAAGCTGGCCAGCATCTGGCTCAACCGCTCCGACATGGCGGCGGCGGCCTCATTGAAATCGCCCTCGGCCAGGAACAGGTTTGATTCACTGCGCCGGCTTTGTAATGCCTCCAACTGCTTTTCAACCAGGTCCTTTTGCGCGGCCACCTGCCGATAGCGATCCAGCTGGGACTGCAGTTCAGAAATCTCCTCGCCGTAGCTGAGGTGGCTGAGAATGAACCAGTGGAAACACAGCAGGTAGACCAGGATGAGGGTGATCACCAGCAACAGCACGGCAGTGAGTTTGGTATTACCCTGCTTGAGGCTTGCAACAATCATGGCTGCGGCTCCAGGGTGACCTTGCTCCTGATCTCAAAAACTTCCAGGCCGCTGGTGGAATCCAGGCGGGTGGAACCCTGGAACGCGGCGGCATCAAACATGTCAGAGCGGTTTACCAGTTCGATAAGTTGCTGCGCATTGCCTGATTTGCCCTGCATGATGACCGAATCACTGCCAACCACCAGGCGGTCGAGATAGGTGCCGTCGGGTAAGGTACGAGTGACTTCCGCCAGTACTTCAATGGCCAGGGGCGACTGTCCGCGCCGGCGTGTGAGAAAGCTCGCGGCCTCGCTGGTGTCCGCCACCTGCTCCTTCAGGCGTTGCACACGGCGGGCTTCGTCCTGCACATCGGCAATGGCTTCTTCCAGCTTGCCCACGCGATCAGCCCGTGCACTCAGGGACTGGGCCATCACCACCACCAACAATACCGCCACGGCCCCCGCCAGCGCATAGTTGAGGCGCGTGCGCGGATGCATGACCTTGTGCCGCTGTTCCGCCGGCAACAGGTTCACACCAACACTGTGGCCATCGCGCACGACATCGATGCCCGCAGGAGCAAGCCCTCTCGCCGCAAGTTTTTCCAGCAACGGGTCGACCACGCGACGCGGCGCCACGAGCATTTCCAGCCGTATTTCCCCGGACTCGCCCGTGGATGGCAGCATGCGCCAGTCGAAATAGACTTCGGCGGCCCGAAACGGCGTCTGCCGATCCATTTCAAAAGACAGCACGCTTTGCAGGTTGGCTTCGGTGGCAGCGGGCAGCTTCAATTCCTTGCGCAGCACCCGGTTGTGGTCCAGCAACAGATATTTGGGCAATTCGTTCAGGTCATCTTTTGCAAACAGGGGCTTGAGCTGTTCCTGAACCAGCACGGGGTCCTGGTCCAGAGAAAGACTCTCCAGCGCACTGATTGCCTGCTCGTTGCAGATACCGATGTGCAGTTCCGAATCGGTGAACTGCATGCTGAGGCGCCGCGTTGCCAGCCTTAGCCTGTCCTGCCAGGCTTCCGGCAACAGCTGCCTGAGCTCGCCCCACCACCAGGAAAAGAATTCTCCCACGGGGCCATTCCGGATTCGCGCCTGCCAGTACTGGACTTTATTTTTTATCGTTATAGCCATAGGGATATCAGTGGTGGAATCCTTCACGCCAGCGCAGGATACGGAATGGCTGGCCATCCTCGTTGCCACCCAGACGAATGGTTGTTTCTATCTGGTCCCATATGCCATTCGGCAAGGTCGCTTTGGCGACGATACTATACGTCAGGCCCCTGCCCTGTGCCATGGCGACCTGCCCTGACGGCAGGCTCAGGTTCAGGTCGTTCAATGATTCAAGTTCATGCCGTGCCTGCACAAATTCATCCGCCAGTTCCCGCGTCATGTCCGGCAGCGCCAGCAGCGCTTCGGCCGGCGCAAACGCCGGGTTGACCGTTCTGGAATCGGACCATACCGTCAGGCCTGGCTGGATTTGCTGGAACAGTTCCCAGGGCATGCCGATGACCTGGAGCAATTCCTCGACCATGACAAAATTGCGGTTGCCAGGGCCAACCTGGTAACCCGCTGATTCATATTCCGGCAATTCAGCACCGTTGGGGCGCGTAAGTTCATCCAGGTCCTTCCAGTCCATCACCGCATCCGTCAACAGCGCAGCCTGCTCTTCTTCGAGGCCATTGGCGAAGAATAGTTGCCAGAGTTCGGCTTCAGATGCGGAATTGAGGTTAAGTTTTCCCCGCTCGTCGGTAACCTGGATTTCCACCCGGGCATCATGGTACTGCACCAGGAATGGCCTTCCGTCCGGAATCAGCCGCAGGGTTTCATCCGGATCACGCAAGGAGAGCACCGCCATGTTCAAGCCGGCTTCAGCCGCCAGGCGGGCCTTGGTGCTCCACAGGATGGTGTGTGCCTCAAGGCTGTCCATGCGCGCCATGAGCGTAAAGGCGCTGGTTGTTATGGTGACCAGCAACAGGATCCACAACACGATTACCAGGGCCACGCCTTTCTGCACTGTCGGGCGGCCGGTCAATTCTGTTGCCGCCTTTTTTCAATCAATTCGCGCACCGCGGACTGGTAGGAATCTTCTCCTTCCAGCGCACCATCAACAGCGGAAGCGTCGATTTTCACCGCCGCAACCAGCAAGGGCCAGTCCGTATAGGCCCCTTCCTCAAACTGGATATCCAGCGCCACAGCCACAGGCAATTGGGCAGTTTCCTCCCAGTCAGTCACCCAACCGGCAATTTCACCCTCTTCATCGCGTGCCAGGAAACTGAATTCGGCGGACGCGATGTGATCGATCAGAACGATGGGAGCGCGCTCATCCAGGCTGGCGTCTTCGAAACCCTGCAGTAATGCGTGGGATAGCACAAGCTCCAGCCCGTCATCGCCATCGATAATGTTCAGCTCCTGCACCTGCGGACCTCCGAAACCCAGGTAACCGGGCATGGGGCCGACGAAACGGATGGAATCCGGCCTGCCGGCAAACACCTCCGTGATTGGCGGCTCACCCAGTGCGGAAGCAGTATCCTCCTGCTGGTTGAATCCCAGCGGAAGCGCCTGGTTGATCTGTTTGCGGACAAACTGGTGAGCCATGCGTAAACGGCCACTTTCTTCCAGGATCTTCTGGCCGCGGTCGGTCGTGCGCGTGGCAGCCTGCAACCCCCCGTAGGTGAGCGCCAGCAGGATGCTCAACAGCGTCACCGCGAGCAGCAGCTCAACCAGCGTAAAGCCCGAAGCGCGTCTCATATGTCGAAGCCTCCGGCATCCGGGCGCATGGCCTTCACCGTACTGAAAACCTGTGACCGTTCACGCTGGCCCTCGCCCCAGCTGACAATGCATTCCACTTCCAGCAGATCAATCCCGGTAATTTCCATCAGGTCCATGCTGCGCTGATTGTCTGATCCGCCCTGGAATGGAAATACATCGATCTGCCAGCGATAAACTCCCTCCTCGCCCTCGAAACTCGCGCCGGCACGAAGCGGAATGTCCAGGCCCACCTGGTCCATCACTGACTGTGCAATGAGGCTGGCCTCGGTCTGTTCCTTGGCGCGCGCCGTATTGCGGATGGCGCCGGTCAGAATCTCCAGCGTTACGGCGAAGCTCAGCGCGAAGACGAGAAAAGCCAACAGCACTTCGAGCAAGGTAAACCCTCGCTGCGCACGGGCCGGCGTTGCTGCATGTTTCGAAGGGAAAGGCACTTCAATCTTCATCCCGGTGTATGGATGCCTCGCCCGTCAGCCAGGCAACATCGACGCGGTATACGCGCCCGTTGGCATCCAGTTCAACATAGCCGCCGGTCGATCCACCATCCGGATAAAACCGGATGCCGCCGACGTTCTCTGAAGTGAGTTCAGAGCGGGCGGTGGTCAACGCAATGGTCATGCCTTCAGGCAAAACCACCGGTTCGCGTTTTGGGGCCAGGTAGGACTGGTTTTCAGTATCAACCAGGAATACCTGCTCCTCCTTGTCAAGAATGGCGCGGGTTCGCGTATACCGCAGCGAGGCTGCCAGTTTGTTCGCCGCACTGCGCATTTCCGCGCCCGAAATATTGCGGGAAATCGACGTGGCCACCAGGCCCAGAACCAGTGCTGCAATCACCATGACCACGAGCAACTCGACCAGGGTAAACCCAGCGGCCGCCGTTCGAGGCCGGCCATCGGAACCTGCAAGGCCCGGATTGGAGAGAATGATTTTCAAGGGACTGAGTGGCTGCTGGAACCGCGACCCGTCGCCGGAAGTACGCTTACTCCCAGCTGGTGATGTCAGCGTTCTTGCCTTCGCCGCCCGGCTGCCCATCCGCACCCAGTGAAAAGATATCGAATTCCCCGTGTTCGCCCGGCATACGGAATTCATAATCACGACCCCACGGGTCCTTCAGGCTGGACTCCTTGACATAAGGGCCGTTCCAACCCGGATCACTTCCTTCGGTAACCAGCTGCGACAGTGATTCAGGCGTTGCTCCGGTATCCAGGTAATAGCTTTCCACCGCCATGGCCAAACGGCTGACCTGCGATGCCGCAGCCTTGACTTTTGCACCCTCGGCCTTGCCGATGATTCCGGGCAGGACCAGGCCGCCAATCAAAGCCAGGATAACCAGCACCAGCAGCAATTCCACCAGGGTGAAGCCGCCCTGTGGAAAAGCACCCCGTCTTGCAGGCTTGACAATTTTCATCTTGTACATGATTCCAGTCTCCAAAAAATCCTATCTTCCCAAATCCGCAGCGCTCCAGCGCGCTGTCTCCGTCCCCATGAGTAAAACGGACTGCCATCAGCCAACCAGGTCGTTGATACTGAGAATCGCCACCAGTACCGATAAAACGATTGTGCCGATCATGGCTGCCAGCAACATGGTAACAACCGGAGTAAAAATGGCCAGCAGCCGGTCTATCGTATTCTTCACTTCCTTGTCGTAGGTATCCGCCACCTTCATCAGCATTCCATCAAGCTGCCCGGTTTCTTCACCGACGCTGATCATCTGCAGAGCCAGCCTGGGATATCGCCCGCCCTTGGCGAGGTTCCGCGCCAATCCGCCACCGGTTTTGACTTCGCGGGTGGCATCGGTCACATCCTTGCGCAGCACCGTGTTGCTTATGACATTGCGGGCAATGGAAAGTGCCGACAGCAAGGGCACGCCGTTGGTCAGCAGGGTTCCGAGGGTGCGCGACAGCCTTGCCGTTTCGAGTTTGGCGACCAGGTCGCCTACCCACTTCATGCCCAGCACGCGCCCATCCCAGCCAAAGCGCTTTTCCTCATCGGCCAGCATGCGACGGAATCGCACCACGACAAAAACCGTTACCGCGATCATCAGCCACCAGAAATTCTGCAGGATGGAACCGACCCCCAGCACGATCTTGGTGATGGTAGGCAGGTCGCCGCCCAGTTCCTCAAAGATGGGGGTGAATTGCGGAATGACGTATACCAGCAACAGGATCAATGACCCTGCGGCCAGGAACAGCAGCAGGACCGGATAGATCAACGCGGAAATGACACTGTCCTTGAGTTCCTTGGAGCGCTCCATGTAGTCCGCCAGGCGGCTCAGCGTTGCATCCAGGGTGCCGCCGATTTCACCGGCGCGAACCATGTTGATGTACAGGCGGCTGAACGCTCCGTGCTGCTTTTCCAGGGCATCGGACAGGGTCCCGCCTTCTCGCACATGGTCACGGATTTCAGCGACGGTGCGCTGGATCTTGGAAGAATCGGCCAGCTCCATCAGAACCGCGAGCGACCTGTCCAGCGGTAAACCGGCACCCAGCAGGGTAGCCAGCTGCTCGGTAAACTCGCCCACTTCACGGCTGTTCATGCCGCGCCCGCCCAGGCTGAGATTCTTCAGGCCAAATCCACCCGCACCTGCTTCCTGCGCCTGCAACGGCAGGTTGCCGGCTTCCTGCAATTTCAGGATGACCATGTCCAGGCTGGCTGCCTCCATGGTGCCGGATACCGTTTCGCCCGCGGGAGAAACAGCCTTGTATTCAAACATCGGCATCAGCTTTCCTGCGTAACGCGCAAGACTTCATCCAGCGTGGTCAAACCGCTCAGGCATTTTTCCAGCCCGTCCTGGTACATGGTGCGCATGCCCTCAGCGATGGCCAGGTCCTGGATCTCACCCGAGGTGGCGTGGTTCATCACCAGGCGCCGGATGGGGTCGGTCATCAGCAAAAGTTCAAGGATGGTGGTTCGCCCGCGGTATCCATTCGGGTTTTCCTCGGTGGGAACCGGGCGATAGAGTATGTATCGTTCGCGCTCCTCTCCGCCCAGCCTGGTCAGGCCGATTTCCCGGGCGACCTCCGGCAGCAATTCATAGGCCTCGCGGCTTGTCTTGTC
>CAYYCX010000072.1:0-21690 GCA_964470455.1 uncultured Wenzhouxiangellaceae bacterium
CGCACGGCCCGGCCGCGCTGTTTACGCCGGATTGCGGACGCGTTTTGGTGGCTAGCGCGGTGAAACCAGTGAAAACCCGGCGTCGATCATTGGCGCCGGCCTGAAGCATCGAAGCACCTGCATCAACGTATTCATGTAACAGTGTACCAGTGCGTTAATGAATTACCGCAGTGCAAAAACCAGGACATGCCCGCGTCGTTTGATGCGCCTGAATCCGGCATCTTTGGCGACCTGCCTGATTCCGCCCGCGCTGTTGAACTGCACCAGGCCCGCCAGGGAAGCGGGGTTTTCCCTGTAATAACCCATGTGCTCGCGAAACAACTGGTCATTGCCATGATTGCGAAAGCGGCGGAACAGGCGATTGCTGTCGGCGAAATCGAAGACGATTTTCCCGCCCGGCCTGAGCACCCGGCGAAACTCGGCGAAATAGCAGGCCATATCGTACAGGTTCAGGTGTATGAACACGGACATTGAAATAACCGTATCAATGCTGTGGTCGGAAATCGGGCTGAGGTCGCGGGGCTGCACCTGGTGAAAACGGATATTGCTGTGCCCGGCGCACTCACGCCGGGCAAATTCCAGGAAAGCCGGACTGATATCGCAGGCCTCCACATGCGCGGCGCATTCCGCAATCGCGCCGGTGCCAAATCCGCAACCTGACCCCAGGTCAATTACCGTCTGGCTCTGTGTCACGCCGCCCAGGCGCAGGAATTTCCGCGCGTACGCCCGCCGCTCCTCGCGGATTTCGGGTACGCGCGTTTCCGGTTGTTCACCAAAGCGATAACCGATCAGGCTGATGAGCATATTCCGCACATCAGCCGGATCAAGGTCAATCCACGCCCGGTTCATGCCCCCGCTCGCCACAGTTTCCATGGCGCCATGTTAACCGAGCCATGTCGAGTTATGTTGGCCGGGTTTTGTGGGCCGGCTTGTGGGCCTGGTTATGCGTGGAGTTTTGGCCGGGTTCTGGACGAAAGCACCGAACGCCGGTTTACATGTCCTCGAGCTGGCTCACCAACTCGCTGGCCTTGTCATTGTACTCGGAGGTGCCGAAACTGAGATAAAGCGCGCCAGACAGGCACACAAAAAGAACAAACAACAACCACATTCTCATGATCAATCCCCTTGAAAACTACTATCCCTTGAAAAACCCCTGAAAAACTCTGCGGACTCCCTTGATTTCCCCTGGTCCCCCTGTATCGGCCAGCCACTGAAACAATGCGGCATTACCGACAGTGAATATGAAAACCCAATCTGCAATTCTTGTCAAACAGTGCCGCCGAAAGGACAGGACCAGCGGTTGAATCCACTGCATAAACGGCGGCTGGCCAGTGATGAGGTGCGCGCCCCGCTCCTGCTGTAGCACCCGTTAACACGGGCGTAAGCCAACACGGACAGGTTACATCGCGGGTTGCGGCGGGCGATGACAGTGATTCGGCGGTAATACAGGGCGTTTTACCGCAACGCTTGTAACTCTTTGGTCACTCCATGCATCTATGCTGTAACAACAAGCCAGGAACAAACCCGGCAGGGGCCACGCAGAGTTCAGGCCACATCGTTTACGAGGCGTTTAACATGAATATGATTCATCAAATCAGTTTGAAACTTCAATTGGGGCTGGATCCCTCCTGCAAGATCCAGTCTGAAGAGCTGCTGGAGCAATGGCAGGCTTTCAATGAAAGGCGCTGCCGGGCTCGCGCCATCGAGCGCCAGAACAGCGTCGCACCAGCGGGCAACGGCGAGCAGGCGCGAAACCGCCAGCGCGTCAACTGAGGCCAGGCAGGCTGTCTGGCCTGCACAACTTTCCCTGATTCCACTGCGGTTCCACGCCTGGTTGAGGCTCAACCGGGCGTTCTTCACATTCCGGTCACGGGATTTCCATAAAATTCCAACTTATGTAACTGTCGTTTGTAGTTCATAAAGACCAAATGAAGAGTAGGAGCTTTTGTGAGTACGCAAGGTGAACCCATCAGCGCGACCGACCTGCTGTCCGAGCGCAACATCACCGGACTGTTGCGCCGGGCCTTTTCCCAACCCCTGAAACTGCTGGGCCAAAGCGATGCGTCCCTGTCCAGTTATGCGGTTTTCTGGGCCGTAGCCGATAACGAAGGCACCACCCAGGTTGACGTCGCGCGGCGCACCGGGTTATCCGCCAAAACCGTGTCGCGGGTTATTTCGCTTCTCGGCGAAACCCGGGAGGGCAAGGGCTGGATCCGGCAGGATTTTGATGCCACCGACCGCCGCATTCGACGACTTTCCTTGAGTCGCAAAGGCAAGAATGTGCATCGCAAGCTGCTGGAAGACATCAACGCTTATGCCGCGGAAGCTGCCAACGGCTGATTCCGGCAGGTCAGCAGGAACGTTAAAAGGGATCCCCGGCGAAAGCTGGTGACAGGCCAGGCTTGTCAGCCGGACTGTTCCTTGCTCCGCGAGCTGCGTCTCCTGCCCCACGCACGGTGGCACCCGGCCACTTCCCTGGAAGCTCAAGGCCCTCCCGGACCGGGCCGGCGTGGTTTCTGCTACAGGCAGAATGCATTTTCCCGGATTCTTCCTGATTCCGGGGACCCCAGAATTGTGAGCCACAACTGAGCAAAGGGATTGCTTGAATGGTGTGCCTGGCAGGCATGTACTCATCCTGAGTCGTAGTCTCGTCCATGACGCGGGTTCATCATCCGAACCCTGTTGGTCGAATACCCTATAGCTTGCGCAGCGGCATTGTCAATATTGCAGGCTTGCGCGGGCCATCCGCCGCTGCACCATAACTTAATGGAATTTCTTTATTTAAAATATTAACTTTTGCAATGATACCGCTTTGAGTACCCTGTTGAATCTCAGCGTGTCGCCCTTGCCCGGCGACCACAAGCTTTTGGAGCCATCCTTTGCCCGAAACCGACCAGCCAATTTGCCTCACACTGCATGATCCGTTGCGGGATTGGCGCGACAGTTGTGGTTTTGCGCTGCTGGCGCACATGGATGGCCAGAAGAGCCACTGGCTGGTGGAAACCACGCTGAAATCACTGGCGCGCCTGACCCACCGCGGCGCGGTCGCAGCCGATGGCAAGTCCGGCGATGGTTGCGGCATCATGCTGCAGTTCCCTGAACCTTTCCTGCGTGATGTCGCGAACGACTGCGGTTTTCGCCTGGCCGACAATTTTGCCGCTGGCCTGGTGTTTTTCTCGCCCGATGAAACGCTGATCGAGCGCGGCAAGGAAATGCTCACCCGCCACCTGGCAAAGGTATCGATTGAAGTGGTGGGTTGGCGTGAAGTACCCACCCGGCCGGAGTTTGTGGGCGCGCAGGCGCTGGTCAGCATGCCGGCCATTTACCAGGTGTTCGTCAACGCGCCGCCCGGCTGGCACCGGCATGACCTGGAGCGGCAGCTGTTCGTTGCGCGCCGGTTTGCCTTTGATGAACATGGCAAGCTGCCTGACCCCGACCCCCTGTACTACGTCGTGTCGCTGTCGCGGCTGACCATGGTCTACAAAGGGCTGGTGCAGGCCGAACACCTGGCGGATTTCTACCCTGACCTGCGCGACCCGCGCATGACCTCGGCCATCGGCATCTGCCACCAGCGCTTTTCCACCAACACGCTGCCGCGCTGGAACTATGCCCAGCCGTTCCGTTTCCTGGCGCACAATGGAGAGATCAACAGCGTCAACAGCAACCGTGACTGGGCCAATGCCCGCGCTGGCATCCTGCATTCGCCGTTGCTGCCTTCACTGGAGACGCTGTCCCACCTGGTAAACGAGAGTGGTTCGGATTCTTCCTCGCTGGATAACCTGCTCGAAGTGTTCATGGCCGGTGGCATGGACCTGTTCCGTGCCATGCGCCTGTTGATGCCACCCGCCATCCGGCCCGACATGGATCCGGACCTGAGGGCCTTCCTGCAATTCAACTCGATGCACCAGGAGCCCTGGGATGGCCCGGCCGGCGTGGTTTCCTCCAACGGCGAGATTGCCTGCTGCACCCTCGATCGCAATGGCCTGCGGCCGGCGCGCTACAGCATCACCCACGATGGCATTTTCACCGTGGCTTCCGAAACCGGTGTGTGGGATTGCCCGCCCGAGCGCGTCAAGCGGCGCGGCCGGCTGGGCCCAGGCGAGATGATCGCGGTGGATATTTCCACCGGCAAGCTGTGGAAAGCCAATGCCATCGACGACCACCTCAAGGCCCGTCATGCCTATCGCGAGTGGCTGGCGGAGAACGTGGTGCGGGTGTGGAACAACGATGAGCAGGAGCGCAAGGCCGCGCTGAAGTTCATGCGCGAATCGGCCGCCCTGTTGCCCGTGTACCAGCGCGCGTTCGGACTGAGCCTGGAAGAGTGCGAAACCGTGCTGAACACGCTGGCCACGGATTCACAGGAGCCGGTCGGCTCCATGGGCGATGACACGCCCATGGCGGTGCTGTCCGAGCGTAACCGTTCGATTTACGACTATTTCCGCCAGGGCTTCGCGCAGGTCACCAACCCGCCCATAGACCCGCTGCGCGAATCGTCTGTGATGTCGCTGGAGACCAGCATCGGCCGCGAGCATAACGTGTTCAACGAGACCGCCTCGCATGCCCATCGCGTCACCCTGCCCTGGCCGGTACTGAACTACGTCAAATACCAGACCCTGCTCGGACTGGACCAGCGGCACTACCGCAACCAGCGCTTCAGCCTGAATTACGACCCCGAGGTGCAGGGCCTGCGCGACGCCATCGAAAGCCTGGTGGCGGACTGCCTGCAGGCAGTGAAGTCCGGTACCACCATCCTGGTTCTGTCGGACCGCGACATCAGCCGCGACACGCTCACCATGCCGGCACCCCTGGCCGTAGGCGCGGTGCACCAGGCGCTGATGCGGGCGCATGAACGCACCCGGGCCAACATCATCCTGGAAACCGGCTCGGCACGGGACCCGCACCAGTTCGCGGTTTTGCTGGGCCTGGGTGTGACGGCGATCTACCCCTACCTGGCATTCCAGAGCATCAACCAGCAGATCGAGGCCGGCGCGTTGCAGGGCGACCCGATCGACCTGCGCAAGAATTACCGCCGCGGCATCCGCAAGGGCCTGCTGAAGATCCTGTCCAAGATGGGCATTTGCACCATGGCCAGCTATCGCGGTTCACAGCTGTTCGAAGCCGTCGGCCTCAGCAACGAAGTCATTGAGCTGTGCTGCCCGAAAGTGCGCTCGAAGATCGCCGGCGCGGGTTTTGCCGAACTCGAGGCGGACATCCGCCGGGTGCATGAACTGGCCTGGAGCGAGCAGTCCAGACCAGTGCGTGACGGCATCTACCGCTATGTCAATGGCGGCGAGCAGCACGGCTACAACCCGGGCGTGGTGATGCAGTTGCAGAAAGCCGTGGCCAGCGGCAGCTGGCAGGATTACCGGGTTTATGCCGACATGATCAATCACCGCAAGGTGTTGACCCTGCGCGACCTGCTGGCGCTGAAACCAGGCCAGGGATCCATCCCCATCGACCAGGTTGAACCCGAGGAAAAGCTGTTCCCGCGCTTTGATTCCGCCGGAATGTCCATCGGCGCATTGTCGCCGGAAGCGCATGAAGCCCTGGCGATAGCCATGAACCGCCTGGGCGGGCGCTCCAACTCCGGTGAAGGCGGCGAGGATCCGCGGCGTTTCAACTCCGAGCGCAACTCGCGCATCAAGCAGGTGGCTTCGGGCCGCTTCGGCGTGAACGCGCATTACCTGGTGAATGCTGATGTACTGCAGATCAAGATCGCCCAGGGCGCCAAGCCGGGCGAGGGCGGGCAATTGCCGGGTGACAAGGTCACCACCGAAATCGCCGCGCTGCGCTGCTCAACACCGGGCGTGACGCTGATCTCACCGCCGCCGCATCACGATATTTACTCCATCGAGGACCTGTCGCAGCTGATTTTTGACCTGAAGATGGTCAACCCCAGGGCCCTGGTCTCGGTAAAACTCGTGGCCGGTGCCGGCGTCGGCACCATCGCCGTGGGCGTGGCGAAGGCGTATGCCGACCTGATCACCATCGCCGGTTACGACGGCGGCACCGGAGCCAGCCCGCTGAGCTCGGTGAAGTACGCCGGCATTCCCTGGGAGCTCGGGCTTACCGAAACCCACCAGGCGCTGGTGGAGAATGGCCTGCGACACAAGATCCGCCTGCAGGTGGATGGCGGCCTGAAAACCGGCCTGGATGTGATCAAGGCGGGCATCCTGGGCGCCGAGAGCTTCGGCTTTGGCACCGGGCCGATGGTTGCTTTGGGATGCAAATACCTGCGTATCTGCCACCTGAACAACTGCGCCACCGGTGTGGCTACCCAGGACAAACGATTGCGCGACGCGCACTTCCATGGCTTGCCGGAGCGGGTTGAAGCCTATTTCCGTTTCATTGCCCGGGATGTCCGCGAGCTGCTGGCTGAACTCGGCTTCGAGCAGTTCACCGACATCATCGGCCGCAGCGACCTGTTGGAACAGATTCCGGGGATAACGGTCAAGCAGCAAGCGCTTGACCTCAGTCGCATTCTGCGTTCGGCATCAGCCCGGGGCGATGAACCCGTGTTCTGCACGGAGGCCCGCAATCCGCCGTTTGATCCGGGTTTGAAGAACCAGGAAATCCTGCAGGCGGCCCAGCCGGCGCTGGATGCGGGAACCCCCTGGAGCGGCGACTTCCAAACCATGAATTTTGACCGCTCCATCGGCGCAACGCTGTCGGGGGCGATTGCGCTGAAATATGGCCGCGAAGGCCTGCCACCCGACAGCCTGCAGATCCACCTGACCGGTACGGCTGGCCAGAGCCTGGGCGCCTGGAACGCACCGGGCGTCAGCCTGCACCTGACCGGTGACGCCAATGATTATGTGGGCAAGGGCATGTCCGGTGGGCGTATCGTGGTTACCACCGCGGATACGGACCGGCAACGGGCGCACCGCAACGTGATCCTCGGCAATGCCTGTCTTTATGGCGCCACCGGCGGAGAACTGTACGCCCATGGCCAGGTGGGTGAGCGCTTCGCGGTACGCAATTCCGGCGCCAATGCCGTGATTGAAGGCGCCGGCCACCACGCCTGCGAGTACATGACCGGCGGCATCGTGGCGATACTGGGCCCGGTCGGTCCCAACCTGGCGGCAGGCATGACCGGCGGCGAACTGTTCGTGCTGGACCCCAACCAGCTGGTGGCGCGCTACCTGAATCCCGAATTCGTCGAAGCCACGCCGCTGGAGGAACAGCGTTTCGACGCGCCGCGGCGCCGGCTGCTGGCGCTGATTACCGCTCACGTCAACCATACCGGCAGCGTATGGGGGCGCAAGGTTCTGGATGAATTCGACCTGATGTTGCCGCACTGGGTGTATGTGTTGCCCAAGAACCTGCAGGCCAGCCAGGCGATTTCGCAGCAGGATGTACCCCTGCGGCTGGTGAAAGCGTGAAGCGGGAATGAGGTGCGCATGAGTCCGAAACACGATCATTTCGCTTTTCTGCAGCGGCAGCGCCACGACCCCGATGTATTTTCGCTGGAAGTGCGGCGTAGTGAATTCCGCGAAATCTACAAACCGTATGAGCAGAAAGAAGCGGCCGAGCAGAGCGAGCGTTGCCTGGATTGCGGCAATCCCTACTGCGAGTGGAAGTGCCCGGTTCACAACTACATCCCCAACTGGCTGAAACTGGCGCGTGACGGGCGCATCCTCGAAGCGGCCGACCTCTGCCATGAAACCAACAGCCTGCCGGAAGTGTGCGGGCGTATCTGCCCGCAGGATCGCCTGTGCGAGCAGGCCTGCACCCTGCAAACCGGTTTTGGCGCGGTCACCATCGGCGCCATCGAGCGGTACATCGTGGATGAGGCGTTCAAGCAGGGCTGGCGGCCAAACATGTCACATGTGCAACCCAAGCCCTGGAGCGTGGGCATCGTGGGCGCGGGACCAGCGGGCTTGGCCTGTGCCGATGTGCTCAGCCGCAATGGCGTGAGTGTCACCGTCTATGACCGCCACCCTGAAATCGGCGGCCTGCTGAGCTTCGGAATACCGGATTTCAAGCTGGAGCTTAAGGTCATGCGCCTGCGGCGACAGGTGTTTGAGGAAATGGGCATCCAGTTCCGCATGAACTGCGAGATCGGCCGTGATATCCAGGCGGACGAACTGCTGGGTATGCACGATGCGCTGTTTTTCGGCACCGGCACCTATACGCCGGTTGAAGCGGAATTGCCCGGAATGGACCAGGGCGGCATCGTACCGGCCTTGCCCTACCTGATAGGGCAGACTGCGCACATGTACGGCCTGGAAATGCCGGGTTATCCCCATGTGAACCTGCGCGGCGAGGAAGTGCTGGTGCTGGGCGGTGGCGACACCGCCATGGACTGCGTGCGTACAGCCATCCGCCAGGGTGCCAAATCCGTGAGTTGTGTGTACCGGCGGGATCGCGACAACATGCCAGGATCACAGAAAGAAGTGGACCACGCCATGAAAGAGGGCGTGAATTTTGAGTTCAACACCCTGCCGGTGGCCTTGCAGCACAGCCGGGGAAAGCTTTCCGGCCTGCAGGTTGTTCGAACCGAACTGATCCAGGACGAACAGGGCGGCAGGGCCAGGCCGCAGGTGGTGGCCGGAAGCGAGCAGGTGTTGCCCGCCAGCGCGGTCATTTTCGCCTTCGGTTACCGTCCAAGCCCACCGGACTGGCTGGCCGCGCTTGCGGTGGACACGGAAACAACCGGCCGGGTCAGGATTACCGCAGGTGCTTCCGCGTTACCCGGGCAAACCAGCAATCCGGCCATTTTCGCCGCCGGCGACATGGTACGTGGATCTGACCTGGTAGTGACGGCCATCGCCGACGCCCGTGAAGCTGCCCAGGGCATGCTGCAATACCTTGAAATGAAACTGCCTTTGGCGCGACGCGCGGCCACGGCTTGAGACTGATCTGTACTTTTACGTCTGAACTATTACCAAGCGGCTTCGATAACTGAACTTTTCACCTCCTGGCCGGTCTGAACGCTGGCATCGGCCCGGCTGTCGCTACCAGATTCGACATTTTCACAGAAATGACATGTTAACCATTCGGCCAGGCCTTGAAATTCCGGAGGATGAGGTCCAACTAGAAGCTATCCGTGCACAGGGCGCGGGCGGGCAAAACGTCAACAAGGTTTCGTCAGCGATACATTTGCGTTTTGATGTGGCCGCTTCTTCACTGCCGGAGGATTGCAAGGCCCGGCTGCTGGCCATATCAGACCGTCGCCTCAGTTCGGACGGCGTGATCGTTATCAAGGCGCAGCGTTTCCGCAGCAGGGAAAAGAATGAGCGGGACGCCATTGAGAGGCTGACCGAGCTGATCCGCGCGGCCACGCAACGGCATCGCAAGCGGATACCAACCCGCCCGAGCCAGGCGGCCAAGGAGCGGCGGCTAACCAACAAGTCCCGGCGTTCCCAGATCAAGCAATCGCGCGCCAGAGTTCAGGATTGATTGGTTGGCGTGCCTTGAGTTGTGTTCTTCCAGGCACTATAATAGTACCGATTAGTATTTACTTTCAGAGGTTCCGAAAATGAGTCGAATTACCGCAAGCAACGCGTCCGAGCAAGCCTTCATCCCCCTGATGAACGAACTGGCGCGCGCCCACCAGCTGTTTTCCCTTTACGATGCCGAAATTCACCGTCTTTCAGGTTCTGAGTTGACCGCCCCGCAGGCCAAGGTGATTTTCTGCCTGGGCAATACCGACGGCATGACTTGCAGCGAAATCACCGACCGCACCCTGATCACCAAAGGTACGCTGACCGGCGTGATCGACCGCCTGGAAGAAAAAGGCCTGGTGCAGCGCTGGGGCGACAGCGATGACGGCCGCCGCATCATCGTCGACCTCACCAAGGAAGGCAAAGCGGTGTTCAAGCGGGAGTATCCGCGTTACATCACCGCTCTGAAAGGCCGCTTCGACGCCCTCAGCAACCGTGACCGCGACCAGGCTACCGCACTGCTTGGCAAAATCGCTGCCCTGTTCTGAATATCCAGCGGGCTGAGCCAGCCTGATGGATTGGGGAATTTTGTGGTGGCTGCTGGTCACCCTGCTGGTACTGGCCGGTCTGGCCGGTACCGTGCTGCCAGCCTTGCCCGGGGTTCCGCTGGTATTCGCCGGATTGTTGCTCGGCGGGTGGATCACTGATTTCAGTACCATGGGCTGGGCCACCATCGGCATTTTTGCCGTTTTGACCATCGTGGCCCAACTGGTGGATTTCCTGGCCAGCGCATTCGGTGCCCGTTACGCGGGCGCCGGCGTACGTGCCTTCTGGGGCGCCACCATCGGCGCCATCGTGGGTATTTTCTTCGGCCTCGCCGGAATCATCCTGGGGCCGTTTCTGGGTGCCGTGATCGGCGAACTCAGTGGCGGCAATACCTGGCACGCCTCCGGCAAAGCCGGCATCGGCGCGTGGCTGGGTCTGGTATTTGCCACCGCATTCAAGCTCTCCATCAGTTTCCTGATGATAGGAATATTCCTGCTGCAACTGGGCTGGGGCGCCTGATCCTGCTCGCCGTCATCGCGGCAATCCCACCCCGTCATTCCGGAACCGAGCGTAGCGAGGTGTCCGGAATCCAATTCTCCTGCGGCAATATCGAATACATGGATCCCGGACAATCGCTGCGCGATTTCCGGGATGACGACTTGAAGTACATTCTTGAGATGACGACTTGATATGCATTTCCGGGATGACGACTTGATACGCATTTCCGGGATGACGACTTGAAATGCGTTTCCGGGATGAACCCGTGGCGTCAATTTAACGGCTTAACGCCTATGGCCTGGTACAAGGCATTCGGATCGTAGCGGTGGGTTTGCTTGAACACCATCAGCGGATGGCGCACGGCGCTGATGTTCTGCAGCGGGTCATCCCGCAACAACACCATGTCCGCCGCCTTGCCGACATTGATGGAGCCGGCGGTTTCCGCGGCCCCCATCACTTCAGCCGCACCCAGGGTGGCAATCCGCAATACCGCTTCCGAGGGCAGGCCGGCCTGTTGGTAGAGTTCCAGCTCGCGGTGCAGGGTAAAGCCGGCCAGCGCATCTGTGCCGGCCACCATCGGAACGCCTTCCTGGTACAGGCGCAGGATCATGTTCAAAAGGGCGCGCGCGGAGCGCGCATAGCGTTCCGCGTTTTCGTCGGTAATATCCATCTCGCCTGCCAGCATGGAACGGCGTATCGACGCCGGCAGGTGATCGGCGACCATGGCGTAGGACGGATCGATTTCGCCGGAGCGATGGCGGAACATGCTGTCAAAGATGGCCACGGTGGGGTCCACTACAATTCCGCGCTCGGCCAGCAATTTCACAAAGTCCAATACTTGCGTTGAATCCAGGTCGAGGTCGCCGCCTTTTTCCGCCACCAGCTTGAAGCGCACCGGCGTGCGGGTGTCGTCCTCGGGGCCGGCAAGGAAGTTCAGGAACAGCATGTTGATGTGCTGGATTTCGTCAAAACCGTCTTGCACCGCCTGTTCGGCTGTCATGCCGGAAGGGATATGCCCGGACAGGCGCATTCCGCCCGAATGGATGGCTTCGGCCATGGGTGCAACCCATGCGGGTTCGATGGAAGAGTAGATTTTGATCTGCGGATAACCTTTGGCCGCATACTCGCCGATCATGGCCAGTGCGTCATCCAGGCTGTTGGCCAACCTGCCGGTAGGTGCGGAATAAGGGCTTTTCCTGTCGATAAAGCCGGCGCGGTAGGAATGCGGCCCGATGGCTGTGCCGGAATCAAAGGCGGCGCGGATTTCGTCCAGGCGCTGTTCATCGTTGGCAAGGTCCCGCACCGTAGTGACACCGGCGGCGATCTGCAGCAGGCCGTCCTCCAGTGACAGATGAGTGTGCATGTCCCACAGCCCCGGAATCAGATAGCCATCCTTGCCGTCCAGGGTCTCGAAATCCTTGAGCTCGTACTCAGCCACCACATCGGAATCCAGCCAGACCCCCCTGATCAGCCCGTCTTCTACTGCCACCATGCGGCCCGGCTCGGTAGCTGCAGTCGCCACATCAACGATGTTCACATTCCGCAACAACCACTTACCGGGAAGGGCCTGGGACAGCTCCGTTGCCAGTCGCTGGCTACGTTGCGCTTCCGCCTCATCCTGCAGGGCCTGCAATTCGGGCAGCACTTCGGCTTGCCCGGCGGGCGCCAGGCCCATCCAGCCATAGGTCAGTGCCAGCAGTTCCTGCGAACCATCCAGCCAGACATATTCCGGCGTAAAGCCCAGGCCGCTGATGGCGTACAAGACCGCAAGCCTGGAAGAATCGCCCTCGATCGCATGCTCGGTGATCTTGCGAATGGAAGCTTCACCGGCAGGATAGAGCGGCAGGCTGCCCGATTCGGATTTCAATAACGCCCGCGCCAGCAGGGCCAACTGCATCGGAGTGCCATCACTGGGCCAGTAGTAAGCGCCAGCCTCGGCCTGGCCATTCTCCAGCGTACTGCTCCAGGTGACGGTGTTGCCATCGGCATTGAAGCGTTCGTTGACCGGCGCGCCCATGTAAGCGTGGCCGGTGATCTCGAGTTCAACCAGCAAGCCATTTTCATCAACCTGGCTGTGTTCCCGCAGTTTGGGGCCGCGGCCACGGTCGTTGAACTCAAATGCCGCGTCGCGGCTGCCATCGGCGTTCACTTCCACCCGCATCGAACCGCTCACGCTGCCGGCGGTCACCCAGTCCCAGGTCATGCTGCGGGGCTCAGCCGCGAACAGGACAGCCGGCAAGGCCGCGACCAGTACGCCTGCGAGCATTCCGGCCAGACTGGGATTTTTCTTCATGACTGTCAACTCCTGGTCAGCAGCGCCTTGAGTTCGGCGAAACCGCCTTTGATGGTACTCGACAAAACCGGCTTGTTCCGTACTTCCGACAACGCTTCGGGCAAATCGATCTCAATTTCCAGCACTGTCTCGATGGACTCCAGGAACTTGGCCGGATGCGCGGTGCACAGGAAAACACCCAACTCATCGTCCTTCAGGCTGCTGTGCAGGGCTGCCCAGGCCAGTGCACTGTGCGGTTCAGCCAGATAGCCCCGCTGCCACAAGGCCCGCATGGCATCGGCGGTCTGCGCATCATCCAGGGCGAAGGAAGACAGGAATCCTGCAAGTTGAAGGCCGTGACGGCTCTCCAGCTCCAGCACGCGCGGGAAATTGTTCGGGTTGGAAATATCCATCGCATTGGTCATGGTGGCGACGGTGGCGTGCGGATCCCATTGCCCCGAAGCCAGGAAGCGCGGCACGGTGTCATTGGCATTGGTGGCGGCAATGATACGCCGGTACGGCAGCCCCAGGGCGCGCGCCAGCAAGCCGGCCGTCACATTGCCGAAGTTGCCGCTGGGCACTGAAAACACCAGCCGATTCACATCGGCGCCCCCAGCCGTGGTTCGGGAAGCTGCTTCAAAGTAATAGCACACCTGTGCAACCAGCCGCGCGATATTGATGGAGTTGGCTGAATTCAGGCCAATCTCCCGACGTAACGCGGCATCGTCGAAAGCCTGCTTGACCAGCGCCTGGCAGGTGTCGAAATCGGCCTCAACGGCCACGGTTCGAATATTGTCCCCAAGCGTGCAGAACAACTTTTCCTGCAGGGGCGTGATGCGGCCTTTGGGATAAAGGATGACCACCTCGATGCCCGGCTGGCGATAGTAAGCGTGCGCCACGGCGGCGCCGGTATCGCCGGAGGTGGCGGTGAGTATGGTCATGGGCCCGCTGTCACGGAATCGCGCCAGGCACTGGGCCATGAAACGCGCGCCGAAATCCTTGAACGCCAGCGAAGGGCCGTGGAACAGCTCCAGCGCTGAAATCCGCTCGTCCAGTGGCTTCACCGGCAACGGAAAATCAAACGCGGCTTCCACCATTTCCAGTACGGCCTGCCGGTTGAGTTCGCCGCCCAGCAGGTGATGCAGGATGGTCGCGCTGCGCGGCACGAATGGCGTCTTCAACAATCCGTCTACATCGGTGAGCGGCTCGATCCGGCGCGGGAAAAACAGGCCCTGGTCGCGGCCCAGGCCCTGCAGTACAGCCTGTTTGAAGCTCACCGCCTCATCAGGGTGTTTGATATTGATCAGGTCCATATTTCCATTTCCATTACCCGTAGGAGGCGCTTTAGCGCCGACTTGTCGCGGCTAAAGCCGCTCCTACAAGCTTAAATGCTGCGGGCACCGCCCAGGTCCGCCCGGCAGATATGCACAAAGCCTGCATCATTCTGCCGGTAGTTTTCATCCAACCATGCTGCGGCAGCCTGGGCAACCTGCGAATCATCGGCAATCGTAAACAGGGTCGGGCCGGAGCCGGAAATACCTACTGTCAGCGCACCGAGTTCCAGCAGGGCTTCACGCGCCTCATCGAAACCCGGCAACAGGCTGCGCCGGTAAGGCTCGGCGATCAGGTCCTGCATCGACGACGCGGCCAGGCGGGTTTTGCCGGTGTAAAGGGCATACACAAACTGCGCAAATTGCGCGCCGTGATGCACCACGGTTTTCCGCGGCAGGGTCTCCGGCAGCACAGCGCGGGCTTCGCGCGTCACCAGTTCCGTGCCAGGCCAGCACACCACGGTTTGCCAGCGGGCCGGCCAGGGCAGGGCATATTCGGCCTGGCTGGATGGCGGGCACAGCCGCAATCCGCCATACAGGCAGGGCGCGATGTTGTCGAGATGAACCTCGCCGCTGATGCCGCCTTCGGCCACCGCCATCAGGTGGAAAATCTCCTTTGATGTAAAGGCATTGTCATGCCAGCGGTTGAGCGCTTCCAGAGTTGCCACAACCGAGGTGGCACTGGACCCCAGCCCGCTGCCGATGGGCAGGTTTTTCTCCAGCGTCACTCGCGCCAGATGAACCTCCATCCCGCGCTGTTGCATTTCCTGCTGGAACAGGCGACAGCACTTGAGCACGATGTTCTGCTCGGGGTCGTCCGGCAATTTGTGCGCAAACGGCCCGGCACACTCCAGTTGCCAGTCTTCCAGTTCCGCTGCCTGCAGCTGCACGACGTCTCCCAACAGGCTGCCATCGATGGGCGACAGCGCCAGTCCCAGCGCATCAAAACCCACCGACACATTACCCACCGAGGCAGGGGCGTAAATGCGCAGCAAGGTACGCGGCGACTCCATGCCAGCCGTAGTTCCGGCCTGGTTCATGAGCGCTGGTCCAAGGGCCGCCAGACTGTTCGCAGCAGGTCGCCGAAGACTCCAGCGGCCGTTACCGCGGCGCCGGCGCCATAGCCGCGCAACACCATGGGAATGGGCTGGTAGTACTGGGTATGCAGCACCAGGGCATTCTCACCATCACGTATGGCTCCGAGCGGCTGGTCCTTCGGTACTTCTTCCACCGCCACCCGGCACTGGCCATCCTTGATGCTACCCACATAGCGCAACACTTTGCCCGCCGCCGCCGCTGTTGAGACTTTTTCGGCAAACGCCGCATCCAGCTTCTGGATGGCCGGCAGCAAATCAGCCTTGTCCACGTGGGCAATGCTGTCCATGGGAATCGCCGGCTCCACCACCACATCGCTGAGTTCCAGCTGCAAGCCGATTTCACGTGCCACGATCAGCAACTTGCGGGCCACATCCATGCCCGACAGGTCATCACGCGGATCAGGCTCGGTGTAGCCGAGCGCCATGGCTTTGGCCACCGCTTCGGAGACCGCCATGCCATCTTCCAGCAAGCCGAAGATCATCGACAGCGACCCGGACAGGATGCCCTCGAACGACTTCAGCTCATCGCCGGAGCGGATCAGCCCCTGCAAGGTGTCGATGATGGGCAGGCCAGCGCCGACGTTGGTTTCATACAGGAAGCGGCGGAAATTCCTCGACGCCGCCCGGCGCATGTCGCGGTAGTACTGCAACGAGGCGGTGTTGGCTTTCTTGTTGGCGCAGACCACATTGAACCCGGCTTCCAGCAGGCGCACATACTCCGCCGCCAGCTTCTCATCGGTGGTGCAATCCACGATGGTGGGGTTCAGCAGGCCGAGCCGGTCGCGGATGGCGATCACGTCATCCATGGCGTACGCCTTGCCGTTTTCATCCAGTTGTTCACGCCACTGGCCCAGGTCGATCACGTCATCGGCCACCAGCAAGCGGCGGCTGTTGGCGATGGCGCGCACGCGCAGTTCGACATCATGCTCCAGCAACTTGGGTGATTGCTGGCGGAACTGCCGCAGCAGTTCGCCGCCCACGTTGCCGCAGCCCAGCAGGATGATGTCGATGTGCGTGGTATGGCTGAAGAATGCCGTGTGGCAGGCGCGCGTGGCGGACTGGGCGTCATCGCCTTCCACCACCACCGCGATGGCGCATTCGGTGGAACCCTGCGCGATCACCTCGACATTCACCCCCGCGGAAGAGATGGCGGTCAGGAAACGCGCGGCAATGCCACGGTAATGCTTCATGCCCTCGCCCACCAAAGACACCACGGCGCGGTTGCCCTGCACCAGCACTTCATCCACCAGCTTGTGCAGGCGTTCGAAGTGGAATTCCTCTTCCAGCGCGCGGCGGGCCTTGTCGGCATCCACCTGCCGCACGCACAGCGTGATGCTGTACTCGGAGGACGACTGCACGATCAACAGGATGGAAATGGAACGGCTGGCCAGCGCGTCCATGACGCGGCGGGCAATGCCCACCCGGCCGCGCAAGCCGCCGCCATGCAGGGTGATGGAGGCCACGTTCTGCAGATGCGATATGCCACGCACCACATGAGCCCGTTTGGCATCGCGGTGGATCAGCGTACCAGGCAGGTCGGGATCATAAGTGTTGCGGATCTCGCACAACACATTCTTGGCCGACAACGGCGTGAGCGCCTTGGCGGAAATCACCTTGGCGCCGAAATAACTCAGCTCCATGGCCTCTTCGTAACTCACTTCGGTGAGGCACTGGGCATTGGAGACGATGCGCGGATCGGCGGTATAAAATCCGTCCACGTCTTTCCAGATCTGGCAACGCGATGCGCCGGTGGCGGCGGCGATGGCGGCAGCGGAATAATCCGTGCCATTCCGGCCCAGCAGCTGGATTTCGCCATCGGCATTGCGGCCGTAGAAGCCGGGCAGCACCAGCACCTTGATGTCGTCCCGCAAGCGCTGTCTGAGCAGCGGCCCCGCCGCATCGACATCCACCAGCGAATCCAGCCAGTCTTCGTTCACCAGCGGCAACACATCGGTATCCGACCATTCGGCCGCAATTCCGCGATGGCGCAGCAGGTCCACCATCAGCCGGCTGCTGAACCCTTCACCCGTGGCCAATATGCGCGCGCGGATGCGGTCGGGGCATTGGCCAAGCAGGCGCACACCCTCGATACGCTGCGCCAACTGATCGGTCTGCTCCGCCAGGAACGCGCTGCCCAATGGCGTGGGGATGCCTTTGGCGGTGTATTCATCGATGACGACTTGCTGCCGCTTCAGCGCTTCCGCCAGGGGCGTCTTGCCATCTCCGCCCTCCACTGACTGGTCGATGGCGGCCAGCAACAGGTCGGTAACGCCTTTCACTGCCGACAGCACCACGATCACCTGGCCGTCGCCACCGTGATGCTGGATCACATCGGCGCTGGCCTCGAAGCCGGCCAGGTCGGCAACCGAGGTGCCGCCGAATTTCTGTACCAGCAAGGACTGCTTGTCGCTCACCTCGCTGTTCGCCCGTTCACTGCTAACCGCACTGCTCACTGTGAAGCCCCGGACGCTGCCCCGGTTGCGTCAGCGGCATAGGCATGCTCATGCACCGAGCGCATGGCGCGGCCGGACGGGTCGTTCATTTCCTGCAGGGATTTATCCCACAACACGGCTTCGGGTGTGCTGCAGGCCACCGTCGGGCCGCCGGGAACCGTTTGTGCGGCCGAAGCCAGCGGAAAGAGTTTTTCGAAAATGCCGCGGAAGTAGTAACCTTCCTTCGAGGCGGGCGTGTTGAACGGAAAACGCCCCGCGGCGCGCGCCATGTCGGCATCGCTGACCATGGCATTGGCATGGTCTTTCACGGCATCGATCCAGCCGTAGCCCACGCCATCGGAGAATTGCTCTTTCTGGCGCCAGGCGATTTCCTTTGGCAGCAGGTCTTCAAACGCTTCACGCAGGATGTGCTTCTCGATCTTTTTCGAACCATCGGGCTGCACGCCCGCCATCTTGTCCCTGGGGTTCAGGCGCATCGCCACATCAAGGAAACGCGTGTCCAGGAAAGGCACGCGCGCTTCCACGCCCCAGGCGGCCATGGCCTTGTTGGCGCGCAGGCAGTCGTAGCTGTGCAGGCGCGACAGCTTGCGCACGGTTTCCTCATGGAAGGCACGTGGGTTCGGCGCCTTGTGGAAATACAGGTAGCCGCCGAATATTTCGTCAGCGCCCTCGCCCGACAACACCATCTTGATGCCCATTGCGTGGATTTTTCGCGCCATCAAATACATCGGAGTGGCGGCGCGGATGGAGGTTACGTCATAGGTTTCGAGGTGGTAGATCACTTCCTCCAGCGCGTCCAGGCCTTCCTGGATGGTGAAGGTAAAGCCGTGGTGCACGGTGCCGATATGGTCGGCAGCCTTTTGCGCTGCCGCGAGATCGGGCGAGCCTTCGAGGCCGATCGCAAAGGAGTGCAATCGCGGCCACCAGGCGGGACTGCGTTCATCGTCTTCCACCCGCATGGCAGCGTGTTTGGCAGCCAGCGCGGCGGTGATGGAAGAATCCAGCCCGCCGGACAGCAGCACGCCGTAAGGCACGTCGGTCATCAGGTGCGATTTGACGGCGTCTTCCATGGCGGCACGCAAAGCGGCGCGATCGGAAGTGTTGTGCTCCACCGCCTCGAAGCTTTCCCAGTCGCGGTGATACCAGCGTTGGGGCTCCGGTTGGCCACTGACCCAGTAATGCCCGGGCGGGAACTCATGCACCTGGGTACAGACTTCCATCAGCGCCTTCATTTCCGAGGCAACCAGCAACTGGCCATTGGCGTCGTGGCCGTAATACAGTGGGATGATGCCGATGGGATCGCGCGCCATCATCCAGTTGTCGCTGGCCTCGTCATACAGCACGAAAGCGAACATGCCGCGCAGGCGGTCGAGAAAATCCGCGCCGTGTTCCAGGTACAGGGGCAGGATGACTTCGCAGTCGGATTCCGTGCTGAATTTGTACTGCTTCGCCAATTGCTGGCGGATTTCCTGGTGGTTGTAGATTTCACCGTTCACCGCCAACGCCTGTTTGCCCGACTCGCTGACCAGCGGCTGTGCGCCGGTATTCACATCAACGATGGCCAGGCGCTCGTGCGCCAGCACGGCCTTGCCGGAAGTCCAGATACCGCTCCAGTCGGGGCCGCGGTGACGCAGCAATCGCGATTGCTGTAAAGCCATTTTGCGGACGGAAGTACCGTCCTGGCGTACATCCAGCACGCCAAAAATCGAACACATGATGGGTCCTCGCTAAAGAATCCGGGTTGTCGGTAAAGGCAGGTAGAATTGTTATTGAAGCCTCAACATCACTCCGGCGCGCATCCAGTAAAACGGGGTGCGCACCCGAACCCTCAATACTAAGCGAGCCGGCCCGCCCGGTCTACGGTGTAGACAGCAATTTTTGCAGCAAAAACACCTTATTGCGCTTTTTCCAGCATCCGGTCGATGTGCTTTTGCCGCAAACCCGGCCAGATACCGCCGGGCAACCACCCAGCCCGGCGAGCAGCGTGTATTGGAGCCAGAGTAAAGGCGCCAGGGTATTGGCATCAGGGTGTTGGAGCCAGGCACCGTTGAGGTTCAGGAACGAAGTTGCGTCAGTCCGTGCATGAGTACCAACGATCCTGCGCGCCGACGCTTTGTGCTGCAGGCCCTGGCGGGCACAGCGGTGGCTGGCTCGGGCCTGGCGGGCCTGGCGCTTCCTGCCCTGGCGCAATCTGAAACTTCGACGGCGAATGGCTCGGCCTGCGATGATGCGACTGGCGGGCTGACGACACGCACCATCGCCGAAGCCGAAAAACTCCACCACCTCAATTTCACCGCAACCGAGCGTGAGGCCATCGTCCAGGCGATTCCGGGACAGTGGGCTGCGATCGACGCCGTGCGTGCCCTGCCGCGCGAGCGCGACCTGCAACCTGCCCTGGTATTCGATCCGCGGCTGCCCGGCGTCAGCTATCCACCGCAACGGAACGAACTGAAGCTGCCACCTTCGGCGTCACCCCTGCCGGCCAGCGATGATGGCATCGCCTTTGCTGCTGTGACCGAGCAGTCGGAATGGATCAGGAGTGGAAAACTCAGCAGCCTGCGCCTGACGGAAATCTATTTGCAGCGCATCGAACGCTACGCCCCCCGGCTGCTCTGCTACATCACCGTCACCGCCGACCTGGCGCGGCAGCAGGCGGCAGCCATGGACCGTGAACTGGCCGAAGGTAAGTGGCGCGGCCCGCTGCACGGCATTCCCTACGGCCTGAAGGACGTCTTCGATACGGCCGGAATCGCCACCACCTGGGGCTCGTCGCTGTTCCGCGACCGCATTCCTGATAAAGACGCCACCATCGTCACGATGCTGCGCGAAGCCGGCGCCGTGCTGCTGGGTAAAGTCGCCACCGCGGAGCTGGCCAATGGAGCCACCTGGTTTGGCGGCATGTGCCGCAACCCCTGGAATCCTGAGGAACCGGCTGGCGGCTCCAGCACGGGTTCGGGTTCAGCGGTGGCCGCCGGGCTCTGCAGTTTCGCCATCGGCACCGACAGCCTGGGTTCGATCCTCAATCCGGCCACCCGCTGCGGCGTGGTGGGCCTCAGGCCCACCTTTGGCCGCGTGCCGGTGACCGGCGGCATGCCGCTCACCCCCAGCCTGGAACGCATCGGTCCGCTCAGCCGCACCATCGATGATGCCGCCGTGGTGCTGGCGGCCATCAACGGTGCGGACCCCCATTCCGCCACGTCCATCGATATGGGTTTTGATTACGATGCCGGTCTGGACCTGAGCCAGCTGCGCGTCGGCTACTCGCCGCGCTGGTGGAAATACGAAGGCTTCTGGAGCGAGTCCTACCTGGCAGGCGCGGTGCCGGTGAGCGCGGCCCAGCAACAAGCTTTTGAAGCAGTACGCGCCACCGGTGCGCAGTTGGTCGAGGTGGAACTGCCCGAACTGCCCTACAGCGCCCTGATGAAGATCCTGGAAGTCGAACCCGCTTATGTGTTCGAAGACCTCACCTTCGACAATCGCGACGACCAGCTGGTGGGCAACGCCGCCACCTGGGGGCCGATGTGGCGCGGCGCGCGCATGCTGTCAGCGGTGGATTACATGCAAATCGAGCGTTTCCGCCGCCAGGTGATGCAGGCCATGCACCAGCTTCTCACCGAAGTGGACATGCTGTTCCTGCCCACCTACGGCCTGTTCGACCTGGTGCTGGTCACCAACATGACCGGCCACCCCGGCCTCAGCTGGCGTGTGGGTTTCAGCGAGAGCGCCACCCGCGGGCTGGGTTTCAACGCCGAAGATCCGAATGGCCCGAAACATCGCATCACGCAGAACGTCTGCCTGCACGGCCGCCTGTTCGACGAAGGCCGCATGCTGGCGCTGGCGCGCGCGGTGGAAGCACAACTCAATGTCTGGCAGGAGCGGCCACCGCTGGCCCATTCCTGAACAGTTCCTGCAACATCCCTGCCTCAGGAGTAAGCGCCAATGAGCGAAAGAAGAGAATTCATCAAGGCCACGGGCCTGGGCCTGGCGACCGCCGGGCTGGGGGCATTTTCTTACGGCGCTTTCGCCTCCGGTGCCGCTGATTCCGGCGCCGCACTGGTGCCGGGCCTTGGGTTGAACACCCAGGGACCCAAGGAAGTAGTCCGGGGC
>CAYYCX010000073.1:0-21470 GCA_964470455.1 uncultured Wenzhouxiangellaceae bacterium
CATCCAGAACCGTTCCGAGGAATCCATCCTGGCCGAGGTGGAGCAGATCAGGGACAAGGTGCCCGGCTTCACCGGCGTGATCTCGGACCTGGGCGGACCCACTGCCAACATGTACCGCATCGCCTGCAAGAGCCGCGAGATCGAGGCCGCCTGCCGCAAGCCGAGTTGCGTGTACCCGGGCATCTGCCCCAACCTCAACACCGATCATTCGGCGCTCACGCAGCTGTACCGCAAGGCCCGCGCGTTGCCGGGCGTGAAGAAAGTGCTGATCGCCTCGGGCTTGCGCTACGACCTGGCCGTCAAGGATCCGGAATACGTGAAGGAACTGGTGACCCACCATGTGGGCGGGCAGCTGAAGATCGCGCCCGAGCATACCGAGGAAGGCCCGCTGTCGAAGATGATGAAACCCGGCATCGGCAGCTACGATGAGTTCAAGCGGCTGTTTGAGAAGTATTCAAAGGAGGCCGGCAAAGAGCAGTACCTGATTCCTTACTTCATCGCCGCCCACCCGGGCACCACCGATGAAGACATGGTCAACCTGGCGCTGTGGCTCAAGCGCAATGATTTCCGCGCCGACCAGGTGCAGGCCTTCTACCCCTCGCCCATGGCCACGGCGACGGCCATGTACCATTCCGGCAAGAATCCGCTGCGCAAGGTGACCTACAAGTCGGATGGCGTGCTGCGGGTGAAAAGCCCGGAACAGCGCAAGCTGCACAAGGCCCTGTTGCGCTACCACGACCCGGCCAACTGGGAATTGCTGCGCGATGCCTTGCGCAAGATGGGCCGCGCCGACCTGATCGGCGATGGGCCACGCCACCTGATCCCCGCCACCCAGCCCGACACGGGTGCCGGATACAAGGCCTCACGGCGCAAGAATTCGGCCCAGGCGCACCAGCGCCGCACCGGCAGGAAAATCCTTACCCAGCACACCGGCCTGCCGCCGCGGGATGACGGCAGCAAGAACGGCGAACGGGCAGCCAGACCGTTGGCAAAAGTCCGCCAACAGGATGGCCGTAAACCCACCCGTCGTTCGCGTTCGACATGAAGGCATTGGCCTGACTGCAAACCATCCGGATTCAAACCACCGTGGCTGACCTGTTTGCCTTTGAAACCGAACCGCGGGAACCTGTCGCACAGCCCCTGCCGGATCGCCTGCGGCCGCGCAACTTGGATGAAATCGTCGGCCAGGACCACCTGGTGGGCGCCGCCGGGCCGCTGCGCCGGATGATCGACAGCGGCCGGCTGTCCTCCATGATCCTGTGGGGGCCGCCCGGCTGTGGCAAGACCACGCTGGCGCGCATTCTTTCGGCCCATACCGCGATGCATTTCGAACAGCTCTCGGCGATTTTTTCCGGCGTGCAGGACCTGCGTAAGGTGTTTGAGGCGGCCCGCATCCGCCAGCGTAACGGCCAGGGCACGTTGCTGTTCGTGGACGAGATCCACCGCTTCAACAAGTCCCAGCAGGATGCCTTCCTGCCGGTGGTGGAGGACGGAACCATCGTGCTGATCGGTGCCACCACCGAGAATCCGTCCTTTGAACTCAACGCGGCGCTGCTGTCGCGGGCGCAGGTGTACGTGCTGAAGCGCCTGGATGATGCGGCGCTGGAGGCGCTGATCGTCCGTGCCGAGCAGGATGCCGGGCGCGTCTTACCCTTGGATGACCAGGCCCGCTCACACCTCAAGGCCATGGCCGATGGCGATGGCCGCTACGTGCTGGCCCTGTGCGAGCACGTGCTGGCGCAGCAGGAAACCCTGGATACCGAAGCCCTGCTGCGCATCGTGCAGCGGCGGGCGCCGCTGTATGACAAGGGCGACGATGCGCATTTCAATCTCATCTCGGCCCTGCACAAATCGGTGCGCGGTTCCGATGCCGATGCGGCGCTGTACTGGTTCGCCCGCATGCTGGCGGGCGGTGAGCATCCCGAGTACATCGCCCGGCGAATGTGCCGCATGGCGGTGGAGGATATCGGACTCGCGGAACCTCAGGCGCTGCCCACCTGCCTGGCGGCCTGGCAGGCCTATGAACGGCTGGGCAGCCCGGAAGGCGAACTGGCGCTGGCGCAGGCGCTGGTGTACCTGGCCACGGCGCCGAAATCCAATGCCGCCTATGCCGCATTTGGCGCGGCGCGCAGCGCGGCGCAGCAAACCGGTTCGCTGTCGCCGCCCAAACACATCCTCAACGCGCCCACCACGCTGATGAAGCAGCAGGGCTATGGCAGCGGGTACCAGTACGACCACGATACGGCTGAGGGCTTTTCCGGCCAGGACTATTTCCCGGACGAAATGGAGCGCCAGCGTTTTTACAACCCGCCCGAACGCGGTTTTGAGCGGGAAATCCGCAAGCGGCTGGAGTACTGGAACAAATTGCGCGCCCGGTTGCGTGATGAAAACCCAGGATCGAATCAGTAATTCAGGCAACTTCGAAAGATTCGAAATAGACAGTTGAAGCCGCTGAAGCCGCTGAAGCCGGCGGGGTGGCGATCCACCCCGGACTTCTGCGAAAGCAATTCTTGCCGGTGGATTACTGCCCCGCGTGTGGCGGATAGCTGGCCAGGATCTCAGCCACCACCTTGTCAATCGCGGCACCCAGGTTTTCGCGGGTTTTCTCGGTGACACGGCCTACCGCGGTTCCCTGCCATACCAGTCTTTTCAGGCCGGCATCCACCACGTCAATGGTGAGGGTGCCTTCGGTGTACTGGTCGACCATGGTTTCGTTGTAGCCACCCCAGGCGCCGTACATGCTGCCGCGATAGCCGTAGTAGCCCATGCCCATGGTCGGCCCGGTGGGTACGGTGCTCACCCGCAGCTTGTCATTCAGCTGCGCGCCAAAATTGACCAGGACCTCCGGGTTGTTTTCAGAGTAGGTGTAGCCCAGTGCTTCCAGGCGGCTACGCGTAGCGCTTTTGAGCCGTTCAGAAGTAATCGAGCCGTAACCCTGCTGGTCGGTGCCCAGGGTCGGAAAGAAGGCAAAAGTCGAATACCGGGAAACCTGGATTGACGGGTCGGAATCAACCCGAATCGTTGGCCCGCTCGAGCAAGCCTGCAGCGCCAGGGCCAAAAGTACGGCTGACCATTTGAGGATACGCATGAGAATTCTCCGTGTTGGGTTACCTGTTGGTTCCAGATTAGCAATTTATCCGGCTGGCGGCACTCCTGCCCTGGACCGGGCTGGCGCTGAAATCGTGGAATTGGATCCCGGCCTGCGCCGGGATGACGCGCTGAGATAGTGGCCCGGGATGACGCGCTGAGATAGTGGCCCGGGATGACGCGCTGAGTTAGTGGCCCGGGAGGACGCGCTGAGATAGTGGCCCGGGATGGCGTTGCAAAGTGGCTTAGAGCTTTACCAGAGTCCGCCCCACCGAACCGCCCGCCAGCATGCCGGGGAGCACTTCAGCAATCCCGTCCAGGCCCACTTCGCGCGTGGCTATCGTTTCGAGGTGGCGGGGTTTCCAGTCGCCGGCCAGTTTTGCCCACACCGCTTCGCGAATCGCGTAAGGGCAGGTGGGCGAGTCGATGCCGATCAGGCTGACGCCGCGGATGATGAACGGCATCACCGTGGTGTTCACCTTGATGCCGCCCGCCAGCCCACAGGCCGCCACATTGCCCCAGGGTTTGACCTGCGTGCAGATCGCCGCCAGCATGTCGCCGCCCACGCTGTCGATGCAGCCGGCCCAGCGGGCGCTGTCCAGCGGCTTGCCGGAGCCCATCACGTCCTCCCGAGAAATGCACTCGCTGGCGCCCAGCGATTTCAGGTAGTTGTACTGTTCCGACTTGCCCGAAACCGCATGCACCTCGTAGCCCGCGCTGGCCAGGATGTCGATGGCGATGCTGCCCACGCCGCCGGTGGCGCCGGTCACCAGTACCGGCCCGTGTTCGGGCTTCTGCCCGGCCTCTTCCATGCGGTGTAGTGATAACGCTGCGGTAAAGCCTGCCGTACCGATGATCATGGCCTCGCGCGCAGTCAAGCCAGCCGGCAGCGGAATGATCCAGTTGCTGTCGAGGCGCAGGAATTCGGCAAAGCCGCCATCACGGGTTTCCGACAGCCCCGCGCCCGTCACCAGCACCGCATCACCCGCCTTGAACTTGCCCGAGGAAGATTCCACCACCGTGCCGGCCACGTCGATGCCGCCCGACATAGGAAATTTCCGCAGGATTTTTCCTTTGCCAGTTCCCGCCAATGCATCCTTGTAGTTGATGCCTGACCATTCAGTGCGAATGACGACATCGCCCTCACTCTGGTCTGCGGTGGAGATGTTTTCGACTACCGCCCGGTAGCCCTGGTCGTCATCGTGGATACGAAATGCTTTGAATTGGCCGGGTACTGGCTTGCTCATGGATATCTTCCTCTCAAATATTATCCGCAGGAGCGAGCATTGCTCGCGACTGTGTACCGGATGATCTGGATCGCTGCGTGCAGGGAAGCACGAGAGCGATCAAGCACGAATGTCGGCAGCATGGCTGCCTCCTACGAAATTTGTTGCGCCATGGATCAACCCGCCCGCAAGTACCACTCATAGTCGCTGTTGGATATCTCGGCGTGGAAGCGCTCTTCTTCCTCACGGCGGCAGGCTACGAACACCTGGCAGAAGCGCTCGCCGAGGTAGTCCGGCAGGATGGCGCCCGCGGCAAACTTGTCGATGGCGCGCGGCCAGCGCACCGGCAGGTTGACCTGCTCCTCGATAACTTCCCGCGGCTTCACCATTTTGCCGGGGTGGCACTTGTGGGTGATTCCGTAGTGCAGGCCGGCCATGAGGGCGGCAGTCACCAGGTAAGGGTTGGCATCGGCGCCCGAAACGCGGTGCTCCACGCGGGTGTTGACCGCGCTCGACAGCGGTATGCGCAGCGATACCGCGCGATGGTTCACGCCCCAGTTGGCGTCCACCGGGGCGAACACGCCACGCTGGAAACGCTTGTAGGAATTGGCGTTGGGCGCAAACAGCGCCATGCTTTGCGGCATCAGCTGGGCCAGGCCGCCGATGGCATGGCGCAGCGTGTCGGAGAAAGGCCCATCGACGGATTCGCCGGCAAACACATTGTTGCCATCTTCATCCAGCAGGCTCACGTGGATGTGCAGGCCTGAACCCGGAATGCCCTGGAACGGCTTGGCCATGAAGGTCGCGGACATGCCGTTCTCGCGCGCGGCCGCCTTGACGATGCGTTTCAGCAGCAGGGCGTGTTCGCAGGCGCGCAGCGGGTCATCGATGTGCTGCAGGTTGATTTCAAACTGGCCGGCAGAGAACTCCGATAACGCAGCGCCGGCAGGCACATTCTGGATTTCGCAGTAGTGGTGCACGGTGGCCAGGAAGTCATCCACCTCGGTGAGGTCTTCAAACACGGCGTATTGCGCGCCCTTCTGCGGCAGGTTGGAACCCGGCATGCGCGGATAGCGCGGGTGGAAATTCTGGCCGTCGTGCTCCACCAGGTAGAACTCCAGTTCGGTGGCCATCACCGGTTTCAGCCCGAGCTCCTTCAACGGTTGCAGCGCGCGCTTCAGCACCTCGCGGGCATCGAGGTAATACGAGGTGCCATCGAGCTCGCTGAGTTCCAGCATGGCCTGGCCGGTGGGGACTTTGGCCCAGGGCACCGGCGCCAGCGAACCCGGAACGATCCGCGCCCGCACATCGGGATCGCCGTCCTCGCTGCCAAACGGAATGGTGTCGAAAGTGGCGCCGAGTGTATCCAGCGAAACCGTGGCGGCACAGAAGTTCACGCCATTCTTGAAGGCTTTCGGCAGGTCCTGCAGCGGCGCGCGCTTGCCGCGCAGCATGCCGTTGATATCGGCCACCATCAATTCCATGTAGCGCGTGTCCGGATGTTGGGCCAGGAAGGTCTTCAATTCCTTTTCAAGGCTGGGGTTGGGGCTGGCGACGTGGTTGGCGGCGCGTTTGGTGCCTTGCTTCGCGCCTGGCCGTGTTCCGGACCTGGCGGCTTTTCTGTCATTGGGCATTTGTGCTTCCTGTGCCGCTCCGGCGGCAGTCGTTTGGATTCCTGGCTCAGTTTTCCGCTGCTGTGGGTGAGGTTCAGGCGAATTGCGAACGCCGCCAGGCAATGGCCGCGCGCACGCCCTGTTGCTCCATCATGTCATTGAAGGCCCTGGACTCCGGCGTCTCGGTGCTCTCGATTTCCACATCCAGCTCCAGCGCCTCCAGCAGCGCTTGGCGCATGCCGGCCGCATCGTAGCTGTGGTTGATCGCCCGCTTGGTCAGGCGCACCGCGAGCTGGTCGTTCTGCGCGACGGACAGCGCCAGTTCACGCGCGGCGACATGCAATTCTTCCGCCGCCACCACGCGGTTCACCAGCCCCCAGGCCTCTGCCTGCCGGGCGGTGATCCGGTCGGTTCCAGTCAGCAGCAATTCCTTGGCGCGCTTGGGGCCGCAGACCCAGGGCCACAGCATGGCGACAATGCCGCTGCCGAACTGCACCTCGGGCGCGCCAAAGCGGCAGTCCTCGGACGATACCGTGAGGTCACAGGCCAGCGCAATTTCCAGCGCGCTGCCGAGGCAGAAACCATGCACCGCCGCAATCGTGACCTTGGGGCTGTCCCAGAAGCGCATGATCAGGTCGAAATCATGGCGGAGCTCACGGCGCATGATGTCGCGGGTCCGCTCCGGCGTGGCGTTCAGCAATTCATCGCCCACGCCCATGTCCAGGTCGAAACCCGCCGAAAAGGCCCGGCCGGCGCCGTCCACCCGGATCACCCGTACCTGATCATCCGCCTCGGCGCGGTCAAGGGCGGCGTTCAGGTCGGCCAGCATGGCCTTGTTGACGGCGTTGAGCTTGTCGGGCCGGTTCAGCGTGAGGCGGGCCACCGGGCCTTCAACCGCGTACAGGGCTGTTGGCTCCGCCGGCATGATTACTCTTCCGCCAGCCGGAACCAGGCGGATTTCTGCTGCATGTAGCTTTTCACGCTGTCCATGCATTTGTCGCGCGCCTGGCCGGATTGCTTGTATCCGCCGAAGGGCTGCGTCATGTCACCGTCTTCGTAGCTGTTGATCCACACCACGCCGGCCTCGATGTTCTTCACCAGCCGGAACGCCTGGTCGACGTTGCTGGTCCAGATGCCCGCCGCCAGGCCGTAAATGGTGTCGTTGGCGATGGCGATGGCCTCCTGCGGGCCATCAAAGGGAATCACGCTGGCCACCGGGCCGAAAATCTCATTGCGGGCGATGCTCATGGAATTGCTCACATCACCGAACAGGGTGGGGTTCACGTACGCACCCGCCTCCAGTCCTTCCGGCGCATTGCCACCAAAATGCAGGGTGGCGCCTTCCTTCCTGCCGCTCTCGATCATGCCCAGCACCCGCTGCTGCGATTCCCGGTCCACCAGCGGGCCCATGTTGGTTTCAGGGTCCAGCGGATCGCCGGGCTGGTAGGCATGCTGGCCTTCGGCAATGAAACGCTCGATGAACTCGTTGTAGATGGGCCGTTCCACCAGCAACCGCGATCCGGCGCTGCACACTTCGCCCATGTTGGCGAACACGCCGTTGTAGGCAGCCGCAACAGCACGCTCCATGTCGGGCAGGTCGGCCATGAAAATCTGCGGCGACTTGCCGCCGCACTCCAGCCCCACCCGCTTCATGTTTGATTGGCCGGCGTACTGCAGGATCAGCTTGCCCACTTCGGTGGAACCGGTGAAGCTGATCTTTGCCACATCGTTATGGAGCGCCAGCGCTTTGCCGGCTTCCTCACCCAGGCCGTTCACTACGTTGAACACGCCGGGCGGACCACCGGCTTCAGTAAACAGCCGCGCCAGGTGCAGGGCGCTCATGGGCGATTGCTCGGCCGGTTTCAGCACCACGGTGTTGCCGGCGGCCAGCGCCGGCGCGATTTTCCAGGCCGCCATCAGCATCGGGTAGTTCCACGGCGAAATGGCGCCCACCACGCCCAGCGGCTCCTTCAGCACCAGGTGCACGGCGTCGGCGTCGGTGCTGGTGACGGCGCCATCGATCTTGTCGATGCACTCGGCCATGAAGCGGATCGTGGAGATTACGGCCGGAATGTCCTCGCCGATCACATCGCCGATGGGTTTGCCCATGTCGAGGGTTTCCAGCACTGCCAGCTGTTCGGCGTTTTCATCGACCAGCTCGGCAAAGCGGTACAGCACTTCCATGCGGTCGCGCGGCGCCATGCGGGACCACACACCGGACCTGAATGCCGCGCGGGCCGCGGCTACCGCCCGGTCGATGTCCTTGCCGGTGCCTTTGGCCATCTCGGCCAGGGCCTCGCCGGTGGCCGGGTTGTAGGTGGTGAAACGCCCGCCGTCGGCGGCGTCGATGAATTCCCCATCGATGAACAGGCGCGTCTCAATCCGGTTACGCTCGCTCGCGGCGAATTGGCGCCAGGCGGCGAGGTCATGGGTTTCAAGGGCTGCAAGTGTCATGGTCGTTCCTTTGTTGATTGAACCAGGCCAGGCAGCACCGAAGACCGGTCAGCTGGCTTGCTTACAAACGGGTGGTTTTTCCTGGTTCGCTACCGGGTTCGAAAGGGGGTACGCATCCGGGTTCGCATCCGGGTTCGCATCCGGATTGGCGTAGCCGGAAACCAGCGCATCAACCGCCACACAGCCCCGCGGGCTGAGAATCAGGGGGTTGATGTCAATTTCGCTGATGGAATCTCCCAGCGCCGTGGCCATCCGTGACAACTTTGCCGCCGCGATGCAGTAGGCGTCAAGGTCCACCGCCGGCCGGCCGCGCGCTTCGTCCAGCAGAGGACGCAGGTGCAGGCGATTCACCAGCCGGCGCGCGGTGGCCGCGTCAAATGGCGGCAGCGCAAAAGCCACGTCCTTGAGGGTTTCCACGTAAATGCCGCCAAAACCCAGCATCACCAGCGGGCCGAACTGCTCGTCGCGCACCACGCCCAGCACCATTTCCACGCCTTCAGGCACCATGCGCGACAGCAGCACTTCCGGACCGAGCCGTTCAGCCATGCTTTGGTATTCGGCCAGCAGCTGCTGGTCATCGGCAATCCCCAGCACCACGCCGCCCTGGTCGCTCTTGTGCAGCAGGCCGGGCCGGGCCGACTTCAGCGCGACCGGGTAGCCGAGCTTCACCGCGGCAGCCAGGGCCGCGTGCTTGCTGTCGGCCGGTATCGAAGGGTTGACGGGCAAGCCGAAATCGCGCAGCAGGGCCAGGCTGTCGAATTCATCGAGGGTTTCACCCTGGGCCAGGATGGGCGCCCAGTGATTCACCGCCTGCCGCTCCGCCGGGGCCAATTCCCAGTTCGAGCCGGTCAGGCCCTGGTCCGCCAGTTGCACCTGGAAATCGCGATAGCCCAGCAGGCAGCGGGTACCCACCAGGAAGGAGCGCAGCCCGTCGAGCACCGGAAACCCTTCGCGCGTGGCCTGCTGCACCTGTGGGTCCGAACCCGTGCCCTGGCGGTTGGCTACCAGGAATACCGGCTTGCCGGAAACCGTGTGGCCGGCGCGCAGGTAGTCGAGGTAGTCGCTGTAAATTTCGCCATGCGGCGCCCGGTCATGCACCACGGCGCCCAGGGCGGCGTTCGGGTCGGCCATCAGGGCGGCAAAGCATTGGCCCATTACCAAATGGTAATCCGGGCCGCCGGTGCTCCAGGCATCCAGCGGATTCACGGCAGGCAGGCCGGGGTCCAGCAGGTCTTCCAGTTTCTTCGTGGTTGCAGCGGAAATGGTGGAGAGTTCAACACCCGTGCGATCGGCCAGGTCGATCAGCAACTGCCGCTCGCCGCCGGAGTCGTGCAGGCCCACCAGGCCGCCGGCGCCCACCCGGTGCGGTTGGGCAAACATGATCAGGGCGGTGGCCATCTCGTCCATGTCTTCCACGCGCTGCACGCCGTAACGGTCGAACAGCGCCTGGTAGGCGGCATCGGTGCCGGCCAGGGCGCCGGAGTGGGATACTGTCAGGCGGGCCGCCAGTTCGGTGCGGCCCACTTTCAGCGCCACCACCGGAATGCCTTTTCGCGCGGCTTTTTCCAGCACGGCCTTCAGGCCTTCGGGATTGCGCGCGGTTTCCATGAACAGGCCGATGGCGCGCGTATCCAGGCACTCGATGGCGAAGTCCATGTAATCGTCCATGCGCACGCTGAGTTCCTGGCCGGTAGAAACCGCCAGGTTGAAATCGATGCGCTCCTCGCAATCGAGGATGCCGGACATGCCCGAGCCGGAATGGGAAATCAGCGTGACGTTGCCGCCGCGCAGGTGGTTGTGGCGGGTGTCAAAGCCGCAGGCCCACACGCCGTCGTGGAAATTGTAGAAGCCCATGCCGTTGGCGCCGGCCAGCAGCAGGCCGGATTCGCGCAACCGCTGGCCGATGCGTTCGCGCAGGGCGGGCGTGCTGTCATTCTCCAGCACCAGGGTGGAGTACATCACCGCCGACTTCGCACCATGGGCGATCACCTCTTCCAGCGCAGCTTCAACGCGGGTATCGGCCAGGGCGAAAATCACCTGCTCGACGGTTTCCGGCAGGTCGCTTAGCGATTTGAAACAGGGCAGGCCATGCACGGTTTCGCGGGTGGGATTCACCGCGTAGATGGGGCCGCTGAAACCCCCCAGCTTCAGGTTCTCGATCACCTGGCTACCTACCGTGCCGGGCCGCTCGCTGGCGCCCAGTACCGCGATGGAAGCTGGGCGCAGCAAAGGATCAAGGCGGTGGGGAAATGGGGTCAGAGCCCTTTTCCCCCGCCTCATTTCCAAAGTTTCATCGGTCATGAACTACGGTTCTCCGCAATCTTGGCCCTATGCAAAATCCCAGCCGGGAAAAGGGCTCTGACCCCATTTAGAAGTCCGACGGTGGTGTTTGCTTCTTGCGCGGCGGATCCCAGAACACGTTTTCAACTACTCTGCAGGGCGCCATCACGCGGCTCCATTTCAGCTCGCGCTTGTAATAGATTTCCACCAGCAGTTCCTCGCCGGGCTTGCCGTGTGGCATGTCCAGCGTGGCCAGCGCGATGCTGGCCTTGGCCGATGGCGACCACATGCTGGAGGTGATGGTGCCGGCGTATTTCTTGTCCTTGGTGTACACGTAGGAGTCGTGCGCCACCTTGTTGCCTTCGATATCCAGTTTCACCAGCCGGTAGCGCGAGCCTTCTTCCTTTTCTTTCAGCAGTGCGCGGCGGCCGTTGAATACCGGTTTCTTGAAGTCCACCAGCCAGTCGAGGCCCAGTTCAAAGGGCGAACGGGTATGTGTGGGACGCACGGCTTCCTGCGCGGGCAGGAAATCCACACCGGCCAGGATGAAGCCGGCTTCCACACGCAGCATTTCCAGCGCTTCGCTCCCTAGTGGCGTGATGCCGCGGTGCTTGCCGGCTTCAAACAGGGCATCCCACAGTGCTTCGGCATGGGAAGGTGGAATCCACAACTCGTAACCCAGGTCGCCGGTGTAGCCGGTGCGGGAAACTTCCAGGGTGGTTCCCTGAAAATCAAAATTGCGCAGGCCGAACGGGGTGATTTCCTCAACGCACGCCAGGCCCATCTGTTTCAGCACGGCGCAGCTGGTCGGGCCCTGCAGCGCCAGGCCTGCCACTTCATGGGTTTCATCCACCACGGACACATCAAATCCGTCAGCGCAGGTGAGGAACCAGTCCAGCTGGCGCTCCTGCGAGCACACTCGATACCCCCCGTCAGGCAGGTGAAAAATCGTGCCATCGTCGATCACGCGCCCGGCTTCGTTGCACCACACGGCATAACCCACGCGGCCCGGCTTGATCTTGGCCACGTCGCGCGTGACCAGGCGGTTCAAATAGGGCAGGGCATCGGGGCCGGTGACGCGGTGCTTGATCATCGGCGTGAGGTCAAACACGGCACAGCTGTTGCGGCCGGCAAAATACTCCAGCGAAGCGTCAAAATAAGCCGGTACCGAGAGGTAATCGGCCCAGCGTGACCATTCCTTCAGCTTGTTGGCTTCTTTCTGCCGCGAATGGAAGGGGCTGGGATAGACATGGGTTTTGAAATGATCCCGGGCCTTCATGTCTGGAGACTGGTAAGTTGTTCCGCTCATAGTCGTATTCATCCCTTCCTTCATTTACCGATGATGCTGCGCGCGGCATTGCGGCCAGCGCTGCCCATGACGCCACCACCGGGGTGGCTGCCCGCACCGCACAGGTACAGGCCGTTGACCGGCGTGTGGTACTGCGCGGCGAAAGGCACGGGCCGCAGCATGAAGAACTGGTCCATGGCCAGCTCGGCGTGGTGCCAGTGGCCGCCATTGATGCGGAACTGCTGTTCAATATCCTCCGGGGTCAGCAGTTCAGCCATCACGGCCTTGCTGCGGATATCCGGCGCAAACTTCTCCAGCGTGTTCAATACCACTTCGGTAAAGGCCGCCTTGCCGCCCTGCCAGCCGTCTTTCAGGTCACGTGGCGCGTACTGCACCACGGCGGAAAGCACGTGTTGTCCGGCCGGAGCCAGGCTGCTGTCATGAAGGGTGGGAATGATGATTTCAAACACGGGTTCGGCCGAGAACTCACCATACTTGCAGTGGTTGAAGGCGTGATCCACGTATTCCTGGCTGGGCGCGATCAGCAGGCGCTGACCCAGTTTGGATTTATCCACACCCTTGAAATCCGGCAGGTCGCTCAGCGCCAGGTGCAGCTTGGCGGTGTTGCCCTTGCTGCGCAGGTGTTTGATGCGATGCGCGAACCCCGCTTCGATGTTGCGCGCGCCCAGCAGGTCGAGGAAGGTGGTTTTGGGGTCGGCGTTGGACACCACGATATCGGCGTTCAGCACTTCGCCGTTCTCCAGTTCCACCCCGCTGACCTTGTCGAAGTCCATCAGGATGCGCTTCACCGGGCTGCCGGTGCGGATGTCCGCTCCTGCCTTGCGGGCAGCCGCGGCCAGGGCTTCGGCAATCGCGCCCATGCCGCCTTTGGGTATGGACATGGCGCCCGCGCCGCCACCGTTGTTGCCGCTCATGCGGTGCAGGGCGGTGAACACGCTGTTGTTGGAGCGCGGCGCCGACTTGGTGCCGAGCACGGCATCCAGCGCCAGCGCGCCTTTCAGCAGTTCGTTGTCGAAGTTTTCCTGCAGCACGTCGTAGATGTTGATGGCGGCGATGCGCAGGAATTCGCGCATGTCGTCACGGCCGAGCAGGCGGATCTCCAGCGCCAGTTTGCCCAGGGCGAACAGGTCGCCGCGATCCGAGGTGCCCACCCGCGGTGGTATGCGGTTGTGCAGTTTGCCGATGATGCCGGCGAATTTGCTCATGAACCGGCGGTATTCCTTCATGCCCTTGAGGTCGCGGGCGTTCAGGCCTTCGCCGCTGACGGTGTCCCCTTCGAAATACAGGTGGTTACCGGCCGGGTCCAGGGCCACGGTGCCGACGTTTTCAGCCGCCATGCCGAGCCCGTGGCTGTCCAGCGCAAGTTCCTTGCGGATTTCGTCATCCAGCAGGTAGTTGAGATGAGCGCCAGCGGATACCCTGAAGCCCGGCGCGAATTCGCGCGTGACGCAGGCGCCGCCAAACTGTTCGGCCGCTTCGAGCAGGGTTACTTTCCTGCCGGCTTTCGCCAGATAGGCTGCGCAAACCAGGCCGTTGTGGCCGCCGCCGACAATGATGATGTTATTCGCGGAATTAGTCATCGAGCCAGCCCTCCGGCACGGTGTTGGTTCGTCGCAGGTCGAACAGGATTTCGCGGGCGGCATTGGCGCCCGGGGCGGCCATTACACCACCACCGGGGTGGTTCGATGAGCCGCACATGTACAGCCCTTGCACCGGGCCGCGGTACTGCGCGAAGCCCGGAATGGGCCGGTTGAACAACAACTGGTCCATGGTCAGTTCGCCCTGGAAGATATTGCCTTCGGTCAGGCCGACTTCATTCTCAAGCTCACGCGGAGTGCGGACTTCCATGTGCAGGATCAGGTCCTTGAAGCCGGGTGCGTAGTCGTTGATCTGGTTCACCACCGTCTGTCCGAACGCGTCGCGCTGTTCGTCGGTCCAGTCCTTGCCGTGTACTTTCGGTGGCACGTACTGCACGAATACTGACATGAAATGCTTGCCCGGAGGCGCCATGGTCGGGTCGGTCAGCGAAGGAATCAGCATGTCGATGTATGGGTCCTGCGACCAGATGCCGTTCTTCCAGTCGTCGTAGGCGCGCTCCAGGCGGGCGATGGAATCGATCAGGTGCATGTCGCCCTTGATCAGCTCGGGGTTGTTGCGCAGTGCCGGGAAATCGGGCAGGCCGTCCAGCGCGATATTGAGCTTGCCGGAAGAACCGCGGATCTTGAAGTGGCGTACTTTCTTGAGGAATGAAGGGGAGAGGTCTTTCTCATCCATGCATTCCAGGAATGTGCGCGGGAATGTCATGTTGGAAACCACCACATCGCTGTGGTACTCGTTGCCATTCTCCAGTGCAACGCCGGTGACTTTGCCGTTCTTGACCATGATCTGCTCGACGCCGGAGCCGCAGACGGTTTCGCCGCCGTGGTCGGCGAAGCAACCGGCCATGGCCTTGGCCACCGCGCCCATGCCACCACGAGCGAATCCCCAGGCGCCCATGTTGCCGTCCACTTCTCCCATCGCATGATGCAGCAACACGTACGCGGTGCCCGGTGACATCGGCCCCAGCGCGCTGCCAATGATGGCGCTGCCGGCGTATGCGCCCTTGAGCAACGGGCTTTCAAAATACTCGTCGAGGAAATCCGAGATGCTCATGGTGTAGAAGCGCATCATGTCGTAGATCACGTCTTCGCCGAGCTTGTTGAATTCCTTGCCGAGGTACAGAAGTTCGCGAATGTCCCGCATTTTGAACGAGGTCGGGTCGGGCGCCATGCGCAACAGGAATTTCCGGATGAAGCGGCACTGCCGCATGATGTCGCGGTGGTACCGAACCGATGCATCGGCGTCGCGTTCACTGTGGCGGGCGATTTCGCGCCGGTCCACATCGCTGTCCACATAGCTTCCGAGTATGTCGCCGTTTTGCGCCATGGTGACGCTGCCACCGTAAGGTATTACCTGCAGTCCGTATTTCTGCAGGTTCAGGCTGCGGAACACTTCCGGGCGCAGCAGGCTGCAGACATAGGAACAGTTGGAATACATCCAGCCCTTGTGCAGTTCACGACTGACCGAGGCTCCGCCTATCCAGGGATTCTTCTCGACCATGAGCACGCTCATGCCGGCTTTGGCCAGATAGGCCGCGTTGGTCAGGCCGTTGTGGCCTGCGCCAACCACGATGGCATCATATTTCTTCAATTGCAGGGTCTCCTTCCGGTTGCCGTCAGGCAGTCGCTTTGGCTTTCTTCGGGGTGTTCAGTTCGTCCAGTGTTTCATCCACGGCCTGCTCAAATGCCCTGACGGTATGTTCCAGGCAGGATGAGTCGTGGGCCTCGCAAATGAACCAGGGCTCGCGCGAATCCGGCTCACACAATACGCCGAGGTCGTGCAGTTTGGGTGCCATGGTATCGTAAAAAGTGTAGTCAGAATTCAGCCAGTCGCGATAATTTGTTGGCGGTTCTTCGCTGAAGAACAGGCCGCTCATGGAACCGTGGCCGGTGAAGCAGTGCGCAATACCGCGCTCGTTCAGGACCTTGCTCATGCCGGCCCGCAGGTCATCGCCATATTTTGCAATGGTTTCCAGCGCCGGCGTTTCTTCAAGAATCTGCAGGCAGCGGTTGGCCGCGGCCAGTGAAACGGAGTGGCAGGTATAAGTGCCGCCATGGGTGACTCCGGTTTTCACCTGCATCATGATTTCGCGGCGTCCGGCGACGGCGGAAATCGGGTAGCCGTTGCCCAGCGCCTTGGCAAAGGTGCAAATATCGGCCTTGATGCCCAGCAATTCCTGAACGCCGCCACGGGCCACGCGGAAGCCGGTTTTCACTTCATCCACGATCATGATGACGTTGTACTTCTCGCACAGCATGCGCGCGGCCTGCATGTATTCGCGGGTGGCCTGGATGGAGCAGCAGTTACCCATGATGGGTTCCACCAGGAAGGCGCCGATTTCGTTGTGGTGCTTCTTCAGCAGGTCTTCCAGGTAATCGGCATCGTTCAGCGGTGTGAAATGCGTCAGCTGCTTCAGGATCCGCGGTACGCCGTGACTGTCGACTTCGACCGCCGGTTTGCCGCCCTGCGATTCATCCCATTCCTCGATGTCGGCGTACCACAGGACCGAGTCGAAAATGCCGTGGTAACCGCCTTCGACGATGATGTGGGAATCCTTTCGGGTATAGGCCCGCGCCAGCCGCAGCGCCGCCATGACAGCCTCGGTGCCCGAATTGGAGAACCGCACCATCTCGGCGGCCGGAACCATGCGGGAAATGCGTTCGGCAACTTCGAGCTCAGGTTCGGTGGACAGGGCGAATACGCCGCCCACTTTCATGCCCTCGCGGGCCGCTTCATCAACCCTGGAGTCCGCGTAGCCGAGAATGGCAGGGCCGTAACCCAGGCGGTAGTCGATGTATTCGTTGCCGTCAATGTCCCAGATACGTCCGCCTTTGCCGTGGTGCGCATAGAGCGTTTTGTCATCGCCCCAGTAGCGGAAGTTGGAAGAAACACCCATCGGTAATGATTTGGATGCCTTGCGGAAGTGCTCGTTTGAACGCTGCAGTGAGCGACGCATATAAGCCTCATGGTTGATTTAAGCGCGCATAGGTTGACACAGCCTGGCCTTCGCTGTCCAGAAAAATGAATGATTGTTCATTCATTGCAATGCAGCAGCAAAGGGCTTATAGTGTTGTACAGCAAGGCTCTCGGCGCTTCCATCCAAACCACGAACCCTGTAAACGGGCCAGCAGTCCCGCGAAACCGAGTGCGCCGGCCAGGATTTCCGAGCTGCCGCCCGAATACGTGGTCGAATACCGGGCCGACCTTCTGGCCCATGCAGGCCACGCGCCATGCAGGCGACGTGGTGATACATGCGTGACAAGTGAAGATGAGGTGATTTGATTGACCATTGATGTTGCAAGCCGGTGTTGCCGCAGCGGAGCAGGGTCTTGAGTGCCGTGATGAGCCCGGCGGCACAGGGACGGCGTACAGCTTCAAAAGAAGCCCGGCGACAGCAGCTGATCCAGGCAACCATACAGTCCATAGCCAAGTACGGATTGTCGGACACCACGGTAGCGACCGTTGCGAAAGAAGCCAAACTCAGCCAGGGCATCGTCAACCTGCATTTCCAGTCCAAGCAGGGCTTGCTGATCGAAACTCTCAAGTCGGTGGCGGATGAGTACAAGGAAGCCTGGGAAAAAGCCCTGGCCGGCGCCGGCCCCGGCAATGCGGAAAAGCTGGAAGCGCTGGTCAACGTGGATTTCTGCCATGCGGTGTGCGACCGCACCAAGATCGCCGTGTGGTTTGCCTACTGGAGCGAAACCAAGTCGCGGCCCACCTACCGCAAGCTGTGCGCGGAGCGGGATCGGGGCTATGACCGCAAGCTCAACGAACTGGTGCGGGCGCTGATCGCCGAGGGCAATTACGCCTCCCTGGACGCGGATTCCATCACCGACGGACTTTCCGCCATGAGCGCCGGCCTGTGGCTGGACCTGCTGGTGGATCCGCGCGGCATGACCCGCGAGAGAGCGCGCAAGGCATGCCGGATGTATCTCACCCAGCTGTTCCCGAAACACTTCAAAGCCCGGAATGGCTGACGCGCGCAGCCGGCAATCACCTGAACCACTGAGGATTCGCCCTTGAAAATCATGCTCGACGCAACCGCAACTGCCTGGCAGGCGAAGGCCCGCCATTTCGCGGAACAGGAACTGATTCCTTTTGAAGTGGAAGCCGAGCTCAACGGCGGCGTGATTGCGCCCGAAGCGCGGGCGCGGCACAAGAAACTGGCCATCGAGCTGGGCTTCAGTTCCATGGACGTGGCGAAGGAATACGGTGGCCTGGCCCTGCGTACGGTGGACCAGGTGGCTGTCTGGGAGCAGTTGGGGCGCGTCACCAACGCCCTTTGCTGGTGCTTCTCGGAGCCGCACCAGTGGATGTTCGAAGCCTGCAACGAAGACCAGTTGCAGCGTTATGTGTTGCCGCTGATGAGCGGCAAGCGCAAGGAATGTTATGCCATCACCGAAGCCGAATCGGGCTCGGATGTACACATCGACAGCACCGCCACAAGCTGTGAAGGTGGTTATCACATCAATGGCGAGAAATGGTTTGTCACCACCTACAACCATGCCGACTTCCTGTTCCTGCACGCCCGGTTGGCCGACGGCCCGCACCAGGGTTCGGATGCCATGTTCCTGATCGACAAGGACACTCCGGGCATCGAAGAAATCAATTCACCCCTGTTCAGCCACACCTTCGACCATCACCATCCCACCCTGCGCTTCAACAATGTTTTCGTGCCGGTTGAAAACCGCATCGGGCCGGAAGGCGATGGCATGTCCTACACCCACAGCTGGTTCCGTCGCGAGCGGCTGATGATTGCCGCCCGCTGCTGCGGCGCCATGGCGCGCATGATCGAGGAAGTGACCGAGTTCGCCAAAGGCCGCATGGTGAGTGGCGAACCCCTGATCGAAAAGCAGCTGGTGCAGGCCATGCTGGCTGACAGCGTCACCGACTTGTGGGCCGCGCAGCTCATAACGTTTGAAGCCGCTGAAGCGCATGATCGCGGCGAAAACCTGAAGTCCCTTCACGCCCGCTGTTCCATCGCCAAACTGTATGCGTCCGAAGCGGCTGGGCGGGTAGCCGACCGCGCCACGCAGATTTTCGGTGGCCGTGGCTACATGCGGGAAAACTGCGTGGAACGATTCACCCGCGAACTGCGCGTCGACCGGATCTGGGAAGGCGCCAGCGAACTGCAGCGCCTGATCATCGCCAGGGCATTGAACAAGCGTGGCCTGGAAGGCATGTAAGCCATCGCACCTCGAGGTGCGTCACCTGCTCATCCTGCTGGCGATGTTGCCGCTGGCCGCCGATGCGCTCGCGGTGGAAGAGAAAGTACTGAATTTCTACAACTGGGCCGACTACATCGGCCCGGACACCATCGCCGATTTCGAGGCCGAAACCGGCATTCAAGTTAACTACGATATTTTCGACGCCACCGCGGTGGTTGAAGCCAAGCTGCTGGCCGGCAAAACCGGCTACGACCTGGTGCTGCACGCCATGCGCTACAGCGCCCGGCTGATTCCCATCGGCGTGTTCCGGCCGTTGCAGTTCGAACTCCTCGACAACCGCAGGCACCTGGATCCCTGGGTGCTGGACATGCTGGCAAAGGCCGACCCCGGCAACCGGCATGCCATCCCTTACATGTGGGGCACCACCGGCTTCATGTACAACGTCGACATGGTGCTGGAACGCATGCCGGACGCGCCGGTGCACAGCGCCGCCATGATATTCGAACCGGAAGTCATGCGGCACTTCACCGATTGCGGCGTGACCTGGCTGGATGAATCCACCACCGTCATTCCGCTGGTCATGCTGTACCTCGGCCATGACCCGCACAGCATCGAACCCGATCACCTGGCGGAAGCCGAGGCCCTGCTGAAATCGGCCCGTCCTCATGTGCGCTACATCAGTTCCGGCATGGGCCTGAATGACATGGGCAACCGGGAGGTATGCATTGCCATGGCCTGGTCGGGTGATTTCACGCAGGCTCAGAACCGGGCCGACGAGGCCGGCATCGACATCCGCCTCGGTTACACCGTACCTCGCGAAGGCACCGTTCTGTGGTTCGACAACCTGCTGATTCCCGCTGATGCGCCGCATCCGGAAAACGCCCACCGGTTCCTGAATTTCCTGATGCGGCCCGAAGTCATCGCACCCATCAGCGATTTCACCGGTTATGCCAATGCCAACCGGGATTCCATTCCGCTGGTGAACCCGAAACTGGCCAACGACCCCGGCGCCTGGCCGCCATTGGAGGCCCGCGCCGGCTGGCAGGCCGGATTGATCTATGGTCCCAAGGAAGAACGCGCGCGCTCACGCGCCTGGTCGCGGGTGAAATCAGGCTTATGAGCACCCCTGCGTTCAGGCTGCTGCTGGCCTTGATCCTTGCCTGCTGTGGCGCCGCACCGGCGCTGGCGGAGGAGGACAGGGAGCTCAATGTCTATAACTGGGCGGATTACATCGCGCCCGATACCATCAGGAACTTTGAAAAGGAATACGGCATCAAGGTCAATTACGACCTGTACGACAGCACCGAGGTGGTGGAAGCCAAGCTGCTGGCCGGCCGTACCGGCTACGATGTGGTGATCCACTCGGCGCGTTACTCGGCCCGGCTGATTCCGATCGGGATTTACCAGCCGCTGCAGAAAGACAAGCTGCCGTTGTGGGACAACCTCGATCCCTGGGTGATGGAAGTGATGCAGGACTACGATCCCGGCAATACCTATGGCATGCCCTACATGTGGGGCAGTACCGGTTATGCCGTCAACCTGGACATGGTCGAGGCCCGCATGCCGGACGCACCGCTGGGCAGCGGCGCCATGCTGTTCGATCCGGAGGTCGTGTCGAAATTCGCCGATTGCGGCGTCAGCATCCTGGATGAACCCACCGATGTGATCCCGATGGTGTTGCAGTACCTCGGGCATGACCCGAACAGCCTCGATCCGCAGGACCTGGAAGAGGTGGAGGCCACGCTCAAGGCGGTGCGGCCCTACATCCGCTATTTCAGCTCCACCAAGATGATCAATGATTTGCCCAACCGCGAGGTGTGCGTAGCCATGAGCTGGTCCGGCGATTATTCGCAGGCCATGAACCGCGCGCTGGAAGTGGGCGCCAGCGTCAACCTGGCCTACTTCACGCCGCGTGAAGGCTGGGTGTTCTGGTTTGATGGCGTGTTCATTCCTGCCGGGGCGCCGCACCCGGAAAACGCTCACCTGTTCCTGAACTACCTGTTGCGGCCCGAGGTGATGGCCGCCATCAGCAACGAAACCCGTTATGCCAATGCCAACCTGGCTTCGGAGCCCTATGTCGATCCGGCGGTGCTGCATGATCCGGCCGCCTATCCGGACCGGGAGGCGCGCCAGCTGGGCGCCATCGGGTATATATTCGGGCCCAAGGAAGAGCGCAGGCGCACGCGGGTCTGGTCGCGGATCAAAACCGGTCTGTGAACAGGGCAACGGCAATGCGCGCAAACGATGAATATGGCGAAGCCGCGGAGATTTGATGTGAGTCATCCCAGCGAACATCAGGAGCATCACCGGTTGCAGGGTGAGCCCTGGCGCGACCAGTCGCAGCGGCCATTCGTGGAGATCCGCGACCTGAGCAAGCGGTTTGGTGATGTGCAGGCGGTGCAGGGCGCCAACCTGGACATCTACCGGGGCGAGCTGTTTTCCATCCTTGGCGGTTCGGGTTCCGGCAAGTCAACGCTGCTGCGCATGCTGGCCGGGTTCGAGGTCCCGACTTCCGGTTCCATCCTGATCGATGGCGTCGACATGACGTCCGTCCCGCCATACGAGCGGCCGGTGAACATGATGTTCCAGTCCTATGCGCTGTTCCCGCACATGACGGTGGAACAGAACATTGCCTACGGCCTGAAAAAGGAGAAAGTGGCCAAACGGGAAATCGGCGAACGGGTGGCCGATTTGCTGGCGCTGGTGAAGCTCGATGGCAAGTCGGCCCGCAAGC
>CAYYCX010000074.1:0-21240 GCA_964470455.1 uncultured Wenzhouxiangellaceae bacterium
CATGTGCTCCGCCATCTAAGTGCATCCCTGCACAAAGACGCAGCCGATTTGTGCAGGGATGCACACAGATCGCGGAGTGCAGGATGCACGGGAGCGATCCAGACCGAGTTCCGGCGAAACGAGCGGCAGGGATGCCGCGAGAGGCCCGCCCGAGCACGACTGCAGGGATGCAGGAGGTAGAGCAACGCAGGAGCAGTTGCCGAGGAGCGTTTCGGGCCGTTCGCCGGAACGACCGAGGACCGAGGGCAGCCCAGCGCAGCTGGGCCAAGTCCAGGACCGGAAGCCCTTACCGCCATCGGGCTGTTTGGGCGCGCCTGCATCCAGGGTCACGCTCTGCACGCGGCCCGGAAGTCGAGGAACAGCCTTTACGGTTCACGTGAGTAGATCAACTCCCCCTCAAACCAGGTTTCATCCACCTGCGTATCCGCGATACCCATGCCCTTGCCCGCCTCGTAAAGCTCGATGATGTTGCGGTCCAGCACCGCCAGGTCCGCCTTCTTGCCAGCCTCGATTGAACCCGTGGTGTCTTCCTGCTTCAGCGCCCGGGCACCATTGATCGTGTAGGCCGCAATCATCTGGTAGATATCGATGGCCTCATCCGCGTTCAACACCTTGCCATCGCTGCCCTGCCGGGTGACGCCGATCGCCATGTTCACAAAAGGCCTTGGTGAGCGGTCATCCACCGGCGCATCGCTGCCCGCTGCCGTGTTGGCGCCCGCCTCCATCATGCTGCGCACCGGGTAACTGTTTTGCATGTGGTAGCTTTGCGGGTCGTAAATACCTCCCTCGCTGGTGACATCGCTGAGGAAAGGCATGACGGTGAGGTCATACTCCGGATTTACCAGCATCCAGGCGTAAGTCCAGGCCAGGTACAGGCCGAGTTTGCCGATGCGCTGCTGGTCATCCGGGTGCACCAGCTGCAGATGCGCCATGGCGTGCCGCAAGGGATTGCTGCCATCACCGGGCGTGACCTGCTCCAGCGCGTCCACGGCCACCCGCACCGCCCGGTCGCCAATGGCGTGGATATGGATGGTGAACCCCGCTGCGTCCAATGCCCTCACATAAGCCATCATGAAATCCTGCGGATCGGCCAGCACGCCATATGAGATGGTGCATTGGCCGGGATGGAAACCGTGCTCGGCTCGGAAAGCGGCACGCGCGGCCGGATCGTCAAATCGTTCCCGGTTGGCGCGGGTTTCCTCGCACAGCGGGCTGGCGGTATCAACGTAGCCCACCACGTCCAGCTCACCGGCTTCGGGGTCGAAATTGAACCGTGGTTGGCGAAAGGCTTCGAGCACCGCGGCATTGGGCAAGGTGGGTGGATCGGCATATGGGTTGCCCTCGATAACGCCGTCCGAAAAGATTTTCACGCCGCTGCCATCGATAAGCCGGCTGCCGTCGAACATGGCGCGTGCCTGTTGCAGGTCTTCCACCATCTGCTCGATGCGGACCTGCCCGCTGAGCGGGTCGGTGTAATCAGCGGGCTCCAGGCGGTTGGCAATCTGCAGGCGGAAACGCATGTCGCCGCTTTCTTCAAACGATTTCAGATAAGGCAGGAACGCCGGATCGAGAGCTGCGTCCTGGGCTGAGGTGATGCCATTGCGGGCCATCTCGCGGCCGATGTCCGGCAGCAGGACGGCAAGCTTGGCGGGGTCGCGCCGAGGGCCGGAATCGAGCAGGCCACGGGCATGTTCGTTCAGCTCGCCATTGGGTTCGCCGTCATCAGTGACACCCACCAGGTCTCTGTACTCGGCAAAAACCGTTGCCAGCGTGCCAACGCTCAGGCCTACGCGATTGCCCTGGGCGTCTTTCGCGGTTGCCAGGGCCAGGCTGTTGGCTGCGCCATGGTGGCCGTCATTGCCCCAGAGAATAATGGGATGTTCGGTGGAAACCGCGTCCAGCGCGCTGCGCAGGTCTTTGAGGTTGGCCGAAACCTGGTTGCCTTCGGAAAAATTCCACATGTCCACCGCCAGCCATTCACCCGGCGCCAGTTCATAGCGCTGGATGCATTCCTGCAGGTAAGGCACCATGGCTTCCAGGCTCATGGCCTGGCTGCGCAGCGAACAGACATCGGGTTCGACGATGCCGAACACATGCATGTGAATGTCATGCAGGCCGGGCAACACCATGCGTCCGTCCAGTTCATGGATCTCCGTTTCCGGGCCGATATGGGCCGCCATGGCCTCATCACTGCCGGTGGCCAGTATCAGGCCGCCCTTGATGGCGATGGCTTGCGCCACATTCTGTCCGGGATCGGCGGTATAGACATAGCCGCCGCGCAACACGGTGTCGGCCGCCTCTTTCACCTGGGCCGGTGCTTCGTCCTTCGGGTTGCAGGCCGACAACAGCATGACGGACATCAGGGCCAGCAATGATATGGGCAAGCGCATGGGCAAACTCCGTGGTTGCAGGCAGGAACCGGGAATCTGACCCGCTCGCTGCGCGTGAAAGCGTCATCATACCGGGCGACCACCCGGGCGCAAACCTCGCCAGGCGGATGCCACCCTTCAACCAACTGGTTTAGACTGGTGCCACTGTCCGCGGCACCGTCTTCAAAACCATGGCACCAGCATGAGCGACCTGACCACAGGCCCCGTCGGCGGGCATTTGCGACGCCAGACCCAGGCTTTCGCCCTGGGGCTGGTGGCCATCTTCTCCTTTGAAGCGGTGGACTTGTTCTTCATTTCGCGCCTGGGCGATGCGCCGCTGGCGGCGGTGAGCTTCACCTTTCCCATCACCTGGCTGATCTACGGCATCGGCATCGGCTTTGAAGCGGGAACGGCTTCCGTGGTGTCACGCGCCATCGGGCGGCGCGACCAGCTGCAGGCCAGCCGGCTGACCACGGACAGCGCGGTGCTGGCGACCATCATTCTCGGCATCATGGGCCTGATTGGCCTTTTCAGCATCGACCCGGTATTCGACCTGCTGGGGGCAACGCCGGAATTGATGCCGATGATTCGTGAGTACATGGGCGTGTGGTACTGGGTGGCGCCCATGGATGCCTGCCTCTGGACCTGCCTGGCCTCACTGCGCGCACGTGGCCGTGCCGATCTCGAAGCCAGGATCATTACCGCGGCAGCGCTGATCAACCTGGTGCTGGATCCCATCTTCATCTTCGGCCTGTTTGGTTTTCCGCAGCTGGGAGTGATGGGAGCAGCGCTGGCCACGCTGGTAGCCAATGGCATCATGACCCTGTTTACCTTGTGGTTCCTGGGCGTGCACCTGAAGATTTTTGCCCCGGTTCTGGCGCCCCTGAGAACCATATTCGCGTCCTGGAAACACATGCTGAGCATTGGCCTGCCGGCGGTGTTCACCAATGCCATCATTCCGCTGTCCGCAGCCATCGTGGTTTCCATGATTGCCGTTTATGGCGTGGATGCAGTGGCCGGCTTCGGCGTCGCCGCGCGCATCGAGCCGTTTGCGTTGCTGGTGTTCTACTCCCTGTCGGCAGTGGTCAGCCCCTTCTTCGGGCAGAACTTCGGCGCCGGAAACTTCGACCGGCTGCTGGAAGCGCGCCGGTTGATCGCCCGCTTCTGCATTGCGTACGGAATCACCCTGGTGTTGTTGCTGCTGTTGCTGGCGCGGCCCATTACCGGGCTGTTCAGCGAATCGGATGACATCCGGCAGGTGGCCACACAGTATCTCTGGCTGGTGTCACTGGGTTATGGCGGGCATGGCATCACCATGTCGATGAATGCGGCCTTCAATGGCATGGGCCGCCCGTTGCCTGCCGTGGTGGTCACCACCAGCCGGGTGTTGCTGCTGTTCCTGCCGCTGGCGCTGCTGGGCCGCTGGCTGTTTGGTATCGAAGGCCTGTTTGCCGCCACTTCCATCTGCAACCTGCTGCTGGCGATGCTGGCATTTTGGTGGCTGGGTAAACACATCCATCAGCAACGCTTGGTCGCGTAGGAGCGGGCCATGCCCGCGACCCGAAGGTCTCTGTCGGCAGCATGGCTGCCTCCTACATGGCGATGGAAGTAGCCAGGTTCGGACTGTTAGGGTTGACCTCAATACTCCAGTCGCTGGGTGAAGCCACCAGGTCCATGTCCTCCATGGGAATGGCGCCGAACAGTACCTGCGGCCCCATCACCAGGGCACCACCAAAGCCAGTGCGATTTTTGAATCGAATCTGGATGGGCCCGACATAGGGCACCGAATGAATGGATCCGTCGGCCAGCCTCACTTCACGCAGCTCCAGTTGCTCCAATCCGAGCTGGTGTTGCACATGCTCGGGAATGACGAGATGAACAGAGCCGGTATCGGCCAAAGCTTCCACTTCCAGCGGCGCGTATTGGCTGTTTCGAGGATTGATTAATGTGACTTTGGTATTCACGATGCCCATGTTGGCATTCCCCTCAAAAAAAAACAATCTGTGCTTCGGTGAACAGCCTGGACTACCCAGGCTGTCGAGTCATCAGGGAATTGCCCAACGATTGTAGGATTTTCCTGTCTTATTCCTCGGCAGCACTCCAGGCGGCCTGAACCCATTCGCGAATCTGCAGGGCTTCCTGCCACCGGTCTGAGAGCTCCAGGCCATCGGCGCCGGTGATGGCGTAGGGCGGCGGGCCCAGTTCGCACAGGAACACCAGCGTGGCGTCGTCTGCGTTACGCGCCCGCCAGAGCCGCATGCCTTCCGCCCACCAGGCGCGGAATTGCTCCACCCATTTCCGGTGTTGCGGAAAGCCGAGCTGCACCTGCACCTGCTCGGCGCTGGCCACGCGGCCCTGGAAACAGTCGGAACGATCCAGGATGCGCTGGAAATACTCCGCATCGCGCTCGTTCAGCGGCAGGCGGATTTCACGGTCCACCACGAAATGCGACAGGTCGGCGCATAGCCGCATTTCCGATACGGCGTCGATCAGTTGCAGGGTGTAGCCCAGGTCATTCAGCAGGCTGTCGCGGTGGGTTTCAAACAGCAGCGGAATTCCAACCTCTGTGGCTTCGGCCAGCCAGCGGCGCGCCATGTCCGCACCCTCTTCCACCCGCAGTGGAATGAGCGTGCCCAGGGCATTGACCTGGCAAGCATTCATTTCTCGCGCAAATTCCAGCAGCGGTCGCATTTCTTCCAAGGTGTGAGGAAAGGCATTCACCATGCAGCCCAGGCCATGCTGCTGGAACAGCGGTTTGAGCTTGACCATTTCGTCGATTTCATCGACAGCCGGATCGATGCAGACTCCATGAAATCCAGTCTCGGCGATGCGCTGGAAATGCTCTTCAACCGGCGGTTCGGGCTGGCCCGGAATGCGCCGGTCCATGGCCCACAGCGATTGGAAAACCTGCAGCTGCTGCAATGGATTCAGTCCAGATCAGAACGAAGTTAAAAACGACACGGCATTGCCGCCATAATTGCGCGCCTCCTGGCAGGCCTTGAGGTAGTCCGCTCCCATCGCCCCCTGCTCATCATCCAGCGGTCCGCCTTCATGCATCACGCGGTATACGCGATAGCGGTGATACATCTTCAGTTGCGCACTGAACGGAATGAAACGTTGAGGATCACGGCCAAAGGTTTTTTCGTCGTATTCCGGCAAACGGTACCAGGGCACGGTCGGCCGTGAATGATGCGCGTTGTGGAAGCCGAAGTTCAGCACCAGCCAGTTCAGCGCAATGAAACGCAGCGACAGCGGGCAGCTGAAGGTGTGCTCCTGCTCGGTGGCTCGGCCACCAAATCGTGATGGCGGTTTTTCCTCAAACAGGCTGGGGTTGGGCCCGTAGTCATGGTGGGTGCTGTCCATCAGCCGCAACACGTGCAGCAGGATCATATAAGCCAGCACATAACCGACCGCCACCATGGGATAGAACCAGGCCAGCGCGGCAAACAGGCCGCCACGGACCAGGATCACTACAACGTTGCGTAGCCGCTGGTCACGCCGCTGCGGAATGATGAAGGACGTAAACACCGTAATGGTGTGCATGATGATTTCATGCGCCGGGATGTACAGCCATTCCAGCCAGCGCGTGAGCCGGTAAACCAGCGGATGCTTCCTGAACCAGGGCTCATACAGCCACCACACTGCATCGTCATTGTCCATGTGGTGGCGGAAATGCTTGTAGCGGATGTCTTCAAAGGTGCCGTAACTGGTGCCGGTGATCCAGTTGAGGAAACGCCCCAGCCGGGCGTTGTGTTCGTTGCGCTTGAAGATGGTGTTGTGGCCGCATTCGTGGATCAGGTAGGCGGCGATCACCATGCCATGCCCCAGCAACAGCACGGATGGAACAAACAACCACGCGTTGCCCCAGCCGCTGACCAGGAACAAACCGGCAAACCCGAAGCCATAGGCCAGCAAGGCATACAGCAGGGCGCCGCCGTGGTACAGCAGGCCTTGCGGCTCGTGCAGCGGCCGGGTAATGGTGGAAATCAATGAATGGCTCATGGTGCGCTTACTATACCGGCGGCATCGAGGGCGGCAAGCACCAGATCCGGTTCAGCCGCCGACACCAGGTTCACGCCGGAAATTCCGGGTATCTCGCGCATCTGTTGAATTTTCTCGGCACAGATGGTCACGCCTTCGAGTTCGGGATCGGCGGCCTGGCTGATGCGCTGCACCAGCTTGTCTGACATTACGGCACCCTGTAATGCAAACTTGAGCTCGCGGGCGGCGGCGGGGGTGGGCAACACAGCCAGGCTGCCCATGACCGCGCAGCGCCGTGGAATTCCGGCATTGACCAGCTGTTGCATGTAGCGGCGCATGGATTTCATGTTGAAGCAGATCTGGGTCTGAATGAAGTCGGCGCCGGCATCCAGCCTGGCCAGCAAGGATTTCGGCTGCCAGTCCTTCCTGGGCACGAACACCGTGGCTGCCGTGCCGATGAAGAAATCCCTTGCCGCCGGCACCGAATCGTCATCGGCCATCAGCCGGGCCATGGTCACCAGGGCCTCACCGCTCACTTCCAGCACCTGGCGGGTGGCCGGCTTGTAGGTGGCTGGCAGTTCCTCCCCGCGGGTGAGCAGGACGCTCTCCACCCCCATAACCGCCAGGCCGAGCAGGTCATTCTCCAGCGCAATGCGGTTGCGGTCGCGGCCGGTGAGGTGCACCAGCGGATCAATACCTTCCGCCAGCAGCACACTGGCCGCGGCGCCGGCCGACATCTGCAGGCGGCCATCATGCGCATCGGGAACCTGCAGGGCGGAAACCCTGGGTTTGAACAAGCGCGCCTGGCGCCGCACATCATCAGCCGTTGTCGCCCGGCCCAGCGCCAGGTCTGCTGTGACCACAAAAGCCTGGGTGGAGAAAGCGTTCCTGAAGCGTTTCAAGTCGGGCTCATGCAATATGGATCAAAGGGCAGAATAGCATTTTCTGAAGAGGCTAATCCGCGTGGACAGGGCTACGGAACAGGCGGATGCGCTTCAGCTTGCCGCCAGCTTTTTCACCATGAACACGCTGTTCGGACCGGGCCGGTAATCCGCGAATGGACGACATTCCACGAAACTATGGCGGCGGTACCATGCGATGATGGCCTGGCCGGAGAGATCATCCTGTCTGATTTCCATGTTTGTCGACTGTTTTCCGGGGTGAGGGAAATGGTAACCTGAACGCATGAAAAACCAGTACAAGAACCAGCCCCACGTCGCCTCCTATTACGCCGCCACCGCCAACCCCTACGACGACTTTCCGGTTTTGCAGGGCGAGGTGCAGGCGGACATCTGCATCATCGGCGGCGGGTTCACCGGCGTGGCCTCGGCCCTGAGCCTGGCTGAGCGCGGCTACAAGGTGGTGCTGCTGGAAGCCAACCGCATCGGCTGGGGTGCTTCAGGCCGCAATGGCGGGCAGATGATCCGCGGCATCAGCGGAGAGTCCAAGATACTGAAGAAATTCGGTTCCAACTATGCCGACCTGCTGTGGCAAATGCGCTGGCGCGGCCACGAAATCATCCACGAACGCGTGGAGAAATACAGCATTCGCTGCGACCTCAAATCCGGCTACATGGATGTGGCCAGCAAGCAGCGGCAAATGGCGGATCTTGAGGAAGAAGTGGCGCTGATGGAAAAGCATCGCTTTCCCTGGGAATACCGGCTGCTGGATGCCCGGGAAACAGCGGAAGTCAGCGGCAGCAAGGCCTATGTGGGTTCCCTGCTCAACTTCCGTGACGGCCACCTGCACCCGCTGAACCTGTGCATCGGCGAAGCCCAGGCCGCCGCCAAACTGGGTGTGCGGATTTTTGAACAATCACCGGTAAGCCGGATCGTTCACGGAGCGAAGCCGCGGGTGGAAACGGCGCAGGGTCATGTAGTGGCCAATACCGTCATCATGGCCGGGCATATCTGGCATCAGCTGGAGCAGCAAAGGCTTTCCGGCACCACCTTCCAGGCCGGCAGTTTCATCATTGCCACCGAACCCCTGCACGAGGAAGTGCGGCGGCAAATCAACCCACGGGATGTGGCCATCTGCGAGCTGAACAACATCATTGATTACTATCGCCTGTCCGCCGACGGCCGGCTGCTATACGGCGGGCGCTGCAATTACTCCGGGCGCGTGCCTTCCAGCATCACGGCAACCATCGCGCCACGCATGCTGAAAGTGTATCCACAGCTGAAGAATGTCCGCATTGACTATGAATGGGGTTGCAGCATCGGTATCGTCATTCGCCGCATTCCCATGGTCGGGCGCATCGATGACAACATCTATTACGTGCAGGGTTATTCCGGCCACGGCGTCAACTGCACGCACATCATGGGCGAGGTACTGGCCGAGGCCGTGAGTGGCACACTGGAGAAATTCGACCTGTTCGCAAAAATGCCGCAGATTCGCGTGCCTTTCGGCAACTACCTGGGTAACCAGATGGTTGCGCTGGGAATGCTCTACTACCGTATAAAGGACCTGCTCTGACATGAATCCCCAAATGAACGCCCTGTCCCCTGTTGTGATCCGCCGCACGCTTCTGGCCGCGATGGCCAGCCTGGCCCTCAGCGCCTGTGACAGCCGGCAACCCGAGCCCACCGTAATCGAGGCAGAACCGGTCAACAGCTGGCTGATCAACAATGTGCGAATCATCGATGGCAGCGGCGCCGTGGCCTTTCCGGGCTCGGTACGCATCGAAAATGAGCATATCGTTGCGGTGGGCGAACTTGAGCCATTGTCGGGTGAGGCAGTGGTGGATGGCGGCGGCCAGGTGCTGGCGCCCGGCTTCATCGACACTCACAGCCACGCCGACCGCGATATCATCGCGCAGCCGGGTGCGCTAGCCGCGGTCGGACAGGGTATAACCACGGTGATTTTTGGCCAGGATGGCGGCTCACCGCTGCCGCTCAGCGATTTTTATGCGCAAATAGAAGCGCATCCCGTGGCCCTGAACATCGCAGCCTATTCCGGACATAACACGCTGCGGGATGCCGTCATGGGCAAGGATTTCAAACGCCCCGCAACCGCTGCCGAAACCGAGCGAATGCAAAGCCTGCTGGAAGCGGATTTGCGGGCCGGGGCACTGGGCCTCTCCAGCGGCCTCGAATACGACCCGGGAATCAACTCCGATCCCGCTGAAGTGATGCACCTGGCGCGGCTGGCAGCTCAGTATGGTGGCCGCTACATCAGCCACGTGCGTAGTGAGGATCGCTGGTTCCTTGAAGCACTGGAAGAGATCATTTCCATTGGCCGTGAAACCGGCATTCCGGTGCAAATCTCACACCTCAAGCTGGCCATGAAGAGTCTTTGGGGCCGGGCCCCGGAAATCATTGCCCGGCTGGACCAGGCGCGGGCCGAGGGTATCGATATCACGGCTGACATTTACCCCTATGAGTACTGGCAATCCGACCTGTCCGTGCTGGTACCTGATCGTGACCCGAACAACGTCCAGGAAATCAGTTTTGCGCTGGCGGAACTGGCACCGCCCGAAGGTATTATTTTCAGCCAATTCGATCCCGACCCCAGCCTGGTTGGCCAAACCCTGAGCGCCGTTGCCGCTGCCCGGGGAGAAACTCCGGTTGAAACTTTCAGCACCCTGCTGGCGCAATCGCAGGCAATGACAGAAGAGACGGGCGAAGGCGCTGACATGATCATCGCCGCCAGCATGACCGAAGCGGACATCATCGCATTGCTGCAATGGCCGCATACCAATGTCTGCACCGACGGCATGCTGGAAGACCTGCATCCGCGCGGCATGGGTTCATTCCCGCGTGTATTGGGGCGTTATGTGCGCGAACTGGGCGCGCTGACCCTGGAAGAAGCCGTGCACAAGATGAGCGGGCTGACTGCCGCCCACATGGGCTTTACCGATCGCGGGCTGATCGCGCCGGGCATGGCGGCTGACCTGGTCTTGTTCGACCCTGCAACCGTGATCGACAACGCCACAACCGCTGACCCGCAGGCCGCCAATACCGGCATTACAACGGTTTGGGTGAACGGCAAGCCGGTGTTTGAAAAAGGCGCGGTTACCGGGCAGCATCCCGGAGTGATCATTCGCCGTTGAGCCAGGCCGGGCCGCGTCAGCCCGCACCCGACCCGGGCGGTCAATCCCCCTGGTCCATCTGCCGGTCGGCTTTTGAGAAGAGAATGAACAGCACCGACAGCAGGGCGAATACCGAGCCCATGGCTATGGCCACTGTCCAGCCGAGTTTTGCCGCGATCGCGGACAACAGGATGGCGTTTACAAATCCCATGAAATTGGCGCCGGTATTGAACAGCCCATACACCGAACCGGCATGGCGGCCGCCAATGGCGGCGCCGTTGGCCGCAAAGGCACCCTCAGTGAACTGGTTGAAGAAAAAACAGGCTCCTAGCATGCCCGCCGCCACATAGGCGTTCGGGTGCAAGGCCACACCCAGCAGCAGCAGGGCCGAAACGCTGCAGCCGATCACAATCGGCCAGCGGCAACCCCAACGCACACCGATTCGCTGGCACAGGCGATCACCCACCCAGCCACCGGCAAAGGCTCCGGCCGCGCCGGCTATCCATTGGCCGGAGGTGAGGAAACCCGCTTCCTGCGCGCCCATGCCGCGCACCGTTACCATATAGTAATAGCCCCAGGTGAACACTACGTAGAATACAAAATTCATGGCCGAATAGCTGAGCGTGACAAACAGGGCGTCACGATTCTTCAACACCCGTCGCCAGGCTGCTTCGCCACATGCTCCGGATGCGGACTGGCCGGACGGTGACGCGATCAGGGCAACCTCCGTGGCATTGATGGCCGGATGATTGGCCGGGTCGTCGCGTGAATACCACCACCACAATGCACCGGCGATGAAAGCGGTGGGCGCCAGCGCCAGGAAGCCGGCACGCCAACCGAATTCGCCGATCAGCCACGGCAGCGCCGAAGCCGTAACGGCCAGGCCGACAGTCAGCCCGGCGCTGGTCAGGCCATTGGGCAGGGCCCAGCCACCGGGTGGAAACCAGCGTTCTATGGCCGAGACCATGATGGGAAATACCGGCGCGTGGGACATCCCGACCAGGAACTGGATGGTCAGCAGGAAGCCGATCACAAGGTAAACCGGAGCCACATCGCGCGCCGGTGTCAGGCTGGTAACCGCGATCAGCACACCCCAGGCGATGGTGATGGCAGTCATGGTGAAGCGCGGCCCCTTGCGGTCGCCCCAGCAACCGCCTGGAAACTGGAACAGGGCGTAGCCCAGCGGGAACGCCGCCATGATCCAGCCCCACTGGATTTCGGTCAACTGAAGGTCTTCGATCATCGCCGGACCCGCGATCGACAGGTTGCCGCGCAGCAGGTAAGAGACAAAACTGACGAACATCAGGATGCCGAGTATGCGCCAGCGGACCATGGTGGGGCGCGACGATGAAGGGATGGCGGTTTGAGTCATGGGGTTGCCCCGTGATGGTTATTGCGATTTTTGTTGCCGGACATCATGCAGCAATCCGCGCATGGCCACAAACACAACTATTTTGCTGGCTGGAAAGACCTTGCAAACGCTACCCGCCTGCGGGGCAATTGCAGGCGGGTAGCCGGATCAAGTTCGAACGTTTAAGGTGAATGTTACTGTGCCGTCGCTTTTTTTACCTCGTCGAGGTGCGAACTCAGCAACTCCGCCCAACTCCTGATCAACCGGTCCGCGGCCGCCTTGTTGGTGACCTTGTTGGCGACCTGGGCGCCCATCTCGGGATCAGCCCTTGGGTCGGCGACACGACCGATCAGGGTACTGCTGGCGGAATCATAGAACTCCATGTACAAAGTCATGCTTCCGGCGCTGCTGACCCAGGTATTACCCCTGCTGGAGCGCATGATGTCCGGTGCCGCCACGTCCAGGTTGATGATGGCCGGCCGCAGCAAGAGGACATCCGGGCCCACGGCGTCCACCACTTCGTGGCCATTCTTGGCCAACGTTTCGGTGAAAACCTTCCTGAATTCCTCGGCCAGGTCCTTCTTGATGCGCTCCACGTCCTTGTCACGCACACGCCCTTCCAGGCCCAACTGGTCCATGTTGTAGTCACGTTCCCAGTCCTTGCGGAATTCGACGTAGCAGTCCAGCAACATCACCTTGGTGTAATCACCAAGGCTGGCGCCCGGCTTCGCATAGGCAACGGCCACCTTTGAATCCTTGATCAGATGCAGGCCATCCTGGTCGACTTCAGGCAATTCCTGCTTGGCGAAAGCCGGCGCTGCCAGCAACAGACTTGTTGCAACGCCGATGAACTGAATCAGATGCCGATAACGTTGTGCTCGATGATACATAGGACATGCTCCCGGGTTTCAAATGGGCCGGCAAGAAACTGCCTGGCGGTTGCCGGATATAGTCGCCGGAAATTCCTTGGGCGGCAAGGTACCCGGTGGGGCCAGCGGTATCTGGCAGCCGAAGCTGCAGCGGAATGGCGAAGGAGTGGCGATGCCTGGTGCCGTTTCTGGTGTACCGCCGGCAGGCAAATCCATCGGCTGAATGAAGGCCGGGCCAGAGGCCGCCATACTGGGCCTGGAGAAACTGAATTGGCTGTTGCGGGCCACTACTACATTTCGCCGGGAAATTGCCCTAGAATGTCCACATGTCCGAAAACCGGCAACCGTTGAGCAATCTGTTGCGCATCGCGCTGCTGCTGCTGCTGCTGAGCATGCAGAGCGTCACGCTTGCGCACGAACTGGATCGTTCGACTGTCCATGACGGCGGCGTTTGCGCTGTCTGCTCCATTGGCGGCCACAATAACGGCGCCATCGACAGCCAACCCTGTTGCCCGGTTGAAATCACCGTTGTTGCCCTGGTCACAGAGTCCGGCAATTCCCCGACAGCAGAACCAGCCCGCCATACACCCGAGGCACGCGCCCCTCCCTCCTCTTGCTGAAGCGTTGGCGGATCCAGTCCGCCTGATCCATCGCCGCCTGCGGCGATTCAGTCTTCATCAAGAGGTTTAATGAACATGCATTCTGCAAGATTTTCGCGGCTGGTTGCCCTGGTGGCAATCAGCCTGCCGCTTTCCGTACTGGGCCAGGACTCCACCGAACCGGCCGATAAAGCTCCGGACCGGATTCACGGCGAGGAACACGCACATGATGTGCTGGAGGAAGTGGTGGTAACGGCCACTCCACTGCGCCGCAATGTGCTGGAAATGTCCCAGTCCGCCACCGTGTTGAGCGGCGCCGAGCTGGACCGCGATGTCGCCAACAACCTGGGTGACACACTGAGCCACATGCCGGGATTATCCAATGCCAGCTTTGGCCAGAACGTGGGCCGCCCGGTGATCCGGGGCTTCGAGGGGGCACGCGTTGGCGTGCTGAACAACAACATGGCCACGGCCGATGCCTCGGCGGTGAGCCAGGACCACGCGGTTGCCATCGAACCTTTCCTGGCAGACCAGATCGAGGTGCTGCGCGGCCCCGCCACGTTGCTCTACGGCTCGGGTGCCATTGGCGGCGTGGTCAACCTGGTGAGCCACACCATTCCGCAGGAGATTCCTGAAAACGGCCTGTCGGGACGCGCCATGGTGCAGGGTGATACGGCCGCCAACCAGCGCATGGGCGCCGGAAGGCTGGATATCGGCAGCGGGCAATGGGCTTTCCATGCCAGCGGTTTTGTCCGCCGTACTGACGACTACGAAATTCCCGGCGCAGCGGAACTGTATCCCGACGAGGATCAGGATGAAGGGCCTGACGAGGAGCACGAGGGCGAACATGAAGACGAACACGACCACGGCGCCGGAGGCAAGTTGGAAAACAGCTTCCTCGACAACGAAGGCGGCTCGCTTGGAGCCAGCTGGATAGGCGCGAAGTGGCGCGTGGGGCTTGCCTACACGGGCTATTCATCGGATTACGGAATTCCCGGCGCGCACTCGCATGAGCATGAAGGCGAGCACGACGACGAGCACGATGACGAGCACGGGGGCGAGGAGCATGACGAAGATGAACACGGGGGAGACGAAGAGGAATCTCTGGTAACCATCGGCCTGGAATCGGATCGCCTGGACGGTGAAATCGTCGGCACTGACCCGTTCAGCGGCTTCGAGCAGTTCAAGCTGCGCGTGGCGGACTCCAGCTATACCCACACGGAATTTGAAGGCGATGAAATCGGCACGGTGTTCAACAACGATACACTGGATAGCCGCCTGGAATTGCGCCACAAACCCGTCGGCGCATTCAGTGGCGCATTCGGCGCCCAGTATTCTGACCGCGATTTCGAAGCGATTGGCGACGAAGCCTTTGTTCCAGCCTCCAGCACGCGCAGTTCCGCCCTGTTCTGGGTAGAAACCGCTGATTTTGGTTCCTGGCAGCTCGATGCCGGATTGCGCTATGACGACATCCGTATCGAAACGGATTCGGGGGTGAAGCGGGACTTCTCGCCTTTCACCGCGTCTTTGGGCGCCGTGTGGCACCTTACCGAAAGTGCGCATCTCACCTTCAACGTATCGCAGGCGGAACGCGCGCCCACGGACCAGGAACTGTTTGCCGATGGCCCGCACATCGCCACGCAAACCTTTGAGCTGGGTGATGCTGGCCTCGACACCGAGAGCAACCTGCACCTGGAGGCCGGATTCCGCCTGCACCAGGGGCCGCTCACGGGTTCGCTCACCTTCTACATGGACAATTTCAGCGATTACATCTACCAGGCAGACACTGGCCTGGAAGAAGACGGGTTGCCGCTGCGGCAGTGGTCGCAACAGGATGCCGATTTTCAAGGCGCGGAACTGGAACTGAACTATGACCTGGGTGAATTCGCCAGCGGTCACTGGCAGGTCAGCGGCTTTGCTGACACGGTCCGCGCAGAGTTCACCGATAACACCAACGTACCGCGAATTCCTCCCAGCCGCTTTGGCGCGGGTATAGAATGGGACCACAACCGCTGGGCCGCGGAGCTGAACTGGATCCATGCCGGCAGCCACACCCGCACGGCGGATTATGAAACACCGACACCGGGCTATGACCTGTTGAATGCCGACCTGTCTTACCTGCTGCCCTTTGCCTCCCGTTCCGAGTGGGAACTGTACCTGAAGGCGCATAACCTGCTGGATGAGGATATCCGCAACAGCACGTCCTTCCTGAAGGACCAGGCGCCACAGATCGGGCGTAATTTCATCCTGGGCATCAGGGCCTATTTCTGATTCCTTCAGCTGCAACGAACGCTGGCCCTTATTTGGGCCGGCAGGAATACTGTCGACATGAAACCCAACAAACTGATCCGCAAAATCCACCACTGGACGACGGTCTTCCTGGCCCTGCCCCTGCTGGCCATCATCCTGAGCGGATTATTGCTGCAGGTGAAAAAGCAATCCGGCTGGATCCAGCCGGCGGAACAGCGCGGCAGCATTCACGAGCCGCAAGTGGAACTGCAGCAGGTTCTCGCCAACACAGCTGCCATTGAAAGCCTGGGTGTCGAAGGCTGGCAGGATGTCGACCGGCTGGATGTCCGCCCTGCCAAAGGCCTGGTGAAGGTGATCCTGCACAACGGCTGGGAGGCGCAGGTCGACATGGGCACCGGCGAGGTGCTGCAAACCGCTTACCGGCGCTCGGACCTGATCGAGTCCATCCATGACGGTTCATTTTTTGGCGGCGACTGGGTGAAACTGGGCCTGTTCCTGCCCACCGGCATCGCCCTGCTGCTGATGTGGCTTACCGGGCTGTGGCTGTTCCTGCTGCCCTACCTGCCCAAAAGCCGCGCCCGCAAGCGCGCGGCAGCCAAACACTGAAAGCGGCTTGAACTCCGGCCCGGGGCCGGCCTGGCGTCCAACTCAAAAACTACCCATCGCCCGGTCTGGTGAAGGATTCCAAACCTGCGGTAAGCTGCTGACTTTTGACACCGGTAGCGGAATGCATGCCCGAAGATTCGCCAGAGGTTTCGCCGAAAGATTCACATTACATCATTCGCGGCGGGGATTCCGGAGCGAAACGCCTGCACATACTGGCAGGTGCTTTCCTGCCCGGAACCCTGGCCCTGCTGGACCGGGCGAAACTTTCCGAAGGCATGAGCGTGCTGGACCTGGGATGCGGCAGCGGCGATGTCACACTGGAATTGGCGCGGAGAGTGGTCCCGAATGGCCGGGTTGTCGGCATCGACATGGATGGGGCTGTGCTGCGCCATGCGCGGCAGAGTGCCGCATCGGAAAACCTGGATATCGATTGGCGGCTGGGCCAGGTAGAAGAGTTGGCAGAATGTGCTGAATACGACCTTATCTACGCGCGTTTCCTTCTATCTCACCTGAGCAACCCGGCCGCAGTCCTGCAACGCATGCGACGCGCGCTGCGGTCCGGCGGGCAGGTCGTCATCGAGGACATCGATATAACCACGCATTCGCACTGGCCGCCGAGCCGGGCATTCCAGCGTTACATCGAAATCTACTCGGCTACCGCGACCGCGCATGGCGCCCACTCCAGTATCGGACCCACCCTGCCCGCACTGCTGGTGGATGCCGGATTCAGCGATGTGGACGTTGCCATCTCCATGCCGGTATTTCGCCTGGGCGAAGGCAAGAGCATCGCCCGCATCACGCTGGCCAACATTGCTGATGCCGCCATCGCCGGCGGTTTCACCTCCGCGGAAGAAGTCGCCCGGCTATTGCGGGAACTGGCAGGGCACGAAGCGGACCCGCGTTCCATCCAGACTGCCGCGCAGGCATTCCAGTGCATCGGGCGCAACCCGGCGGCGGTGTGATCCGGGCTGCCGGGTGGCGGAGTACCGGGAATCCCGTCAAAATAGGCTGAGCTGTTTTTTCTGCGGATTTTCTCCCATGCCCAGTTCCGAAAACGTAACCGCGTTGAATGCGTTGCAGGGCCTCGAACCGGCACTGCCCTCATCCTGGTACCTGCAAGACCCTTACTACCAGCTGGAAAAGGAACACATTTTCTTTCGCGACTGGATCTGTGTCGGCCGCGAAGAAGAGCTTTCCAGGCCCGGCGATTACAGCGTGCTGGACCTGTATGGCGAAAGCATCCTGTTGTTGCGCAACCGCGAAGGCCAACTGAGGGCGTTCTACAATGTTTGCCGCCATCGCGGCGCGCGGCTTTGCCCGGGCGCGGACGATGACGACTCGGTTTTGGCACTGAAAGGCGGCGTGGTGGGCGGACGCAGCATCATATGCCCTTACCATGCCTGGACTTACGACCTTGATGGCCAACTGGTCAAGGCACCGTTCATGAATGCCGAGACTGGCTTTGACGCCTCCAAAGTACGCCTGCACCCGGTGGGTGTGGAAACCTGGGGCGGTTTTATTTTTCTCTGCCTCACACCCGCTGAAGCGCCGAAGTTCGAGGACACCATCGGCATTGCAAAGCGCAAATTCAAGAACTATCCGTTGGCCGACTTGCGCATCGCGCGCACCATCCGCTACGAAGTGAATGCCAACTGGAAAGTGCTGTGCGAAAACTACAACGAGTGCTACCACTGCGGCCCGGTGCACCCCGAACTCTGCCGCATCGTGCCGGCCTTCCGCGAAGCCGGCGGCGCGGGGCTGGACTGGGAGCGCGGCGTGCCGCACCGCGAAGGTGCCACCACTTTCACCCTCAGTGGCGAATCCACCCGCCGCAGCTTTCCCGGCCTCAACGCCGATGAGCAGGTGCTGCACAAGGGCGAACTGGTGTACCCCAACCTGTTCATGAGCCTGGCGCGGGAGCATGTTACCTATTACATCCTGAAGGCAGCGGGCCCGGGCAAAACCATCATCGACTGCCATTTCCTGTTTGAACCGTTCGAGATGGACAAGGCCGATTTCGACCCATCCGACGCGGTGGACTTCTGGCACATCGTGAACCAGCAGGACTGGGCCATCTGCGAACGCGTGCAGAAGGGCATGAATTCGCGTGTACATGAGCGCGGTGTGTACGCGCCGATGGAGGACTTCAACCTGGACATCCGCAAATACGTGATCGACCGTATCGGGCCGTTTGTCGATGCCGTCTGAGCCCGGCACGGCCATCGTCATCGGCGCCGGCCATAACGGCCTGACCTGCGCTTTCTATCTGGCCAGGGCCGGTTACCGGGTTCGCGTGTTCGAAAAGCGCAATGTGGTGGGCGGTTGTGCTGTCACCGAGGAAATCGACCCGCTCAATGCGCCGGGCAACCGCGTTTCTACCGCCTCCTACATGGCCAGCATGCTGCGGCCCGAGGTGATCCACGACATGCAGCTGGGGCGGCATGGCCTGAAAATGGTCGCCGCCAACCCGGCGGTGCAGGTGGCGTTTGAGGATGGTTCAGTTTTGCCATGGTGGCATGAGCAGAAGCAAACCCATGCCGAACTCAGCCGTTACAGCCGCAAGGATGCCGATGCATTCTTCCAGCTGGATGACGAACTGAAGCAACTGGCGGCGTACCTGCAACCGTTCTTCCTGGAACCACCACCGAATACCGAAGCCACCGGCCTGGCCGGATTGCTGGAAATCATCCGCGTGGGCAAGCGCATGCGCGGCCTGAATGGCAAGCAGATCTCCGGATTGATCACCTTTCTTACCGGCAGCCTCGAGCAGTTGCTGGATCGGTACTTCGAATCAGAACAGGTGAAGCGCCTGATCCTGGCCAATAACCTGTACGGCAAGCATGGCGGGCCGCGCGATGCCGGCTCGGCCATGGGCCTTCTGTTTCACCTGCTTTCCGGCGGCGAAGAGAAGAAGCAGGGCTTCTCCGGCCATGTGATCGGCGGCATGGGCGCCATCACCCAGGCCATGGCCTCGGCTTGCACGGAAGCCGGTGTTGAGATCAATACCAACCTGGCTGTTCAGCAGGTTCAGGTCCAGCACGGCAAAGCCAGCGGTATCGTGCTGGAAAACGGCCTGGTGCTGGATGCCGGTATCGTGGTTTCCAACGCCGACCCCAAACGCACGTTCCTGAAACTGGTCGGGAAGGAACATCTGGATGCCGGCTTTGCGCAACAGGTGGAAAGCATCGCCATGAATGGCCCCAGCGCCAAGGTCAACCTGGTGCTGCGCGAAGAGCCGCGCGTGACCGGCATGCCTGCCGATGCGCCCGATCTGCAGCGCATGGTGTATACGCTGGTGCCCACTTTTGAAGCAGCCCAGCGTTGCTACAACGACTGCCAGGAGGGAGTGCTGTCCGAAGACCTGTGGGTGGATTGCATCGTGCCCTCGATGATCGACCCCAGCCTGGTAACGCCCGGCCATCACGTGCTGACCAGTTTCGTGCAGTACGTGCCCTATCAGCTGCAGGACACCGACTGGAACGAGCAACGCGAGGCCCTGGGCCGGCGCGTGATCGACATCATCGGCCGCTTTGCGCCCAACGTACCCGATGCCATCGTCGGCATGGACATCATCACCCCGCTGGACCTCGAACAGCGCTTCGGCATCACCGAAGGAAACATCTTCCATGGCGACATCCGTCTCGACCAGCTGTTCTTCATGCGCCCGCTGCCCGGCTGGTCGCGCTATGCCACGCCCATCGAGGGCCTCTACCTCTGCGGAGCCGGCACCCATCCGGGCGGTGGTGTGACGGGCGCACCGGGGTATAACGCGGCTGGGGTCATCATCAAGTCCGGCAAGTAATCCCTTACCAGAACCTCCTCACAATACCCAGTCACATGTTCGTTCCAAACCCCGATTCCCAACTGGCTTGGCGAATCCATGGACAGTTCCATCGTGGTCCATAGTCTGTTGTTGCGTGACGGGAAACATAATTGACCGCCCTTGCTCGGGTACAATTCGGATAATTGATTTGAGCTCTGTCGAACCCCGAACATGTCATCAGGCCATGGCTGGAACATCATCTGGCAGCTCAACCCCGAGCGCCGCGATCTTTGCATCGAACGGGACTGGTTCCGCTTTCTGTTCGCGGATGTGAACGTTGCCGCCGAGGTGGTGGATTATGCTGATGATCGGCCTTTGCTTCAGGCCAGGGCTTCACCGGCAATCATCTGTGTTTCCAGTCCCAACCTCACCCGTGCGGAAGACCTGGCCGGTTACCTGCAAAGCCTGCCGCGGCCATGCGTGCTGTATCACATGAGCGATGAATACCTGGATGTGGGCGCTGATGTGTACCAGCATGCCGACCTGGTGATTCGCAATGGCTCAGCCCTGTTTTCGGGGTGCGAGGATGTGAACCTGCTACAGTTGCCGCTGGGTTTCAGCGTGGGTTTCCAAAATGCCGGCGGTTTGGGCATACCGGCCAGCCAGCGACATTATTCGGTGGCCTTCCTGGGCGGAATGAAGCATGAACGGCAGAGCGAGATGTTACCGGCCCTGCGCGTGGTTCCCGGCGAGTTCTTCCTGCGCGAGACCCAGAGTTGGGCGGAAGCGCTGCGCAACTTCAACCAGTCCAGTACGTCCATTTACCGGCAGTCGGTGTTTGTGCCCTGCCCCAAAGGCAACTGGAACCCGGAATGCAACCGCCTGTATGACGCGCTGGAATGGGGCTGCATACCGCTGATTCGCAATTACACCGAAACGCCCTACCAGGATGGTTACCACAGCAAACTGCTGGGGGCGCATCCCTTGCCGGAGTTCGACAGCTGGGACAATGCCGCCAGCCATGCCAGCGAATTGCTGCAGCGGCCCGAGCGGCTCAATGAACTCCAGGCTAAAATTTTTGGCTGGTGGCGAAACTACCGGCATCAATTGCGTGACCGGCTGAACGAACGTCTTGCGGCTTTGCGGTAAGTGAATCAGCCAAAAGGCTGCATACGCCGTGCAGAATTCCATAATTCCGGCCAGGCCTGCATGGCGTGGCCGTAATCGCGAGCCACTCCAGCCAGCCAGCGCACCCGTGCCGACTCACTGGAAATTCCCGGTCGATCCTGCAGCGGCGGCGGGCCTTCCGCCAGCTGCTGCTCACGCTTGAACTGCACCAGTGAACGTTTGAGATCCCGATTCACCTGAGTGTGCGCAGGGTTCGCCCTGGCCAGGCACTTTTCGGTTACCCGGATGCGCCAG
>CAYYCX010000075.1:0-20800 GCA_964470455.1 uncultured Wenzhouxiangellaceae bacterium
CGGAGCGGAAACCGAACCCGGTGCCAGGGATTACCCACCACCCCCGCCGCCGCCACCGCCGCCACCGCCGGAGAAGCCACCGCCACCGGAGCCCGAGCTGGAACCTGGCGCGGTGGAAGCCGAGGAAATGGCGGAGGACATGGAACTGCCGAAATCCCTGCCCAGGTGGTTGAGTGCCTGCATGCCGTGGAAGTGCCCGCTGTACCAGCCGGGGTTGTAGCCCTGCTGTCGCATTTCTTCCGGCATCTCCCGCTCAAAACGCCGGCACCAGGTGTTTTGCACGCCCAGTGCATAGGCGTACGGCAGGAATGCTTCAAACACTTCAGGCGTGAGTTTGGGTGATTGCATCCGGTCCAGGCGGTCCTGCTCGGCCGTGTCCAGGTACCGGCGGAAACCTTCGATGTGGTCCATGACTTTGCGTCCCGCCAGCGTGGGCGCGCGCATCAGCCAGATGAACAGGCCGAGCATCAGTATGCTCAGGGCGCCGAACACGAACCAGATCACCGGGCCGCTGGCGAAAAAAGCAGCGACGATAGCGGAAACCACGGCAACCAGGATAGGTGCCAGCAGGTAAATGCCGTTGAGGTGAAACAGCTTCCCCTGGTATTCCTTTTTCAACGCGGTACCGAGCAGCGACTGAGCTTTGCTGAAATCGCTGTGGTTTTCCTGCTTCATTTCCATGGATTTGCGCCCCCCCGGCAGCAGGGTATTCAGCACCACGGTCTCTCCCGGGCTGAGCGGTGGCGCCTTGCCACCGGGCTGCTGCCGGTACAGGGTAAACTCCTTGTCATCGTCTTCTTCAATGCGCAGATAACCCTTGACCGCGAGGCTGATGACGGCGGCGGTGAAGCAATGACGGGTGAAGGCCATGTCTTTTACGTAGCGAACCGCAGCGGGTGACAGGCCCTGCGGCGGCGTGAACAGCGGAATGATGACGCCTTTCTCAGGATCACGGCCCACGCGGTTCCAGGACCGCAAATACCACCCAAGTTGCGCCAGCAGGCCCAACAACAACACGATGGCCGCGCCATTGTCATGCGCGAACCAGGCGATTTTCTGCTGCAGCGTGGGTTCCGCAACCAGCCCCTTGGGCCAGGCCACCACCACTGACATGCCTTCATGGGCCTGCAATCTCCGGCTGCTGGCGAATTCCACCGTATCGCCACTGGTTACGGATGCCTGGTCACTGCGCTCGGTGGAGCCAAAAGGCCCCACAAAAGCTTCCAGCCGGTAATCCGCCGCGGGAATGTTGAACGGCAGCGTGACAGTGGCCGATGCCCGTTCGATCGGAAAGACCCAGCCATTGCCGGTGACATTCCACCACAGCTCGTCGTGGTCCGGGAAAAAGCCCAGTTGCCGGTTGGTGGTGTAGCGCAGCGTGTATTCATGTGGCCCTTGCGGCAGCATGCGATCCGGGTTGCCGATGTACAGGCGCACGCCGTTGGACATTTTTTTCGTATGCCAGGGCTCGTCCTGGCCATTCCGCTGCACCGAAATGACGTTGAAATCCACCCGGTAGTGATTGCCCATCGGGTCCTTGTAGTCGGTGGGAAAATCCCGGTAAATGCCGCGGCGGATCTGCTGGCCTTCTGCGACGACCCGTATGGTTTCGCTCACCGCAATTTCACCCGTGGCTGCCACATGGATGCGTGAGTGGTAATCCAGTATGCGCTCTTCCGCCAGCGTCCAGGACGACCAGGTGACCAGCAACAGCAGCAATGCCAGCCAGCGCACCCGCATCAGACGGCTTTTCCCAGCTGGATGTCCGGCGCCTGCCGCTGGCTGGCCAGTTCGATTTCAAAGAATTCAGCCTGCCTGAAACCAAACAGCCGGGCGATCAGCATCGATGGAAAGCTTTCCACCAGGTTGTTGTTGTCCCGTACGCTGCCGTTGTAATAGCGCCGTGCGAATTGCAACTGGTCTTCAATGTTCACCAGGCTTTGATGCAGTTGCTGGAAGCCCTCGCTGGCCTTGAGCTCAGGATAGGCTTCCGCCAGGGCAAACAGGCGGCCGATGGAACGTGACAGCCCGCTTTCTTCCCCGGCTCTTTGCTGCGGCGACAGTGATGGCTCGCCGCGCAGGCGGCTGACCCTCTCCAGCACCGAAGACTCATGCTGCATATAGCCCTTTACCGTGGCCAAAAGGTTGGGAACCAGCTCATAGCGCAATTGCAGTTGCACATCGATACCGGCCCAGGCTTCGTTCACCTGGTTGCGCAGTTTGACCAACCGGTTGAAAGTGCTGACGGCCCAGAACAATAACCCGGCCAGCAGCAGTAACAGGACCCATTCCATGCCGTTTACGCCGCCGCTCAGTAGGGCAGTTCCAGCGCGTCGCAGATGAAGCGGTTCAGCGGTGCTGCACGGCTGAATCCCAGCTCAACCTGGTCGACAAAGTCAGCCCTGGCCGGCGCTTCCGCTTCGGCTCCGGACATGACGTAAAAACTCTTGCGCTTCAGGTCTTCGATATGAATATGCTGTTCATCGAAGCCGCGCGGCGCCCGTTTCAGGCTTTCACCCTGGATGCCTCCTGCCTCCTGCACTTTTTTGGCATTCCTTATCCTGGCCCAGGAACGCACATTGTCCGCAATGAAGTCACGAATGCGGTTCAACTGGGGCGCCGGCGGCAACCAGATGCCACCGCCAAAAAAAACCTCGTTGGTGTCGATGTGCAGGTAAAAACCGGGCGCATGGGCATTCTTGCCTGCGGCGTGGCGGAAATGGCATGCCGCGTGGGTTTTGTAGGGCGTCTTGTCCTTGCTGAAGCGGGTGTCGCGATAAATGCGGAACATCGAGCCGCCATGTGGCCTGGGGTCGGCTACGAAATTTCTGGATATGGCCGCCAGCCTGGGCTGCATGGCCGTGATGAACGCCGACATAGGTTCCAGCACCGACTGCTGGAACCGGTCCTTGTTGGCATTGAACCAGTCGCGCTCGTTGTTTCTGCGCAGCTGGTCAAAAAAAAGGAAAAAGTCAGCCGGAAAGCCGGCAAATCCTGTCATGCGTATCCATTACTCCTCAGCTGGATGGCCGGGTTTGCGGGCGTTACCTGTCTTCCTTGGGCTCCAGCCGGGCCGGGCCGGGCAGGGTCTGGCGCGTCACCGCATAACCGCTGCGGCCGCCGTAGGGATACCAACCGCCCCGGTAATACGGGTAGTAGCCGTAATAAGGCGAAGCCCAGGCATACGGATACCAGAATGGATCGTAATAATCGCGGTAGTAGATCACGTCCTGGCGCTCTTCCCACAACACGAGGTCGCTGACGTCCAGTACGGGATAACGGTAATTGAACTCGTCAATCTTGTGCTCTTCAATGCCCGTGATATTGGCGACCAGGGTCACTTCCCGGCCCTTGGCAAACACCTCCGGGTCAAAAAAGCCTTCCTTGCAGGCGATGAAACGGCCGGAGGTCACGTCTTCGACCTTGGGTCGCATGTAATTGTCGAGCTCACGGGACAACACTTCGAAACAGGTGCGGTTGGCTTCGTTTTTTGCATCGATGATGATGCCACCCCAGCGTACGGTCGAGCCGTACGTTGACGGCTCAACCCGCGCGGGAGAAATATTGGCATATTCGCCCTGCAGCTGCGTGGGGATCGTGGTGCAGGCGGCCAGGCCCAGGCTGGCCAGCAGGGCAACAATCGTGGGTTTGGCTGTGTTCATCTTGGTCCGCATCATCTTAGTCCGCATCGTGGGGTTCAGGAGTCCAATTGACCGGGAAAACCTGCCTATATCTTACAACAAGAAAAAAGCCGGGACCGGTGTATCCAGGCCTGTCCGTTTTGCAGGTCAGTTTGCGGGTCAGTTTACAGATCTGGCGGATCGTTCAGGTTTGAATGCCTGTACCGCTTCGCGCAGGGCATGAATGCCCGGCGGGTTTCCGCTGTAACGATAGCGATTGTACAGATCACTGACCCGGAAAATGTTCCCGGCCTGGTCGGGGAGTTCGACAGCAGCCGCTTTCGCCAGTTCCTCGGCACCCTGTGAGGGTTGCGCGGTGAATCCTGCTTTTTGCAGGTGCCTGAGGAACTTCTGCCATAGCAGCTGCGCAGGGTCACGGCTGCCCGGGCCGCGCGTGCGCCAGAGTATTGGCAGCAGGACTGCCGCCAGGATCGCCACTACGGCAAACAGCAGGGTGATGAGATGGAATGGCCTGAGTTTGTCCATGCCAAAGCCTTCAAACAGCTGGCTCTGGCGCTGGTAATTGTAATCAATCACCCAGGTATTCCAGCGTTTTTCCATGGCATCCAGTGAATTCCTGAGACTCCTGACCCAGCTGAAATCCAGCATGTGCCGGGGTTGGTCGATGGCGTCCAGTGAGCCGCGCTCCACGCGCATGGGTGATACAGCGGCCGTGGGGTCGACGCGAGTCCAACCGCTGCCCGGCAGCCACACTTCAGACCAGGCGTGTGCATCCGACTGCCGCACAATGTAGTAATCAGCCTCGGCGTTGTACCAGCCTCCCTGGTAGCCGGTGACGATGCGCGCCGGAATTCCCGCCATGCGCATCATCACGGTGAAAGCCGAGGCATAGTGCTCGCAATAACCCGTGCGTGTGTCAAACAGGAAGGAGTCGATGGCATGGTATCCCAGCAGGGGCGCGTTCAGCGCGTAGTGGAACGGCTCCTGGTTGAACCATTCCAGTGCCCTGCGGATCAGCGCGGTGTCACTGGGGTACAGGGCCCGCCATTCCCGGACCAACTGCCGCGTTCTCGGGTTCATGTCCTCCGGCAGTTCCAGAGCGGTGGCGCGAAGCGTATTGAGAAGCTCCGGGCTGTCGATGAATTGCGGATTCGACACCATGCGGTATTGGGTGAGCTGGGTAACCGCCTGGCGCCGCAGCAACTGGTAGTCCAGGCTGATCCGTACATCGTCAGGTGCGGCAGTGGGGTAGTCCAGCGCAAACAGCCAATTGCGCTCATTGGGTTCCAGCTGTACCTGGTAACGCCAGGAGGCATCGGTTTCCTCGGGCAGGGAGGAAGCGAGGATATTCCGGCCGTAGAAACTGGAGCTCCAGGTTTTACCGTCGTAACGCCAGAAAACCGGCCCTCGCCAGTACAGCTCCGCCTGGCCGGGAGCAGGGCCGCTGAACTCCACGCGGAACGCCGTGCTGTCATCCATGAACAGGTTTTCAATGGAACCGGGGGACATCGTGTCGGACAGCCCGCTGCGCGCATCCAGCGTGGTTTCAGGTACTCCCCACAGCGGCGTGCCCCAGCGAGGAAACAGGATGAAAAATGCCAGGCAAACCGGCAGCGCCAGTAACAGCAGGCGCAAGCTGAACCTCAGCTCAGCCAGCAACGGCGCAGTGGCCGCAGGCGGCACTTTTTGCTGGCTGAATGCCTCATCGCGGTGCAGCTGCGCCAGGGCCACCAGGCCCACCACGACGGTGGCGGCGCCATAAAGTGGCATGATCAGGCCCTGTGTGAACAGGAATTGCGTGGTGCACAGAAAAAAGCTGAAGCTCACCACCAGGCGCGCATCACGGATGCGATGGCATTCGAGGAGTTTCAGCGCCAGCATCACGGTCAGGAGGCTGACCGATGCACGCCTGCCGAACAGTCCGCCATAAGCCACCGCCAGGCTCACCAGCGCCAGCCCCACCGCCGCATAACGCAACCAGGCCGGCAGTGGCGGCAACTCCCTGATATGGGCAACCACGCGCCAGAGTACGGGTAGGGCACAGGCGATGACCAGCAGCCATGGCATCAGCAGCATTTGTGGCAGGGCAGCAATGGCGAGGGTGGCAATCACCCAGAGCAGGCTGTTACTCCGGCTGTCCAGGCTGGGAGAGGTGGCGCTTTTCCGGCGTCGGCCAGGGTTCATTTGCCGAACAGCGCCAGCAGCCTGAGGCAGGCATCGCGATGCGCTGGCCCCAGGTCGGCGGGAAGCGCATCATTGGGTAGTTCCAGTGAGTACGGAATCATCTGGTGTTCAGCCTTGAGGATCCAGGCGGCGAGCACGGAAAGTTTTTCCTCGACCGAATCCTCTTTCATCAGGTACCAGTTCAGCTCACAGGCTTCCTGTTGCGGCGACTCGTATTCACGTGTGAGGAGCTTGTCGTGGCGGGCGCTGGATTTCCAGGCGATGCTTTTCAGCGCATCACCGGGCCGATACTTGCGCAGGCCGTGAAACTGCTCACCGTCGCCGGCGAGTGCGCTGCCTTCATCGCCACGTCCGCTTCGGGGCAGCGGTGGCGGGTGCAGGCTTGGACGAGGGTAAACCAGGCACTCGGCTGTCGGAATGATCACCGACCAGGCGCGAAACATGCCCAGTGGAAAGCGGTTTTCCAGGTTGAACGGCTGCATCTTCAGCCAGCCACGCCGATTGGCGGTCCGCGGCAAATGCAGCATGGTGGTTTCATTGCCATCGATATCGGTGCACTCAGCGCCGAGCCCGTCGTTCAGCTGGATGGCAAAGCGATGCCGCGCTTCCGGATTGCGCAGGTAAACCTGGAAACGCGCGGTTTCTCCGGCGAATACCGGTTCCGCGCGTATCGCGCTAAGCTCCAGGCCGACGAGATTGCGATAGGCCAGCAGGGTGGTGAGCTGTGCGATGGCGGCCAGCAGGAAACCGATCAGCAGGGCCATATTGTTATTGAAATTGAGACCGCCCAGCAGCGTAATCGCCAGCAGGATGCCGAACCAGACTCCGAACAGGGTCGGCAGGACATAGATGTGGCGATATTCCAGCCTGAAAGGCAACACCGGAGAGCCGCGCCTCTGCCGCACCCGCTCGAGCAGCCAGAGGTTGAAACGCGCCGCGATTCCCCACCCGGCAGCCGTGCCGGATTTGCTGGGCCTGGCCGTCAGGGGTTGGGCAACCATGAACCGATAGCCGTCTTCAGGCCTCAGGGAATCGGCAGCTGTTGCAGCATCTCGGCAATCTGCTCATCCGAGGCGCCGCCGCTGAAGCCTGAATTGGCATTGAGACGATGCCGCGCCAGCCAGGGGAAAATGGCCTTGACGTCTTCCGGAATCACGAAGCCGCGATGCTCCATGAACGCGTAGGCCCGGCTGGCATGCAGCAGTGCCAGGCCGGCGCGCGGCGAGAGACCGCTTTCGAACCATTGTTCATTGCGGGTTTCCGCCAGCAGGGCCTGGATGTAATCCAGCAGGTCATCACTGACATGCACGGCATCGCAGTCCAGTTGCAGCTCGATGATGTCCTCGGGCTGCAGGATCCCAGGAATCCTGCGCAGCATTCCAGCGCGGCTGCCTGTACTCAACAGTTCTCGCTCCGCGCCTGCCTCCGGGTAACCCAGCCTGATGCTCATCAGGAAGCGGTCGAGCTGGGAATCGGGCAAGGGAAAGGTACCCACGAGGTCCAGCGGGTTTTGCGTGGCGATTACAAAGAATGGCTGGGGCAGGGCGTGGGTCTGGTTTTCCACGGTAACCTGGCCTTCAGCCATGCCTTCGAGCAGGGCGCTTTGCGTTTTGGGTGTGGCGCGGTTGATTTCATCGGCCAGCAGGACCTGGCAGAAAATCGGGCCGGGATGAAATTCAAACTGGTCCTTTTCCCGCTTGTAGATGGAAACGCCCAGAATGTCGGCGGGCAACAGGTCGGAGGTGAATTGCACGCGCTGGTAGGCGGAACCCATCACTGCCGCAAGGGCATGCGCTAGCGTGGTTTTTCCCACGCCGGGTATGTCTTCAATCATGAGGTGTCCGCGGGCCAGCAAACAGCAGAACGCCAGGCGAACCTGTTGCTGTTTGCCGAGCAGAATGCGGTTGACTTCCTCTTCTGCCTGGGCGAGCTTTTTGCGACGGACCTCGGTCGCGCTTTCGGTGCTGACCACACTGCTGTTCATGAGGCGGTGTTCCCTGTACTTTCCATGTATCCCTGCGTTTGTCCCGGGCTTGCCTCGCCCGGGTCTGCACCTGGGTAGGCAAATCCCCAGCGGGATTCAATGGTTGTGCTTCCCCAACGAGCAGTCCCGGAGTATAGCAAACAAAATCAGGCTGCCAGCATAAATGGCGGCTTTGGTATTTGGCGCGGGTGCGGAGGTTAACGGTATAGTTGCCGAATGATGCAAACCCTGGAAAAGGCCGAAGCGAGCGATCAGGAAAATCCGGCGCCAGCAGAGAACGCGGCATTGGTGCTGCCCGGCGGTGGCGCGCGCAGCGCCTACCAGGTGGGCGTGCTCAAGGCGATAGCCGAAATCCGTACCGGAAAACCCAATCCCTTTCCGCTGATCTGCGGTGTCTCGGCGGGCGCGATCAACGCGGCAGCTCTGGCCAGCCATGCGCATGAATTTGCCGAAGGGGTCAACCGCCTGCAGAAATTCTGGGCCACCATGAGTTGCGAGCGGATCTATCGCACGGATGGTTGGACGGTGCTGCGCAATGGCCTGCATTGGCTCTGTTCCCTCTCGTTCGGGGGGCGCCTCGTCAGCAACCCGCGTTCGCTGCTCGACAACCAGCCACTGCGTGAATTCCTGCAGGAAAACCTGCAGCTGCAAGGTATCCAGACAGCGATTGAAAGCAACAGCCTGCGAGCAGTGGCAGTCACGGCTTCGGGCTACCGTTCGGCATCAGCCGTGAGTTTTTTCCAGGGCCAGGCCGGGCTTGAAGGGTGGAAGTTTCCGCGCCGCGAAGGCCGCCCCGCCCGATTGGAAGTGAGCCACCTGCTGGCGTCCGCGGCACTGCCGTTGCTTTTCCCGGCGGAGAAAATCGGCCCTGAATATTTCGGCGATGGGGGCATGCGCATGCTCACGCCGCTGAGCCCGGCGATCAACCTGGGAGCCGCAAGAATTCTGGTAATCGGCACTCGTGATGAGAAGCCGGACGAGGCGCCCCTGCAGGACATGGCTTATCCCTCGCTGGGTGAAATTGGCGGATACCTGCTGGACTGCATATTCATGGATACGTTGACCTCCGACCTGCAGCGCCTCGCGCGCAATAACCTGGTTATCAGCCGGCTGCCACCGGAACAGCACCAGGGCCTGGCCATGCGCCGGGTGGACTCGCTGGTAATCCGCCCCAGCCGCGACCTTCGTGACCTGACCCGTGAACACATGGCGGAAATTCCACGCTCGGTTCGGTTGTTGTTGCGCAGCCTTGGCGGCTGGGGCCGGGACTGGCGTCTGGCGAGTTATTTATTGTTCGGATCAGGATTTTGCCAGGCTTTGATGAAGCTGGGCTATGAGGACGGCCTGGCACAGGCGGAAACATTGCAGGAGTTTCTGGGTTGAAGACTCAGCCCGGAGATGCAGAGCCGCCATTCAGCTGGAATTGATTGCCGGCCGGAATGCCGGCTCGGCAAATTCCTCGATGTCCCTGCGGGGAAAATCGTCCACTTCGATCACGGCGCGTGAAGCCTGTTGCGCCATGCGGACCAGCGTGGCCTGCTCTTCGGTGATGACCCCGCTTTCCACCGCGCGCTTGACCAGGCGCTGATAGTTCTCCCAGGTGACTTTTTCCTTCAGGGCGTTGCCGACGGCACTCTCCGCATTGGCCGAGGTAAGCACCAGGTGGAAGGCATGATGAACCCTTCCTGAAGCATCATCTTCGTCCGAGATATACACACCCGCGGCCAGACGGTCACGGCTGGAATTTTCCGACAACAGCAGGCGCGCTACTTCCTTGCCGGTTCGGTCCGTGGGCTGGTGATAGCTGGAGCCCAGCGGAAAAATGATGGCACGTACCAATGGACCGATGCCGGGAAGTGGAAAGTTGCGCAGCACGCCCTTGAGACTTTCCTGGATGGTGTACAGGCTGTCATCCATGGCCCAGCGCAGCAGTGGCAGGTCTTCCTCCGGACGGCCCGCGTCCTCGAAGTTCTTCAGCACGGCGGCGCCCAGGTAGAGGTGCGTCAAGGTATCTGCCAGCCGGCCGGACAGCTTCTCCTTGAACTTGAATTTTCCGCCCAGCGTGATCAGCACCAGGTCGGAACTGAAGGCAAACGCGGCGCACATTCGGGTCAATTGGCGATAGTAATAGGCGGTGGGCCCGCTAACCGGCGCGCGTGTGGCCCAACCGCCCGTGAGCCCCAGCAGCAGTGACCGCACCAGGTTGCTGATCACATGGCCGGCATGCGCAAAAATGGCCTTGTCAAAGGAACGCCGCGCATCGGGTCCGGTGTCACGCACGGCTTCCATTTCCTTCAGCAGCCAGGGATGGGCGCGAATGGCGCCCTGGCCAAAAATGATCAGCGAACGCGTGAGGATGTTGGCACCTTCAACCGTGATCGCGATCGGGGTTGATTGGTAGGCATGCGCCAGGTAGTTGGAGGGGCCGGTGATGATGCCCTTGCCCCCGTGAATGTCCATGGCGTCGTTGATGCAAACCCGGCTGCCCTCGGTAAGCTGGTATTTGAGAATGGCCGACAGCACCGCCGGGCGATGGCCCTGGTCCAGCGCCACCAACGTGAGTTTTCGCGCCGCGTCCATGCGGTAGGTGCGGCCGCCAATTCTTGCCAGCGGTTCCTCTATGCCTTCGAAAAATCCGATTGGCACGCCGAACTGGCGGCGGATGCGTGCATAGGCACCGGACATCAGCCCCGACATCTTGGCGCCCGCAACTCCCAGCGCCGGCAGCGAAATGGCCCGTCCGGCGGCCAGGCACTGCATGAGCATGCGCCAACCCTGGCCCAGCCGTTCCTGGCCGCCAATGACCCAGTCCATGGGTATGAAAACGTCTTGCCCCTGGGTGGGTCCGTTCATGAACACAGCGCCGACCGGCATATGGCGGTTGCCGATGGTAACGCCTGGCGTAGAGGTGGGAATCAAGGCACAGGTAATGCCGAGTTCTTTCTTGCCACCCAGCAACCCATCCGGATCCTGGGCTTTGAAAGCCAGGCCCAGCAGGGTGGCGACCGGCGCCAGGGTGATGTAGCGCTTGTTCCACTTCAGCCGCAGGCCGAGCACCTCCTTGCCGCGGTACATGCCTTTGCACACCACGCCGGTGTCATTCATGCTGGCTGCATCCGAGCCGGCTGATGGCGAGGTCAGGGCGAAACAGGGGATTTCCTCACCGCTGGCCAGGCGAGGCAGGTAATGCTTTTTCTGCTCTTCGGTACCGTAATGGATCAGCAACTCGCCCGGGCCCAGGGAGTTCGGCACCATTACCGTAACGGCTGCTGTCAGGTTGCGGCTGGCCAACTTCATCACCACAGCCGAGTTGGCCTGGGCAGAAAACCCGTGGCCGCCGTAGGCTTCGGGAATGATCATGCCGAAAAAACCCTGCTCCCGAATGTAGTTCCAGACTTCTTCCGGCAGGTTGCGGTGGGTATCGCAGATTTTCCAGTCGTCCAGCATGTGGCAAAGCACTTCGCAGGGCCCGTCCAGGAATGCCTGCTCCTTTTCCGTCAGTGATGGCTTGGGCGTTTTCAGCAAGGCACGCCAGCGCGGCCGGCCAGAGAAGATTTCCGCGTCCCACCAAACCGTACCGGCATCCAGGGCCTCCTGCTCGGTGTCCGATACCGCCGGCATGACTTTGCGGAACCATCCGAACAGGCGGTCGCTGATGAGCAGGCGGCGTAATGGCTTGACGGCAAACCCCATCAGGGTCACGGCCACGATGCCATTGGCAAACCGGAACCAGCTGGGTACGTAAAAGAAGTGGCGCAACTCGGTCCAGATCACGGTCAGGCTGACCATGATGGCAATGGCAATCATCAGGGAAACACGGTTATAGGCCAGCAACAACAAGGTGAAAATCAGTACTGCGAAGTACAGGAATTCCATTTTTGGTCCTCTGGATAACCCTCAAGGCCGTGCCGGTTTGTTGTCGCCGGATTCCGACCCAGGTGCCTGCGCCGGAATGCGGCCGCACTTTGGGCCACAGCATGGTGGCACGCCGGTGCAGCACCGCTTCACCGCGAAATCAGCCATTCATGATAAGTAGCGGGCATTCCGGGGGTCAAGAATTCTTCACTCGCATTGAACCCCGGACGGCATCCCCGTAAAATCATCCTGATTTGTCCGGCGTTTCAGTATACAATTCAAGAGTTTTGAATTTCTTTCAAATACAATAATATGTAAGGAGTTTTTAAGTGCCAATCGAACGCACCCTTTCGATCATCAAGCCCGATGCTGTTGCCAAAGACGTGATCGGAGAGATCTACAGCCGTTTTGAGCAGGCTGGGCTCAAAATCATTGCTGCTCGCATGAAGCTGCTATCCACCGAGGATGCAGAGAGCTTTTACGCGGTTCACAAAGATCGCCCGTTTTTCCATGACCTGGTGAAATTCATGACTTCGGGTCCGGTGATGATCCAGGTGCTGGAAGGCGAAAATGCCATTGCCCGCAACCGTGAACTCATGGGCGCCACCAATCCCAAGGAGGCCGCGCCGGGAACCATACGGGCGGACTTTGCCGAAAGCATTGATGCCAACGCAGTGCATGGTTCGGATGGCCCGGAAACCGCCAAAGCCGAAATCGCTCATTTCTTCAGCCCCGCGGATATCAACTCACGCTGAGTTGTACCGGGTTTCCTGCCGCGGGCCAAACGAAATGACAGCCACCCTGAGCCGCATCAACCTCATGGATCTGGACCAGAGCCGGATGCGGGAGTTTTTTGTGTCCCTGGGCGAAAAGCCGTTCCGTGCTGAACAGGTGCTCAAGTGGATTTATCACCAGGGCGTGACCGAATTTGCGCAGATGACCAACCTTGGTGTGGCACTGCGACAACGGTTGTCGGAAATTGCGGTGATTCAACCACCTCCGGTGCTGACGGAGAAAAACTCGGTTGACGGCACGGTAAAGTGGTTGATGGGTTCCGGTGCAGGAAATGCCATTGAAACCGTATTCATTCCGGAGCCGAAACGGGGCACCTTGTGCATTTCCTCCCAGGTAGGTTGCGCGCTGAACTGCACTTTCTGCTCAACCGGAGCCCAGGGCTTCAATCGCAATCTCACCACCAGCGAAATCATCGGCCAGGTCTGGCGCGCCGCCCAGGCCCTTGGGCATGAGCGGAACGGGCAAAGGCAAATCACCAATGTGGTGCTGATGGGCATGGGCGAGCCGCTGTTGAATTTCGACGCGGTGCTGCCGACATTGTCACTGTTGCGCGATGACCTGGGTTTTGGCCTGGCGGCCAAGCGCGTGACGCTGTCCACTGCCGGGCTGGTGCCAGGCATTGACCTGCTTCGAGAGTCCATCGACGTGGCGCTGGCGGTGTCGCTGCATGCGCCGGATGATGCCCTGCGTGAAACGCTGGTGCCACTGAACCGCAAGTATCCGATCAAGGACCTGATGGCAGCCTGCGCCCGGTTTGTGTCTGAAAAGCACAAGCGGTCAGTTACTTTCGAATATACCTTGATGGATGGTGTGAATGACCACCCGGAACATGCCCGCCAGCTGGTCAAGTTGCTGCGCCGTATTCCCAGCAAGCTCAACCTGATTCCGTTCAACCCGTTTCCGGGCACCATTTATCGATGTTCTCCGCCGGAGCGGATCAGGGCCTTCCAGGAGATTGTCATGGCCGGAGGCCTGATAGCTACTGTGCGCAAAACCCGCGGCGATGACATCGATGCCGCCTGCGGCCAGCTGGCAGGGCAGGTCAAGGACCGCACCCGCAGAAGTGAGCGGCTGAGGGAATTGAGGGAAAGCGCCTGATGAAACCGTTTCTTCATTTTTTGCTGGTAATGTGGCTTGGATGCTGGCTGGCAGCCTGCTCCTCCACCGGCGAAACGCAAACCGGCGAGAAATCGGAAGGCCGCAAGGCTGCCGAAACCAATGCGGCGCTGGGCCGGCAATACATGGATCGAAAGCAGTATGAAGTTGCCCTGGAAAAACTCAAGCGCGCCGTGGCTTTCGACAACAGCTACGCCCCGGCGCACACCCTGCTGGGCGTTCTTTACGAGACCATTGGAGAAACGTCCAAGGCAGGCGAGGAATATAAACTGGCAGTCCGATATGACGAAGACGGTGGTGAGGTCAACAATAACTATGCCGTGTATCTGTGCGGGCAGGGCAAGCACAACGATGCCGACAGGCATTTCCAGAAAGCTTTGAAAGATCCGTTTTACGCCACCAAGCAGGTTGCTGCCGGCAACGCCGGGCTTTGTGCCCTGAATAATGACGATCTGGACAAAGCTGAGAGATATTTGCGACAATCCCTTGAATACGATCAAAAATATGCGCCGGCACTGTTGCCGTTGGCCCAGGTCAGTTATCGCAAGCAGGATTACCTCCGGGCCAGGGCGTTTTTGCAGAGGTTTGAGGCGGCAGGGACTGCCAATTCCGAAAGCCTGTACCTCGGCTACCTGATCGAGAGTGAATTAGGGGATGAAAAATCTGCCAGCCAATACCGGGAGAACCTGATGGACCAGTTCCCGGGTTCAGCGGAAGCGGCAAAAATGAGAAACAGGACGTGAATACAGAATCGCAGAGTGAACTCATCCCCACCGGGCCCGGCGATGTTCTCCGCCATCGACGGCAACACGCGGGCATAAGCCTGGAGCAGGCGGCCCGCGAAGCGCGCATCCGCGAAGATCACCTCTCAGCCATTGAGTCTGGCGAAACCGGCCACATTCCCCAGGTTTATCTAAACGGCTACATTCGAAATTACGCCCGTTACCTGGGAATGCCCACAGGTGCCATCGACAAGCACCTGGCGCATGCCAGGGGCGCAGAGCCGGGTGTGCAATCGGTATTCTCGACAGCCTTACCCAGGAGCCGTGATGATCGCTGGTTCCGGGCCACCAGTTATGTACTGGCATCGGTAGTGGTGATTGCGCTGGTCTGGCAGTTCACTGCCGAGGCCGTGCGTTTTTCACAGGGCGATCCGGTGGTACGCTCGGGTGGCGCCGAGGCCGAGTTCGACAAGGCAACACGGCCCGATGCGGAAAATTCCAATTCCACCGCCGTTTCGAGGCAGGCAGGCAAGTCGCATTTGCAGGCCTCCATTGCTCCGCTGGAAGACGTGCAACGCAGGCGTCCTGAAATCAGTCAATCCGGCGCGGAAGGCGCATGGTCCGCCATTTCGGATGCAGGCTCAAACACGCAGAAGACGATTCCGCTGACGGAGGGACAGCAGTCGTTCCGTATCGAGGCTTCGGCCGACAGCTGGGTGGAAATCATTGATGGTAACGGCCAGAAAGTCGAAATGGATCTCCTGCGTGCCGGCAACGGCCGGGATTATGTCGCGATGGCGCCGGTCAAGCTGCTGCTGGGCCGAGCCGCTTCGATTGAACTGACGCATAATGGGGAGCTGGTTGACCTGGCACCTTTTACCCGTGGCAATGTGGCCCGGATCACGCTGCTGGAAGAGAACGACGCAGCCGTTGAATCCAGCCACGGGCCGCAATCGAGTGACTCCGTGGAAGAAACCGCAGTGCCTTCCGAAGACCCGACTACGGACGGGAATTCCCAGGGCTGATTCAGCCCGTTGCCATCACTGGAACAAAACCTTCAACAGGCGGCTGAATAGCGGCTGACCACCCACACCCCGTTCGGCCATTCCCGGAGAGACGGTTTGACAGCAACCATACAATCTATCCGTGGCATGCACGATATTCTGCCGGCCGACATGGCTGCGTGGCACCTGCTCGAAAATACGGTTCGCTCCGTATTCAGCAGTTACGGCTATGAAGAAATCCGCGTGCCTGTCGTGGAAAAAACCGAGTTGTTTGCCCGCGCCATCGGCGACGCCACCGATGTGGTGCAAAAGGAGATGTACTCCTTTGAAGACCGCGGCGGCGACTGGCTGAGCCTGCGTCCTGAAGGAACGGCAGGCGTGGTGCGCGCGGTCATACAGAACGGCCTGCTGTATGCGGCGCCCTTGCGCCTCTGGTACATGGGGCCGATGTTCCGGCGTGAACGTCCGCAAAAAGGCCGCACCCGGCAGTTTCACCAGGTGGGTGCGGAAGTGTTTGGCGCGCCCGGTCCGGATGTGGATGCCGAACTCCTGGCCATGTGCCAAAACACCTGGAATCGTCTCGGGCTGCGGAAGCTGCGCCTGGAAATCAATTCGCTGGGTACTGCGGATGAACGCGCCGCGTATCGCATCAGGCTGCAGGAATATTTTTCGGCCCACATCGACGATCTGGACGAGGACAGCAGGGTACGACTTGACCGCAACCCCCTGCGCATCCTGGACAGCAAGAACCCCGCGCTGAGCGGGCTGATCGCAGCTGCGCCCATTTTGCAGGATTTCCTCGGAACAGAGTCACAGCAGCACTTTGAAGAACTGCAAGCCAACCTGGATGCGCTGGGGGTGGCGCATGAGGTCAATCCGCGCCTTGTTCGGGGGCTGGATTACTACAGCCACACGGTGTTTGAGTGGATCACTGACGAGTTGGGAGCGCAGGGCACAGTGTGCGCCGGGGGGCGTTACGATGGCCTGGTGGAACTGCAGGGCGGAAAGCCTTGGCCGGGCATCGGATTTGCCATGGGCCAGGAACGCCTGGTTGAGTTGTTGCGCGCCCACGTGACCATTGAACCAGCATCACCTGATATCTACCTGATCATGGCAGGCGAAGAAGCCGTTACCCGCGGGCTGGTGTTGGCAGAATCACTGCGCCAGGCGGTGCCGGGGCTTCGGGTACAAGCCAACCTGGGTGGCGGCAGTTTCAAATCCCAATTCAAACGCGCTGACCGCAGCGGCGCCCGGCTGGCATTGATCCTGGGGGAAACCGAACTGGCCAACAATGAGGTTTCAGTGAAGTCCCTGCGCAGGGATGCTGCGCAGGAATCGGTATCCCTGGAAAACCTTCAGGCCTGGCTGCAGAATTGGCTGCAAAGCAACTGAATACGCCGGCGGTGCCGTACAAGAGCGCAATTTTCAATGTGTTCGGCTGCCTGATAATCTAGAATAGGCGTCCCGCGATTCAGGCCGTACGCCGTTCGCAATTCAAATATCCCGCAATCAGGATCAAAGAGAGTCTGTAATGGTTGAGATTTATGACGCCCATGAGCAGGGCGAGATCGTCAAGAAGTGGCTACAGCAGAATGGCAGCGCCATTGTCATGGGCCTGGTGCTGGCTTTTGGCGGCTTGTTTGGATTCAAGCAATGGCAAACCTGGCAGCAAACCAAAGGCCAGCAGTCCTACGCCGAGTTTGAAGTGATGAATGACCACCTGACCGAAGGCCAGCTGGATACGGCGATGGACAACTACCAGATACTCCAGGACGACCACGCCAAGTCACCCTATGCTTCGATGGCGGCCTTGCAGATGGCGAGGGCGCGTGTTGAATCCAGGCAACCTGACCTGGCTATCAACCTGCTGCGCCAGGTGATGGAATCCGGTCGCCCTGAGGGCCTGAAAGTGGTCGCCCGGGAACGTCTCGCCCGCCTGCTGCTCGACCAGGGAAAGGCAGAGGAAGCATTGTCCGTCATCAACGGTGAAACCCGGCTGGAGGGTTACGAATCCCGTTACGCTGAAACCCGCGGCGACATCCTGCTGGGCCTGGGGCGTAAAGAGGAAGCGGCAGCCGCTTACCAGCAGGCGCTGGATACCCTGGAAGAAGGCCTGGGTGACCGGGCTTTCCTGGTACTCAAACTGGAGTCCCTGGGCGTCGTGCCGGAAGCCGAGGCCACAGCGTCATGATGAAACGCGCTCTGTTGCTGGCTCTGTGCGCGCTGAGCCTGCAATCCTGCAGCTGGTTCCGCAATTGGGGTGACCCCGAGCCGGGGGATCCGGCGGAACTGGTCGAATTTGATGCCACGGTAAAGGTCAAGAAAATCTGGTCGACATCGGTGGGCGACGGCATGGGCAAGCAGGGCCTGGCCATGGCGCCGGTTTATGTTGATGGCAAACTCTATGCGGCCGACTACGAAGGTCGCCTGATGGCACTGGATGCCGAAAATGGCAAGAAGATCTGGAGCATCAAAACCAAGCAGCCGTTTTCCGGCGGCCCCGCAGTGGGCGAGGAATTGCTGGTCATGGGCACCATTGATGGCGCTGTGATTGCATTTGATGTCGACAGTGGCAACGAGCGATGGAGCGCCCGGGTATCATCCGAAGTGCTCGCTGTTGCAGGGTTCGCTGACGACGTGGTGGTGGTTCGCGGTATCGATGGGCGTGTTTTTGGGCTGGATTCGCAAACCGGAGCCCGCCTCTGGATCCACGATCACAGCGTGCCGCTGCTCACCCTGCGCGGCAATGCAGACCTGCTGGTGCGTGGCTCAACGGTTTATGTGGGCTATGACGATGGTTCGGTCACCGCCCTGCGAGCGGATGACGGCAGCCTGATCTGGAACCAGTCGATCGTATCTCCTGAAGGACGAACGGAGCTCGAACGCCTGTCCGATATTGGCACCAATATGGTCATAGTGGCCTCTGACCTCATTGTCTCGAGTTACAAAAGCAGGGTGGTTTCGGTTGCTGCCGATTCCGGCAGGTTGCTCTGGTTCAAGGATATTTCCTCGGCCACCGGCGTGACCGTGGATCGCACCAACCTGGCCGTCAGCGATAACAACGGCGATTTGTGGCTGCTGGACCGCCGCAATGGCGCCACGCAATGGAAAGTCGACCAGCTCACCAACCGCGGCCTCACCCGGCCAGCGTTTTACGGCGATTACATTGTGGTCGGTGACAAGGAAGGCTACCTGCACTGGCTGAATGTCAGCGATGGTCATTTCGTCGCGCGGGAACGGGAAGGCAAGAAAGGATTTGTGTCCGCACCGCTGACGGTTGGAACGACCACCTATGTCATGACCACCGATGGCAAGCTGGTGGCCTATCGCGCAGGTGCGGCGCTCTGAGTGCCTGCCAGTACTCACGCTCATGATGATTCCCGGTGATACCCGTAATTGCCATTGTTGGTCGGCCGAACGTAGGTAAGTCCACCCTGTTCAATGCGCTTACCCGCACACGGGATGCGCTGGTCGCCGACATGCCGGGAGTCACCCGCGACCGGCAATATGGCATCTGCCAGGTCCAAACCCCCTGCCTGCTGGTGGATACCGGCGGCCTGGTCAGCCAGGCTGAAGGCATCGATTACCTCACCGCCAAACAGGTTCACCAGGCGATAGAAGAGTCCCAGCTGGTCCTGTTCGTGGTGAGCGCCCGCGACGGACTGACTGCGGCCGACGAAGAGATTGCCGTCCTGCTGCGCAAATCCGGCAAGCCGGTGCTGGTGCTGGCCAACAAGGTGGATGGCATGGATTCCGCCACCGCAACCGCGGATTTTGCATCGCTGGGCATGGGTGAACCATTGGCCGTATCGGCGGAGCATCGCCAGGGATTGCAGGACATCATGGAAGCCGCGCAACAATGGCTGCCGCCGGTTGCTGATGAAGAGCAGGCAATCGAAGCTGATGATGTGTTGCGGCTGGCCATTGTGGGCCGGCCCAATGTCGGCAAGTCCACCCTGGTCAACCGCATCCTGGGCGAGGAGAGGGTGCTGGCGTTTGACCAGCCGGGAACCACGCGCGACTCCATCCGCATCACCACCGAACGCGATGGCCAGAAATATGAACTGATCGATACCGCGGGTGTGAGGCGACGTTCGAGAATTTCCGAGGCCATTGAAAAATTCAGCACCATCAAGGCACTGCAAGCCATAGAAATGGCCCATGTGGTGGTGTTGATGATCGATGCCCGCGAAGGCCTGACCGACCAGGACACAACCCTGCTCGGGCATATCCTGCAGCGCGGCCGGGCGCTGGTGATTGGCCTGAACAAGTGGGATGGTCTCGACCAGGATCATCGCGAACAGGTCAAGGGCGAACTGGACCGGCGGCTGAGCTATGCCACCTGGGCGAAGCGTGTCACGCTGTCAGCCCTGCACGGCTCAGGCATGCAGGAACTGCTGGATGCCGTGCGGCAGGCATGGCGCAGCGCCCGCATGGAGTTCTCCACCGCAGAGCTTACGCGCGTGCTGCTCAAGGCAGTCGAAAGCCACCAGCCACCGATGAGCCAGGGGCGCACGGCCAAATTGCGCTTTGCGCACAGCGGGGGCAAGATGCCGCCGCGCATCATCATCCATGGCAGCCGTACCGAAACCATTCCGGATTCCTATACCCGCTACCTCAGCAATGCATTTATCCATCATTTCAGGCTGAAAGGCACGCCGGTTGTGCTGGAATACCGCAACAGCGCCAATCCCTACAAGGACAAGAAAAATGTGCTGAACAAACGCCAGGTGCAAAAGCGCCAGCGGCTGAAAAAATTTGTTGGCAAAGGCCGGAAACCCAGCCGCAAAAGCTGATGGGTAGCGATATTTCCGGGAGCGGGGCTACAAGGTCCAGGAACCCAGGTTGCGTTCAATCTGGTGGCGGAAAGCCGGGTCATCCGGTTCCATTTTTGATGGGAAATGATCCACCAGTTCGCCATCGCGGCCAAACAGGTACTTGTGGAAGTTCCAGCGTGGCAACAGGTCATCGCCATACTCTTCCAGCATGTCCACGAACAGCGGGTGCGGGTTTTGTCCGATAATGCTCAACTTTGTCGTAATCGGGAAAGTCACGGCATAGCGTTCGGTGCAAAATTGTGCAATCTGCTCATCGCTGCCCGGTTCCTGGCCACCGAAATCGTTGCAGGGTACGCCCAGAACCACCAGCCCGTTGGGCCGGTATTCTTCCCACAGGCTTTGGAGCTTTTTGTACTGTGGCGTGTAACCGCACTCGGATGCGGTGTTGACGAGCAGTATCGGCTGGCCTTGCCAGCGTTCCAGCGGAAGGGCATGGCCCTGGGCTGAGCGGAATGAGTACTGATGGATGCGCATTATTTTCCGTCCTGGTGGTGTGATTGAGGATAGCCGAAGTGAAGACTGATTTCTTGTTGATAACGTACAATGCGGCGGCGCCTGGCAATAACAATAAATCGGGAGTGTTATGAGCAATCAAGCAGAAAAGTCTGGCAAGGCCGGCGAAAGCGCACAGATTCTTGATGGCCTCGCCGCCAGCGCAGCG
>CAYYCX010000076.1:0-20769 GCA_964470455.1 uncultured Wenzhouxiangellaceae bacterium
GATCGGCCTGCAGCATCCGCCCCAACTTCGGATCGTAGATGCGCCCGTTCATGTGAACGGGGTGATTCATTGTCCTAAAGTTAAAACAGTTTCAATCACCTTGTGGAGATATTCTTCCTTGCTTCCATAACACGAAGCAGCAGCTAATGATAATGAGGATTCCAAGTACCAGCACCTGAATTGAATCAAATATTCCAATCGCCCAACCAGATACCAATACTCCTTGCCAGATTACAAACTGAGTAATTTTTGCCGGTTTGAAAATTATTAATCCGAAAATCCAAATTAGTGCTTGTCCAAGAACCGCTCTTCCACGTGCAAACTGTAGAAGACTTGTATCTGAATTGGCCTCTTTATCTGCCTTTTTAAAAATTTCACGTATTTCCTCGTGGCTATATGCTGAATAGTCTTTTTCCAATTGAACCGGTCCATGAATCACTGGAACTAAGGTGGCAACGACCAATGCCAGGATCAATGACAATGCTAGACATGTAAGCGCACCGAATGCATGAATAAAATATGATCTCATTCGGGTCACCCTCTATTCAGTGCAAACTGAATTAACGCAAGTTCTGAATCTTAATCGCGAAATCCTAACTGGGGCAGTGGGGACAGGCGGCCTCCAGTAGGTTCCGAGAGAAACCGGCTCCCCAACCTGACTTGAACCAAAATATCCATTTTTATCTACCCACCAATTTACCCGGTAGTCAAAGCGCTCAAATTGCTGAATCAATACTCCATGTTCTTTAGCAAATTGTAGGTCTGGTGCGTTAGCTACCCTCCCCCTGGAAAATGCACGGATAAGATTTTCGCTCCCTGTTGATTGCCAGTCTTCAGGATCGACGCCAAACCAGAGCTCCTCCAAGTCATCCGAAACGGGTACTTCGAATCCCCTTCCAGACATGGATTCACCAGTCATGTAGTCACGGTGCAATTCATCATTAAACGCCCTCGAGAACGCCCCGGTGATGGCACCATTCGCAAACTTCCCACCGGTAAGCTCTGATGCCGTGCCACCGACTGCTGCTGCAGCCAGGGTGCGTTGAATACTGAACCCCGCATTCTGAGCGTCTATAGCGCCGATTCTGCCACCCAGGGATTGGGTAAATCCTGCCGATGCAAATCCATGACCGAACTTGCCACCGCTCATCATCGACATGATGCCACCGGCAATCCCATGGGCGAGTACCTTGGCACCAGTTTGCAGTGCGGTCAGTCCCGAGATCCCTCGGGCTGCATTCGCGGCCTGGACACTAGCAAAAGCGTTACCTATGCCGCTAAACACAATCGAACTGAATGCGCCCACCAATGCGCCTTGCAGGTTGCCGGTTGCAACCCATCCCGATAGAGCTCCCCATACTGGAGCCAAGTAAGGCGCAAAAGCCATTCCCACTGCAGTGATGGCAATGGCCGCTATCGGCCGTACCCATTTCTTCCACAACCTACTAAAGAAATACCCACTTGGATCGGTGTAACTCAGCGGATTGTTCAGCACATACGAATAGCGGTTCAGGCTCTGGCTATTGGTCGGGCTCTGTACAAATGGATCGGCCTGCAGCATCCGCCCCAACTTCGGATCGTAGATGCGCCCGTTCATGTGGATGGGGTGGCTTATCTCGAAATCGGAGCTTTAGTAGCCTGACAGTGATTGCTACCCGTCAGTCCAGTGTTCCCCTCCAATATTAATAGTGTTTTCAGAAGGGATTACAGCTTCGTGGCTGATCATAAATGTGTAGTTGCCGCTTGCAGCCTGAGTCAATGCGGCCATGTATTCTTCCGTTAATTCAAATCGCTTTTCGCATTGGTCAGTAAAAATTATGTACATTGTCTCAGCAGACTGGTGATCGTAGGAAATTCCAATCGCTGGCGCAGAATTTTCTGCCAGCGACTTAACTATCTGATCTCCGATTTCAGCTTGTATCTTATTCCGATACTGTGTGGATATGTCACGCTGCCAATTAAAATCAATTTTTACAATACATTCACTACGTGAATACTTTGGTTCGTTAACCGAATCACTCGAGCATGCAATCAATGCGAAGCTGACCAGAGCTCCTGCAACTTTCCAGAGTGCAGGAAATTTCTGCTTCTCGTTCATTGCTTTGTCCAAATGTTGATGAAATGACCAGACGAATTGTTGTGTCTAATGGCTTGAGGCGGAATACTGACTTGCCACTGAAATCCAAAAGCACTCCTAAACGGTGCGCTGATCATTATTCGATCCACAATCCCAAAACCACCAGAATACGTCGGGTTCGGGCTAATTCCAGGCGCGTAAGGTACACGTGTGGCTACTTGCATGAGATTTCCATTGCCGTCTAAAGGACGAAAATCAATTTCGCCAAAAAAGGAATCTATTCCCTGAGTGTGAGATCCCATTTCAATCATGAAAGTATCGCCCGCCGTAAAAGTGAACGACTGGCCATTAGTAATCGTTGCACGACGCATCCACCCATCGTATGGGTCCGATGTCGCGTCATTGTATTGTGGTCCGTAAAGCAGTTCGTCCAACGCGCCTTGTCTGCTTTGTTCATAACCTTTAGGACCCCTGACGTTATGCGCTTCATCATTAAACGCCCTCGAGAACGCTCCTGTAATCGCGCCATTCGCAAACTTCCCGCCGGTCAGTTCAGAAGCAGTACCACCAACAGCAGCGGCAACCAGCGTGCGCTGAATGCTGAACCCTGCGTTCTGCGCATCAATGGCCCCTATTCTTCCGCCCAAAGACTGGGTAAATCCCGCCGATGCAAAGCCATGGCCGAACTTACCACCGCCCATCATCGACATGATGCCTCCCGCTATGCCATGGGCAAGGACTTTGGCACCTGTTTGGAGCGCGGTTAGACCGGCTATTCCTCGCGCCGCATTCGCAGCCTGAACACTGGCAAAAGCGTTACCTATCCCGCTGAACACGATAGAACTGAATGCTCCTACCAAAGCACCTTGCAGGTTACCGGTCGCAATCCAGCCAGACAAGGCGCCCCAAACCGGAGCCAGGTAGGGAGCGAAGACCATGCCCACAGCCATTACAGCAATCGAAACAATGGGCCTGATCCACTTCTTCCAGACACTGCTCAGACTGAAATACCCACTCGGATCGGTATAACTCAGCGGATTGTTCAGCACATACGAATAGCGGTTCAGGCTCTGGCTATTGGTCGGGCTCTGTACAAATGGATCGGCCTGCAGCATCCGCCCCAACTTCGGATCGTAGATGCGCCCGTTCATGTGAATGGGGTGAAACAGAAAACTAAAGGCAGCATCACCCATTTTATGACGAAATGTCGGACACCTTTCCCTGCAATTCCATTTGGTGTTCAAGCGAACGCAGAAAGAAATCAATCATTTCATCTTCACTATCAAAATCTTGCTTTTCGCACTGAACATGGAAGTCACCAGCTCTATATGCAACTTCATCGGTGTAAATCCAAATGCAAATAGAATTCTCGCAAGAATCTAGAACTAGGTATCGCTCACTAATTCCGTCCTCACGAAATTCGTCCATCAAGCCAAATTTTGCAAGAACTGGGCGAAGGCGCGAAAGTACCTGGTGCTGAAAATTACTCATACCGTTCATCATAGTGGCCCCAAGTCAAACCAATCCCATTTATAGGTCTTACCATCAAACCTAATTCCGACTCGGGTTCTTACGGATTCAGGAATTTTCCCCAAATAATCACCTGCAACCCGAAATGTTTTTCTGCCACCAAAGCGGCTCGTACCGATTCTTAAATGTGGACCCCCATTTAGCCACTTTGCAAATTTCCCTGACTGAATTCCCCAGCCTCCAACTGCCAAGAGATCAATGGAAATTCCATAGTAGGCACCTTGGGCTTGACTGCTGTAGAAACTATTCAATTCCTCTAAGGAAATTCTTCCAGCCTGGTAGTCTCGCTGCATAACTTCTTGTTGCATCGTGCCCACAGACTCGTAGGCGATCCATTCAGAAGAGTTTCCGAAAACAGAAGCAAACTCGGAATCCGTCATTTCACTGGCTTTGGTGTTTGTAAGGTCTCGAGAGTCGGAAGAAGCACCGGCAGCAATCACATACGCCAACCCCGCACTCACCGCCCCGTTGGCAAACTTCCCACCGGTAATCTCAGATATGGTTCCACCTGCCAGCGCTGAAGCCAGGAATTTCCCAAACTCCGGCGGCCCACCAAACTTCAAGCCAGTCCAGAAACCCATACCTGCCGACAGAAATCCATGACCGAACTTGCCACCTTGCAATTCCGTGGTAACACCACTCGCTGCACTACTGGCCAAGGACTTCGCGAAACTGCCCCAGTCAGTTGCCGCTATTCCGCCCAAGGCAGCTCCGGTTAATCCGCCATAAAAGGCGCCTTTGAGGGTGCCGGTGAGGATGCCACCACTGACAAAACCCGCTGCGGCACCTCCCGCGACACCGCCAATCACCGCAGCCGTTCCAGCGCTATAGCCGGCACCCGCAGCCCAGGCAGAAGCCCACCCGGAAGCAGCACCATAGGTAACATAGCTGACGACTGCAGCAACTGCCACCCGCCACCACTTCTTGACGAAGCGGCTGAAGCTGAAGTAGCCGGTGGGATCGGTATAACTCAGCGGGTTGTTCAGTACATAACTGTAGCGGTTCAGACTCTGGCTGGCGGTCGGGCTCTGGATGAACGGATCCGCCTGCAGTATCCTCCCCAGCTTCGGGTCGTAGATGCGCCCGTTCATGTGAACGGGGTGACTGAAGCTCAATCAAATCTCCGGTTTTCAAAGCCCTATTCGACAATAATCTCGGCCTTCTCATTCCTGGCTATTGGGAGAAACTTTTGAAAGTGAGAAAGACCAAGAGTCAATCTGTCGAATCTGGTCCTGATTGACTGGACTGTACCCGGCATAACTCTTTGTGCGGCGCCCCAATTTTCCGGCGGATTCGGAAGAGTATTCAACATAAAGTAGAGTGTGAGAATTCTTGTTCAGGTGACACAGCACGTGTGGTGCATCGGGATAAGGTTTCTCATATTCGATGCTAATAGCATAGTAGTCTGCTTTGTCAAAAACCGTCACTGTTACATAATCAAAACTTGGATCATTGGGCATTTTAGTCGTGGAATCCCACATCGGATTCCCCAAGTCTTCCACTTGAGCGAAGTTGCACATTAAGGCTCCCTGCCTCATCCATGGCTCGATGTCATCAGCATCTATATTGTGATGAGTAGAGGTGACCGATTCACTTTCACAAGCGAAGCTTGAGCTGCAGAGAATGCTTGAAAAAAGCATTATCAACTTCCTGTTCATTGTACGACCCTCCCTTGCAGCGCAGGGTTGTATCTGTTTTCTGATTGACCTCGTGCGAGACCTGGATGGCACACAGGGCTACTTACTCCACAAATTCTGGTTTGACCGCCACCCCATACGTACAACGGAATTCCAGTTCCGTTAGATCCGTTAACCCATCGTGCGTCGCTCAAGCTAAAGTACCAAGCGCCATCCGGGTGAGTATGGAATCCAGCTACTGCGCTGTGTGGCACATTCACCAATGCAGGCAAACTGTTATCAGTGCCGACGAAAATCTGACCATAAGAATAGCTTCCTTTACTACCGGAGATGAATCCACCGAGCTCAACTTGGTGAGTTTCAGAAATTGGCCCGAGTACCGAAAGCGCCTCCTTGGCAGCAGCATTTGCAGTATCGAATGCCCGACTTGTATCTAGTGCCCCAGATTCAAACTTTTGTGCAACTTCAGCCAATGCCAGTTCCTGACGCCTAGCCAAATCAGTATTTGAAGCTGAGTCCGGATTACGCGGTATTGATCTTGCTCCAGCCGCCGCCACCACGTAAGCCAACCCGGCACTGACCGCCCCATTGGCAAACTTCCCACCGGTAATCTGAGATATGGTTCCACCAGCCAGAGCCGAGGCCAGGAATTTCCCAAACTCCGGCGGTCCTCCAAACTTCAAGCCAGTCCAGAAGCCCATACCTGCCGACATGAACCCATGCCCAAACTTGCCACCCTGCAACTCACTGGTAATGCCACTGGCTGCACCGCTGGCCAATGACTTGGCTACGTTATTCCAACCCGTGGCACCGATGCCCCCCAGGGCGGCTCCGGTTAACCCGCCATAGAATGCGCCCTTGAGGGTGCCGGTGAGGATACCCCCACCCACAAACCCGGCTGCAGCTCCTCCGGCGACTGCTCCAATCACCCCGGCTGCACTGGCGCTGTATCCGGATGCCAGAGCCCAGCCGGATGCCCAAGTAGAGGCTGCGCCCGCGGTAAAGTAAGTAGCCACTGCCGCCACAATCATCCGGCCCCATTTTTTGATAAAGCGACTGAAGCTGAAGTAGCCCGATGGATCGGTGTAGGAGAGCGGGTTGTTCAGCACATACGAATATCGATTCAAGCTCTGGCTGTTCGTCGGGCTCTGGATGAACGGATCAGCCTGCAGCATCCTGCCAAGCTTCGGATCGTAGATGCGCCCGTTCATGTGAACGGGATCAAATCAATATATCTCCAAACAGGTGCTTTTTTTATCCTCAAGGAAGGTTTCAATCAGTTTCTTGTTGTTGAGTAGCAAGCCCAATACATACCACTTGGGCTTGTTACCGCACTTGAGCCAAATAACCTTCGGCGGGCAGCCATAGAGCAGGCTGAATTCGTGGAAATCAGAGTCTTTGGTGACAATGGTAAAACCGCCATCTCGGGCGTAATGCCAAACAGCCAGATCGTCCGCCTGATCGAGGCCAACAAACCTGACCTGAGTTGAACCTGGAAAGGCAGTCTCCAGCGGTTCCAGCAACCGGAACGATAAGTTCTGATCCAATAAGAGTTTCAAGCAGGTGCTATCGTCGATAACTGATGTTCACGGTTGGCGGCAAAGGCCAGGCAGGCCCGAATGTCTTCGCGAGTCAGTTCCGGGTAATCCTCCAGGATTTCGGCTTCAGTCATGCCCGAGGCCAACCAGTCCAACACGTCATAAACCGAAATACGCATGGAGCGGATGCAGGGCTTTCCGCCGCGTTTTCCCGGCTCTATAGTGATGTGATCTTTGTAATCCATCCGGCAAGCTCCTCTTTCAACTTTGGCTTGGCATTCAACTGCTTTTGCGGTTCGATTATATATCCAGTGTCAGTAAGGTGCAGTAGCTCTGGAAAAAATCCCCTAGTGTCCAATACTTCCGTTTGTTGGTGGCCTATAACGCGATCATGTGCTTCGAATGAATTTGTGGATACGCCACCGCGAACGGCTACACTCACTTGGCTGCCAAAGCTCGAATGGCCTCGGATGAGTCGAGTATCCGGATACCTTTCCAAGGGCCCAGCACCAGGAAATCCTGGTCACCTGTGACGATGATGTCAACTTCAGCAGCCTGAATCGCCCTGAGTGTTGTAGACACCGCCAAGCGTTACATGACCAAACCCCATTTTCCTGTCGCCACCGGCATGATTTTCCCGGCTGCGCATGCTAGCCTCGGTTTCCATGCGCATCGTCGTCAGCTCAAAGAACCCGGTAAAAATAGCCGCCTGCAAAAAGGCCTTTGGCCTGGTTTTCCCGGACCAGCAGGCCGAGTTCGTCGCCGTGTCCGTTCCATCCGGCGTCAGCGACCAGCCGGGCTCTGATGACGAAAGCCGCCGCGGCGCCCAGAACCGTGCCCGTAATGCACGGCAAAGCCACCCCGCTGCGGATTACTGGGTGGGCCTGGAGGGTGGGCTGGAGTGGATTGACGGGGAACCCCTGGCTTCGGCCTGGATGGTTTTCATCAACCGCGATGGCAGGATGGGCCAGGCGCGAACACCCACCCTGCCGCTGCCGCCTGCCGTGAAACAACTGCTGCTGCAGGGACTGGAATTGGGTGAAGCTAATGACCGGGTTTTCGCCACCGCACACAGCAAGCAGGCCGGCGGCGCTTATGGACTGCTGACCCAAAATCGCATGACCCGGGAAAGCGTCTACACCGAGGCGCTGACTCTGGCGCTGTTGCCGTTCAGCCACCCGTTATGGAACGAAACCCTGTAATTCACGGCTGCCGGGCGCGAGGCGCGGGAAAGGGTGGCGCTGGACAGCAAGCGCTGGAACTCGGCAAACTCCATCCCCATCTATTGAATGAATCACTGAATAAACCTTTGAACTCATACCTGCAGGATTAGCTATGTACGATTGCACTCGAAATTACATCAATGGTGAATGGCTGGAATCGTCTTCCGGCGAAGTTCGCGACATTATCAACCCGGCCACTGGGCAAAGCGTTGGCAAAGTCAGCCTTGGCAATGCCGCCGATGTCGACCTGGCGGTGAAAGCGGCCCGTGCTGCCTTTGCCAGCTATTCCCAGACCACGGTGCAGGAACGCATGGACCTGCTGCAGGCCATCCTGGATGAATTTGCCAAACGCAATGACGAAATCGGCGATGCCATCAGCGCCGAAATGGGCGCGCCGATTGGCCTGGCACGTGGCGGCCAGGCCGGCAGCGGGCCGCAACACATCAAGGCCGCGCTGGAAGTGCTGAAAACTTTTGAGTTCACGGAAAAGGCCGGCAAATCCACCGTGATCAAGGAACCCATTGGCGTCTGTGGCCTGATCACACCGTGGAACTGGCCGATGAACCAGATTGCCGTGAAAGTGGCGCCGGCGCTGGCCGCCGGCTGCACCATGGTGCTCAAGCCCAGCGAAATTGCGCCGATTGATGCCACGATTTTCGCCGAAGTGCTGCATGCCGCCGGCGTTCCCGCCGGCGTGTTCAACCTGGTGCATGGCGACGGCCCTGGCGTGGGCGCCCCGCTTTCGGCGCATCCGGACGTGGACATGATTTCGTTTACCGGCTCCACCCGTGCCGGCATCCTGGTGAGCAAGGCCGCGGCCGACACGGTCAAGCGCGTGGCGCTGGAACTCGGTGGCAAGTCGCCCAACATCATCCTTGAAGATGCGCCACTGGAACAGGCGGTGAAAAAAGGCGTGCGCGATGTGATGCTGAATACCGGACAGTCGTGCAATGCACCTACCCGCATGCTGGTGCCCCGCTCGAAGTACGGCGAGGCGGTGGAAATCGCCCGCAATGTGGCGGAGAAAGTAAAAGTGGGTGATCCGCAAAGCGCGGATTCACACATGGGTCCGCTGGTCAGCGCCAATCAATGGAACCGGGTGCAATCCCTGATCGAAAAAGGCATTGCCGAAGGCGCCCGTGTGGTGGCCGGCGGCCCGGGCAAACCGGAAGGCCTGGAAGCCGGCGCTTTTGTCAAACCCACGGTGTTTGCCGATGTGAACAACCAGATGACGATCGCACGCGAGGAAATTTTTGGGCCGGTGATCTGTTTGATCCCCTACGACACGGTGGATGAAGCCGTGGAGATTGCCAACGATACCATTTACGGGCTATCGGCCTATGTATACGGCGGCAGCCCCGAATCCGCACTGGCCGTGGGTAAGCGCCTGCGGGCGGGCATGGTGCACATCAACGGCGCCGGCCTGGATTCACTGGCTCCGTTTGGCGGTTACAAGCAATCGGGCAACGGCAGGGAATGGGGCGCCGAAGGCGTGGAGGAATTCCTCGAACACAAAGCCATTATGGGGGCCTGAAAGCTTGTATTCTGTAGAACCAGCGCAATCCGTGGTCGTGGATAGCAATCGGGGCTGAAGCCCCTCCTACAGGCGAGCGCCAACGCCTGGATCTGACTGTTGGAGATAACAATCGGGGCTGAAGCCCCTCCTACAGGCGAGCGCCAACACCTGGATCTGACTGTTGGAGATAGCAATCGGGGCTGAAGCCCCTCCTGCAGGCGAGCGCCAACGCCTGGATCTGATTGTAGGAGCGGCGCCAGCCGCGATCAATACAACCCTGCCAGGAATGAATCAATGGCCGCCAGGGCCTCCGGCTCATCCAGCAGCGGCGCGTGGCCGCGGTTGGCCACTTTCACGTGCTGCATATGCGGCTGGGCCACTTTCATCTTCCGCACCAGTTCATCCGGCAGCACATCGGATATCGCGCCCTGTATCAGCAGGCAGGGCATGGTCACCCGGTGGAAGGAATCCCAGGGGTCGATATACACACCTGCCACGCGTTTGACCCAGCCCTGGCGATTGGCCCACTGCACCCACTTCAACACAGCGGGTGGTTCCCGCAGCATGCGGCCTATCTCCGGGTCCATATCCGGCTCCGGTTTTCCTTCGGCGTTTTCCCGGTAGGAAAGCTTTACGAATTCACGCCAGAACTCCATCGGCATGTCGGGCATGGCAATTTCATAGGCCGCCCTGACCTGCTCCGCCGCCTCCTCCCAGTTCTGAGCCGGCGGGTAGCGTCCGGCATAACTCATGATGCGGTCTATCGCGGCCTGCGGCAGCTCCGGACCCACATCATTGATCACCACGCCACACAGGCGCTGCGGCTGCTGGTCGGCCATGATCATGGCCATCAGGCCGCCCATGGAGGTGCCGATCACAGTGACCTTCGATAACTGCAGCTGGTCCAGCAGGGTCCACACATCCTTGGCGTACTGGCCGGGGTTATAGCGGATCGGTCGCGGGTCACGGTCCGACTGGCCGCGGCCGCGAACATCCACGCTGATCACGCGATACTGGCTACACAGGTGTTCAGCCAGCTGGTGGAAATCCTTGCTGTTACGGGTCAGTCCGTGCAGGCACAAAATGACTTTGCCGTTGCCCGCATCACCATAATCGCGGTAGTACAGCGACAGGCCATCGCGGGAGCGGTAATGATGTTCGGTGTAGGGCATGGTTTGGTCCTGGCCTGTTACGAATAATGGATACGGACTAGCGGGCGGTCCAGCCGCCATCAATGGGCAATATGCTGCCGGTGATGCCACTGGCACTGTCGCTGCAAAGGTAGACCGCCAGGTCAGCCACCTGTTGGATGGTGATCATTCTCTTGCTCGGCTGCGCCGCCAGCATCACGTCGCGCACCACCTCCTCCTCGCTGATACCCCGGGCTTTTGCGGTATCGGCAATCTGCCCCAGCACCAGTGGGGTTTCCACGTAACCCGGCGCGATGGCATTCACCGTAATGCCCTTTTCCGCAAGCTCCAGGGCGATGGTTTTGGTCAGCCCGGCCAGGCCGTGCTTGGCGGCCACATAGGCCGATTTGAAAGGCGAAGCAACCAGCGCATGGGCAGAAGCCAGGTTGATGATGCGACCCCAGCCCTTGTCGACCATGGCCGGGATGGCCGCACGACAGGTATGGAAGGCGGAGCTGAGGTTGATAGCGATGATGTCATCCCACTTATTGACCGGGAATGACTCGACCGGCGATACAAACTGGATGCCGGCGTTGTTCACCAGGATATCCAGGCCGTCAAAACGCGCAATCGCTGCATTCACCATGTCGGTGATCTGTTGCGGCTGGCGCATATCTGCTGGCGAGTAACTCACTTCCACGCCAAATTCACTGGCCAGGCCGGAACGGACGCGCTCGATTTCCGCTGCATCGCCCAAACCATTCAGGGTCAGGCGGCAACCGGCAGCGGCCAGTGCCTGAGCGATGCCCAGGCCGATGCCCGAAGTGGAGCCAGTCACCAACGCTGACTTGCCACTGAGTGGGTTCATTCGCCTTCCAGGTCGCGCTCAACGCGTCGCGAAGCAATGAACATCAGGGCGCAAGCCAGCAGGTAGAAGCCGGAACCGGCCACGATGGAGTAACGCAGCGCATGTTCGGCAAAGCGTTCGGTCAGGCCATCCGACAGGGCCCCCAGTGCCCAGGTTCCCAGGCCAATGCCCAGCAGGTTGTTGATGAACAGGAACACGGCCGATGCGGTGGCCCGCATGTCGGGCCGGACCATGTGCTGAATGGTGGTGACCACCGGCCCCAGCCACACCAGGCCCAGGGCGGTGGGCACCAGCAATACGAAAAAGCACAGGGTGAGATTGGGTGTCAGGATGCCAAGCACGTTCAGCGGCAGGATCGCCAGCCACGCCCAGGCCGGAATGGTCAGGTAGCGGCGCTTGTTGTCCGGGCCAAAACGATCGGCCATCCAGCCACCACCCCAGATGCCGGCCACGCCGCCAATCAGCAGGATGGCACCAAAAATCAGCGAGGCATCCAGCAGGCTGAGGCCAAAGCTGCGCACGAAAAATGACGGCAGCCAGAAGAACATGCCATAGCCCATCATGGACGAGCACGATGCCGCCAGCGCGATCAGCCAGAAGCTGGGCTTGGTGGCCAGGGTGCGGATGATTTCCCCGAGACGCGGCGGTGGCGCGGCCGCCCGCTTGCTGTCGAAACCGCCGCGGGGCGGTTCCTTCACGATCAGCCGGAATATCGGCGCGAGTGCGATGCCGGCCAGGCCAACGATGAAAAAGGCAGTGCGCCAGTCGATCATGTGGGCAATGATGCCGCCAAACACGATACCCAGGGCACCACCGATCGGGATGCCGAAAGAATAGAAACTCAGCGCCCGGGCGCGCTGTTTGGGCGGAAAATAGTCAGCGATCAATGAATACGCCGGAGCCACTCCACCCGCCTCGCCTACGCCAACGCCCAGCCGGGCAAAGAACAATTGCCAGAAGCTGTTGGCCAGGCCGCAGACGGCCGTCATCGCGCTCCACAGGGTCAGCGCGATGGTCATGATCCAGGTACGGCTGAAGCGGTCGGCCAGCATGGCGATCGGAATGCCCAGGCCGGTGTAGAACAGGGCAAAAGCCAGGCCGCCCATCAACCCCAACTGGCTGTCGCTCAGCCCCAGGTCCGCCTTGATCGGAATAGCCAGGATGCCGACGATCTGCCGGTCGATGAAGTTGAAGGTGTAAACCACCAGCAGCAGCAACAGGGTGAGGTTGCGGCGGGCTGGAATGGCTTGCGGGTTATGGGGATCGAGGGCGCTTTCCGTCATGGCGCTAACAGTACTTGATTCGGTGCCGGCTAGCTATTGCGTGCAGTGTGAACCGGCCAGCCCATGAGGGCCGGCCGGAACCCACGGCAGAATCAATAGCGGTATTCGAGCGACAGGGTCCAGGTTTGCGGATCGCCGTAGTAGGCCGTCTGGATGTTGCTCACGCTGCGGAATTCCTGGCCTTCAACCTTGTACAGTTCATCCGTTGCGTTCTTGATGCCTGCCATGACTGTCCAGTTCTGCTGCGGGCTGATCCAGCTCACCCAACCGTTCAGCACCCAGTAATCACCTTCGGTCAGCGGCGCCACGTTCTCAACGCTCAGCCACATGGAGTCGCGGTAATTGGCATCAGCCGCCAGCTGGATTGTGGAACCTCCGGCCAGGTTGATGCTGTAGATACCTGCGAAGCGCGCGGTCCATTCCGGCGAGAACGCAGGCTCATCCGCCACTCCGTCAGAACCGGTAAACCCACCCGAACCGTATTTCGCATCCAGGTAGCCAATCTGCGTGGACAACTGCAGGTTCTCAGTAGCCAGCCAGTTCAGCTCAACCTCCGCTCCCTTGATATCGAGTTCAGCGGCATTGAGTACCGGAAAGCGGAAGTCGATTCCCTCCGCCACGGAAACGCGTGCCTGGAAGTCATCGTAACGGCTCGCAAACACGGTGTAGTTGGCCTGCAGGCGACCGTCGGCAACGGTAGTTTTGGCGCCCAGTTCCGCGGTCCATACTTCTTCCGGATCAAAGGTACTGACATCAGCGGCGCTATTGGCGCGGCCGTTGAAACCACCGCTCTTGAAGCCCTTGGCCAGGCGACCGTAAAAATGCACATCGTCCGTCCAGGCATAATCCAGCGTAAAGGTGGGCGTCCATGAACCCCAGCTGTCGGAATCACAGAATGCAAATGCGGGATCCGCATTGCCAAGGATATTGCTGAAGGTGCTGGTGCTGCGGCAGTAATCCTTTTTCTCCTCGGTGTAACGCAACCCGGCGCCCAGCGACCACTGGTCGGCAAAGGCCCAGTCGACCTGGCCAAAAGCGGCATAGCTCTTGGTTTCCAGGTTGTCGTCAATGGTGCGCAGGAAAGAAATGGGCACCCCGCCGAGCAACAGGAAATCGTCCGCATAGGCTTCCTGATGCGAGGGCAACTCCTCGTTCAGGTAATACAGGCCGGCTACCCAATCAACATTTCCTGAAGAACCCAGCAACTGGAATTCCTGGGTGAACTGGTTCTGGTCAACCGCAACCAGCACGTCACCCAGCTCCCACTCGGTGGCATCGATGTCAATGTAGAGCTCGGCATCCAGTTCCCGGTATGCAGTAATGGATTTCAGTGCAGTGGACTGGCCGAATTCCCAGTTCACGGTGAGGCTGGCGCCCTGGTTCTCAACTTCCTGGCCTTCACCGTTTTCAAACGAGGTGCGGGTCTGGCGGTTCCACTCGCTGGTTGGGGCGGGCTGCCGCACAACCACACCGGTCGCGAAATCGATGCTGGTCAGGGCCGCTTCAGCACGCCCCAAGGTCAGAGCTACATCCTCTGTGGTGCGATCGGCCGCAAATACTACATTGACGTCTTCGCTGGCATCCCAATTAGCCTTGAAACGCACCACGGTCGTATCTTCGTCGTTGTAATCCTTGCCGGTTGTCGGGTCGGTGACAAAACCATCACGCTCGTCATGCAGCACGCTCAGGCCCATGGCAAAGTTGTCAGACAAGGGGCCGGAAACATAACCGCGCGCCTGGAAGCGATCGTAATCACCGACGAGCACGCCTGCCTGGGCTTCAAATTCCTGCCCCGGCGTACGGGTTACCAGGCGAATGGCGCCTCCTGGAGTGTTCTTGCCGTACAGGGTACCTTGCGGGCCGCGCAACACCTCGATGCGCTCAATGTCGTAAATCTTGAACAGAGCGCCCTGGATGCGTGCCATGTACACATCATCGACATACACACCTACAGCGGGATCAAAGGTCTGAAGCGCATCCGGCTGGCCCACACCGCGGATGAATGCATTGACGCTTGAATTGGATCCACGGCCCTGCACCAGGTTGAGGTTGGGTACGGCGCCCTGGAGCGAGTCGAGATTGTCCGCCTGCAAAGCAGCCAGCTGCTCGCCGGTAAAGGCGCTGATCGACATGGGAACTTCCTGCAGCGCCTGCTCGCGGCGCTGGGCTGTTACCACCACCTCTTCGAGCGCCAGACCACCCTCCTCAACCTCGCTTTGAGCCTGGGCAACGATAGGCAGGGAACCGGCGCAAAGTGCCAGGGAAATGGCCATTGCCAGTGAGTAGGATTTGATTCGTTGATGGTTATGTTCGTGTGACGTGTGCATTGTTTCCTCCGTCCTGTCGGGTATTCGTGACTGTGACTGTGTTGGCCTTCAGGTGGCCTGATTGCCAGTTCTTGCGCTGGCGGTTGGTTCAAAACTCTTCAAAACAAAATCGGCCAGCAACTGGTTGAAGCGCTGGGGATCATCAAGCTGCGGGGCGTGGCCTGAACGCTCGAATACTTCAAAGCGGGCCGCGGATATCTGACCTGCTACCCATTCACTGGCAGCAACGCTGTAAAGTGCACTTTGGCCGCCGCTGATCACCAGGGTGGGAATATTGATGTTCTGGAGCTTTGCCCGGAAATCCTGCTCCACCAGCTTTGTCCAGATCGTTACCATGCTGGGCGGATGATTGTTCGCGGACGAATCCTTGATCTTTCGCAGCATTTCGTGCCGGAGCTTTTCCTCTTCGGGATTGACAATTTGGGGAGCCAGCAAATCGATATAGGCATCCCAATCCGTCAGCGCCATTCCGATTTCCCGGTCAAAAGCGTGATAATCCTGGCCGTCGCGCAGGCCAAAGCGCCAAAGTTCGTCATTGAGGATTTTCGGCACCATGTCGATGGTTACCAGTGAGCTGACCCCGGAGTGCGGGAATCGATCCAGCAAATCCCAGGCAACCATTGCGCCCATCGACCAACCCACCAGGCAGACAGATTGCAGCCCCAACTTCTGGATGAGTTCAAATACGGCGTCTGCCAGGAATCCAAAAGGTTCGTCCGGCGGAAATTCGCTGGAGGCGCCATGTCCTGGAAGGTCAGGCGCTATGACGCGGAACCGGTCAGAGAGGCCTGACAGCTGCGGTTCAAACAATTCACCACTGACGCCCCAGCCATGAACGAGTAACATGACCGGGCCTTTGCCGTGGTCGCGGTATGCCAGCCGCGAACCGTTTCTGAGTTCAATTGTGTGCATTTGATCCTGGTGGATTCGTTATTTTTGGCGCCGGAATGTCCGGTTCCGGCTTGTCAACTGCGCGCCAGTATGCAAGATTATGAAACATGAATCAACATTCAACTTCTGAAAAACTGCCCAAAACCAGCCGAGGCCAGAAAACCCGTGAGAAACTGTTGAAAGCCGCCGAGGCGGAATTTGGCGCCCGTGGGTTTCATGCCGTAGCGATCAGCGACATCACGCGCAGCGCCGGCGTGGCCCTGGGTACCTTTTACGTTTACTTTGAAAGCAAGGAAGAAATTTTCCGCGCCCTGGTTTCCTACATGGGCCGTACCGTTCGCAGCTGGGTGGCGGAGCGTATCGCCGGTGCGCCTGACCGCCTGGCGGCCGAGCGCGAAGGTGTGAAGGCCTACCTGGAATTCGTGCGCCAGCACAAAGGGCTATACCGGATCATTTCCGAATCCGAATTCGTCGCCAACGATGCCTTCATGGATCACTACATGGTGTTTGCCAAAGCCTACCAGGAAGCCCTGGCTGCTGCGGCCGGCCGTGGTGAAATCCGTGAGGGTGACTACGAAGTCTGGGCGTGGGCCATCATGGGCATGGATGTTTTCCTGGGTATGCGATTCGCTGAATGGGATGAAGGCTCGAAACCCGGCAAGGTGGCGGACGATGTCGCCGACCTGCTGGCTTATGGCCTGGCCGCGAAAACCCGCGAGCCATGACCTTCCGAGTGTTCGATTTCCTGCAACGGCGGGCAGAAATCGCGCCTCACCGGGTGGCAGTGGAGGATTTGCCCACCGGCCTGCAACTCACTTATGGCGAGATGCACCAGCGCGCCGGCAGAACTGCAGCCCTGCTCCGCGAACAGGGTATCCAGGCCGGCGACCGCCTGGCGTTGCTGTGCCGCAACCGCATCGAGTTTTTTGAAATCCTGTTTGCCTGTGCTCGACTGCGGGCCATTCTGGTGCCGCTGAACTGGCGCATGCCGGCTGCGGAGCTGGACGGACTGATCCAGGACTGCGGAGCCAGCCTGCTGCTGCATGGGCGTGAAGACTCAGCCGTGGCGCAGCAACTCGGCAGTGACCAACTTCGTTTGCTGGATATCGATGCTCCGGGCCGGCAGGGGTTTGCCGAATCGCGTGATGCCCTGGGCCCGTTCGACACCAAGCCGGAATGGTCCACCACGGATACCTGGTACCTGCTCTACACCTCCGGAACCACCGGCCGCCCCAAGGCGGTGATCCAGACATTCGGCATGGCCCTGGCCAATTACGTGAACATTTCCCAGGGCATGGGCTTGCGCGGAGATGACACCACGCTCTGTTTCCTGCCCCTGTTCCACAGCGGAGGTATCAACCTCACTGCCCTGCCCGCCCTGATCCTGGGTGGACGGGTCCTGTTCACTCCGGGTTTTGATGCAGACCAAACCATTAACGTGGTGCGGCAAAACCGGCTGGATACGTTTTTCGGCGTGCCGGCCGTTTACCAGGCCATCAGCCTGCACCCGCAGTTCGAGCAACTGGACCTGTCCGGCGTGCGCTGTTGGGGCTGCGGCGGCGCGGCGATTTCCGATGAACTCCTGCGGCGGTTTGCAGCACGCGGCGCGACCATCCTGAACGGCATGGGCATGACCGAAACCGGCCCAACCGCATTCCTGATGGACCCCGACCATGCGGCCGTCAAAATCGGTTCGGTAGGCAAACCGCAACTGCTGTGCCGAGTGAGGCTGGTGGGCGCCGACGGTGGGGATGTCGCGCCGGGCGAAACCGGCGAGATCTGGTTTTCCGGCGCGGGAATCACGCCCGGCTATTTCGGCAACCCGGAAGCCACGGCAGAGGCCCTGCCCGATGGAACCTGGTTGCGCAGCGGCGACCTGGGCCGGCAGGACCCGGACGGTTATTACTATGTGGTGGGGCGGCTGAAAGACATGTACATCTCCGGTGGAGAAAATGTCTACGCTGCCGAAGTGGAGAATCACCTCGCCAGCCATCCGGCCATACTTGAAGCAGCAGTGATCGGAATTCCGGACCCGCGCTGGGGTGAGTCCGGCTGCGCCTACCTGCTGCTGCGCCCTGGGCGCGCGATGCCCACCCAGCCGGAACTGGAATCATTCCTGCGCGAACGACTGGCCGCCTACAAGCTGCCACGCAAAGTCATCCGGGTTGATGATTTTCCACGCACGGCTGCCGGAAAAATCCAGAAACACCTGCTGAGCCAGGCCCTGGATGAACAAGCGACATCTCCGCCATAAAGCCAAGCCGCTACTGACGGAAACAAAAAAAGAGCATGGACATGAATGCCCATGCTCTCTGCGGATGCTGTTTGCTACTGACGAGCGGCTTTGCAGCGAAAGCAGCTACTGAACAAAACCGCCCGGGGCGCCGGCAACGCCGGCTACCCGAACAGGTATCATTTCAAGTATTGCAGCTGGGTTTACAGCGGCACAACCTTGGTGGCGCAAGGGCCTTTCTGGCCTTGTCCCAATTCAAACTCTACTTTCTGGCCGTCATTCAGGGTTTTGTAACCTGAACTCTGGATTTCCGAGTGGTGAACAAACAGATCTTTACCGCCGTCATCAGGAGTGATGAAACCGTAACCTTTGCCTGCGTCGAACCACTTGACTGTACCTGTACTCATGAACTTATTTCCTCAATTAATAAAAGGTCTGACTAAACATTCCGCGACATGCGGAAATTCTGGAAGGTGTTTGCAATCACGTGAAATAAAACGCTGCCGACTCTCAGTGACTCAATGAAGAACTACTGAAGAGTATTGATGAAAAGTGGGTAAGCGCAAATTATGCATTCTTGGAGTTCCGCGTCCTGAAATCTGTTTTTCTGAAACCACAGGCTCAGGATTCGGAAGGAATTGCTGGCACCATAAAAAGGGGTTATTCAACTGAACTGTGCGCAGTGTAGCCTAAAAAGCCGGAAATAGCGCGTTTTTTATTCAAACGGCCCGGCTGGCCATGGTTGTCGCCCTGGGGCAGTTTCCGGGGGAAAGCGCTCCCCAGCATGAAAATGGTGCCGACAGGGTGATTCGAACACCCGACCTACGCATTACGAATGCGCCGCTCTACCAACTGAGCTATGCCGGCACTTGAAAGGGGCGCAAGTATATGCAAATCCGCAAAATGGCACAACACGCGGGTACCAGGGCCGGTGTTTGGGCCGATCTTTTGGCCGGTGTTTGGGTCAGCCGTGAGATCGGGTGCTTTTCCTACAGCATTCCGGGTTTTCTTGCCATTTTCCCCACGCTCCGGCTGCACCAAACTGCGCGCATGCCCGTGCTCGAATTCCGGGCCATGCGACGGAGGCACTTACCATGTTCCAACGAGACTACCGCCAGAACGCAGCAGCCGGGTTTTCACTTATCGAGGTCATGATCGCCACGCTGGTGCTGGCTATCGGGGCCGCGGGACTGTCCCTGCTGCTCCTCACTTCAGTGAAGGGAACGGCCCAGGCCCAGGAGCGCAGCGAGGCTACGCGGCAAGCTGCCGAACTGGCGCAGCTGATTCATGCCAACCCGGCTGTCTGGGGACACCTGGTCCATACGCGCGAGGGCCCTGGGGCCTGCAGCCCGGAAGGAGCCTGCCCGCAACAGGCATGGGCAGAATTGCATCTGCAACAATGGCAACGTGAATTGCAGGGCAGCATTTCCGCCGCACGCGGAATCATCTGCGAGGACTCTTCGCCACTTGATGGCAACCTGGCCGATCTCGGCTGCGATGGGCAGGGTGGCGCAGTGGTCAAGGTTGTATGGCAGGAAGCTGCCGGTTCCGGCCCAGCCGCTGAACTCCAGCGGCTGGCCCTGCCCCTGCCGCAATGAAGCGGGCCTGCCCGCGGATGCAGCGGCCGACTGGCATCAGTCGCGGCAACGCCCAGGGCATGAGCCTGGTGGAGTTGTTGCTGGCGGTGACGCTCAGTTCCATTTTGACGCTGACGCTGGTGCAACTGGCTTCGGCGGCACGCGCCAGCTTCCGCCTGCAGGAGAGCCTGGCGGAGTTGCAGGAAACTTCCCGCATCTTCGCGGACCTGCTGGCGGTTCATGTCTCGGACAGCGGATTTCACCCGCAACCCTGGTTGCATGAGGCCACTCCTGTCGGACTGATGCCCGATTCGCGTGATGCCATAAGCCCCAACTCCGACCGCGTGGTATTCCGCAGCTGGTCTAACCGGAACTGCTTCGGATCACTCAATCCCGAACGGGAAGGTTCGGGGCTGGCCGCCTACCACCTGAGGGAATCCATCGTGGAACTCAGCAATGGCAGCCTGGTGCTGAGCTGCCGTTATGGCCCGGCCGACGACGCAATGACCACCCAGGTGAACCGGCAGGGCGTTATTCCACAGGTGGAGGCATTCCAGGCCCTGTACGCCAGCGATGAAGACGGTGATGGCGAGATCGACCAATGGGTACGCGCCGAAGAATGGCAGGACCTGGCCGGCATACTGGCGGTTCGGCTGGGCATTCTCAGCAGTAGTCGTGAAAGTGTTGCCAGGCCGGAATCCAGGTTATGGCAAGTACTGGATTTCAGTTACCAGGCGCCGCCGGACGGACGGTTACGACGGGTAGCCAGCTATGCCCTGCCCCTGCACGGAGTAAAGCCATGAAGTCCTGGCCACAACCTGACAAAGCCGGCGCCAGCAGGCACGGAATCGTGCTCACGCATTACCGGCACCAGGAAGGGCTGGTGCTGCTTCTCAGCCTCGCACTGCTGGCCGGCCTGAGCCTGCTGGCCCTGCTCGC
>CAYYCX010000077.1:0-2973 GCA_964470455.1 uncultured Wenzhouxiangellaceae bacterium
GGGTGGCCCGCTGATGCACGTGATCGCCGCCAAGGCCGTGGCTTTCAAGGAGGCACTGGATCCTGCCTTCCGCGATTACCAGCAGGCGGTGGTGGACAATGCCCGCGCCATGGCGGAAACCATGATCGAGCGCGGTTACCGGATCGTATCCGGGGGCACGGACAACCACCTGTTCCTGGTGGACCTGATCGGCCGTGACTATACCGGCAAGGACGCAGAAGACGCCCTGGGACGTGCCCATATGACGGTCAACAAGAATACCGTCCCTGGTGAGCCCCGGTCCCCGTTCGTGACCAGTGGTTTACGGCTGGGCACGCCCGCGGTCACCACCCGTGGATTCAACCAGGCCGATTGCGTGAAGCTGGCCGGGCTGATCTGCGATGTGCTGGATCATATAGGCGACGACGCGGTCGAGCAACGCTGCCGCGAAGGCGCGCTGGCGCTGTGCAAGGCTCATCCGGTTTACCAGGCCTGAGCCAGGCCCTGGCTGGACGTGTTGAATGTGGTGTCCTTTCTGCAACCATCATGATACCCGGGTCGTCGATTCACGGCTGACCGGTGATGGCATGCAGATCCGGCGCCGCCGCCAGTGTGCCGATTGCGGAGCGCGTTTCAACACCTATGAAGGTCCTGAGCTGAAGGCGCCGCGCATCATCAAGGCCGATGGCGGACGCGAGGCATTTTCTGAAACCAAGCTGCGCAACGGCATGCTGCGCGCATTGGAAAAGCGCCCGGTGGAGACCCGCGAGATCGAGCGCGCCATCCGCCGGCTGCTGCGCGATATCAGCAGCGTGGAAGAAGCAGAAATTCCTTCCAGCCTGCTGGGTGAATGGGTCATGCGCGAATTGAGCCGGCTGGACCAGGTGGCTTATGTGCGCTTTGCGTCGGTGTACAAGCGCTTTGAAGATGTGCAGGCTTTCCGCGACTTGATTGAACGCCTGGAGCTGAAGGGTCCGGCAACGGATGACCAGCGCCAGGGTGATTTGCTGCGCCCGGCGGACCACCGTAACAAACGACGCAAGTCATGAGTTTCAGCGCTTTTGATCATCAATGCATGTCTGAAGCCTTGCGGTTGGCGGCCCTGGGCTTGAACAGCACCCAGCCCAATCCACGCGTGGGTTGTGTGGTGGCGAAAGACGGGCAGGTAATCGGTCGCGGTTTTCACCAGCGTGCCGGTGAAGCGCATGCGGAAGTGTTTGCCTTGCAGGAAGCCGGGTCAGCGACACATGGCGCGACAGCCTATGTCACGCTGGAGCCCTGCAGCCATCACGGCCGCACTCCGCCCTGTGCCGAAGCATTGCTGGCGGCGGGAGTCACCCGGGTGGTCATCGCCATGCAGGATCCGCATACTGTGGTGAATGGAACAGGCGCCCGGTTGTTGCAGGAAGCGGGCGTTACAGTGGAATCGGGCCTGATGCAGGCGGAAGCTGAAGACCTCAACCCGGGTTTCTTGCAGCGCATGCGCCATGGCCGGCCATGGGTTCGCGTCAAGCTGGCTGCCAGCCTGGATGGTCGTACGGCGCTGGCCAGTGGCGAGAGCCAGTGGATCAGCAGCGAGGCTTCACGCCGCGATGTGCAGCACTGGCGGGCGAGATCGAGCGCGATCCTGACGGGCATAGGCACGGTGCTGGCGGATGACCCGCAAATGACGGTGAGGTTGGAAGGCATTGTGGATCAACCGATACGCGTCATCGCTGACAGCCGCTGGCGCACGCCTGTTACTGCGAGAATTCTGCAACAGCCAGGTCGGGTCATCATTGCCGGCTGCGAAACACAGTTTGTGCCCGCTGGGCTGGAGGCCAGCCCGGCGCAGGTGCTCCGCCTGCCCGCAGTGGACGGCAAGCCGGACCTGAATGTGTTGATGCAGGCGCTGGCCGAAGAGCAGGTGAATGAACTGCAGGTCGAAGCGGGCGCAGGCTTGTGTGGCGCGCTGTTGCGACTGCAGCTGGTGGATGAGCTGCTGCTGTACCAGGCGCCCGTGATCCTGGGCGAGGGTGGCCAGGGCTTGTTCGAGGCGCTGGGAGTGGAAACCATGCAGGAAAAGTATCAACTGAACCGGATCGAAAGCCGGTATATCGGCACCGACCAGCGTCTCAGGATGCGACCTGTGTTCAAGGCCGGAGCATCACGCTGAATGTTTACCGGGATTGTCATGGCATGCGGCTCGGTTCTGGCAACCACACCGGTGGGTGGTGACCTGCGCCTGCGCATCAACACCGGGAGCATCAGCCTGGAAGGTTGCGCCGAAGGCGACAGCATTGCCGTTTCAGGAGCCTGCCTGACCATGTTGCAGCCGTCGGGTCACGAATTCTGTGCGGATGTGTCGGCTGAAACCCTGGCATTGACGACCCTCGGCAAACTGCGGGCCGGCAGCCGGGTCAACCTGGAACTGGCGCTGACGCTACAGGATCGCCTGGGTGGACATCTCGTGAGCGGGCATGTGGACGGCATGGGCACATTACTTGGCCGGCACGAAGACGGCCGTGCGGAACGGTTTGCCTTTGAGTTGCCCAGGCCGCTGGCGCGTTATGTGGCGGCGAAGGGTTCGATCACCATCGATGGTGTCAGCCTGACGGTGAACGAAGTTGAGGGCAGCGCATTTTCCGTTTGCCTGATCCCGCATACCTTGCAGGTCACGACGCTGGGTGACTTGCAGCCGGGGCAACCCGTAAACCTTGAAGTAGACCTGGTAGCACGCTACCTGGAGCGATTGATGAGCGATGGAATCGTGATGGATTCCTCGCCGGACCGGAGTGAATCGTGAGTGAGAGCAGGCCATTGAATACCGTCCCCGAGTTGCTGGAGGACATCCGTGCCGGCCGCATGGTGGTGCTGATGGACGATGAGGACCGGGAAAACGAGGGCGACCTGATCATGGCCGCATCCAAGGTGCGCCCGGAAGACATCAACTTCATGGCCCGGTTCGGCCGTGGGTTGATCTGCCTGCCGTTGACGCGCGAGCGTTGCCGCCAG
>CAYYCX010000077.1:2983-20479 GCA_964470455.1 uncultured Wenzhouxiangellaceae bacterium
ATGGTTAATGACAACCAGGCGCGTTTTGCCACCAACTTCACCGTGAGCATCGAGGCGGCCGAAGGCATTACCACCGGAATTTCCGCCTACGACCGGGCGCATACCATTCGTACCGCCGTCAAACCGGATGCGTTGCCTTCGCATGTTTCCCAGCCCGGCCATGTGTTTCCGCTCATGGCGCAGCCGGGTGGCGTGTTGACCCGCGCCGGCCACACCGAAGCCAGCGTAGACCTGGCCATGCTGGCAGGGCTGGAACCGGCCGCCGTGCTGGTGGAAATCCTCAATGAGGACGGCACCATGGCGCGGCGCCCGCAACTGGAAGTTTTCGCCCGCGAACATGGTCTTAAAATCGGCACCATTGCCGACCTGATCCACTACCGCATGCAGACGGAACGAAGCATTGAACACGTTTCGCGGCACGACGTGGAAACCGATTTTGGTCCCTTTGTGCTGCACACCTATCGCGACACCATCGAGGGGCGCCTGCACCTGGCATTGATGCGCGGCGAGCCACGCGCGGACGAGCCGTTCCTGGTTCGTGTGCATGTGCAGAATCCGCTGAGCGATGTGCTTGCCATCCAGCGGGCGGACTTCGGCCTGCCGGTGAGGACAGCGCTGGCAGAAATTGCCGCGCAGAACAGCGGAGTGGTGCTGGTGCTGGGCGGGCATGGTTCCGATGAGGAGTTATTGCGGCAGATCCAGCAGCAGCCAGAACCCAGCGTGGTGGCCAGCGGCGACGATCGACGTTCGCGAGAATTGCGTTCCTACGGAATTGGCGCGCAGATCATCGTCGACCTCGGCGTGCGCAAGATGCGCGTGCTCAGCGCGCCCTGGAAGCTGACGGGGCTGGCAGGGTTTGGGCTGGAAGTCAGCGAGTACGTCAACCCGGAGACTGCCCCGGAATGTTCAACCGAAACCGGAGGTGCGGCCAATGGCTGATTCTGTGAAACCGGATCATATGCGGATCGGCATCGCCGCCAGCCGTTTCAACCAGTTTATCGTCGAGCAACTGGTGAATGGCGCCCGCGATGCATTGCTGCGCAGCGGGATTTCCGAAGAGCAACAGGAATTGATATGGGTTCCCGGGGCATTTGAATTGCCGCTGCTGGCCGATCGTATGGCCGCCACCGGGCGTTTCGATGCGATCATCACGCTGGGCGCCGTGATACGCGGCGGTACGCCGCATTTCGAGTATGTTGCCGGTGAATGCGCCAGTGGCGTAAGCCGCGTGGCCCTGGACCGGGGTTTGCCCGTGGTTTTCGGCGTGCTCACTACGGATACCGTGGAGCAGGCGCTGGAGCGCGCCGGCACGGGTGAAGGCAACAAGGGTTTTGACGTGGCGATGACTGCAGTGGAAATGATTCACACGTTAAGGCAGTTGAATGCCGGACCGGTTGAGCGGGATCAATGACCGCCAGTGCCGGTAAAACGTATGAGCCGGTGCAACGCGCCCGGCGCCGCGCGCTGCAGGCTCTTTACCAGTGGCAGCTCACTGGCCAGGACGCCGGGGTGATCCTGTTGCAGTTCCGCCAGACACAGGACTTCAAGGGTGTGGATCTCGCTTATTTCGAAGAGCTGGTGCGCGGTGTCATCAACCAGCACGCGGAGCTCGATGAAAAATTGCAGCCGTTCCTGGACCGGTCCCTGCAGGTCGTCGATGCCGTGGAGAAAAACGTATTGCGGATAGCCGCATGGGAGCTGCTCAATGCACCGCACCTGCAATTCCGCATCGTGATTGACGAAGCCATCGACCTCGCGCATCGCTTTGGCGCGGAACAGGGCCATGCGTTCGTCAATGGCGTGCTGGACAAGGCCGCACGGGCCTGGCGTTCCGCCGAGGTTAACGAAGCCTGAGGGCCATCGGCCCTTGTGGCGGAGCTGAAGGCGCAGGCCAGGCTGAGGCAAATGAAAGAATTTGAACTGATAGATCACCTGCAGCGGCGATTCGCCGCGCACGCGCGCAGTTGCCCACACGCTCCAGTGCTGGGAATGGGTGACGATGCAGCCATACTGGCGGTGCCGCAGGGCCGGCAGCTGGCGGTCAGCACCGATACCCTGGTCAGCGATGTGCACTTTTTCGCCACCGACTCCGCCGGCGATATCGCAGCCAAGGCTTTGGCCGTCAATCTCAGCGACCTCGCCGCCATGGGTGCTGAGCCTGCCTGGTTTTTCCTGGCGATTACACTGCCGGAAATTGATCCTGAATGGTGTGACCGGTTTGCCATCGGCCTGCTGGAAATGGCCGAATACGGACGAATCCAGCTGGCGGGAGGCGATACCACTCGGGGGCCATTGGCGGTGACGATCACGGTGATGGGCCTGGTGGATGAAGGCAAAGCCCTGCGGCGTGATGGCGCGCATCCCGGAGAGCTGGTTGTGGTGTCGGGCCAGCCCGGCCTCGCCGCGTTGGCGCTGCAGCAGCAACAGGCGGGTGAACCGTCCGATCCAACAGCTTTACTGGCGCTGAAGCGACCGCAGCCCAGGCTGGCGCTGGGACAGGCCCTGCTGGGCAAGGCCAGTGCCTGTATCGACGTTTCAGATGGGCTGGCAGCGGACCTGCGGCACATCCTTACGGCATCCGGTTGTGGCGCGGAAATCCGGCTGGAAGGACTGCCGCGGCATTCGGCGTTTTCCAGCCTGGAGGCGAATGCGCGCTGGGCCCTGCAATTGGGCGGGGGCGATGATTACGAGTTGTGCTTCGTTCTGCCGAGGCAGCACGAGCCGGAACTCAGGCACTTGCAGGAACAACTTGGACTGGGGCTGCATGTCATCGGTGAAACCACGAACACCGACGGGCTGAAGATTTTCCAGCCTGACGGCCGGGAATTTGCCCTGCAACGCGGTGGTTTTGAGCATTTCAGCGACTGAGCCGCGCCATGCCTTTGAGCAAGCCCTCGCAACCCCGGAGCACAACAGAGCTGGCGTACACCACGCTCAGCGGATTTTTCGCGCTGGGTTTCGGTTCCGGCCTTTCGCCACGCGCTCCCGGCACAGCCGGAAGCCTGGTGGCGCTGCCATTGGCCGTGCCTTTGATGTGGTTGCCGGCTTATGGTCTTGCACTGTTCCTGGTGCTGGCATTCCTGTGGGGAGTTCATTGCTGCGGACAAACCAGCAGAGCCATGGCGGTGCACGACCCGGGAGCCATCGTCTGGGATGAAATCGTTGCCATGTGGCTGGTGCTGGCCTTCGTGCCTTCGCACTGGGGCTGGTGGCTGGTGGCGTTCCTGCTGTTCCGCCTGTTCGACATCACCAAGCCATGGCCGATCCGCTGGTTTGACCGGCACGTGAAAGGCGGCTTTGGCATCATGCTGGATGATCTGGTTGCAGCAGCTTATGCCCTGCTGTTGCTGGTGCCGGCAAGATTCCTGCCGGGCCTGATACCGGCCTGATTCAAACGGATGTGCAGCGCTTCCGGCAATGGCCTGCCGGACAGATTTCAGTCCGTATAATCGAACACCTTCACCACCCGGCTGACGCCGCCGATATTGCGCACCACCTCGGCCACCGCGTCTCCTTCAGCGCGCGTCACGGTTCCCATCAGGTAAACGATATTGCGCGCGGTCAGCACCTTGATGCGGGTGGCATCAAACCCGGCAACCGGATTCTTGGTAGTGAGCACAGAATTGACTTTTGAAGTCATGTAGCTGTTGTTCAGACGCTCAGCGGCGGTGCTGGGTGGCATGACTTCAAGCTCGTTGACCACTCGTTTGATGCCGCGAAGTTGCGAAGTCAGCTCGGTTGCAAGCTGCCTGTTGGCTTCGCTCTGCGTCTCTCCCGCCATCAGCAGGGTGGCGTTGTGAACTTCCACCTTGATGTGGTCATCGGTGCCGAACTCATCCCGGGAAAACAGCACATCAATGGCCCGGGTTTCGTAAGTCTGGTCATCCAGGATTGTGCCCGCGCTGCGGCGCTGTCCGGCAGGTGCACAGGCTGTCAATATGGAGGCCAGCAGCACACTCGCGAGCATGACGGCCGCAAAAACCGCGCAAACCCGGCCATTGCCGGTGAAGATCATGGCGCGTGCGGGTGTATCATCAGTTTCGTGCATTGGTTACTCCATGTTTCCAGTTCTCCGGCGCTTGAGCCAGTGCTTTCAGGTATCACACTGGAATGCGTCGCGAATCCAGGCAAATTCTAATTCCGTACTGTAAGCCGAACCCTTTTGTCCTACGGACACGACATCAAACCGGCATCTCTGGTGCGAACTGACCCGGCGAGTGCTGAGATAATAACCGGCGCAGCGAATCAGCTTCTGGCGCTTGGCATAGGTGATGCTTTCGGCGCCATCACCGTGCTGGCCGGGCCGCCTGAAACGCACCTCCACGAACACCAGTATTTCTCCATCACGCATGATGAGATCGATCTCACCCATGCGGCAACGAAAGTTCCGGTGCAAACTGACCAGACCCTGCTTTGCCAGAAAAGCTTCCGCGGCGCTTTCCGTGGACTTGCCAATGGCAATCCGGTCAATGGGCGACGCTGGTGCCCGGCTGTTCCGTTTTGTCAGCACTTTCGTTCACCCAGGCGACCGGAATGCCGCCCCGGAACACGGCCCAGGCCGGTTGGCGCTGCAGCGTTGGTCCAGCGGAAGCTGTATAAGTTCCGGATTGTCCGGGGAATGTAAAATCCGGGTCCGTACGTAAGAAGTCCAGCCAGGGAAGGATGTTCCAGGCGTCGCGGCCCAATGCGTACAGCGGCGTCAGGCTGCCACCTTTCAGGCTGTTGGCTTGCGGGCTGTTGCGCAGGGAGGCGAAACGGATCTGCATCGGCGAGGAAGGAAAGATGATGCCGTTCAGGTCCTGGTCGCGGGTCCTGTCGGGTTGGCCCGAATAAATGCGGGCACTGGCATATACCGGAATATCGCCTGCATTGTGAAAACGCAGCTGGGGCCGGATCAGCCGTCCCTGCGTGGTATTCGCGGCGAGGAAGATCACATCCACATCGTCCCGCCTGACCGGTTCGTAATCGAGTGGCAATTGCAGTGTTTGCTCCAGTTGTTGTTTGCGCGCCTTGCTTTCATCGAGTTGCAGCATGCGCTCCAGCACAGCAGAGTGATCATTCTCGTACTCAAGGAATCTCCCGGCTACCACGATTTGCCGATCATCCTGTAGGAATTCTTCGCTGAAGACGCTCACCGTGCGCTCGCCCCATTCGCTTTCCGGCGCCAGCACCATGGCCCGTGCATAGCCCGCATCGGCCATGGCCCTGGCCGTGGCGCGGATTTCGGCATCCTGTGACAGGGATACGCCATTGATCTGGTTGGCCAGGCCTATGGGTGGCGCCATCAGGGCAGGCACATCGTTGAGCGCCAGAACCGGAGTGCGCAGATCGGCCAGCTTGAGCAGGGCCTCGATGGCCTCGGTCTGCAAGGGGCCGATGATGTACTCGGCGCCCTGGTCCCGGGCTTCAAAATAGGCGCCAGGAATGGAATCTGCTTCGGTACCGCTATCCACGAAAATCAATTGTGAATGGCCTGGATTGTCCATGAATGCGCTGACCATGCCATCGCGCAACGCGTCTGCGGCTGCCTGCAGGCGTCCACTCTGGGGGAGTAATACCGCCACCTTACCCGGACCCTGGAAACCCTGCCGGTACAGGAGCCAGAGGTCCAGCACATCAGCAGCAGCCAGGTAGTGGTCAGCGTGGCGCGCTTTCCAGTCATTCACTGCCGGCTCCAGCCCTTCTGCCACAACCAGGTTTTGCCGGATCACCAGCGCCAGGTCCAGCCAGGGGTCGAGGTCGGGATCCATTCGAGGCCTTGCCAGCAGTGCGGCCAGCTCCCCGGACGGCATGGGTTCAAGGCCCTTGAGCAGCGCCAGGGCGCGGGCCGGATCATACTCGCTCATGCTGTCAGCGATGTGACGCACCTGCTCCAGGTCGATGGTGGATTCAATTTCAACCGCAGCCGCCAGTTGCGCCTGCAGATCCTTAAAACGCGCCGTGGAACCTGCGGGCAGGTTTGCCTGCGCACTGCGCAGCAGGTTGGCGGCGTCGGCATAGTATCCGGACCGGAGGGCCAGATCAGCTTGCACCAACTCCAGGCGAGCGAGTTCAGAGGGTTCGAGAGCCTGTCTGTCAATCCATCGCATCAGGCTTTCGGCACGCTCGGGCTCGTCGGCCAGCAGCCAGGCATCAGCGGCGGAGATACGCAGGGTATTGGCTTCAGCGGCAGGGGCATTCACCGCCATGGTTTGCCATTGCCGGGCCGCCTCGGCAAAGTCGCCACGGTCAAATGCCTGTTGTGGGTTTGCTACGGGTTCTGTAACGGCAGGTTTGGGCGGGGGCGCGGAAGCACAGGCAGCCAGGCCAACCAGCAGTATGGCAGTACAGGCGATCCGGCCATATCGATAACACTGGGCCAAGTTGATTCCAACTGGAGTTGACGGCTTGTCTCTGGCGAATGAAGGGTTTGCGCGCATGGCTTCGTCCGGATGATAAATTCAGTTCTTGCACGTTTGCTGTCAATGCGGTCGCGACATGATACCGCAGAGCGCTTTTGATTAATCCATAATGGGATACTCGCCTGTTGGTGCTTCAACCGGACACTATTGGGCCCATTACCAGGAATTGACATGCCTACTGCTGAACTGTTCATAGTGGCAACACCCATAGGCAATCTCGCGGATTTCACCCGGCGGGCTGTCGACACGCTGTCACAGGTTGATCTCGTGGCCGCGGAGGACACCCGCCACAGCCGAACGCTGCTGGCCAGCCATGGAATCGACTGTCCCATGGTGGCCCTGCATGAACACAACGAAGATGCGATGGCGCCGCGGCTGGTCGAACGCATGCTGGCGGGCGAGTCGGTTGCACTGATTTCCGATGCGGGCACGCCGCTGATGTCAGACCCCGGTTACCGCCTGGTGCGCCTGGCGGTTGAAAAAGGCATTCGAGTAACTCCGTTACCGGGCCCCAGTGCCATCACCGCTGCCTTGTCCGTGGCGGGTATCGCCACCGACCGGTTTGTTTTTGAAGGCTTCCTTCCGGCCAAACAGGCTGCGCGCATCGCGCGGCTGAACTCACTGAAATCCGAGACCCGGACACTGGTGTTGTTCGAATCCAGCCACCGCATCCTGGAGTGCCTGCAAGACCTGGCTGAAACCATGGGGCAGGACCGGCAGATTGCCGTTTGCCGGGAGCTGACCAAGCAGTTCGAAACCATTCTGCGAGGCCCGGTAGAGAAGGTCAGGCAGCAGGTGCAGGCCGACCCGAACCAGCAGAAAGGAGAATTTGTGCTGGTGCTGGCCGGTAGGAAAGAAAGCGCCGATGAAAAAATGAACCATGCGCTGACCATGGCGCAAGCCCTGCAGGAATACCTCTCAACCAGCCAGGCGGCGCGCGTTGCGGCGAAGTTATGTGGCGTGCAGCGGCGCGAACTCTACGAAAAGCTGGAAATTCGGGGTCAGAGTCAGGTGCCGGAATCAATGGGCGAAAGTGACTGATGAGCCATACGCGCAACTCCGGCATTTGGCGCTGACAACCAATATCGCCGGTTTTGGGGGTAAAATAGCCGCGGGAGTCGGCCAGGCAATCGTGCGGTGGAATCTTCGGGTTTCGCCGCGAGGAAAGTCCGGGCTCCACAGGGCAGGGTGCCAGGTAACGCCTGGGAGGCGCGAGCCTACGGAAAGTGCAACAGAAAACAAACCGCCTGCTGCTTCGCAAGAAGTGGCCGGTAAGGGTGAAATGGTGCGGTAAGAGCGCACCGCGCAGGTGGTAACACGCTGCGGCTAGGTAAACCCCACTCGGAGCAAGACCAAATAGGAAAGCGATGCCACGGCCCGTGGCGCTTTCGGGTAGGTTGCTTGAGGGCGCCGGTGACGGCGTTCCCAGATGAATGATTGCCACAGGTTTCGACCTGCACAGAACCCGGCTTATCGGCCGACTCCCCTTTCTTGCGCCGATGCCGATTCCCCGGTAACGTGATCCGGGAGCCATTTGGCCCGTAACACCAGTAACAGGCCCGATGCCGGTAAGGCCTTCCGGTCCTGGACTTGGCCCTGCTTCGCAGGGCTACCCTCGGTCCTCGGTCGCCCCTGCGGCGCGGCCCGACTCACATCCCTGTTCGGTCGGGCCTAACGCGACATCCATGTCGCGTTGCCTTGTGGCTCGGTCGGCCCGAGGCTGCGTCCAACTGGCCCGGAATCCCTTACCGCCATCGGGCTACCAGACGTTCTTAGTGACGCAGGCCCCGGGTGGGTGAAGCCCTTCCTGGCCCCTGGTAGCCGCCGAGCCGATGCGGTGACCGGCGGTCGAGCGAACAGGGATGTTCGCGAGAGGCCAGACCGACCATGGACGGGAGTATGGCCGACCGCCGCATTTGAACAGGATGTTCACAGATCGCGGAGTGCAGGGATGCACGGGAGCGATCCCTTCGAGAACCGAGGATTCATTTCGAAGCCAGTTCGCCGGCGGACTCGGGGACAGGAAGGGCTTCACCCGCCCGGGGCCGGAAACCAAAGCTAGCAAAGTCCAGGACCGGAAGTCCTTGCCGCCATCGGGCTTCTATAGCTGAACAGCAGGGGACTCGACGGCCTTACAACCACTCGGCTGTACTTTGGAAAAGCGACAAAATCGGCAACCGCCCCCACTTTGCCACACCCTTGTCGCGTCGTTACCACACCCCTGTAGTTCAATAGTCGCCCCGCATCAGCCATAAACCCCTGTCCTGCTTGACAATAAGCCTTTTTGTATCTATTGTGCATATCAGTGGGAAAAAGTGGTAAAAAGTGTAAATCATTGGTGAACAAGTGTATTTCGGTGAGACAGCAATCAATCTGGACGCCAAAGGGCGTCTGGCCATACCGATCCGCTACCGGGACGCGATCCAGGAGCAGTGCGGCGGCCGTTTGGTGCTCACCTACAGCGCTTTTGATTCCGGGGCCCTCTGGCTGTACCCCGAACCGGATTGGGAACGGGTGCGGGACGAAGTGACAAGCTTGAGCACCTTCAACCCGGGCCATCGCAGCCTGCAGCGCCGCCTGGTGGGTAGCGCCACGGCATTGACGCCGGATGGCGCCAACCGGATCCAGTTACCGCAGACACTGCGGCAGGTAACGGGCCTGGAAAAGCGGGTGGTTTTGTTGGGTATGGGGAATCGTTTCGAAATCTGGAACGAAGCCATCCTGAACCAGAAGCGACTGGAAGAGGAACGCAGCCTGAGCGAGGCAGCGTCGGAAGAAATGTCCCGCCTGGTGCTGTGATGGCGCCGGCGGAGCAATAGCAGGAAGTGCCGAAACGGCGCAATGGGAACTGATCAGCACCAGCCAGTCTTGTTGGATGAGGTGTTGGAGGCCCTGAACCTGGAAGGTGAAGGCCGCGCAGACGGTATCTACCTCGATGGCACTTTCGGCAGAGGCGGACATGCCCGGGCCATATTGGCGGGTTTGTCCGGGTCAGGGCGCCTGGTTGCGCTGGACAAGGATCCTGAAGCAATTGCATCAGGAAAGGAACTGATGGATGAGGATCCGCGGTTCCGGATTGCCCAGGGCAGCTTTGCGGAAATGGAACGCTTTGTCCACGACTGGGGACTGGAGCGGGGTCTGGACGGAATCCTTCTTGACCTTGGAGTGTCCTCACCCCAGCTGGACAATCCGGAACGGGGTTTCTCCTTCATGGGAGATGGTCCGCTGGATATGCGTATGAACCCATCACAGGGCGTATCGGCAGCAGAGTGGATTGCTACGACGCCAGAACGGGAAATAACCCGCGTGTTTTGGGAGTTCGGAGAGGAGCGCCACGCGCGCAGGATTGCCAGGAGCATCGTAATGGCTCGGCAGCAGGGAAGACTGGAAACGACAGGCCAACTGGCCGCTCTGATTGAGCAGACCATTGGTCGCCGTGAAAAAAACAAGCATCCAGCCACACGATGCTTCCAGGCAATCCGGATTGAAATCAATAACGAGTTGGCTGATTTGGCCACGGGACTTGATGCCGCAATAAAAGTTTTGCGCCCGGGAGGAAGGCTGGCAGTCATCAGCTTTCATTCCCTTGAGGACCGCCTGGTCAAGCGGACATTCAGAGAAGCCGCACGACCAGGCCAGGTTCGCCGCAATATTCCGGAACACCCGGAGGCCAGGGCTGTGATAAAGCTGGTCGGCAAGGCGGTAAGTCCCTCGATTGATGAACTCTCCGCAAATCCCAGGTCGCGCAGTGCCGTCATGCGGATTGCGGAGAAACTGGCTTGAATGTCCGGATTGTAACGATTCTGATCCTCCTGGTAATGGTGATCGGCAGTGCGCTGGGAGTGGTCTATACCCGCCATGAAAGCCGTGGCCAGGCCATCCGCCTTGGCGAGTTGGAAGGTGACCGGGATGCCCTGATCGCCGAATGGAGCCGCCTGCAGCTGGAGCAGGCCTGGCTGGCGGATGCCGGTCAGGTAGAAGCCAAGGCGCGCGACGAGCTCGGCATGCAGGATCCCGCCGAAACGAAGATTCTGGTGGCCAGGCCTTGAGCGAAGAGCAGAAAATCCGCATTCCGGTCAGCCGGCTGTATGCATTCCTGCTCGCGTTCCTGTTGTGCTCGGTTGCGCTGGTCGCACGGGCTGTCAACCTGCAGGTGATGGAATCCGACTTCCTGCAGGGACAAGGCGAAGCGCGTTTCATGCGCGAGGTGGAAATTCCCACCCGTCGCGGCAATATCGTTGACCGCTCCGGAGAACCGTTGGCCGTCAGCACCCCGGTTGATTCGGTGTGGGTGAACCCGAGCGAACTGCTGCAGACACCGGAGGATATCGACCCCCTGGCCCAGGCGTTAGGGTTGAATGGCGATGAGATCGAACGCCGGCTGAACCAGCGTTCCGGGCGCGAATTCGTGTGGATCAAACGTCGCCTGCACCCGGATGTAGCCGCGCAAATCGAGGCCCTGGAGTTGCAGGGTGTGTACCTGCAGAAGGAATATCGCCGCTTTTACCCTGCCGGAGAAGTCGCCGGCCACGTCATCGGTTTCACCAACATCGATGATGTGGGTCAGGAAGGCCTGGAGCTGGCCTATAACGACTGGCTGCAGGGCAAGCCCGGCAGCAAGCGCGTGATCCGGGACCGCAAGGGCCGCACCGTCGAACATGTCGAAGTGATCCGTGAAGCCGAACATGGCCATGACCTTCGGCTGACTCTGGACCGTCGGTTGCAATACCTGGCTTATCGCGAACTGAAACGCACGGTGCTGAAGCATGGCGCGCGTTCTGGCAGTGTGGTGCTGCTGGATATCGCTTCAGGCGAAGTCCTGGCCATGGCCAACCAGCCATCGTTCAATCCCAACCAGCCCAACCAGGATACGGACGGTTTACGCAATCGCGCGGTCACCGATGTGTTTGAACCCGGTTCAGTGATGAAGGTGTTTTCGGTGGCAGCGGCGCTGGAAGCGGGAATCGTTGAAGCCCATTCGCCGATCGACACCACGCCGGGAACCATCAACGTGTCAGGCCATACCATCAGCGACCATCACAACTATGGCCCGATAGACGTTACCGGGATCATCACCAAGTCCTCCAATGTGGGCGCCACCAAGCTGGCTTTGCAACTGGATTCCGAGCAGTTGTGGAGCGTGTACGACCGCTTCGGTTTTGGTGATGTAACAGGCGTGGGCTTTCCTGGTGAATCCGCGGGTGTGCTGCGTAACCACCGGCGCTGGCGCAGGGTGGAGCAGGCCACGCTTTCATACGGCTACGGACTTTCCACCACCACCCTGCAACTGGCGGCCGCGGTTGCGGCCATTGCTGATGAAGGGCGCATGCGCCGCCCCAGCCTGATCCAGGGGGCCACCAATCCGGTGGTCTCGGTAATCGATCCGAAGATTGCCCGCGAAGTGGCGGCGATGATGGAAACCGTCACCGGGCCGGAAGGCACAGGCAAGCAGGCGCGGGTCAAGAACTATCGCGTGTCCGGCAAGACCGGGACCTCGAGAAAGGCCAGCGCCGCTGGCTATGCCTCCCGATATGTCGCCACGTTTGCAGGGTTTGCGCCGTCCAGCAATCCAAAACTGGTGGCAGTGGTGATGATCGATGATCCCAGCGACGGCGTGTACTACGGCGGCGCGGTGGCAGCACCGCTGTTTTCAACGGTGATGGAGGGTGCCCTGCGGCTGCTGGATATTCCCCCGGACGACTTTGATGGCGGGCTGTTGCAAGCTGCGCTGGATGAAGGTGAAGAAGACTTTGACGGGGGTGTGCGATGAGCTGCCCCATGAGCCTCGCGACCCTGCTGGAAGGCTGGGTTGATGTGAAGGAACTGCCGGAAGGTGACCCGGTCATCATCAGCGGTATCAGCCTGGATTCGCGGCGCATCAGGTCCGGCGATGCATTTGTGGCAGTGGCGGGGGCATCCGCGCATGGCATGCAGTTCGCCATGGAAGCACAGGCGCGAGGCGCTGTCGCAATCCTGCATGACGAACACGCCACCCAGGCAGGCCTGCAGATTCCCTGTATCCGTGTCAATGGCCTGGGTCAGCAGCTTTCCGCCCTGGGCGCGCGCTTTTTCCACGCACCTTCGGATCGCCTGACCGTGGCCGGGGTCACCGGCACGAATGGCAAGACCTCCACCGCGCATTTCATTGCCCAGGCCTGGCACAGGGTGTCGGGCAATGCCGGGCTGATCGGCACCATCGGCTATGGCGCGCTCAACCGGCTGCAACCTGCCGGCCTGACCACACCAGATGCCATATCCGTTCAACGCATGCTGTCGGAGTGCATCGATCTCGGCGTGGAAAACGTTGCCATGGAAGTGTCTTCGCACGCGCTGGAGCAGGGCCGTTGTGCTGATGTGACTTTCCAGGCGGCGGTGTTCACCAACCTCAGCCGCGACCACCTCGATTACCACGGCAGCATGGAACGCTATGGCGCCGCCAAGCGCCGCCTGTTCACCGATTGCCAGCCGCGCTTTGCCATCATCAACCGGGATGATGACTTTGGGCGCCAGCTGATTGCTGACCTGGGCAGGAGTTGCGAAGTGCTCAGTTATGGCAGCAACAACAATGCGGAGTTGTCAGCCAGGGTCGTGCAGATGGATTCGTCCGGCATGCAGCTGGAAATCACCAGCCCCTGGGGTGGCGGGCGCCTGCACACCAGCCTGTTGGGACGATTCAACGTCTCCAACCTGCTGGCTGCGGCGGGAACGCTGGCATTGCTGGGCATGCCCTGGAACAAGGTCATGCACCAGATGGAAATGATGCAGCCGGTGCCGGGGCGCATGCAGTGCCTGGGTGGGGAAGGCGGCCTGCCGGTGGTGGTGGTTGACTTCGCGCATACTCCGGATGCGCTGCGACAGGCGCTGGAAGCGTTGCAGTCGCACCTGCATGGACGCCTCACCTGTGTGTTCGGTTGTGGTGGCGACCGTGATCGCGGCAAGCGCGCGATGATGGCGGCGATCGCTGAAAGCCTGGCCGACCGGGTGGTGCTCACCAACGACAACCCCCGCAGTGAATCTCCCGAGGCCATATTTGCCGACATGCTCTCCGGCATGAAGTCACCGCACAAGGCGGTAGTCCTGGCCGACCGTGCCGAAGCCATTCGCCACGCCATTCGCGAAAGCCGCCATGGCGATATCGTGCTGGTGGCCGGCAAAGGCCACGAAACCTACCAGGAACTGCAGGGCAACCGCTTGCCCTTCAGCGATGTGGCGGCAGTTCAGGCTGTGCTCGAGGAGGCTGCATGATGAATCTGCGCCTGGCTGAAATCGCTCAGACCCTGGGTGTCGACGCTACCGCGGACGCTGCCATCGACAGCATAGTCACCGACAGCCGCAAGGTGCGCTATGGCTCGTTGTTTGCCGCTCTGCCCGGGCGCACGGTGGATGGCCATGACTTTGTGAAATCCGCGGTTGAAACCGGCGCTGTCGCCGTGCTGGTGCAACGGCCTGTTGATGTGGCCGTGCCGCAGCTGCTGGTGGACGATGTGCTGCTGGCGCTGGGGCGAATTGCCAATCATTTGCGTCGCAAACTCAATCCAAAAGTGGTGGGTATCACCGGCAGCAACGGCAAGACGACTGTCAAGGAAATGCTGGCCAGCATTCTTCGGCAGCAGGCCGAAGTGCTGGTGACAGAGGGCAATTACAACAACGAGCTGGGCGTGCCGCTCACGCTGTTCCGGCTGGAACAGCAACACCGGTACGCGGTTATCGAAATGGGCGCCACCAAGGCCGGCGACATTGCCTACCTGGCAAGCATCGCCCAGCCCGATGTGGGCCTGGTCAACAATATCGGCCCGGCGCATCTGGAAGGATTTGGCAGCTTTGAAGGCGTGGCCCGCGCCAAGGGTGAAATGTACGAGGCGCTGCCCGCAAGTGGCTGTGCCGTGATGAATGGCGCCGAGCCCTGGGTTGAGCTTTGGCGCAGCAGGAATACCGCCGGGGATGTGCTGACATTTGGTTTTGATAAAAACAACAAGCAGAAATTTGATATCCATATGCCAGCCGGCGGGTCCAGCCCCAGTGTGAGCACTCCACTGGGGCATTTTACTCTGCAGCTGTCGCTGCCAGGCGAGCACAACCAGCTCAATGCTCTGGCAGCGACCGCGGCGGCGGTGGCACTGAAGATTCCGGTTGAGCAGATTGCCGCGGGCTTGCGGGCCGTGAAGCCGGTTCCGGGGCGGCTCAACCTGATTCATGCCGATGCGGGCTGGCTGGTGATCGATGATACCTACAATGCCAACCCGGCTTCCCTGTACTCCGCCCTGCAGGTGCTGGCCGGAATGCAGGGCAAAGCGTGGCTGGTGCTGGGCGACATGAAAGAACTGGGTGAAGACAGCCGCAAACTGCATGCCGAAGTGGGTGATGCTGCGCGCGCCATGGGTGTGAAGCGGATTTTCGCCACCGGTGAAATGGCCCTGCAGACGGTTGATGCGTTTGGCGCCGGCGCCGAGCATTTCGCCAGCCGCGAGGACCTGATTACGGCGTTGAAAGCGGAATTGCGGCCAGGCATCAACTGCCTGGTGAAGGGTTCACGCTCCATGGGTATGGAGCAGGTGGTTCACGCCATTGTGGGCAATAACTTCAAGAAGGCCTCCTGATGCTGCTATGGCTGTTTGAAAAACTCGCGGAGTTCAACACCGGCTTCAACGTGTTCGGCTACATCACGCTGCGCAGCATCCTCAGCGCCATGACGGCGCTGCTGCTGTCGTTGTTGCTGGGCCCGGCCTTTATCCGCCGGTTGGTGCGGAAGCAGGTGGGCCAGCCGGTACGCGAGCTCGGGCCTGAAAGCCACTTCTCCAAAGCCGGTACGCCCACCATGGGGGGTGCGTTGATCCTGTTTGCCATCGTGCTGTCGACACTGCTCTGGTCAGACCTCGACAACCGCTATGTCTGGCTGGTGTTGCTGGCAACGCTGGCATTTGGCCTGATCGGCTGGCTGGATGACTACAAGAAGCTGGTGCTGCAGGATTCCAAAGGCCTGGCTGCCCGCTGGAAATACCTGTGGCAGTCCGTATTTGGCATCATGATCGCGGTTTTTCTCTACTCGACCGCGGATACGCCGGTGGCCACCGAGCTGATCGTGCCCTTCTTCAAGGGCGTGGCCATACCGCTGGGCGTCTTCTATGTGGTGACCACCTATTTCATGGTCGTAGGCTTTTCCAACGCGGTGAACCTCACCGACGGTCTCGACGGACTGGCCATCATGCCTTCAGTGTTCCTGGCGGCGGCACTGGGGATATTCGCCTATGTGGCAGGGCACTCGGTGTTCTCGGGTTACCTCGCCATGCCCTACATTCCTGGTGCCGGCGAACTGGCCATTTTCTGTGGGGCCCTGGGTGGTGCCGGCCTGGGTTTCCTCTGGTTCAACACCTATCCGGCGCAGATTTTCATGGGCGATATCGGCGCGCTTGCGGTAGGTGCGGCGTTGGGCCTGATTGCGGTCATCGTGCGCCAGGAGCTGGTGTTCATCCTGATGGCGGGCGTTTTCGTGATGGAGACCGTCTCGGTAATGCTGCAGGTGGCTTCTTTCAAGCTGACCGGCAAGCGCATTTTTCGCATGGCGCCCATTCATCATCATTTCGAATTGAAAGGCTGGCCGGAGCCGCGCGTGATCGTGCGGTTCTGGATCATTTCCGTCATCCTCGTGCTGGCCGGCCTGGCCACCCTGAAGATACGTTGAGGAACGGGGAGCGCATTTGATGCTGAACAGAGGTGCAGGCAAGGTCAGGATGCAGGCGAGGGAGTCAGGCTTGGCCGCGCCCCATGTCGACCTCGACAGCTGGATTTTGATACCCGCCATACTGCTGCTATCTATCGGCATCGTGATGGTCGGCTCGGCTTCCATCGCCATCGCCGAGGGGCAGAACTCGCCGGTCTATTACTACCTGCTGCGCCACTGCATTTACATCGGTATGGGATTGCTGCTGGCCTGTGCGTTCCGCGTGGTGTCCATTGATTTCCTGGAGCGAATCAGCCGCCCCATGATGCTGCTGTCGGCCCTCGCCCTGTTGCTGGTTTTCATTCCCGGAATCGGCTACGAGGTGAATGGCAGCAAACGCTGGATTCGCCTGGGGTTCGCGAGTTTCCAGGTGGTCGAGGCGGTCAAGCTGATGGTGATCATCTACGTGGCCGGCTACCTGGCACGCAAGGCTGAAAAAGTAACCACGCGGTTTTTCGACACGCTGAAGCCGCTGATTTTCGGTGGCATCCTGGCCGGCATACTGCTCATCCAGCCGGACATGGGTAGTGCCGCCGTGATTGTGGCCATCATCGGCGGGCTGATCTGGCTGGCCGGAGCAGCCTGGAAACACATTGCTGTACTGGCCATGCTGGCGCTGCCCGCATTCGGCTTCGCGGCCATGGAGCCTTATCGCCTGCGGCGCATCGTCAGCTTCATGGATCCATGGGCGGACCCTTTCAACAGCGGTTTCCAGCTCACGCAGGCGTTGATAGCCGTGGGGCGTGGCGAAGTATTCGGTGTCGGCCTCGGTGCCAGCATCCAGAAGCTTTTCTACCTGCCCGAAGCGCATACCGATTTCATTTTCGCGGTGCTGGCGGAGGAATTCGGGTTGGCCGGTGTCATCGTCATACTTGGCCTGTTCATGCTGCTGGTGACACGCATGATGATCATCGGCATGGTGGCGCACCGGCGTGGCCGGCCATTCGCCGGATTCCTGTCTTTCGGAGTGGGTCTGTGGTTTGGCCTGCAGGCCATGGTCAGCATCGGCGTGAATCTCGGTGTCTTGCCCACCAAGGGCCTGACTCTTCCGCTGATCAGTTCCGGCGGCAGCAGCACGCTGATGACTCTGCTGGCGCTTGGCATGGTGCTGCGCATCAAGTATGAACTCGATCGTGATGCCGGCCCGGCGGTGCGCCAGCGTGTCAGCGTCAAGCGGGCGACGGTGTGAGCGGCAGCGCATGAACATGCAGAACCACATGACGCAACGACAGCCACAGCCACTCGTGATGATCCTGGCAGGTGGAACGGGCGGGCACATCTTCCCCGGCCTGGCCGTGGCCGCCAGCCTGCAACGGCGTGGCTTGAGCGTGCACTGGCTGGGCGCCCAGGGTGGCATGGAATGCCAGAAAGTTCCGG
>CAYYCX010000078.1:0-20336 GCA_964470455.1 uncultured Wenzhouxiangellaceae bacterium
ATGTTCAGTATGCGGCCTGAAAACTACGCACTATTTAACGGCCTCCTCAGTAACACTCCAGCACTTCGGGAAAGGAATGCATGGCGTCGGAGAAAGCCGACAGGTTGGCGCGCCCTTGGGAATTGAGCTTCACCTGCGCGAACACCATGGCTTTGAAGCCGGCTTTTTTTCGGTCGAGGCGCACCACCTGCGGCGGAATCAATCCGCTTTCGCGCATTGCCTGAATGCGCCGCCACACCGTGGCCTGCGAGGCGCCAATGCGTTCGCCGATGGCGCCGGCGGTGATATCCGGCTCGGTTTGCAGCAATCGCAGGATGCGCCGGTCGGTACGGTCCAGCGCAGTGCCGTGAATATCATTAGTCATGATTTTGCAAAATCGTGAATTGGTTATACGTGAATTAACAGATTGGCCAAAAACTTGCAATAAAAAACCGCGGATTTGCTTTTAATATGCATAGACACACACAGAGGTTCTCGAAGTGGCTCCAGCACTGCCCAATTTGGCCGGCCAGGAAGACGTGTACAGCGTGCACACCACCGAGCACGCGCCGGTGGCCGAGTTGCAACGGGTGCAGCTGGTGATCCTGCTGGAACGCATGCCCGGCGCGCTGGCGCGCGCGTATGCCCTGCTCTGCCTGTTCGAGCTGGTACCGCTGGCCAGCCGCAGCGAACTGTGCGACGACGACGCCATTCGCCTGGAATGGCAGTTTGCCCACCTGCCGCCCGACCGGCTGGATCTGCTGCAACGCAAGATAAGGCAGTTGACGGAGTGCCTGGGGGTGACGGTGAGTAAACCGACATCAGGCCGCATGCAGGCCAATCAACCGGCAATCCCCGCTGCGGCCGCGTAAGTAAAACAAGGCCAGAACACTCTTGGTCCTGTTTCGCATATCCCCCGGGCCTGTGAGCCCAACTCTGCTGCACGGCTCCAAACAGGGCCCCTGCCCCATTTCCGATACCCTCTGGCGGAAATCTCAGGGTGATTCGTCTATAAAGGGTTAGCTGTAGCAGGGGTCAGTGATGAACCGCCCAGAAATCTGAACCACTTGGCATGTTGAAAATCGAGTCAATTAACCATCTCTTCCTGACTTACCGCTCAGCACTGGTGCGGGCGGTATCGCGCATTGTGCCTCCGCATGAAATCGAGGACATTGTCCAGGAAACCTATGTGCGGGTGTGCCAGTTCAAATCCCCCAAACCCATCAAAGCACCCCGGGCCCTGATGGTGAAGGTGGCAAAAAACCTCGCGCTGGACCACATCAAGCGGGCCGAGTGGCGGCTGCGCTCGGGTATTGAAGTCGAAACCGCATTGGAAACAGGCGGGACGGCGGGCTCAACTGACACCACCTTTCATCAGGTTGCATCCGATGAGGAGTTCGCGCAGTTTTGCGAGGTGGTGAGAAGTCTGCCGCTGCAATGTCGGCGGGTGTTCGTGCTGAAGAAAGTTTATGGTTGCTCACAAGCGGAAATCGCCAGCCAACTGGGCATCAGTGAAAGCACGGTTGAAAAGCACATTGCCAAAGGTATGAGCCACTGTGCGCAGGAAATTCTCGGATCCCCTGGGCTCAGCGTTGGGATTGAGCAGAATGGTCGCACTGCATTTTCGCGGTCTGGAGGTCGCTCATGAGCAACGTTTATCACCTAGCTACTCGCAAGGACAAGCTGGTTGCTGCGAGCGAATGGCTTGCGAAAATCGACCGTGAGCTGGATTCCACAGAACAAAAAGGGCTGCAAGACTGGCTGTCTGAGGACTCGCAGAACTCCGAAGCACTGCTGGAAGTGGCGGGTCTGTGGGACAAGCTGGACTCCTTGTCACGGCTAGCTGATCTGTTTCCCAGACAGGAATCCTTGCAAAGTTCACATCCCACAGGTTCAGGATTTCGTCCAGCCAGGCCAGTCCTGGCCTTGGCTGCCTCGGCTTTATTGGTCCTGGGTGCGGGTCTTTGGGTGGCCTTGAATGGCTGGAACAGCGAACCGCAACCAACCGGCAGTCTGGACATTGCCAATACATCAATATTTGAGACCAGCATAGGACAGGTTTCCACCGTACAGCTGTCGGACGGGTCTATCCTGACCCTGAACACGAATACCCTGGTCAAGGCAGATTTGTCACCAGGCTCCCGTGAACTGGCACTGGAGCGTGGCGAGGTTCATGTCAAAGTCGCGCACGACAGAAGCCGTCCTTTCAAAGTGCTCATAGGTAACCAGTATGTTGAAGCTGTGGGTACAGAGTTCAACCTGGAAATCACCAGCGACCAGCGGGTTGAACTGATAGTCACTGAAGGCAAGGTACGTGTGGGTGTTCAGCAGGCTTCTGCGGTGGCTGCATTGGGTCCAGATCCTGGACAAGGTTCCAGGGTCGCTGCGAAATCACAGGATTCCCTTATGCTGGATGCCGGCAAAAAGACCATCCTGGGCAACTCCGAAGATGCGATTGAAACCCTGGAGCCTGAGGAAATTGAAGTCAAACTGTCCTGGCGTGGGGGCAACCTGGTATTTCGCGGAGAGCCCCTGGTCGAAGCCATCAATGAGATCGAACGTTACACAGAAGTCGAGTTCGTGATCCAGGACGAAAGCCTCAAGCAGGTGAAAGTCGCTGGACTGTTCAAAGCCGGTGACGTTCAAGGCTTGTTGACCACACTGAAGCAGAACTTCGACGTTGACCATTACCGGGTGGGAGATGAGCAAATCATCCTGACCAACCATGCCGGCATCAAGTAGCGAGTACGGGTCAAGGCCACAGTTCACTTGCCACGGCATCCGACACGCTTCCGCGAAATACTGTAGTTCCTCCAGTCAGCACAACTCGCACTGGCGGAAAATCACCAACCGAATCGTCTATTGAGGCAGAGCGGATGTACCGCACTCACGTGGGGATAGAACAAGCAGGTTTTTGCTGCTCAGTTATCGCGTGGTTGATGCTCGCCTTGATCGCAGTTCCGGACCTGGCCGTTGCCAACGACCGGATCCAGGGCGCGAAAATCAACTTCGATATTCCCAGGCAAAGAACGGATCACGCGCTCATCGAGTTTGCTCAGCAGGCGAATGTGACCTTTATCTTTCCAACGGAACTGGCAGAGCGCACATTCAGCAACCCGCTGGTCGGCACTTACTCTTTCAATGAGGCGCTGACGCATCTTCTTGAAGGAACCTTACTGGTGCCGGAGTTCACTCTCGATGGCGTGAAGGTCATTGGCAGGGCCGACGAGATTCACACATCAGAGGAAACAGACACCGTGTTGAACAAGCAGCAGAAATCGGGATTCATTCAGCGTATTGGATTGGCTTTGGTGGCAGCATTTTCGGTCTCGGCCAACGCGCAAGGCCAGAGTGAATCCGCAAGCGAAAACCCACTTGGCATGGAAGAGGTTATTGTCACGGCAACCAAGCGGGAAACGAGCTTGCAGGACACCGCCATGTCGATTACTGCGCTCGGAAGCGCTGAGATCAACCATCGCGGTCTGGTCGGCATGGGCGATTACCTGAACTCGGTGCCCGGCGTCACCTTCCAGGACCGTGGAGCCGGCAGGAATACTGTGATCATGCGCGGTATTGCTGTGGATCCGGAGCTTGAAGCTCTGGGCAGTGGTGGCTCCGCGGTGGGAATTTATCTGGATGACATTGCCCTGGCGGGCTATTCAACCGGAAGTAATGCCGACGTCAAACTCATCGACATGAACCGGGTTGAGGTTTTGCGTGGGCCGCAAGGCACGCTGTATGGCTCCAGTGCGTTGGGAGGCGCTGTCCGGAATATTTCCAATAAGCCCAATCTTGCTGAGTTTGAAGGCATGGTCAAAACGGGATACTCGGCCACCGATGGGGCAGGACACGGGAACTACCTGGTCGAAGGTGTGCTGAATGTCCCCCTCGTAACAGACCAGCTTGCCATCCGGTTTGTGGGATACCAGCATCAGAACAGCGGCTACATAGACAACGTGGCCGGTGACGATCCACGGTCCATAGCGGTTGCAACGGCTGGTGGGCTTCCTGGTCTCGCCGTCAACGAAGACAGCGTAGGCGATGATGAGTACAGCGGCGGAAGATTGAGTGTTCTGTGGACACCCACCGACAGGTTCAGTGCCCGTCTGAGCTACCTGGCACAGAAGCTGGAACAAACAGGTATTCCTGAAGTTCAACTGGAACGTGAGGACAATTTTGAGCAAACCCGCCTCCAGATGAAAGACTTCATCGGCAGCAACGAAGGACTTGAACACAAATTCGAGTCCCTAGGTCTCAATCTCGATTACGAATTCGAGTGGGCCGCCCTGCAGTTCTCGGCGACGAGCCTGGATATCGATTATCTTGAGAACAGGGACGTACATGCGTTATTCCCCGCTGGCTCCCTGCTGGGAGATGTACCTGTTCCGCAAAGCAATCCGGAAGACAGCGAGTTCTTTACCTCAGAAGTGCGCCTGGTTTCGGATCTTGATGGTGCATTCCAGTTTGTAACGGGTATTTACCTTGAAGAGGTGGACCTTTATCGCGAGCAAAACACCTATCTGGGCGTGGATCCGGCACTCAATCCTTTCGGTGACCCGAACCTGTTGGGGTTCAGCCTCGATACAAACCTGGAGCAACTGGCGTTCTACGGGGAGGCATACTACGACCTGAATGAACAATTCACCCTTACCGTCGGTGCCAGGCATTTCGACTACGAGCGCGATGACCTGGACGTCCGGTCTGGCGCACTGGCCGGAGGTCAGCCCCCTACGCTTCTCACCATTGACGAGAGTGGTGAAAACTACAAAGTAAATCTCAGCTATACGCCCAATGACTCTACTCTCCTGTATGCACAATGGGCGGAAGGCTTTCGCCTGGGGCGGGGTAACCTGCCAGTCCCGGCATCCCTTTGTGACCTCGATTCCGACGGTGTTGTGGATGGGACAAACCTGACGCTGGAACAGCTCAGGCAAATCAACTCAGACACACTGGACACCTACGAACTGGGTGGAAAATTTTCATTTCTGGAGAACCGCGCGACCCTGAATGTTGCCATTTACCGCACCAACTGGGATGGATTGCCGCAGGTTATCCCCTTCCCCTGTGGCGTCGGAGTCTCGGTAAATTCCGGAGAAGCGCGAACCCAGGGCGTTGAAGTTGAGGGCTCATTCCGCGTGAGTGATTCGCTGCAGCTTAACCTGGGGATGTCAGTCAAGGATGGGGAGTTGACCAGAGTACTACCCGGGGTTCCGGCTGAAGCGGGTGACCGGCTGCCCGGGTCCGCGGACTTCAACTTCAGTGCGGGCCTGGAATACGACTTCACGCTGTTTGAGCGCAACACCTATTTGCGCGCGGACTACGTTTATGTGGGCGGCTACTACACCAACCTGCAGGAACTGGGCCCGGAAAGCGGCGATTACCATATCGGCAATATTCGCACCGGCATGACGTTCAACCAGTTTGATCTGGGTTTGTTCGTTGACAACCTGACCAATTCAGATGAGACGGTATTTACCTCTTCAGTGTATGCACAGGACCTGCGTGCGGTAAGGCTGCGCCCACGCACGATTGGCGTTGATCTGCAGTTCAATTTCTGAGCTGACCATCGGAGACAACATCAATGGCTGAGAACAAAGCACCAGCACGGGTATTGCATCCCAACGACCTTTTCGCACTCAGATATGTGCACGATGCGCGACTGTCTCCCGATGGACGGCTCATCGCATTCGTGACCTCGCGTACCGATGAAGAGAAGAGTGAGGAATTTTTTACCATAACGATACGGAGACTGGACACCGGGGAGCACCAAGAGCTTGGCTTTCCCGGACGTGCTACGTTTCCAAGATGGTCACCGGATGGAACCCGCCTGGCATTCATTGGCGCGTTGGGTGGTTCCCAGCGGCTCTACGTCACTGATACCAGTTTGACGAAGAGCAATCCGCTCACCCCGGAAAATGCCATGGTACAGGGGCCGCCCGCATGGTCGCCCGATGGATCGAGCATCGCCATTACCTACATAACAGTTCAACCTCTGGATGCCATGCGCCGCGTTACCAAGCGGATATTCCGGTCTGAGGGCATCGGTACCGTCGACAATCTGACGATGAGCATTCACATCGCCGACATACGCTCAGGAAATGTCCGCCCGCTGGATACACAAATCGGTAATGCCCTGCAACCGGAATTCAGCCCCCAAGGTGACCGCATATTGTTTCTGGGTGCGGATTCTGCGGTGGGATTTCCGGGCATGGGTGGGCTGTATCTGTACGCCATGGAAATTTCGACCGGACGCGTCAGGCAGTTGCTGGGAGAAGGCTGGTTCATCGCTGCTGCTGCCTGGGCTCCCTCGGGCGACAAGATCGTGGTAGCGGGAGACTTTGAAAGCCCGGTAACTGTTCCTACTGTCGGCCTGTGGGTGATCAACCGAGATGGTTCTGACCCGCAATGCCGCACGGATGGGTTTGTCGGCAACGTTGGCTTGCGTGTCCATCACGACATGCCGACCTGGACGACATCCCAGAACAATGTATTGGCTGTACCGCACCCGGATTTCGCCTATGCCACCGTCACAACCCACGGCAGCACGGAGATCTGGAAAGTCGCACTGGAGGGTGCCAACACATGTGAGCCTGTGGTGGACGGGCAACGATCCTGCATCGTCCTGGACGCAAACCTGCAAGAGTCACAATTGGTATTTTGCGCCAGCGACCTGTTCAGTCCCTGGGAGTTGTATCTGAAAGATCTGGCAACGGATGAAGAGCACCGACTTACCCGGCTGAATGACGACGTGCTCGCGAAGTGGCCAGCCCTCAGGATGGACCACCTGAAATACAACAGTGCCGATGACCTGGCGCTGGAGGGTTGGAACCTCACCCGTGCCGATCTCAAAGGGCCACAGCCGACAGTGATGTTCATCCATGGCGGTCCATTCCTTTCAACCGGGTATGTATTCCGGTTTGATTTTCACCTGTTGGCGGCCAATGGCTATGCCGTCCTGTTCACGAATTTCCGCGGTTCCGGCGGTTATGGCGAACCCTTCGCACGGGCCATCATGAATGACTGGGGCAGCCGGGGATTCCCGGATCACATGGCCGCGGCGGACGCAGTTATTGATGCTGGCCTGGCAGACCCAGAGAGAATGGGTGTGTGGGGTCCATCACATGGTGGATTCGCCACCTGTTGGATAGTTGGCCATACCTCACGTTTCAAGGCGGCAGTGGCAGAGTCTTCCGTATCAAATTTCACTTCGCTCTATTATTTGACTGATGCACCTGATGTATTCACTTCAGACCTGGGCGGGCTGCCGCATGAAATTCCCGATGTGTATCGTTCCAGGTCGCCCATTACCTATGCCCACAACAGCACCACGCCTACCTTGATGTTGCATGGCCAGGATGATTTGCGTTGTCCGGTGGCTGAGGCGGAGCAATTTTACCGGGCGCTTCACGACGCGGGTTGCAAGACGGAGTTGGTGGTGATCGAGGGTATGAATCACATGGGTGACTCGGTGGGCCCGCTGTCGGCTCGCCGGATCCAGAATGAAGCCGTGCTTGATTGGTTTGAACGCTTCCTGTAGAGGCTGATCCGGACTTATGTTGACGGTTAATCGCAGGAGTTTCCTTCAAGCTACATTGCTAGGTTCCGGTTCCGTTCTGGCTGGGATTCCCTGGTTGGGCTGGGCGGGGTCGTTGAAAGGTTTTGAAGAGACTTCCCGGGTTCCAGCTACACCACTTGATGAAAAAGAGATTGGCCACATCAGGCGGTTTGGGTATCTGGCGAGACTGAAACCCGGCGAATTGGCTAGGCCGCAAGGCGGCGGGTTTTCGGGCAATGGCATTAAGGAAAGTTTCATCAGATGCCAGATTGCAGACATGGCCTGCACCCTGGCCAGCGTGCAATATAACCGCACTCCTGCTTATCGTGAGTACTATCAATCCACCCTGTTGGAACTGTTCAACCGCTTGCTTGAACCGGTTCTTTGGCAGGACTGGATCAATCACAGCCGGCGCAGTGTGACCCCGAACCGGCGAGGCGGGGCACCGAAGCCATCCCACGTTGACCCCATCAAACGCCACGGCGTTGCTTACGGTGGGCATATCCTCCACATCGCCGGACTGTATGAAAGCCTCTACCAGGAAGATAGGTTTACGAAACCCGATAGCATTGAACTTGATCTTCTGTGCAACACATGGGGCACAGGCCGGCAAAGGTACCGCTACGACATTCCTGTCCTGAGCAGAATCTTCCATGATGAAATCAAGGCCCAGGGCTTGGCCCGGTTTTCAGTTGATTCAAGCTTGATCGCCCCTGGATGCCCGCATCATGCGGTCCTCGGCCTGCTCGCTAGCGACCGGCTAACTGGGCAGGAGTACGGTGCGGAAACTCGGCGGTGCTACCTTGACGCTATTGCGTGTTCACCTGCTGGAAAATTTGCAGGACACAGCAGCTCCGCCAGTTGGCAGGCCGGACGGACAGGTTTGTACTTGCATGCCTGGGCCCCCGAATATGCGCGTGCGACCTATCCCGTCCAACGGGACCAGCAATTGCCAGGTCTGTTTGACATCAGCAAGTCAGGATTACCACGTCACCTGGTCAGCTTCCATTCGGGTATCGGTTACTGGCTGCCTTACGCAGCAGAAATGGGTGATGGTGAAACGGTGGAGAGACTGCTGGCCTTTGCTGAAGAATACCTCGACCCCGTCTGGAGCGATGGCCAATATTTCTATTCGAACAACAATGGCACAGTGATCGATGGAACAGGAGTTGTCAGCCTGGATTCAACCCAACAGGGAACCGCGGTCATACCCTTAGGAAGGCTTAATGTGGAGGACGGGTTGCTTCGCCTGCACAGTTCACCCTGGACTCCACAGCAACTGGCTGAGCCGCATATTGCTGACGTCGACTATGAAGCTGCGGGTGTTTCAGAAGCACACTGGTCCGGGAACTCAGCAACATTGAACGTATCGTTTCTGCCAGGTTCACAAGCTCTGGCTCGCAGCCAATTCACCATACGGGGTTTGGAGCATTGCCAGGAAATTCGAGTTCAGCGCGACCGTCGGTCGGTGGTGACAGTTGCAAGGGAAACCCAGGAGCGTGAGGGAGTGGTTCGCGATGAAGAAGGCCGGATCCACGTCACCTTCGACCCCCGGGTTGCCGCCACGTTCTCGGTTCAGGTCGCGAATCAGTCAGGTACGACCTGATATTCGGTCAACAACCTGAAACCGGGAAAGTGGCAAACCATTATGAAGTCGTGTGCTTGTGCAGCCCTTGTACGCTGAGGTCGTTCTGGATTTCAATCTCTTGGTGAGCAGAACAATATTTAACTTGGCTATTTGGAAAACGGTGTCCTTAAGGCGATGACTGGCGAGGAAATCTGGGCTTCTGCCCACGCGGTGATTGATCGCCTGCGGGATGATCGGATGGCATTGGACCAACGCATCGTGTCCATCGCTTCCATAGAAACGGCTGCTGACTTCAGGCGCCTGGCGGTTCCGGGCGAGCCCAGATCATTGGACGATGTGATCGGCGATTCAGCACGCATCTTCTCGCATCGTGTGCGCATGGACCATACGCGCTTCTATGGTTTCATTCCTTCCCCGGCCTCACCCCTTTCGCTTGTTGGCGACCTGCTGACTTCGGGTTTCAATGCCCACGCGGGAAGCTGGATGCAAAGCTCTGGTCCGGCCGCAATTGAGCAGGGCCTGATTTCCTGGCTCGCACAGCAGGCCGGCCTTCCAGCCGAAGCGGGTGGGTTGTTCGTTTCCGGCGGATCCATGGCCAACCTGACCGGGCTGATGATCGCGCGCGATCGCATGCTTCCGGCGGAAGAGCGGCAGCGCGGAGTGGCCTACGTTTCCACGCAAACCCACTCCTCGGTGCTCAAGGGATTTGGGGTCCTTGGCCTCCTGCCTGGCCAGATTCGCAAGGTTCCGGTTGATGCCAACCAAAGACTGGATACCGAGTTACTCGCGGCGGCGATTGCCGCTGACCGGGCAGCGGGCCTGCTGCCCTTCGCCATCGTTGCGAGTTGTGGCACCACCAACACCGGCAGCATCGACGACCTGAATGCCATCGCCGACCTGGCTGCGCGGGAACAGGTGTGGATGCATGTAGATGGCGCTTATGGCGCGAGCATCACGCTTTCGAACCGTCATCGTGGATTGGCTGACGGCCTGGGCCGGGCGGACAGCCTGTCCTGGGATGCCCACAAATGGCTGTTCCAGACCTACGGTTGCGGCATGGTTCTGGTTCGAAACCGCAGGCACCTGGTTGAAAGTTTCGCCAACAACGCCGAGTACCTGCAGGATGCCATCGCCGATCAGGATTCACCGAATTTCTGGGACTACGGCATCGAGTTGACCCGGCCTGCCCGCGCGATGAAATTGTGGTTGACGCTGCAGGTGATGGGCAAGCGGGGCCTGGGCGACGCCATTGATCACGGTGTGAGTTTGGCCGAAGAACTGGAGGCGCAGCTAAGGGAGCTGCCAGACTGGAGAATAATCTCACCTGCCCAACTGGGCATCGTCACCTTCCGCTATGCGCCTGCCGGTTCTGATGCCCAAAGCCTGGACGCGCTGAACACCGCCATCGCGCGCCGCATGGTGGATGAGAATATCGCTGCGCCACTCACCACCAGGCTGGACGGCTCGGTGGTAATGCGGGCCTGCACCATCAGCCCGGCAGCATCGCTGGACGATATCCGCTCCATGGCGCAAGAAATGGACGCACTGGCGCGGAAGGTAGCCTGCACTGGGGATTGATTCCGCGGTAAGGCGCTTGCATTGCGTCCGATTCCTGTAGCCAAGTTAGCAAGGGGCCCTCGAATGTCCCGGCTGAACCGTGTTCTGGGCCTGTAGGCCGAAGCCTGTGTGCTGGGCAATAGTGCCTTTGCTGCAACCGATAGTGCCAAAGGCGACCCTGCCGAAGAGGGCGAATCGCTTGCCCTGATGGCGCTGGTCAAAAAGTTCGCGCCCATCCCGAATTGGATCGATGGCAGCGACCGCTTCTGGGTCAAGCACGAAACCAGCGAAGGCATCCGCTTCCTGGTGATTGATGCAGTAATTGGGGCCGGAGTCCTTTATTGCCCCATGGAAATGGGTTCTGACCCCGTTTTCCGGATCCATGTCACTATTTGACCCCCGGCTTGCAGCCTCCTATTCGATTCAGGCAGTGAGTCGCTCGGGACTGGGCTGATAGCCCCTGTGGCTTGGTTATTTGGGCCAGGGCTGTGCTCTAATTCCTTCCCCCGCGTTAGCTTGGTAAGTTTTCAGCCTGTCGTAACTTGATATCCTGCGAAGGGCTTGATCACCTTGATCACCACCGAAGAGGCAATGTCTTTCACGCTGGGGTGCCGGAGTATTCCCTTCATGGTGAGATCGCCCAGGTCTTCAATATCCCGCGCGACTACCCGGAGCAACAGGTCACTGGTTCCGGTCAGTGCGGTACATTCGACAATGCGGTGTTCGTGTTCAACCGACTCAAAGAATGCTGCGGTATCGGTTTCAGAGCGCTGGTCCAGGTTGACCAGCACGTAAGCACAAATCTGGTAACCAATTTGTTTCGGGTCAATTTTGGCCTGATATCCCATAATGACTCCAACCTGTTCCAAAGCCCGGGTGCGCCGCAAGGCGGATGACTCCGAGATGGATGCGCGTTCGGCCAGCTGGTTGTTACTTATCCTCCCGTCGCATTGGAGGATAGTCAGAATACGTTCATCAGAAGCGCTGATCTCAATTGGCATAATTCGTCACGAATTGTCTATTGGTGAAATATTATGCCACTAATCTAACAGTACGCGCAATTATTGAAATCAAATTGCACACTTAGGGGGATATACTGCCATTATGAATTTAGCAGGCATCCCGGAGATATCAATCATGCGATTGGCCAAGATTACCCGTGCACCCACCGCCTATGAAATCGCTGAGTATCGGCAAAACGGGGTCGTGAAGTTGCGTGGTGTCATTCCAATTGAATGGGTGGAATATCTCAGGCCAGCAGTGGACGAGGCAATGGCCAATCCTGGACCTCAAGCAGAAGAATATGCCAAAGAGGGCGGCAGGTTTTTCGGTGAGCTGGATGTATCCAGGCGTTTGCCCCAGTTCAGGGATTTCGTACATGAATCTCCTGCAGCTGGCCTGATGGGGGCAATCTTCGGTTCTGAGAAAGTAAACTTCTTCTACGACCAGTTGCTGGTCAAGGAACCTGGCACTTCTGAGCGGACACCCTGGCATCAGGACCAGCCCTACTGGGCAGTGACCGGCCGGCAGGTGGCGTCAATCTGGTTGCCATTGGACCCGGTGTCAAAAGAGTCTGCGTTGTCTTACGTCAAAGGCAGTCACCTCTGGGGCGAGCACAATCCGCATCATTTTGTGGACAACACGCCGTATGCCAACACGCACCTTCCTGAATTGCCCGATATTGATGCCAACGTAGAAAACTTTGAAATACTGGGCTGGGACCTTGAGCCGGGTGACTGCCTGGTGTTCCAGGCAATGATCGTGCATGGTTCTGCCGGCAATTTGTCTTCCACGAACCGGCGACGTGCCTGGGCTACCCGCTGGACAGGCGATGATGCCCGCTATACCACTAGACGCGGAGAACAGGGGTATCCACTCACTGCTCCCGGTTTGAAGGATGGCGCACTGATGGATTGCGACACGTTCCCAGTGGTATGGCGGCGATAGCAAGTTGGGCTTAATGAGGTCCGTACGGGGTCCTGGCCCACGGGCCGCTGCAGCATGATTTTGTGCTGGTTGGCTGGCCATCCACGCAATCATAAAGCCTACCTGAGGGAGTGGTTCACTCCTGCGTCCTCTACAGCGTAACCGGAAATCCCGTCCGGTGCTGGGCTATGGACTAGCGGTTTTTTCGCTAGAATGGAACGTAGATATGCAAGAGACCACCACTGCTGGTGTTTTCCGGATATTTGACGCCTTTCGCAGCAGCGAGCAGGCGTTGAGAAGTTTCCTCTACCGTTTCATCTCGAACCGGGATGATATTGAGGACATTTGCCAGGAGACCCTGGTGTGTGCAATCGAAGCTGAGCGCTCGAAGGAAATCAATGAACCGCGCGCCTTCCTGTTTGGGGTGGCGCGCAACCTGATGCGCAAGCAGCTGGACCGACAGTCGCGTTCGCTGATTGATTTTGTGGAAGACTTTACCCAGGCCCAGGCGGAGTCGCCCGAGCCTTCAGTTGACCGAATCGTGGATGACCGGCAAAGAATGCTGGAATTTGCCGAGATCGTGGCCACGCTGCCACCCCAGTGCCAGCGCGTATTCATCATGAAAAAGGTTTTCGGCTACAGCCACAAGGAGATTGCAGCGGAGCTGCAGATTTCGGTCAGTACAGTAGAAAAGCACGTGGCGGCGGGATTGAAGCGTTGCCTGGATGAAATGGAGAGCCGGGAGCAGTCCGCGCCGGCACTATCGACAGCGGATAACCGCGTTAAAGCGGTGGGATGATTTCCGGGCCAGGCCCGGACAGGTATTTACGGAATGCACAACGATCAATTTTCAGGCAACAGCTCGGACATCCGCTCCGAAGCGTGCGCATGGATTGCGCAGCTTGAAACCGGCGAGCTGACGCGCGCCGACATCGATGCCTTCCGCGAGTGGACCCAGCGCAGCCCCCGCCACGCAGCGGAAATCCGACGGCTGGCGCAGCTTTCCTCCGATCTCAACGTTCTCACCGCAATGGCCGGCCCAATGAAAACGGCGGCGGCCCGCTACGGCGATGTGGTTGGCGGGAAGAGCCGGCCGGGCTGGAACACCCTGCGCGCGTTGTCGGCCGCGGCTTTGGCAGCCGTCCTGGCCATTGCGATTGTGCTGATGAAACCTTTTTCAGCCACGCCCGGCCCGGAGTGGCCGGTCGTGCTGACCACCGGAATTGGCGAATACCTGGAACACCAGTTGCCCGATGGCTCGGTGGTCGCCCTCAATACTGACACCAGGCTTGAGATCACCTATACCGCGACCCACCGCAACATCACGCTCTATCAGGGCGAAGCGCTGTTCACGGTGGCGCACAACCCCGCCAAGCCGTTTGTGGTCTATACCGGCGACAAGAGTGTGGAAGCACTGGGTACGGTTTTCCTGGTGCGCAACGATGCTGAAGCGTTTGAAGTGGCGGTTACCGAAGGCCGGGTAAAACTGGAAACAGTGGCGCGGAAAGCGGTATCGCCTGCGAACGACGTGCATGACAATGAGGCCGCCGCGTACGAACCGGGGCAGCAACGAGGACCGGCTGGCCCCGGGCTGGATATGCAATCGGAGTTTGTTTCCCTGGAAACCACCGAGCCGGTGCTGATCGATGCCGGCCAGCACCTGTCGCTGATGGTCCAGAACACGGCCGTACAGCCCCCGCAGCCGGCCATCGAGGTAATCTCGCCCATCGATATCCGGCGCAAACTGGCCTGGCGTGATGGCCTGCTGGATTTCTCCGACACTCCGCTGGAGGAAGTGATTCGTGAAGTCAGCCGGCATACCACCACCCGCATCGAGATCGCCGACCCGACACTGGCCCAGGTCCGCTTCGGCGGAGTTTTCCGGGCTGGCGACACAGAACCCTTGTTCCGCGCTCTCGAAAGCGCTTATGACATCAACGCGGAATACATCGACCAAGACACCGTTCGTTTGACCCGCTCATCGCTCCACTAGCCCAATTCTTCCCCGACTGGAGGATTTTCGTGGCGAAAGGTACGTATCTGCCAAGGCCGCTTGAAACACGTTTCAGTGCACAGGCTGGATGGCGTACCGGCAAGGCCACCCGACGGTGGTTGCAATGGGCAACCCTGGCGGTGGCGATTCTGATCAGCCCCTGTAGCGGGGCGGCAGAAACCCGATACGAACTGCAGATCGAAGCCGGCAGCGCCGATGTGGCGCTGAAAACCCTGGCGTTCCAGACCGGACACTCGGTGATTTTCCAGTCCGAGCTGGTCCGGTCGGTGCAGACCCAGCCCATCGCCGGGCAGTACACGCTGAAAACCGCGCTGGACAGACTGCTGACGGGTACTGAACTTTCCTGGGGCCTCACGCCGGGCGGGGTGATCACGATCACCCTGGCCCCACCCAAAACAGAGGTTGCAGGAGCCGGGGACATGCAGGACCAGAAACAGAACAGCTCTTTTTTCAGAAATATTGCGGCGGCGATTGCCGTTGCCTTTACTGCCAACAACGTGGTTGCGCAGGAGGCATCGGAAGAGCCCAAGGTGCTGGAGGAAGTCATCGTCAGCGCCCTGAAGCGTGAACAGTCGCTTATGGAAACGCCCATCGCGGTTTCTGCTTTCACCGGTGACTGGCTGGAAGAAATCGGCGCCAGTGACCTGGCGGATTTCCTCCAGTCCGCGCCCGGTGCGGCCATTGTCGATGGTGGTACCGGCGACCAGACCATTTCCATCCGCGGCATCAGTTCGCTGTATGGTGACAGCCCGGTGGGTTATTACCTCGACGAGGTGCCGTTCAATTTCATCGGCATTCCTGTGGTGCCCGACGTACGCACTTTTGATCTCGAGCGCGTAGAAGTGCTGCGTGGTCCGCAGGGTACGCTGTACGGGTCCAGTTCCTTGGGCGGCACGGTCCGTATCCTGACCCGCGACCCGGTGTTCAACGAATTCCAGGGCAAGCTGGACCTCACCGGTTCCAACACCCACGATGGTGGCAGCAATTATGGCGTCAAAGCTGCCATCAACCTGCCGCTGGTGGATGACCGTCTGGCCCTGCGTCTGGTGGGCACCACCGAGGACTACGACGGCTGGTTGGATGACCCGTCCAACGGCGCCAAGGATGTAAACGATCGCGACATCCAGACCCTGCGCGCCAAGTTGCGCTGGGCGCCGACCGATGCGGTGGAACTGGTGCTGGGTGCCTGGGCTTATCGCAGTGACGCGGATGCCAATGCCACGGGCAACGATGACCGCGAGTACATCAACTCCATCGCGCCAGGTTCCGGCATCCTGTCGCCCAACACCATCGACTACGATCTTTACAGCGCACTGCTGACCATCAGCACCCAACATTTTGATGTGGTCAGTTCGACTTCCTACCTCGACTTCATGTACACCTCGGGAGGGGCATTCAACACCAAGCGACCGGCTGATACGTTTGCCCAGGAAATCCGTTTCACCTCCAATGCCGAAGGGCCGTGGCAGTGGACCGCCGGAGCGTTTTACCGCGACCTCACCACTGCATTTGCATTTGAACTACCGCCCTTCCCGCCCACTACCCAGGACACCAGTTCGGAATCGTGGGCGGTATTTGCCGAAGTCAGCTATGCCTTTACCGAAGAGCTGGAAGGCACCATCGGCCTGCGCCAGTTTGAGGACACCCGTGACCGTTATGACACCGTCGGCGAAGGTATACCGCCGGTTTCCTTCGAGGAGAAGTACTCCAATACCAGCCCGCGACTGAACCTGTCGTGGACGCCCAACGAGAACACGCTGTTCTACGCCAACATCGCCGAAGGCTTCCGCAGCGGCTTCCAGCAACCGGGCATTTCCCTCTACATCGCTGAACAATTGGGGCTGGATATCGGCAACGGCGCCGACCCGGAAACCGCCTGGAGCTATGAAGTCGGCTCGAAAACCACGTTTGCCGACGGACGCCTCCAGCTGGAGGCCGCCGCCTACTACATCGACTGGCAAGACCTGCAAACCGTCATCAGCGTGATTCCGGGCGCTTTGGGTGCAATCATGAATGCAGGCGAAGCCAGCGCCATTGGCCTTGATTTCAGCTTGAACGCACTGCTGACCGACGGACTTGAGGTTGGCGTCAGTGGCAATATCAACAACTCGGAGTACAAGGAAACCGTCAACGACGTAGGCGGCATCGTGGTGGAAGACGGTCAGCAGATTCAAGGCTTCCCGGCCCGCACCTTCACCGGCTTTGCCAACTACAACTGGGACCTGGGTTACAGCGACTGGCGTGGTGTGTCGCTGTTCCGTCTCGATTACACCAGCGAGCGCACCCTGAATTTCGGCTCGGTTACCACTGAAAGCGATTCGATAACCCAAGCCTCTTTCCGCATTGGCGTGGAAGCCGGCAAGTGGGGCGCTTACCTGTTCGCGGATAACCTGTTTGACGAGGATGGCATGGTGGATGGTCCCGGTATTACGCCGGAAACTTCCGACCTGGCGATACGCCTGCGGCCGCGCACCATCGGTGTCAACCTGCGCTACGACTGGTAAGGGGGCATACACGTGAGCAGAATCACAAAGACCGCATCTTTCACCTTCACGGCCCTGGCTTTGCTGGGTGGAGCTTTCTCCGCCACGGCAATGGCGGCGCCCACCGCACAGGACGAGGCGGTCTACCAGCAATACCTGGATTTCCACCGCCTGGTCGAGGGCGGCCGGGTCACGCCGGGCTGGCTGCCCGATGGCAATACGTTCTGGTATGCCGAAGGTGGCCCCAATGACCGGCAGATCATCAAGGTGGACCCGACTACCGACACCGCTGAGCCGCTGCTTGATGTGGCAAGGTTGCGTACCGCGTTGACTGAATCGCTGGGCCATGAGCCGGCGGGTAACGGCGTGCCTTTCGCGCAACTCGCTCCGGCTGGGGCCAACGCTGTGGCCTTCTCACTGGAAGGCGACAACTATGTGCTTGACCTGGGCACCTATACGCTGAACCGCAATCAGCAGCCGGTGAACTATGGTGTGCAATTGGTAGTCAGCGAGGCAGAACGCGGCAAGGTCGGCACCTACCTGCGCGAGAAATTCGTCGGTCTCGGCAAGATACCCTCGCCCGAGGCAATGTCGCCAGATGGTTCGCTGGTGGCCACGGTCAGGGACAACAACCTGGCGATTCGCGCCACGATTGACGGCCAGGAGCTGCCCGTAACCAGCGATGGTACGGAAGCATCCTTTTGGGATGTGGAAGCTGCGCTGTGGAGCCCCTGGTCCCCCAACAGCCAGTTCCTGGCGGTGATCCGCCAGCACGCGGAAGGCCTGCCCAAGGTGCCCACCATCCAGTGGCTGAAGCCTCTGGAGCAGGTGATGGAGGTCTACACCATTCCGGCAGGCTCCAAACTGTACCGGTCTGAACTGTATTTGATGGACCGGTTTTCCATGCAGCCGGTGGCTGTCGACCTCGGCGATACCACCGACCAGTACATCCGCATCCTGAGCTGGTTACCGGACAGTTCTGAACTGATTCTGGCCCGCTACAACCGGGTGCTGAGCAAGGTGGAGATCCAGGCGGTCAATCCGCTGAATGGCGCCGTGCGCACGGTAATGACGGAGCAGTCGAAGACTTTCCTCACCAACCACCACGAAGCGATCTGGGCCACCGAAACCGGGTTCAGCCTGCTGCCCGACGGTTCGGGTTTTGTGTGGAATTCAGAGCGTAGCGGTTGGGATCATCTCTACCTTTACGGCATGGACGGCAAGCTGCAGCGCCAGCTCACCAGCGGCGATTGGCCGGTGAAAGACGTGGTGCGCATCGACCAGCAGGACGGCTGGGTGTACTTCACCTGCCACTCCGACCAGCAACGGCCTTATGACAGCCATCTCTGCCGCGTTGGCCTCGACGGCAAAGGCTATGCGCAACTGACCGAAGGCAAAGGCCAGCATGCACCGAATATTTCACCTTCAGCGGATTACTTTGTGGATACCTTCTCCAGCGTGGACGTTCCCGCGGAAAGCGTGTTGCGCAAGGCTGATGGCACGCTGATCCGCTCGCTGGGCAAGGCCGATATCAGCCGGGTTGAAGCGGTGGGCTGGGTTCCACCCAAGGAGTATGTGGTCAAGGCCGCCGATGGCAAAACCGATCTCTGGATTACCGCCTATTTCCCCTACGATTTTGATCCTTCGCAGAAATACCCGCTGGTGGAGTACATCTACGGCGGTCCGCAAACCACCATGCGGCCGATGGATTTTGGCGACCAGGCTTCGCTGCTGTACCGAGGCGGGAATTTCAACCGCGCATTGGCCAACCTGGGCTTTATTGTGGTGACGCTGGATGCGCGGGGTACGCCGGAACGCTCCAAGGCCTTCCATGACGCGGTGTACATGAACTGGGGCCAGTTTGAAATCGATGATCATGCCACGGCGATCCGGCAGTTGGCCGAACAGACCGGATTTATCGACCTGGACCGCGTCGGTATCTGGGGCGCCTCCTGGGGCGGACATTTCGCCGTACGCGCCCTGGCTCAAGCCCCCGACCTTTACAAGGCGGCAATCTCCAATGTGCCGGGCTTTGATCCGCATGCGTTTACCCTGTACGAGGTTTATCTTGGCATGCCGCAGGAAAACAAGGCCGGCTACGATGCTGCTGATGCCCTCAAGCTGGCGCCCTTGATCAAGGGTGAACTGCTGTTGACCGGGGGCACGAATGACACCGGCACGCAGAAGGATCTGTTCCGCATGAGCGAAGCCCTGATAAGGCTGGGCAAGCAGCACCGCCAGTTCAGCTTCCCTAATACGGGCCATGGCGCCATGGGAGTGAGCGGCGAATACGACATGGAGATGAAGAAAGATTACTTCATCGAGATGCTGAATCCGTGATAAATGGGGCCAGAGCCCTTTTGCAGAGCCACGGTGCCGAGCAGGCACCGTGATAATGGATGTGTAAGCGGTTCTGCCCCATCAGGAAATTTCCGGAGAGAATTGACATGACCGCGCCCATTCAACGCCTGGCCGGAATTCTGGTCCTGGCCTTGCTACTCAGCAGCAACCTGATTTTTGCCGACGAACAGGCCGAGCAGTTGAAAGCGCGCGGCCTGTCCAATGAGATGATTGCAAGGTTGCGTACCGACAGCCCCTTCCCCAGCCGTGGCTCGGTCGAACCAACGCGCCTGGTGCGTGCCAAAGGCTGGGCCTGGGATCACGAGGTGCGCGTTTACCTGCCACCGGGTTATCACCACACCGACGAGATGTATCCAACGCTCTGGGTTACCGACAACAGCCTGGAACTGGTCCAGGCTGCGCTGACCGGTGACTCGATGGGCCTGGCGCCGGAAATGATTGTGGTTGCTGTTGGCGCGCCCGCCGAGGTCAACCCGGCGGAACACCAGCGCCGCCGCACTTTTGATTTCATTCCGCCGAAAGATGTGATGGGCGCCGCTTTCGAGCAGGTTCCGGAAGGGATGGTTGGTGGAGCACCTGGTTTCCTGGATTTCCTGGTGAACCAGCTGCGTCCCATGCTGGCGAAGGAATACCGCATGGACCTGGCTGACCAGGGTTATGCCGGCCACTCCGGTGGCGCCCAGTTCGGGCTTTATGTCCTGCTCACCAGGCCGGAAAGTTTCAACAAGTACATTATCAGCAGCCCTGCCCTCTACCAGCCCTGGCTGGACCTGGAAGAGCGCTGGCACCAGGATCACCAGGACCTCACCGCCAAAGTCTTCCTGAGCGCGGGGGAAGCGGAAGCCACACACCCCATGTGGGCCGGTGGCCAGA
>CAYYCX010000079.1:0-20214 GCA_964470455.1 uncultured Wenzhouxiangellaceae bacterium
CGATTTCCCGGGCGACCTCCGGCAGCAATTCATAGGCCTCGCGGCTTGTCTTGTCCAGCGTGCGCACCAGGCGCTGCGCGAGGATGGCGTTGACTGTCGAAGTGAGCAGGTAATCATCCACGCCCATGTCCAGCATTCGCGTGATACCGCTGGCTGCATCGTTGGTATGGATGGTGGAAAGCACCAGGTGGCCGGTAAGCGCAGACTGGATGGCGATACGCGCCGTTTCCAGGTCACGCATTTCACCGATCATGATGACATCCGGGTCCTGTCGTACGATGGCGCGCAGGGCGTGGGAAAAGTCGAGACCGATGGAGGACTTGGCCTGGATCTGGTTGATACCCTCGATCTGGTATTCCACCGGATCTTCAACCGTGATGATTTTCCGTTCCGGCGTGTTCAATGCACTGAGCGCGGTGTAAAGCGTGGTGGTCTTGCCGGAACCCGTGGGCCCGGTGACCAGGATGATGCCGTGCGGCATTTCCAGCGCCTTGACGAATTTCTTGCGCAGATGCTCGTCAAAGCCCAGCGAATCGAAATCCAGCACCACGCTCTCACGGTCGAGAATACGCATCACCACGCTCTCGCCATGCGAGGTGGGAATGGTGGATACGCGCAAATCCAGTTCCTTGCCCTGAACCCGGTGCATGATGCGGCCGTCCTGCGGCAGGCGCCGCTCGGCAATGTTCAGCTTGGCCATGATCTTGATACGGCTGATCACGGCGGCGGTGGAGCTGGAGGGCGGCGCTTCCACTTCCTGCAACACGCCATCGATGCGATAGCGGACCTTGAGCCGGTTCTCGAACGGTTCAATGTGTATGTCAGATGCACGGGCTTCCACCGCGCGTTGCAGGATCAGGTTGACCAGGCGGATAACCGGGGCTTCGGAGGCCAGGTCACGCAGGTGTTCGATGTCTTCCTCGCCGGCTTCGACTTCCCCACCAAGACGCTCGACAATCTGCCCCATGGCGCTGCGTCCGCCACCCAGCAACTTTTCGATACCGTTTTCGATTTCAGAGGCTATGCCGACCTGGCGCCGGATCGTCTTGCCGCTGGCCATGGCCAGGGCCTGGGTGGCGTATTCATCCCTGGGATGCGCCATCACCACCGTGAGCTCATCATCGGTTTCGGTAACCGGAAGAATCAGGTTCTGTTTCAGGAAGCGAACGGAAATTCCGGGAAATTCGGGCGCTTCCTCCGGCAAGTCGGCGGTACGAATCAGCGGCAACTTCAGCAGTTCGGACTCCGCTTCCGCCACATCACGCTCCGAAACAAGGCCCAGGCGCACCAGCAGAGTGACGAGCTCACCGCCATTCTGTTCGCGGTAGGTTTCAGCGCGTTTCAGGTCCGCGGCTTTCAGCCGGTGGCTGGACAGCAGGTATTGACAGACCGGATCGGACGCAGCCGCGCCGGACGCAGCCGACTCCGGTGCTCCGTACTGATCTGATTCCTGTATTTGTGCTTCAGACACCTGCACTGATGGGTTCCCCATGTATTCTGAGCCTGACCGGATTATAAGGCAGCCTGGCCCGCGCCAGCATGCCTTTGTCCCGCCCGGTCGTGCGGTAGCGTTCCGGCCTGTTCACAGACAACTCTGCTTCCATCCGGTTCCGGGGCCTGCCCATCCAGGGATTGTGGTGCTTATCGCTCAGTCTTGCGCAGGGCATCGGCGCTCCAGCCCACAAACTGCTCGACCAGGGGGCGGTTGCTCAACACCCAGACGAATATCGGTATCAACGGTGGAAGTATCAGTGTCCCCAGCTGGTAACCGAGCGCGATGGCATCGTCCGAAACACCAGCCTGGGTGACATAGACATGACTTTGTTCACCAAAATTGAAGGCCAGCATCTTGAGCGACTGGAACACCACACCCCACACCTGCACCAGGGTGATGCTGACGTAACCAATCAACATGATGACGCCCTTGCGCAGCCAGCTGACATCAGAGCCCATCACCAGGCCGAACAGCAGGGGCAACCCGTAGCTGTAAACCAGCGGATTGACGATGAAACCGAGGGCCTCCTCCGTGCCATCCCGAAACAGGTACTGGATATTGGTTTCAACCTGGAACAGGAAATTCTGGTTAGGCTCAACAATGATCTGGCGGAAACTGTCACCCAGGATCTCCGACAAGACGAAGTCGGCCATCATCCGGGCCGGCGCGCCGTGAAACGCCGAGAGGTAGAACCACAGCATGAAGCCAAACAGCATCCACATGGACGCCAGGATCAGCAGTTCGCTGAGCTTGAGTTCCTCCTCCTTCGGAACTTCCGGCTGGTCCTCGAGCCGGGCTTCAGCCATGTTGGGCTTATCATTCACGGGTTGGTTCATTTTCATTATCCATTCGTTATCCGGTCCAGCGGCGGGCATTCATGAACATCTGTCGCCAGGGTGACAGCCGCCCCCAATCACGCGGGGCCCAGGAAAAGTTTACCGTCCTGAGGCTGCGTTCCGGGTGTGGCATGAGTATGGTAACCCTTCCGTCCGCGTTGCATACCCCGGTGATTCCTCCCGGTGAACCATTCGGGTTCTGCGGGTAGGCTTCGGTGGCGGTTCCATGCTGGTCGGTGTAGCGCATGGCCAACTGGTCCGTAGCCAGATCAGGACTGCCGTTGCTGAACTGTGCGCGGCCCTCGCCATGAGCGGTTGCCACCGGAATGCGCGAACCTTCCATTCCCCTGAAAAACAGGGATTGCGACGGCAGGATTTCAACCAGGCTCAGCCGAGCTTCGAACTGCTCCGAGCGGTTACGGACAAAATCGGGCCAATTACCGGCGCCGGGAATGATGTCGCGCAGGGCTGACAGCATCTGGCAACCGTTGCACACACCGAGGGCGAACCGGTCTTCACGCGCCAGGAATTCCGCGAACATGTGCCGCAACGGGTCGGCAAACAGGATGGACTTGGCCCAGCCACGACCGGCGCCCAGCACATCACCGTACGAAAACCCGCCGCAGGCCACAAATCCGTGGAAATCTTCCAGGCGCTGCCGGCCGGAAAACAGGTCCGACATGTGTACGTCCACCGACCGGAATCCGGCCTGGTCGAATGCCGCCGCCATTTCCACGTGGCCATTGACGCCCTGCTCGCGCAGGATGGCAACTGCCGGCCTGGCCTGGTGAAAATGCGGTGCCAGGTTCGGCGCGGTGTCGATGGCGAAACTCACCTTCGGCGACATGCCTGGCCCATCCCAACTCACCTGGCCGGCCAGTTCCTGGTCAGCGCATTCCGGGTTGTCACGCAAGCGCTGCACCGCATGGCTGGTACGGGACCATTGCCGCTGCAGTTCCGGCAATCCGGTTTCCATCACCTCCTGGCCATTGCGCCTGAGGCTGAGCGTAGTGCCTGCTACCGGCCGCCCCAGATCGTGCACGTACGCGGACAATCCATGGTTTTGCAGGCAGGCCCGCACCCGTTCGATTTGATCACCCCGAACCTGGATAACAGCACCAGCCTCTTCGGCAAACCAGGCGGGCATCAGTTCTTCTTCCGGCAGATTGAGATCCAGTTCGAGCCCGCAATGCGAGGCAAATGCCATTTCGCACAGGCAGGCCGCCAGGCCGCCATCCGAACGGTCGTGGTAAGCCAGCAACAGGCCTGCGGCATTCAGTTCCTGGATGGCAGCAAAAAAACCGCGCAACAATGCCGGATCATCCAGGTCCGGTACCGTTGACCCGAACTCAGCATAAACCTGCGCCAGGCAGGACCCGCCCAGGCGGTTTTTGCCCCGGCCCAGGTCCAGCAACAGCAAGCGGCTGTCCGGCAGCGACAGGTCCAGCTGCGGCGTCAACGAGCGGCCAACATCCGTCACCGGTGCAAATGCACTGACCACCAGGGATACCGGCGCCAGCATGCGCTTTTGGGTTCCGCCGTCCTGCCACACGGTTTTCATGGACAGGGAATCCTTGCCCACCGGAATGGCGATGCCCAGTTCGGGGCAGAACTCCAGACCCACGGCCTTTACCGTATCGAACAGGACCGCATCCTGGCCGGCCTCGCCCGCTGCAGCCATCCAGTTGGCCGACAGGCGGATGTCACCGATGCGGGCTATCGGCGCGGCTGCGATGTTGGTGATGGCTTCCGCCACCGCCATGCGCCCTGATGCCGGGCCATTGACCACCGCCAGCGGGCTGCGCTCGCCCATGGCCATGGCTTCACCGTGGGCGGTATTGAAACCGGCCAGCGTAACGGCGCAATCCGCCACGGGAACCTGCCAGGGCCCGACCATCTGGTCGCGCACACTCAGGCCGCCCACGGTACGGTCACCGATGGTTACCAGGAATGACTTGCTGCCCACAGCCGGAAAGCCCAGTACCCGGTAAGTGGCTTCCAGCAGGTCCAGCTCCCTTGCCTGGAATTCCGGCAACTGCAACGCCCGGCGTTCGGCCACGCGGTGCAGTTTAGGGGTCCGGCCCAACAGGACATCCAGCGGCATATCCACCGCCGGTTTGCCGAAGGTTTCGTCCTGCAGCTGCAGCCGGCGCTGCTCCGTTGCCTGCCCAAGCACCGCATAGGGGCAGCGTTCACGTTCGCACACCGCCTCAAACCAATCCAGTTCTTCCGGCTTCAGCGCCAGCACGTAGCGCTCCTGCGATTCATTGCACCAGATTTCCATCGGCGACATGGCCGGATCGCCCACCGGAATCCGGCGCAATTGCAGCACGCCGCCCACGCCACCATCATTCAGCAGTTCGGGCAGCGCGTTGGACAAGCCGCCGGCGCCGACATCGTGCAGGGAAAGCACCGGGTTGTCGGCACCGCGCGCGCTGCAGGCTTCGATCACTTCCTGGCAACGCCGCTGCATTTCCGGGTTTTCGCGCTGCACCGAGGCAAAGTCGAGATCCTCCTGGCCCTGGCCGCTGCCTACGGATGAGGCAGCACCTCCACCCAGGCCGATCAACATGGCCGGACCACCCAGTACGATGATGTGCGCGCCTGCAGCCAGCGGCAGCTTGTCGACCAGTTGCTCGCGGATGCTGCCCAGGCCACCGGCAATCATGATGGGTTTGTGGTAGCCCCAAAGGCGGCCACCGATTTCCTGCTCAAACGTACGGAAATACCCGCACAGCGCCGGCCGGCCGAACTCGTTGTTGAATGCCGCGCCGCCAATGGGTCCATCCGTCATGATTTCCAGCGGGCTGGCGATGCGGTCAGGCTTGCCATGGGATTTGCGCCAGGGCGCCCCGAGGCCGGGAATGTCCAGGTGGGAAACACTGAACCCGGTCAGGCCGGCTTTCGGGCGGGCTCCGCGGCCGGTGGCTGATTCATCGCGGATCTCCCCGCCCGAACCGGTGGCAGCGCCGGGGTATGGTGAAATCGCGGTGGGATGGTTATGCGTCTCAACCTTGATCTGGAAGGCCAATGGCTCCTGTAGCCAGCCATAGTCGCATGTTCCGGGCTGTACGAAAAAGCGTTCTCCCGAGGCCCCGGCCAGCACCGCGGCATTGTCATGATAGGCCGACAGGATGCCCTCGGGCGCGTGTGCATGGGTGTTGCGGATCATGCCGAAAAGCGAATGTTCCGGCTGTTCACCGTGAATGGTCCAGCTGGCGTTGAAAATCTTGTGCCTGCAGTGTTCCGAGTTGGCCTGGGCAAACATCATCAGCTCGGCATCCGTGGGATTCCGCCCCAGCCGGGTAAAACTGGCCAGCAGGTAATCCATTTCATCGGACGACAGGGCCAGGCCCATGGCCTGGTTGGCTTCCTGCAAGGCTGCCAGTCCCGCCTGCCGGATATCGATGAACGCAAGCGGCCGCGCCGCACCGGTATCGAACAGCGACCGGGCCTCGTCGAGGCTGTGCAGCACCGATTGGGTCATGCGGTCATGCAGCAGGTGGTCAACAGCGTCTTGGCCCTGCGGATCTGCGAGGTCCAAGCCCTTCAGCCACAGCGCCACGCCCCGTTCAATTCTCAATACGGTATCCAGCCCGCAGCGCCGGGCGATGTCGGTGGCTTTGCTGGACCAGGGGGACTGGGTGCCCAACCGCGGCACGACCAGTTTCAAGCCGGCGGCCTCGAGGTGTTGGCAGAACTCTCCGTGCAGCAGGTCTTCCAACCGGCCGAGTTGCTGCTTGTGCAGCGGTTCTGTGGTGCTGAGGAGATAAACGTAGCGGGCTTCAATGTCCGCAGCCTCGCCGCAAAACTCGGCGATTCGCCCGGCCAGTTTCTGCCTGCGAAAATCAGAATAAACGGGTTCGCCCAGCAGGCAGGTGAACTCGGACAAGGCTTGGCTCCCGGAATCAAAAGTAAAAAAACGCCATGCAGATCACTGCATGGCGCTGCATTTTATCCTATTTACCAAGCCGCGGGTTTGAAGAGCGGCGGCAATGTCTTATTTGCCGGCGCTCGCAACTGACATGCTGTCCAGGCGCTCACGCAGGGTTGCCGGCGGCACATAACCCGGAATCAGCTGTCCGTCCCGGGTCATGATCGCGGGAGTGCCTGTTACACCCAGGGCAATACCCAGCTGGTATTGCTCGGCAATGGGATTGTCGCACTGCTTGGGCTCGGGTTCGGCGCCCGCCTTGGCGTTGGTCAGGGCTTCCTGCTGGTCATCCGCGCACCACACGGAAACAAACTTGTCGTAGGACGCGGAGCCGATGCCGGCACGTGGAAATGCCATGTAGTGGATGGCGATGCCCTGGTCATTGTATTCGGACATCTGTGAGTGCAGCTTGCGGCAGTAACCACAATCAATGTCAGTGAACACGGTCAGGTCATACTCGGTTTTCTCGGGAACGAATTCAATCTGGCTGCTGACGTCGATCTCATCCAGAAGCTCCTTGCGGATATCCGCCTTGGCCAGTTCGGTCAGGTCTTCGCGGGTATCCATATCAATGACCCGCCCCTGCAACAGGTAGCGGCCATCGTCGGTGGCGTACACAATATCGCCCTCGATCTGGACCTGCAGAATTCCGTTCAGCCGGGTTTCGGAAACGGCAATGGACTTGGCCGAAGGCGCCAGTGCCCTGATGCGCTCTTCCACCAGTTCAAATTTGTCTTTGGCCAGGATCGGGCCGGAAAATATTGCCAAGGCGATGGCAAGGAAAACACGTGTAACTGTGCGGCGCATGGCCTACCTCTCTGGTGATGGTTTCTTCAGCCCGGTGGCGCGCAAGCTTATCACGCTCAACCCACGGATACGAAGTTCCGGGCCGCTGTGTGCGTGGTAGAACACTTCAATACCCAAAAGTTCCGGCAAGCCTGCAAATGCCGCGATCAGGCCCGCGGGTGATGCCGGGCGTGCAGGGCCTTCAGGCTTTCCCGGGCGATATGGGTGTAAATCTGCGTGGTCGAAAGGTTACTGTGCCCCAGCAACAACTGCACCACGCGCAGGTCAGCTCCATGGTTCAGCAGGTGCGTGGCGAACGAGTGCCGCAGCATGTGTGGTGAAATGGCGCCGCTGATGCCGGCATTGGCGGCGTGCCGCCGAATGGCATACCAGAATGCCTGGCGGGTCAAGCCGGTTTTACGGTTGGTGACGAACAATTGCGGGCAACTTGCTCCGCCCAGCAATATCGGCCGCGCTTCCGCAAGGTATCGCTTGAGGCAGGCTTCGGCCTCCTCACCCACCGGCACCAGCCGCTCCTTGCCGCCCTTGCCCAGTACTCGCACCACGCCCTGGTTCAGATTGACGCCGGCGATCTCCAGGCCCACCAGTTCACTCACCCGCAAGCCGGTTGCATACATCAGTTCCAGCATGGCCTGGTCGCGCAAGCCGAGGGGAGTGTCGGTATCAGCTGCGCTCAGCAAGGCCTCAACCTGTGCTTCGCTGAGCGCCTTGGGCAGGCCACGGCCGATTCGCGGGTTTTCGATCAGGGCGGCCGGATCATCGGTCCGCCGGCCAATGCGGACCAGCCAGCCATAGAACTGGCGCAAGGCAGACAGGTAGCGCGACAGGGATTTCGGGCTTTTGCCGCGTTTCAGCTGTTCGGCCAGGAAACCGAGCAGCTGGTCACGGCTTGCGTTGAGCAATCGGTCTTCGGATTGCTGGAAATCCGCGAAGGATTGCAGGTCAAACCGGTAGGATTCGAGGGAGTTGGCGCTGAGGCCACGTTCGGCCCAGATCGCGTCCAGAAACTGTTCGATCAGCGGAAATGCAGCAGCCTGCTCACTGCCACCCATCAGGGAGCCCGGCGGCGCCTTTCTTCCTCGAGATGATTCATCCACTGCCGTGCGGCATCCCGGGCTTTGGGGTACTTGGATGCCCTGCCCCAGTCGGCGCTGGCGGCATCATAGTTGCCCAGGTTGAATTCCGCCATGCCCCGCAACAGGTAGGCTTCGCCGGTCTTGCGTTCATCCAGGCCACCTTTGCTGATGGCCGCGGAAAGCGCTTCCCTGGCAGGTGGCCAGCGTTCCAGGTCAACCAGGATATAGCCCCGGCGCAGGTCGATTTCACCGGTACGGGCGGCGGTTCCGGCCTTTTCATAAGCGGCGAGGGCCTTTTCCATTTCCTCGGCGGCATACCAGGTATCGGCCACCAGCGCCCAATGACGGTCATTGGATTCGACCACACCCGAGGTAATGCCTTTCTGCAGCACGTCAGCGGCCTTGTAGGGCACGTTGGCATTGGAATAGAGGCTGGACAGGAACATGATGTCCGTCTGCGTATCCAGCAGGTTCTTGCGGTATGCCAGCGCCAGCACCGACAGGGCCTTGTCATCCTGCTTCAGCTTGTAGTAGATCTGGGTCAGCTGGATCCAGTAGGTTTTCTTTTCGGGCCACCTGGAAATCAGGATTTCCAGGGTTTCCGCCGCCTGCGGGAACTGCTCCAGCTCGTAATGCGAAGCGAGCTTCAGCTGGTACCACTGCTCCTTGGGGTCCTTGTCCATGGAGATGGCGGTTTCAATGGCCTTCAGGGCTTCAGGAAAATCCTTTTTGTTGGCGTTGATGGAGGCTTTCAGGACATAGGCCGCCGAGGTAATTTTTTCCTGCGGAGCGGTACAGAACCAGAGATCGAGCCGGTTCAGGGCATCGTCATAGCGTTCCTTCATGTAATACAGCTGGGCAATCTGGTACATCAGGGCGAAATGCGCCTGGTCGGGAAGCGCATTCAGCTCCACAGCCTTTTCAAAATACTGCAATGCCGGGTCGAAATTGTTGCGCGACCATTCCACCTGCGCCAGGGCCTGGTACAGGATGGCCTGCAGGTAGTCATCGCGGCCGGCCCGGTCCAGCAGCCTGCGCAGCTCGTTGTAGGCCTCGTTGTACTTTTCCTCGCCGACCAGCTCGTACACTTCGTTCAGCTGTTTGTAAGTGGCCTCGTCCAGCGCCTTGGCTCCAACCTCGCGTTTCTGGCCACATTGCCCCTGGGCGCTGGCGTCAAAGCTGGCGAGGAGCAGTGCGCTGGCGACCACGGCCAGCAAGGAGCGGGAAAGTGCGGAAGAGTGAAGCATCAGTAACCCTCGGCTTCGTCCAGCGAGAAATCAATGATCTGGGTGGCGCGTCTTTCAACCGCAACGCCATCCACCACGCGGGGCTTGAACTTCCACTTCAGAATGGCACGTATGGCTTCACGGTTGAAGATGCGGGCGGGCTCGGCCTCAATCACCCGCGGATCCTTGACCGTTCCCACCTCGGTTATGGTGAACTCGACTTTTACCCAGCCTTCAATACCGCTGATGGCTGCCTCGCGTGGGTACATGGGGCGGATGACCACCACCGGAATGATGTCGCCTTCAGCAGTCTTGTCGACCTGCTGGAAGTTGCCGATGAAAATGCCCTCGCCGCCGCTCAACGGCACGTCCAGGTTCGGCATGTCCAGTTTGGGCATGTTCTGCACCACCTGGTCCTGCTTGGCTATCTGCATCTTGGGCGGAGGCGGCGGGTTCTTCGGCGGCGGCGGCTTCTTGGGAATCCGGCGGTTCTTGGTGGTGATGTCGTCGGGAATTTCCACCGGGCCGAAATGAATACCGGCTATGGCTTCCAGGTCCTCACGGCCACCCGAACCGGAAGACACCAGCATGTGCATGAACAGGAACAGGCCAAAAGTGACCCCTATGGCCACCAGCGCGGAAACCAGGATTCTGAGTTTGCTCATCGGATCATTCTCCGGGAATCTCGGCGGAAATCGCTATGCCTTCCACTCCGGCCAGCTTCACCTGGTCCATCACCTGGGTGACCGTCCCGATGCGGGAACCCTTGTCGGCGATGATCACCACGCTGCCTTCCGGGTTCTCCGCCTTGGCGCGCTCCACCTGCTGCCGGACTTCGCGCAACTCGATCTGTCGTTTCGCCATCCATATATCGTCATTGGGCCGTATGCCGATCAAAATGGTTCCATTGCGCAGGCTGACGGCCTGCGGAGCCTCGGGCTTGACGATAGTGGCACCCGTTTCCTTGGTGAAGGAGGTGGTGACGATGAAGAAAATGAGCATGATGAAAACGATATCCAACATCGGCGTGATGTTGATCTCGGCATCTTCAGTATGTGCATGCCTTCTGGCCATGCAATGATCTCCGCAATCGCTGGCGCCGGGTTACCAGCACCGTGTATGTATTCGGGGAATTCCTGCATTCAGCAGGAATTCCTGCGACACAGGGATGTGTCGCCATTTTCAATGAATCGATTTCATTGAAAATGAAGGAATTTGAAAACCGCGCTTTTCAAATTCCGCACTCTGGGAAGTCCAGGATGGACTTATCCAGAGCAATTAATCAATGCCGCTGCAGCAAATCTTCCAGGCGTTCAGCCTCGGTGCTGGCCTTGTGTTCCAGCCAGGTACCGAAATACACGCCGGACAGGGCTGCAACCATGCCCGCCATGGTGGGAACCGTGGCCATGGAAACGCCACCCGCCATGGCCCGCGCATTGCCGCCGCCGCTGTACGTCATGACATCAAACACCGTGATCATTCCGGTCACCGTGCCAAGCAGGCCCAGCAGTGGACAGATGGCAATAAGTGCCTTAATGAAACCGATGTTCTGGTTCAGGGCGATGGACGCCTCTGATATCAGGCCATCGCGGACCTGGCGCGCATACCAGGAACTGGTGTCAGAGCGTGTTTCCCAGGTGTTGACGAAGCCTTTTCGCTTGTCGGGAAAAACCTTGTACAGGAACCAGACACGCTCAAGGATGAAAGTCCACATCAGGAACAACACGAACATGATGGCCCAAAGCACATCGCCTCCCAGGGTCATGAAATCCCTGATGGAGGCTATGGCTTCATAAAACCAGATCATGCGCGGCGCTCTGCCAGCCTGGCAATAATGCCCGCAGCCTGCTCTTCCAGCGTCTGGATCAGGGCCTTTGCCTTGCCCTGCAGGAAGCTGTGGAACAGCGTCAGCGGAATGGCAACCACCAGGCCCAGAACCGTGGTGACCAGTGCGGTGGAAATACCGCCTGCCATCATGCGTGGATCACCGGTGCCGAACAGGGTGATCATCTGGAAGGTGGCAATCATGCCCACAACCGTACCCAACAGACCCAGCAAAGGGGCCACCACATACAGCACCTTGATGAAGGCCAGGCCGGTTTCGATCGGCGCGGTTTCACGCAGGATGGCTTCATCCAGTTTCAGTTCCAGAGTCTCGATGTCGGCATCCGGATTATCCGTGTAAACCGCCAGCACGCGACCCAGCGGGTTCTTCTTGTCGGCGGTTTCACTCTTCATCTGGCGTGACATGCGGCCACCGGTACTGTACAGCGAGAAGGCTTTCCACAGGCACAGCAGCAGGCCGAATGCGCCGACGCCGATGATGACCCAACCAACGATGCCGCCGTCTTCCTCGACGCGTTCCCAGGGGGTCTTGGTCTGCACCACGGCGCGCAGGATCTGGCCGCGGGTGAAGTCGATGGCCATGTCATTGGAGCCTCCGGGAGGCGCATCCTGCAGGTCTTCCGCCATGCCGCGGAAACGCTCGGCCGGCTGGCGGGCCAGTTCGATCAGGTTCTCCCGGCTCTTGCTGGTGTCCCAATCCAGGAACTGGCCATCAGCAACCGCATTGAACACACCGACACGGACAATTTCCATGTCCTGCTTCTCGCCACTGGTGCGTTCCACCGGAGCGGTAAACTTCACCACTTTGCCGGATTCGGCGATCTCCGTGACCATGGCCGACCACAGGCTGCGCAGTTCAGCCACGGTGGGCAATTCACGGCGGGCGGACAGATCGGAAAGGAATTTCGTGCGGCCGGGATACTGGGCGGTGACCATGGAATCATCCAGCGCCGCCTGCACGTCACCGGCAGACTGGCGCACCACGCCAAACAGTTCACCCAGGTTGCCCATGCGCTCAGCCAGGGTGGTTTCCAGTTCCGCCAGGGAACGTTCATTGACATCGTACTCGTCACGCAGCTGGTCGCTGCGGGCATTTTCCGCCGCCAGCTCCTGGCGCGCGGCAGCCAGCAGGTCGCGTTGGCGGTTGCGGTCACGGACAAACTCGGCTTCACGCTGCTCATTGATCTTGGCGTCTGACGAAGCCGCCTCGCGGACAATCCGGGCCAGTTCGTCGAGGGTCTGCGCGTAAGCCAGCGGCGCAAGCAGGATGGCACTGGCTGCAACAATCAGGCTGAACTTTTTCATTGTGCTGCCTCCGGCCCGGGAGTAGGCAGCATGACCAGGTCAGGCGCTTTCTCGTTCTTGGCGATGGCAATGCCGTTCTTGACTTCCAGCGTGTACTTGCTGGGCAGTTCTTCAAAAGCGCGCGTGCTGGGGTTGAACCAGCCGGTGCTTGACTGGTCGGAGGTCTGGTAAATCAACAGCGTGCGGCCGACGCGCAGGAAATCAACCGTCTGACCCGTGGTTGGCAGTGTGTCGGAATAGGCTTCGGTGGTGCGACCAAATTCCAGCTCACTCTGGTAAGCCTCCATGACCCGGCGGTATTTTTCCGAGGCGGTGACTTCCGCCTGGTCCATCATGTTGGCCAGCCGCTCAACCCGAGCGCGGCGTTCCTCGATGCGAAACGGAATGTCGGCTTCGACAATCTGCCCCAGCGCTTCGATCATCTCCAGCATCAGGGGCACGACGCCACGGTTGGTAGCTTCGAGCCCGGCCAGCTGGTTGTTGATGGATTCAATCTCGCTGCGCTGGTCGCCGACCACCTTGGCCAGATTCTCGTTGTAAATCTTCAGGCCTTCCACTTCACGAACCACGGCCCGGTACTCGGCGAGCAGGTCCTGGGTTTGCTTGGCGAGTGTGCTCACCCTTTGTTGCGAAGACGCTGCATCCTTGTTGATCCTGGTTTCAGCCTGCACGGTTGAATCAAGGCTCTGGGCCATCGCGGCGTTCAGACACAGCAGCGCCGAAAGGGCGATAAGGCAGAACTTGGTAAGGCGGCTTAGCTGGTTTTTTAGCATGACCTGTTTCCAATTGGTTCTATAGTAGATTAGTCGAAACCGGGGCCCGGCAACGATTGAATCCGGGGCTCCCCGGATCACGGGGCGCACAGGATACCCGATGCTGCAAGTGCAATCCACCTGGAACAAACGCCCCGGACAGGCGGTTTGAAGCCCAGCGCAAGTCCCCTGTTATCACCGGTTTAGTGCCCATTTGATGTACCCGCAGTATAAGCATAGCAGAGCGGATTGACTACGAAAATGTAGGTAGTATCTGCCCTTTCAGCTTCCATCCTGCACGCATAAACGGAGTTGTGCAATTGTTGGATAATGAATCGCATCGACTACTGCAAAGCAACCGGGATGGCCCGTATGCGAACAAATGGAAACAAGTCCGGGCACCAGACTGATGAGGCCCCGCCCGGCCGCCAGGCTGGTGTTCGGCCCTGTGGCCTGCTGCGCCTGCTGATGGTGATGATTTACGATGCCATCGTGGTTGTGGCCATACTCATGATTGCCGGAGCCATTGCGCTGGAGTTGCCTTTCGAACACCAGACGGCCGGCAAAGACCCGGCATACACCCTGTATTTGCTGTTCGCCTGGTTTCTCTACCTGGCGTGGTGCTGGCGTCACGGTGGCATGACTCTGGGCATGCGGGCATGGCGAGTCCGGCTTCTCAACAGCCGGGACGGCGGTTCGAAACCCGTACCCGCCTGGTGGCAATGCGGCTTGCGCTTCCTGGGAGCCTGGCTTTCCGCCATTCCCGCCGGGCTCGGTTACCTGTGGATGCTGATTGACCGGGAAAAACGCAGCTGGCACGACCGCCTGAGCCAGACCCATCTGGTGCATTGCGGAAAGACAGCTGCGCTGCCGCCTTCAGACCGTGCGCCTGAGAAAATGGATCGCGGCCAGGCCGAGTAACAACGGCGGAAGGCTGTGGCTGAAGGCCGCCGGCAGGTGGTAGACGTCGCCAAAATTCTGCGCCATGCGCGTCACAATCATGAACACGCCACCCAGCACCATGCCCAGAAACATGCGCACACCCATGTTCTGGCTACGGGCCTGGCCAAACACGAACGGCATTCCTGCCAGCACCAGCGCAATCACCCCAAACGGAAACACCATTTTCTCCCACAACGCCGACTGGTAGACGGAGTCATCCAGGCCGTTGGTTTTGAGATAGTGCAGGTAATCCAGCAAGGATCTCACTGACAGCCGCTTCGGCCGGGTTACAACCGAATCAAGCAGTTCGGGACGCACTTCGGTGGACCAGGGCAGGCTGGCATACTGCTTGCCCACGGCTCCCGTATCGTCAAATGCAACTTCAAACACCTGCTCAAGTTGCCAGGCTCCCGCCTGGTGCGCGGCGCTTTCGGCCCGGGTGATCTTGTAAAGGTTTTCATCCCGGGAAAAGTGATAAATGACGATATCCTTGAATTCCAGCGACTGCTGTCCACGGTCCGCTGACAATATCGGCGCCTGGATATTCACGATGTCATTGCCATCGCGCATCCAGACACCCGTGGTTCCGCCGATGATGGCCTGGCCCACCATCTCACTCAGGCGAAATGCACGGGCCTGCTGTTCCGCCGACGGCGCCAGCCACTCGCCCATCAACATCACCGGCGCCGTGAGTAACAGCGTGCCTCCCAATGCCGCGGATGCCAGACGCAACCGTGACACACCCGAGGTACGGAAGGCCACCAGTTCGTTGGTTGCCGCCAGCCCGCCGACACCGATCATGGTGCCCAACAGGGCCGAAACCGGAAATATCTGGTATGCCATGCGCGGCATGGTCAGGAGCGCCACCCAGACAGCGTCCAGGCTGGTGTACTCTGCCTGCGTGGAGCGCAATTCACTCAACAGCGTAAACAGGACAAACAACAGTGTCAGCCCCACCCACACCGCCAGGGTGCCTGTGATGGCAGCCCGGCCGATATAGCGATCCACGAGCATCACCATGCTCAGCCGCTCCCCACTTTGCGGCCCTGGCGGTGCAGCCATACGAGGGCAATCACGCCAAATGCCGCGTGCACCCACCACATTCCCGGCAGCAGTGGCAACACCCCCTCAGCCACCCAGGTGCGGTTCATGTACAGGAGGTTGGCATACACCACATAAAGCAGTATTCCCATCACGACGCGGCCTCCCCGGCCTTCGCGGGGACGCGAATGCGACAGCGGTATGGCCAGCAGCGCCAGAATGATGATGGCCATGGCCGGTGACAAACGCCACTGCAATTCAGTGCGTTCAACCCGGTTGCCCGAGTTCAGCAGCTCCTCGCTGGACAGGGCCTCGATATCCGGCGCGCTGTTCCTGCGTTCAGGCTCGGGCACGCGCAGGTCATTGCGCGAAAACCGGATGATGCCGAAGTCGAGGGTTTCAGCGCCGCCTTCCGTGATCTGGCCATTCTCCAGGGTCAGGAAGCGCTCACCGGTTTGCACGTTCAGCCAGTAATAGCCTTTCTCGGCCACCCAGATTTGCTCGCGCTCATTGTTTTTCTGCCGGATGAATACATTCCTGAGTGTCTGGCCGTCTTTTTCCACCGCTTCCACGTACAGCACCAGGTTGCCGTCCCGCAGGACGTGGAACTGCCCGGTTTGCAGCCCCCACTCCGATGCAGTGCGAAACGCATCCTCCAGCCGCTGCTGGGCGGTCTGCGCGGCCATGGGCGCTATGATCAGCCCGATGGCCAGCAGCAGGACGGCTACCGGCAACACAAGGTTGAACAGGGGCCGCAGCATCAGGGTCCAGTTGAAGCCACTGGCCCGCATGACCGCCATTTCCTGGTCCCGGTACAACCTTCCGAGGCCCCAGATCACGGCGATGAAAACAGCCAGTGGCAGAATGGTGGCCAATACGTCCGGAATTTTCAGCACCACCAACTCCCCCAGCAAACCCGGGGGCAGGCGTCCGCCGGCGATGTCGTTGAGCAGCTCGCCCAGCGTCACGCCAAACATCACCAGGAGCAGCACCAGCGTGACTGCCACAAAAGTCAGCGACCATTCGCGCAGGATGTATTTTTGCAGGATGTTCAGGACAATCTCGACAATTCAAACCGGTAAGTTCCGGGCCCGCGGCAGGCACCAGGCTCAAGCCCCGAAGTTTAGCAGCAAACCATGGGCGGACGTTGCCGGCGGACAACCGGCGTGGCAAATTCCAGTACAATGCCGCGCTACTGTGCCGCGCTACTGTGCCGAACTGCTGCGCCGAGCTACATTGTTTGTCCGCCTGGCGCCGGGCCACTGAAACCATTGCGAAGGAAACACCAGTCCATGCTTCTGAACCTGACTGAAACTCCAGCTCACCAGAGCAAATCCGCCTGCATCGTCATCGGCGTGTGCGCCGATGGTCCGCTCGGCCCCAGCGCCCGGGCAATCGACAAAGCCAGCGATGGTGCGTTCCAGGCTCTGCTGGACAGCGGCGACATCGCCACCGCGAAAGGCAAAACCACACTGCTGCATCATTTCAAAGGGATGAGTTCGCCGCGCCTGTTGGTGGTGGGTTTTGGCGACAGCGCCAAGCTGGATGAGCCGGGTTATGACCAGGCCTGCTTCAAGGCTGGACGCCTGTTGCGCGACCATCCTCTGGAAGACTGCATGGTGTGCCTGCACGAGGTCAAGGTAGGGCGGAAATCCGTTGGCTGGCGTGTACGCCAGGCCGCGCTGGCCTTCACGCGGGCCAATTACCGTTACACGGCCACCAAGAAGCCAGCCGACAAGGCGGCCAAACCGCTGGCCAGGGCCAGTTTCCTGGGTAAACCGGCGCTCAAGCCCGCGCTGGACCAGGCTTCAGGCCTGGCCAAAGGTTATGAACTGGCGCGGCACCTGAGCGACCTGCCGCCCAATATCTGCACTCCGGATTTCATGGCGGCGGAAGCCGGCAAGCTGGCGGATGGCGGGAAAAGGGTCGAAATCGAAATCCTTGAACGCACCCAGATGAAGGAACTGGGCATGGGCGCCCTGCTGGGCGTGGCCAGCGGCAGCAGCACCGACCCCAAACTGATCATTCTGAAGTACAGGGGCAGCAAGGCCAGTGACAAGCCCGTGGTGTTGGTGGGCAAGGGCATCACCTTTGATTCCGGTGGCCTGTCGCTGAAATCGCCGGACAACATGACGGAAATGAAGTACGACATGTGCGGGGCCGCCAGTGTACTCGGCGCATTCCAGGCCTGCGTGGCGCTGAAGCTGAAACTGAATGTGGTCTGCATCGTCGCGGCGGTGGAAAACATGCCGGGTGGCAATGCCTACCGCCCGGGTGATGTGGTCACCAGCATGTCGGGCAAGACCATTGAAGTGCTCAACACCGATGCCGAAGGTCGCCTGGTGCTGTGCGATGCGCTGACTTACAGTGAACGGTTCGAGCCGCGGTGCATCATCGATGTGGCAACCCTGACCGGCGCCTGCGTGATTGCCCTTGGCCATCCGGCCAGCGGCCTGCTGAGCAATGACGACAAATTGGCCGGCCAGTTGCTGCAAAGCGGCGAAGAGGTGGTGGACCGGGCCTGGCGCATGCCGCTGTGGAACGACTACCAGAGCCAGATCGACAGCGAATTCGCCGACATCAAGAATGTCGGCGGCATATCTGCCGGCACCATCACGGCTGCCTGCTTCCTGTCGCGCTTTACCGAAAAGCAGAGCTGGGCACACCTGGACGTTGCCGGCACCGCCTGGAAATGGAAGGGCAACGAGGGTGCCACCGGCCGTCCCACCGGCCTTTTGACGCAATTCCTGCTCCATCAGTCCGGTATCAAGGCGGTCTGAACCGTGGCCAGCAATGCCTGCCAGGTGGATTTCTACGTCGTGGAAGATCCGCGCAAATCCGTGCAGCAACTGGCTTGCCAGCTCGCGATGATGGCTTGGGAGCAGGGCTTGCGGTCGTTGGTGGTTGCGCCTGATACCAGCCAGGCAACACAACTGGACGAACTGATGTGGGCATACCCCCAGGGGCGCTTCCTGCCCCACCAGGCCGAAGGCGGCGACGCAAGCACTCCGGTCAGCATTGGCACCCTGGGTGATCTCGACCGGACCCGGGCAGAAGTGATCATCAACCTGGATCTCGCCGCCGTGCCCAGGCCGGAGCGATTCCGCCGGCTGCTGGAACTGGTCCCTGCACGCGAAGCCGAACGACAAGCTTCGCGCAGCAAGTTCCGCGCCTACCGCGAACTGGGACTGAATCCACAGAGTCATTCAATGGGCCAGGCAACAGGCCAGGCAACGGGCCAGTAAAAGACCCAGGCAATGAGCCATAATACCCGCGACCACTGAATACCTTTAACCCGCCCCTATATACGACGGCCAAGAACACCACCAGCAAGGACCCCATGGACAAGAGTTACGATCCCGCCGCCATTGAACAGCGCTGTTATCAACAATGGGAAGAGAACGGCTATTTCCGCCCCGCCGGAGCAGGCGAAAGTTACTGCATCATGCTGCCACCGCCCAACGTGACGGGCAGCCTGCACATGGGCCACGCCTTCCAGGACACCATCATGGACTGCCTGACGCGCTGGCAGCGCATGCAGGGCAGGAACACGCTGTGGCAACCCGGCACCGACCATGCCGGCATTGCCACCCAGATGGTGGTTGAGCGGCAATTGCTGGCCAGGGGCAGTTCACGGCATGAACTCGGCCGCGAGGGCTTTGTTGACGCGGTGTGGGAATGGAAGGAGCAGTCCGGAGACACCATCAGCCGCCAGATGCGGCGCCTCGGTGCTTCAGTGGACTGGGAAGCTCACCGTTTCACCATGGATGAAGAACTGTCGCACGCGGTCCGCAAGGTGTTCGTGTCGCTTTATTCCGAGGGCCTGATCTACCGCGGCCAGCGCCTGGTGAACTGGGATCCGGTGCTGAATACCGCGCTGTCCGACCTCGAAGCATTGTCCGAAGAGGAAAACGGCAAACTCTGGCACATCGCCTATCCGCGCGCCGATGGCCGCGGCCAGGTGGTGGTTGCCACCACGCGCCCGGAAACCATGCTGGGTGACACCGCGGTCGCGGTCAACCCGAACGATGAACGTTATTCGGACCTGGTCGGCCTGGAACTGGAGCTGCCGCTGTCGGGCCGGCGCATTCCCATCATTGCCGACGACTATGTTGACCCGGAATTCGGTTCCGGCTGTGTCAAGATTACGCCGGCGCACGATTTCAATGACTATGAAATTGGCAAACGGCATGGCCTGCCGATGATCAACATCCTGAATCCCGACGCCACCCTGAACGACAATGCGCCGGAGGCCTACCGGGGACTGGACCGATTCGAAGCCCGCGATCGGGTGGTGGCGGACCTGGAAGCCACCGGCCTTCTGGAGCGGGTGGAAAACCACAAGCTGATGATTCCGCGCGGCGACCGCTCGCATGCCGTGGTTGAGCCCTACCTGACCGACCAGTGGTACGTGAAAATCGCCCCGCTGGCCAAGCCGGCCATCGAAGCGGTTGAAGACGGCCGCATCCGGTTCGTACCGGCCAACTGGTCGCGAACCTATTTCGACTGGATGCACCGCATCGAAGACTGGTGCATCAGCCGGCAGTTGTGGTGGGGCCATCGCATCCCGGCCTGGTACGACGCCGAAGGCAACATTCACGTGGGCATGGACGAAGCCGATGCCCGCGCGCGCTCCGGGCTCGACGACACAGTGGCATTGCGCCAGGACGAAGACGTGCTGGATACCTGGTTTTCGTCGGCGTTGTGGCCATTCTCGACCCTGGGCTGGCCGGAAAGAACGCAACGCCTGGAACAGTTCTACCCGGGCAGCGTGCTGGTCACCGGTTTTGACATCATCTTTTTCTGGGTGGCCCGCATGATCATGATGGGCATGAAGTTCATGGACGATGTGCCGTTCCGCACCGTCTATATCCATGGCCTGATCCGCGATGGCCAGGGGCAGAAAATGTCCAAGTCCAAGGGCAACACGCTGGACCCGCTGGACCTGATCGACG